>JAWLGH010000009.1:0-74253 GCA_041685165.1 Oceanipulchritudo sp. | reverse complement strand
GGGGGGCTGCCGGTGTCGACCAGCCCTTCATCGAGCGCGTTGAACTGGTCGACCGCATCACCCAGGGGATCGTCTATGCCTCCAATGATGTCATCTCCGATGCGATCCCGGTCGATGGTTCTGTAGCCCGATCCGTCAGCTTCAACGGGCTGGCCCCGTCCAACTACCGGATTCGCATCCTCACCGACCAGGGTGATGATTTCTTCGAGTACGGACCGTCCGGCCATGAGGCGGCCGAGGAAAATCGCTTCAGTGGGGATTTCATCGTCTACCGGTATTTTGACGTAGCGACATTTTCATCACCAATTGAGGGTGGTACAACCCTCGGTGCGGGACTGGTCCGGGAGGGTAATTCCGTCACGGTCACAGCCGAGGCCGAGACGAGTGAGAAACCCTACCGTTTTATCCGCTGGAAGAGCGCCGCCGGGGCGCTACTGACCACCGACCCGACCTACAATTTTGTTCCCGATGCCAACATTGACCTCATTGCGGAATTTGAGTTGCCGCTCTTCACTCTCCAGACGAGCCAGAACCTGGCCGCGGCGGGCACGGTCAGTGGGGCGGGGGGATACCGCTGGGGCAGTACCATCGCGGTGCGCGCAAGGCCCAATCCGGGTTATCTCTTTGAACGCTTTGAAAATGCCGCTGATGACAGCCTCCTCGGGACGGACAATGACCTCAGTGTGACGGTCACCGAGGATCTCGCCATCCGGGCGATCTTCGCGGAGGAGAACCCGCTTCATGATGTCACCGTGCTCGCGGATCCGACCGGCATCGCTTCCCCGGGAGGAAGCGGTACCTACACCAACGGGGAGACCCTCCAGCTGAGTGTGCCGGCCACCATTGTGGACCTGCCCCGTGAATACATCTTCCAGCAATGGACGCTGAACGGGCGGACCTTTTCCGGGAACCGGGAGGCATCGAAGACCTTTTCCACCCTCGATGCCCCCGTGATAGATTTTGTCGCGGAATATCAGATGCGCAGCTTCAATCCGGAAGTCGTCGACCTGACGAGCCTTGTCCGTACCGATGTTCCTGTGCCCGGCGGCGCGGTCTTCGGGGTGACCCTCACCTTTGACCGGGAGATGGATACCTCCGTCGACCCGACCCTGAACCTCGCCAGCGCCAATGCGGCCGTTGTCCCTTCCCTGGGCGGAGGGCGCTGGCTCGATTCGCGCCGCTGGGAAAGCGGCACCCTGACCTTTGTTTCCGACAATACCGGTGACTACACCCTCGAGGTCTCCGGCGCCCGCGGAACAGATGGCCGCATAGCCGATCCAACAGATGTCCTCGCCTTCACCGTCGACGCGACACCCCCGGAGAATCCGGTCCTTACCCTTGGCTCGACCGGTGACGGAACGGCGACGATTGAATGGAACAGCTATTCGCCACCGGCTGACCTGAAGAATTTCCGCATCTACCTCGATCAATCCACCTACGACACGGTTGTCCCGGCGGATTCCGTCTCCAGTGTCGCGGGATCCAGTCGGCAGTTCAGTTTCAGCGGGCTTGACCTCGATACAGACCACTTTGCCGCAGTCGTGGCCGTCGACACCAGCGGCAACGCCAACAACACCGTTGCGCCCCTTCTGATCCGTATTGAGAGCACCCTGCCGCCCCCGGTAACCCCGACCCTTGCCGTCTCTGGATCGGACCATGCCCGCCTTGACTGGAGCAGTTATGACACTTCTGCCCTGGTCGGCTTTGACGGATTCATGGTCTTCCGCGAAACGGCTCCCTTTTCCGACGTTGGCGGGCTGACTCCCGTGGCCACCCTTGCCCCGGACACCTTCACCCATGAAACCATCCCCCTCGACCGGACAGAAACCTATTATTTCGCTGTCGTCGGATTCAACCGGCTCGGCCAATTTGAGCCGGCGGTGACACCCATTGCCTGGAGCGATCCCCTCGCGGGCAGCATTGACAAAGACCTTACCTTTGGGGGTGTCGACGAGCCGGAAATCGAGGTCCTTGCCCCGATGACCCTCGTTGACGGGGCAACCCTCACCCTCCTTCCCGGAACGACCCTCTCCTTCGCCCCCGGGGCCGGAATCGTTGTCGAGGAAGGGAGGCTGCTTGCGGCTGGGGAGCCGCTCGCTCCCATCGTCCTTACCTCCTCCAGCGATGACGGTACCGCTCCCTCTCCTCAACCGGGAGACTGGGCCGGAATCGACCTGCGCGATCCCACAACCCCTTCCGCCCTTGAGCACCTCTGGATCCAGTATGGATCGGGTCTCGAAGTCGCGGGAGCGGATCCCGTGGTCTCGGCGCTGGGCCTTGTCCACAACCTCGGGACCGCCCTCACGGTTTCAGGCGGGAAGAGCTTTACCGGGGACAGCCTGTACCTGGCCTTCAATGACATTGGTCTCGAAACGGTGGATTCAGGAAGTTCAGCGGAACTTGGCGGATCGGTGATCATCAGCAACGCCTCCCTTGCCGCGCGTGCCGCGGCGGACACCTCCATCCTCGCCACCGGGAACTGGTGGGGGACAGGCGATCCCGTCGCGATCGGAACCCGGATTGAAGGCCCAGTCGATGCGGGTGGGAACCTTGGGGAGGAACCCCTGCTCGGTCTCGGGTTTGCCCTTGACGCCCCCATCCTCCAGACCACCAACGACCAGGTGGATCTCCTCTTCGGGGCCATGAACGCGGCCGCCTACCGCGTCAGTGAGGACAGCACCTTCGCCGGTATCCCCTTCATTGAGCTCCATCCGGACTCGGCCACGGAGTTTCTCCTCACCCAGCCATGGGACCAGACCGTCACCCTCTCGGAAGGCGCGGGGACAAAGACCCTCTTTGCCGAGTTCCTTTCCCCGACAGGCGGCGAGAGCGCGCAGCTTCAGCTTGACTTGACCCTGATTGACGAGGGGCCCGGGATTACCGGTTGGAATATCACCGAGGGCGACACCCTTGAACGGCCCTTCATCGTGGATGCTGCCGGCCAATCACCGGTCGGGATCGCCGAGATCCGGATGGAAATCGACGGCGAGACGGAGCTCTCGTCTCCCGCCGACGCCCTTTCCGAGCGCTGGGACCTGAGTGGCTTCCAGAGCGGCATCTACCGGCTGCGTCTGGTTGTCGAGGACCTGAGCGGCAACCTCGCCACCCGCGCCATCAATGTCACCATTGATCCCCTTCCCCCGGAGCGTCCCGTCCTCAGCAGCCCGGCTGATGACCTCCTGATCGCGCTCGACACCGTTGATGTCACCGGGGTCGCCGAACCGGAGACGAGCGTCCGGGTCTCGATCAACGGAAATCGTATCGACAGCATGGTGACAGATGCCGCGGGTAACTTCAGCTTTTCCGCCGTACCCCTCATCGAGGGCGACAATTCCCTTGTCGTGACCGCCTATGACGATGCCGGGAGCACGGCCTCCCTTGCCCGTACCGTGACCAGCGACACCCAGTCGCCGCTGGCCCCGGTGATGGAGGAACCCCTCTACGATCCGGAGACCGGGCTCCTCCTGCAGTGGCGTCTTGCCGAAACCGAAGGTGAGCGGCCTGTCCGGTTCAAGGTCTTCTGGGATCCGGAACCGATTACGGACACCTCCACGGCCCTGGGGGCGAGCGACATCATTGAGGATCAGAATTTCGACTTTGAAGACCAGCCCAACCGGGAGTACTTTTTCCGTGTCGTTGGCTACGACGCCGCCAATAATCCCAGTCCGGCTTCCAATGAAGTGAGCGCCTTCTTTGACGACACGCCGCCGGTGATCGAGGTTTTCTATGACAAGCCGATGCCCGTCGGCAGCGGCGACCTGCGCATCACCCTTGAGGCGAACGAGCCGCTGAAGGACATTCCTTCCCTGACCATCCGTCCGGAGGGGCGGCGCCTGCCGATTGCGGTCCCGTTGACGGAGACCGCGGCCCAGACCTGGGAGGCCGTTTTCACGGTTTCGGATATCTCCATGCGCACCGGGGAAGCCGAGGTTCTCCTGACCGCGCGTGACGAGGACAGCAACCTCTTTTCCGGACCCCCGGTGGGACCGGAACTCCTCGTCGACCTCACCCGCCCGACGGGCATCCTGCGGACGAACATCGCCTCCCCGCTGCAGGTCCTTAATGCCCGCCAGATCGAACTCACCCTCGAACTGAGCGAACCCGTCAAGCCCGGCACCACGCCAAGCCTGCGCTGGTCGCCGCCGACGGGGGCCGAGGTCGATATCTCCCTCACTGGCTCGGAAGACGTCTGGAGCGGGAACCTGACCCTTTTCCCGGAAATGGGCAAAGGCGACGGGATTTTCCTCCTTGAAGTCACCGATGCCGTGGGCAATGAGGGAACCCTTCTGACGGAAGGGGGTACCTATGAAATCTATAACACCCTTCTCCCGGATCCTCCGGACCGCCCAGCAGAGCTTCTCGCGGCGACCCGTTCCGGGGGTCGGGTTGAGCTGGTCTGGCGGGAAGCCTACCGGGCCGACACCTACAACCTCTACCGGGTACCGTCCTCCCAGTCGGGAACCCCCAATTTCCTTGTCGCCGAGGGCATTGCCGAGACGGAATTTATCGACCTCCCGCCGGAGGACGGGCAATACCGTTATGTCGTGACCGCTTCCCGGCTCGGCGCCGAGGGGGACCCGTCCCCGGCCTTCACGGTGACCTCCGACCGTACCCCGCCGCCTCCACCGGAGAACATTTCCGTCGAACTCGGGGTCAACGGGGTTGTCGTCCGTTATGATCCTCCCTCAGGCGGTGAAGTCCCCGATCACTACGTCCTTTACCGGAATGGAACGGCCCTCAATGTCCGTTCACCGGTACCCCTCGAGTTGCGTGACTTTCCGCCCCGGGGCGTGATGGAGTACCAGGTCGCCTCCTCGGATGTCTATGGCAACCATGCCCTGACCGGGGTCGCGAGCATTGAAATGTTCCTCGGCCCGGTGAAGGATGTCGACGTCCTCGTGGAGGGGAATGAGCCGGTCCGAATTTCCTGGGACAAGACCGATGCGATCACCGAGGGATACAACCTTTACCGCAACGGCACTCGCCAGAATGCGGCCATCCTGACCAGCCCCTTCTACAGTGACCCGCTGCCCATCGGCGGACAGCCGGTCACCTACGCCATTACGGCCGTCAATGAGCAGGGACAGGAAAGTGCCCCGAGGCAGATCATTGTTCAGCCCGTGGTCATGGATTTCCTTCTCAATGAGGATGATGACGGCACGGAACAACCCTCTGTCACCGGTTTCTTTGACAGCTATGCGGTGTCTTTCGACAGCCGTAATGGCAATGACGCCATCGATTTTGCCTCCATCCGCCTGAGCCGCGAGCTGAGCACGGGAGAGACCCTCCTGCGCAACCGTGACCTCGATCTCACGGTGCCCGCCGGGGGAGAGGGCGAGACCCTCCAGGTATTCCCTTCGCCTCTGGAGGACGGGTTCACGCAGACAACGACCGTGACCGCCGCGACTGAACGGGGTCCGGGAGGCGGAATTGTCCGCTACCGGAAATCACGGGAACTCGATCCGGCTTCCGGAAGCGGCTCCCCGATATCCCTCTCCGCGGCAGAGGCTCCGCTTGCCGGTGGCCTGACCGATTTCTCCGTCACCTTCACCAACCGCGGGCGGACGGAAGCGGACCTTGTCCTCGTCCGGGACACCGGGTCCGAGCCGGGTGAATTCAGCATCAGCGTCTTCAACGAGGACGGGCAGGAGGTTTCGGTGACCTTGATGGAGGAGTTTATCAGCGGACTGACCTTGAACGCCGACGGTGACGGCTTTTTCCGCCTTGACCCGGGTGAATCCGTCAGCTTCCCGGTCCCGGGTGTCTTTGTCCCCATCACCCTTTCCGATACCGGCGAGGCCGAGTTTATCGGGACCCTTGAGACCCTCTATTACCGCGTGGGCTCGAGCAATGAGGACCAGACCGGCCCGCTGCGCGGCCGCATGGGGTCGAACCTCACCGAGACCCCGTATTCCGGAACCTCATCGACGGCGAGGGACATTTACAGTGATGACGAAACCATTACCATCACGGGACAGGCGCTGGACCGCGACAGCGGGCTTCCGGTGCCGAATGTGCCCCTGCGCCTCGGGTTTGAAGTCCAGGGATTCACCTTTTACCGCGACATCACCACCGACGGGAACGGAGACTACAGCTACGATTATGATCCCTCCGTGGGCGTCGGCGGTGAAATTCACATCTGGGCCGCCCATCCCGAGGTCATCGACCAGATCGACCAGACCACGATTGTCCTCTACCGCAGCTTTCTTTCCCCGGCAGGAGCCGACATCCGGATGTCGAAGAACGACTTTGCCGATTTTGAAGTTGAACTGATCAATGTCGGGGACCGGCCCCTGAGCGATTTCACCGTCACCACCCGCGCCTACACCGTGGATGAAAACGGTGCGGAGACCGAGATCGACAGCCTGGTCGCAAGCCTCCGGGAACCCGTCCGGAGCCCCGTTTCCGGACGTCGCAAGGCCCCCGTCAAACTTCGCCTCACCTCGGACCTCGACGCCCCGGACGACGCCGTCGTTGAAATCTCCGTGACCTCGGCCGAGGGAGCCAGCTCGACCTTTACCGGTGCCGTGTCCCTGCTTCCGGCCATCCCGATCCTCGATGTGGTCAGCCCGCGGGTTGGCTACGTCGACCTCACGGTCAACAAGGGTGACATTGTCTCCCGCCAGGTCACGATGACCAACCGCGGCCTGCGGCCGCTTGAGGATGTTGTCCTGACGCCCCCACAGGACCTGCCGTGGATGCAGGTCACCCTTCCCACCGATGCCAGCGGGGATATCCGTCTTCCCGACCTCGGGGTGGGCGAGACCTTCACCTTCACGGTTGTCTATACTCCGCCTGAGGACACGGACGTTGGCTTCTATGACGATTTCATCCTCGTTTCGGGAAGCAACGCCGTTGCCGATTACCGCTTGAATCTCTTTGCCCAGGTGAGTTCCTCGGAGAGCGGGGACGTGGAGTTCTACGTCGACAACAACCTTGTCCTGCCGATTCCGAACGCCACCATCCGGATGCGTAATGTTGCCCTCGGGATCGAGCGGGGACCGATCTACACGGACGCCAACGGTTATGCGGACTTCGGGGACGTGCAGGAAGGCAAGTGGTCATGGACCGTCACCGCCCCGAGCCATGATTCCCTTGCCGGGACGGTTAACGTGGTTGCTGACCAGACCAACGGCGTCGATGTGCGCCTCGGAAAGAGCCTTGTCTCGATAGAATTTTCCGTTGTCCCGGTTCCCTTCACGGACCGGTACGAAATCAAGCTTGAACAGACCTTTGAGACCCGGGTGCCTTCACCGGTCATTGTTTATGACCCACCCCAGTTTGATTTTGAGACGAACGAGCCCTTCGAACTCGACGTCGTCTTTACCCTCACCAACCACGGCCTCATAAGCGTCTTTGACGTGGAGGTCACCGGGGTCTCCAACGACCGGGCCCAGCTCATCCCGCTCATCGACTACCTCCCCGAACTCAAGGCCCAGGAAACGGTCGAGATTCCGGCCAAGCTCATTTTCTACGGCTTCGGGGAGGCTGCGATCGACGGCCCGGGTGGAGCCCTCGCCGGCGCCCGTCCGCAGATCAGCTACAACCCGCTCTCGATGTGCGACGGTCCCGGAAGTGACGAGGATTTTGTCCAGGGCATAGCAGCCCTTGTCCGGATGGCCGCGCGGGCCGAGTTTGAGTGCCCGGATGGAGCCCCGGGAGTCGCCGCCGCCGCGGCCATTGTGACCCTCAAGTCGCTCGAGACGGTTAATGCCATCAAGGACTTTCCGACCAATCCCAGAGACCTCGCTATTGCCCTTGTGACCGAGGCCCTGAAGTGCATGGACCTTTCCTTCCTTTACGGTGACGGGGATCCCGGTAACGCGACTGGTTCTCCTCCCAATTCAGGTCCGACGACTTCCGGAAACGGCGACGCCTGCTTTGTCGCGGGAACGCTTGTGGAGATGGCCGACGGGAGCGAGCGTCCCATCGAGACCCTGCGACGCGGCGACCGGGTAATCAGCGACGTTGACGGTTATGAATCCGAGATCGCGCAGGCCTATTCCCTCGTTGTCGACGAGACCCTGACCCTTGCCCTCTCCGACGGAAATGAAGTGACGACGACACCCGAACACCGGATCTGGGTCGATGGAACAGGGTGGCGCCCGGCCGGGGAACTGGCCGAGGGCGACTGGCTCCAGACCCGCGAGGGCCGCTTTGTCCAGGTAGCCGGCCTTGAAAGCACGGCAGCCCCGACGCGCGTCTACACCTTCCAGCTCAAGGGCGACAACGCCTTCTTTGCCAATGGCATCCTCGTTGAAGATTTATGTGGTGGACAGAACCTTGCCCCCGGGCACTTCGCAAAACTCACGCCCCTCGGTCAGGTGAAAGGAGGCCAGCCATGAGAAACGCACGCCTTTTGACACTGGTTTCGGGCTTCTTTCTCGCCTGCCTGCCGACGCTCACCGCGCAGCAGCAGTTCCAGGGAACCTGCGCCCGCGTGAAAATCGAGATCCTGCAGACCCTGACCACGGAACGGATTGGCTTCGAGGCGACCCTTGAGATCACGAACAACCTCTCCGAGGACGCTATTACCGACTTTTCCGCCGAGCTGACCTTTGAAAATCCCAACGCCTCCAGTGGGGATGAGGATTTTGACGCCTCGGATTACTTCTTTGTCCGGCAACCGACCCTGACAAACATCAACCGCATCGATGGAACCGGCGTGATCAGCCCCACCCGGACGGCCATCGTACGCTGGTTCATCATACCGAAACCGGATGCGGGGGGGACCAATCCTCAGGGTATCTCCTACCGCGTCGGTTGCCGCCTGGGCGGGAAAATGGGCGGGGTGGCGATCCCGGAAAGCCAGCTTCTGGTCATTCCGGACACCATCACGGTGAAACCGGAACCGCGGTTCACGATCACCTACTTCCAACCGCGGGATGTCCAGGGTGATGATCCCTTTACCGAGGAAGTGGAAAGCCCGATACCGTTCACCCTCGGGGTGCTTGTTCACAATACCGGTTATGCGACCGCAAACCAGGTCCAGATCGAATCCGAGCAACCACGGATCGTGGAGAACAAGCAGGGACTCCTCCTCGTGGCCCAGTTGCTTGGCTCTCGGGTCCAGGATTCCCCGTTGGACAACAGCTCGCTCACCGTTGATCTCGGGGATATCCCGCCAGGCGAGGCCCGCAAGGGCGCCTGGGACATGATCACTTCCCTTTCCGGGGAATTCATTGAATTTGAGGCCAGCTACACCCATGCGGCGGAACTGGGCGGGGAGGAGACCTCCCTCATCGAATCCCTCGAGGCCCACTTCATCGCTGCCGAGGTGCTGAATGACGAGCCCGGACGTGACGACATCCTCGATTTTCTCGCCGACACGGACCGTGATGCGGACAGGATCCCGGATGCCCTCTATGAATCCAACGGGAACGTCCTGCCCGTCAATCACGTCGAGGATGCCGCCATCCTTTCCGGGCTCCAGGGACGGGAATTCAAGGTTGAAGCCCATCCCATCATTGAGGGCTGGGGTTACGTCCGCCTCGATGATCCCGGCCAGGCCAAATATGATTTTGAGCGCGTGGTCCGCTCAGACGGCAAAGTGATCAACCTTCATAACATCTGGACCAATATCCGCTACGACCCGATCACAAACAACAAGCTGACCTACCTCAACATCCTCGACCGCTACGACATCGGGTCCTACACCTACACCATCACGTACGCTCCGGTTCCGGAGGACACGGATCCACCGGAGACCCAGCTCCGCTTTGCCGGGGAAGTGACCCGCGACGGGGACAATTACTACATCACCCGCGATACGCAGATGTACTTCACCTCTGAAGACATCAATGCGGTCGATATCTCCTACAAGGTCAACAACGGGCCCTTTGTCCCGGGGCTGCCCTTTTCGTTCGACGAACCGGGGACCTACGAGGTGATCTACTTTGCCGAGGACACTGCCGGAAATGTCGAGACGGAGGCTTTTGCCCGCCTGATCATTCCCGGAGGCGGACCGTCCTTCGACCTCGTCAACACCGCTGAGGAACTGCTTTTCCTCAAGGGGGATGTCCTCTCGGCACGCACTGATGCCGCCCGGGTGGACTTCACAGTGGCCAACAGCCCGACGCAGGTCGATGCGGAAATTGACGTTTTCTCCGGTGTCCGGGCCTTTCCCCGGGTGAGTGGGATCCCGCCGTCCCCAAGTCCGCTTTCGGCAATCGATCTGACCGTTGCCGGGGACTATGTCGACTTCTACAAGTATCGCCTCAACGGGGCCGCATGGAGCCCCGAGACCGCGGCCGCGGAGCCCCTTTCGCTGGCCGGGCTTTCCGGGGAGGTGACCCTTGAGGTCCTCGCCCGGTCGCAGCACGGGACCTATCCGGAGAGCACCGAGGCCCTTCTCTTTACCTGGGAAGCCGGATCCGGAAATGACGTCCAGTTGACCGGCCTTGGAGGCCAGCCGGCGACGTCGGGCTTTCTCGACCTTGCCCTCGACGGCTCGGGATTCACGGAATACCGCTGGACCGTCGATGACGGGTTCTTCCGTGCCCCCCTTGCCGCCGGAGAAATCTTCGGCGTCGAGGCCCTTGTCCCCGGGGAGCACGTCCTCAGTTTCAATACCGATGCCGACGGATCGGCTGACGATACCGAGGAACTGCGCTTTCCCTTCACCGTCGACCCGGACTACGGTTCCGACCTTTCCGCCTTTCCCCTCGTCTCTTCAACGGTCATGGAGGATGTCGCCGGGAGCCCGCAGAGCTTTGTCTGGGACGGACGCAATGACGCCGGAATCCTCCAGAGTCCCGGCTGGTATACGGTCCGCATCCGGCTCACTGACCCTCTCGGACAAAGCGGTTTTGTTACCCGGCTGGTGCGGATTGAAGACCTCTCGGATGGAACGGAAATCGTGTCCGGCGAGGCCAACAGCCCGCGGGCCCTGCGGGTGCGGGGCAATTATGCCGTCTGGCAGGAACGCATCGGTAACGATTGGGATATCCTCAGTCTTGACCTGACAGATTCCGGTGCCTCACCGGTTCCGTTGACCGACGACAGCATTCCCCAGCAACAACCGCACCTCGACGGCCAGTGGGTTGTCTGGCAGGTCTTCCGCAACAGCAACTACGATGTTGAGGCCTTTAACCTTGCCGATCCCGCAGCCGGTATCCGCACCATCACGTCGACTCCTGACCGGAATGAACAGGCCCCGGTGGTGGACTGGCCCTGGATTGTCTACCAGGAGCGACCGGTCGGTGATCCCGACGCACCCCGGCTCCTTGTGGCCTACAACCTCGACAGCGGGGAGCGCTTCACGGTCTCCCCGTCCAGCCAGGATCAGCTTCAGGCCGATATCCATGCCGGCCAGCTTGTCTGGCAGGACTTCCGGGATGTCGGAAACGGTGAAATCTATTATGCCGATCTTGAAACCCGGGAGGTCCGCCGCCTGACCACTTCCGTCTACGGGCAGTTCTTCCCCTCCGTCCGCGGCAACACCGTCGTCTGGCAGGATAACCGGAATACCCAGGTCGACATCTACGGGTACGACCTCATCGGCGGCAACGAGTTCCGGGTCACCTCGACACCCTACGATGAGGCACATCCCGTGCTCGTGGACCGCTTTGTCCTTTACGACGAAAATTCCCTCGACCCGGAAAGTGCGAACCTGCGCATCCATGATCTCGACACCGGTCTTTCGGTCCCCCTTACCCGCGACCGGGCCTTTAACCAGTTTGGCGGGGAGGGCGGAGGCTTCCTCCTCTGGCAGCGAAGCTCCGGTCCCACGGATACCAGCTACGATCTTCGGCTCTCCCCGATACCGGCCCTGCAGCTCATTGGTGGCAACTACAATGCGGTTCCCGTCACCCAGGCCCTCGTGGACCGCTTCGGTGATGCCTTCAGCCTCCTCGATACCTGGCAGACGCGTGTCGGCGTCACCGAGGTGAGCCGTTTCACCCAGCTCAGTCCGGAGGTGACCCGGGAAGAGGCTCTCTGGGACAGTGATGCCGGAGTCCCCGCCGGAACCAATTTCCCCCTCGAGGCCGGACAGTTTCTCTGGATGCGCTTTGCCGATTCGGTGGCCCTTGACCTCGGACAGGCCGATGACCGGGTGTTGAGTCTGTCCCCCGGAATCCAGGTCGTCACCTACACCGGCTTTCCCTCGGAGTTCAGTGCCTATGAACTGGTTGAATCCCTGGGGTCCGGGGCCGTCAATTCCGTCCGCATGCTCGATGCGCGGGCCGGACTCTGGCAAAGCGTGGTCAGCGAATCCGGTCGGCTCCTCGGCCCGAATTTCCGTATTCCGACGACGGCTGTCCTCATCCTTGACATGGCCTCCGAGGTCAACGACTGGAACCCGAGACGTGATTGATCGAATTCCCATGAACTTTTTCCTGTATTCCTTTTTCCCGGCCGGCCTTCACCGGGGCTGGCTGCCTTTCCTCCTCCTTCTCCTGACAGGAGCCTTCCCGTTGACCGCGGCCTCCCTTTCCGTGGAGGAACTGGCTGACCGGATTGTCGGTGGCGAGGTCCGTTTTCTCATCGATGTCCGCCGGACCCATTCCTATGCCGAAGGCCATATTCCCAATGCGGTGAATATTCCCCTTGAGCATCTGCAGAACCGCCGCCTGCCCCGCATCGGGGAAGTCATTGTCTACGGCGACGGCCTCGGCCAGCTGGATATGGAGAAGGCTCTCCAGTATCTCGCCGAAAAGCCCGGGATCGAGCCCGTCCTTCTCCAGGGTGGATATGCCGCCTGGGAAACCCGCTCCGGGGTCACTACGTCGAAGGAGGCTTTCCGGAAGCGGAGCGATCCGACCATCACCTATCAGGGCCTGAGAAAAAACAGGGATGCGGACCTCGTCATCTACGACCTGCGCAAGGGTGGAGGGGCGTCCCATGAGAGCCTTCGCGATCATTTCCCGGATGCGCGTATCGGAACTGGTTCTCCCAAGGCCCTCCTTCCGTCAAACCGGGGGCGGGGGGAAGGCGCCTCCCTCATGGCTTCCAACCAGAATCCCCTCCTCAAGGGGAAGGCCCCCCGCACGGATGAATTGATTGTCCTTGTCGATGACGATCACACTAGCGCGGCGGCCCTTGCCCAGCGCCTCCGCGCGGGTGGCCTGAAGCGTGTCGCCGTCCTTGCCGGCGGGGAATTTGCGATGGAATTCAGCGGCCGTCCTGGATTCGAGCGTCGCGGACAAGCCTCGATCCGGATGCCTGCCCCCGAAGACCAGAACTCCGATAAAGAAACGGAGGAGAATCCTTGATGAGCCCCTTCTCTCACCGCCTTTTGCCACTGACGTTCTTTGCCGCTCTTCTCGGATGCCTGCTGGGATCTGCCCCTGCCATGGCGGTCGACATAACCGGGGTTGAGGCTGGAAACGTGACTCCCTTTTCCGCCGACCTTGTCTGGGAGGTCTCGGATGCGGGGACAGGTGAGCCCGATCTTGAGGTTTTTCTCGACAGCGGGGGGACAGAACCGGTCGGTTCAGGTGTAAGCGTTGAATTCTTTCCGCTGCACCTCGGTGACCGGAGCGTCAGTAGCGATTACGAGAGAAGGATTTCCCGACGAGCCCTGAAGGAGGAAATCAAGATACGAAATCTCCTCATGGCCCGGGTAAGCGGCCTGGATCCCGGCACGACCTATTATCTGCGTCCCCGGGTTCTCGATACGAACGACAAGGATCTTACGGGAAACGGACCGGTCGATCCTGTCGCGGTGACGACTGCGCTTGAAAACGCCTTTGTCGGGGAATCACGCCAACTGGTCCTTGATTTTTCCGCCAGCGCCCCTGAGTTGAGCCATGGCGCGATTGCACGGGTTTCCTCGCCCGGGCTCGCCTATCCGCTCTTTGAAGTGGTGGGTGACGGGGCAGTGGCCTCGGAGGCATTCTTCAATCTCGACAACCTTCTCGATTCCGCGGGTGAACGGAATCTGGATCCATCCAATCCGCTTGACCTCAACATCCAACTCCGAGGCATGGGAGCCCTTGAGGGGGTTATGACCTATACGGTCGCCTACGGAGGGGGTTCGGTGACAGCCGAAGCCGTGGTCCTTCCCTACGATGCAGAGGAGGTGACAGTTGACTCATTCGTGTTTGATCCTGTTGGCGACCAGGTCGTCGGGGCCTCCTTTAGTGTTACGATTCGTGCCCTCGATGCGAACGGGGATGTCCTCAATGCGTTTTCCGGAACAGCCGATATCTCCGGCAACCTCGCCCTCAGTGAAGGCGGTGGGCAAACGCCGGTCTTTTCCAGCGGGGTCCTTTCCGGGCTGCCGCTAACCGTGGCGGAGTCCGGAAGTGCCCAGCTGACCGCGACCGAAACCGGCGGGAGCGCCACGGGGACATCGGAGACCTTCACGGTGTCCGAACTTGTCTGGGCCCTCACGACGAATGCTGTCCCTTCTTCCGGAGGGACCGTCACTCCCGGAGGAACGTTTGCCAACGGCAGCGTTGTTCCGCTTGAAGCCGTCCCGGCAGAGACCTATCTTTTTGACGGCTGGATAGGGGAGGGAATCGCTGACCTGGAGGCCGCCGTCACGACTGTCAGCATGACCGCGGACCGGTCGATAACGGCTGTCTTTGTCGAGGATTCGAGCCTTGAGAGCTACGAGGAATTTCAGCAAACGTATTTCCAGCGCCTCTCGAGCGACTCCGAGTTCGCTTCCCCCGATTACGATTATGACGGGGATGGGCTTTCCAACCTCCTTGAATATGCCTTCGGGACGGATCCCGTCCGTCCGGACAAGGCCCAGCGGAGGCCGCGCATGAACCGGGATGGCGAAAATGGCGAACCCTATTTCACGTTCGTTCGGAAGGCGGGGACAACGGACCTCTCGATGACAATCGAAACGGGTTCCACGTTGAAGGATGACTGGGCCCCGCACAATCCGGAGCCCGAGATGGTGACCGTCGTCGACCTCGGGGATGGATACGAGGAGGTTTCCGTCAAAATGCCCGTTCCGACCGTTGGTAATCCCTCCTTTGTTCGCCTGAACGTAACCCTCACGGCTCCCTGATTGATATGAAACCGTTTTCATCACGACGCTTATTTCTTTTTCTTTCCTCTCTTCTGCTGTGCGGCGTTTCCCATCTCAGCGGCATTGTCACCCTCGCCATTGATGGGGAATCAAGTCCAGGTCCCCTCTCCGGGCAAAGCAGTGATCCGAATGTCACCGCTGTCCAATTGAACCGCGGTCCGGACCTGAACGCGGATACGGCTTTCCCCGGTTTCTACGATTCGAGCAACTGGGATACGGGAAACGTGTTTCCGGGTACCGGGAGCGGTTCCTACGTCTCCTTCAGCTTTGAAGTCGCTCCCGGTTACACCCTCGATCCGACTTCCTTCCTTTTCTACTATGAGGATGATGGTCTTGAAAACAGTCCCCTGCGGATCGACCTGCGCACCAGCAGGGACGCCTTTGCCTCCGCCCTTTTCCTCGATACCAATCCGCGTGACGGCTTGGTGAAAAGCGTCGGCGACCTCGCCCTTGACCCCGTCTCGGGGAGTGTTGAGTATCGGTTTTTTGGATACGCGGCCTCCGGCCCATCGGGCATCCTCGGCTTCACCGATAATGTCGGCATCCTTTTTGAAGGGAGCCCGGTGGCGGTCCTCATGGAAGGCGATCTTGCCGTTGTCCCGGAACCGGCCCACGCCGGTCTGGTCATCGGCCTGCTTGCCGCCCTCGGCCTTGCCTTCCGGCGCCAGCGCCGTGGGTGAAGGAGGCAACGACGCCGAGGGGATCAGGCCCTGGATGTCGGGGAATTGTCCCCCCGTCAGGATTGCCCGGGCATCTGTCTCGAATCCCGAATCCAAGGGCCGACCCCATTGCCCGACCGGATCAAAGTGGGTTGCGCGTCCGTAGCGCGGGAAAGCGGGAGAAGTCGCGGTCGGCGCTCCACAATTCCCTCACTCCGTGATGCAGGCAAAGGGCCGCGATGCGTGCGTCATGGATCATGGGCCCTTGCAGCCTGGCCTTGCGCGAGAGACCCTTGAGCGTTTCCCAGTATCCGTGACCCTCTCCGAGTAACTCGCAGCCTGACACGTCAAGCCATACCTGGATGGCCGCCAATGCCACCTTGAGCGGGGTTGGCGGATTGTAGATCCGTGGGTGGGTCGTGATCGAAAGGAATTCATGCACGCATGGCCAGGGAATGCCCCAGCGCTGGCGGGAGTCGGCAAGCTCTGTCAGCGTCGCCAATGCTGCCTGGTGAAAGGGGCTGTCTTCCCGGTGCGCGTAGACCAGGAGGTTCGTGTCGATGGCAATCATCGGTCCCCGTATGCCGCCTCCCGGACTTCCCTCCATGAGGCCTCCCGGAATTCAGGTTGAAGGCCCTTGCCTTTGAACGTCACCGGATGCAGAGGCCCCTTTTTCGCCGCCTCCTCCGCTTCCAATACCTTTCTTAATCCCTCCTCCGTCAGGCTCCGCAAGGTCGTCTTTCGCTTGCGCGCCAGCCCTTTCACGCGGGCGAGCAAATGGTCGGATATCTCCAAGGTCGTCTTCATGCTTCATGCTTAATAGAAGGGAGCCCGTATTGTCAAGTGTGGGAGTATGGGTTTAATCGCTTCCAAGAGGAATGACTGGCCCTTGCAGCAAGTCGGCTCCACGGCTTTGGAGGGGCAAGCAGACCGGAAGAAATCGTGCTTTCCGGCTTGAAGGACGGTTTGGCGTGGGAATAGTTACGGCCATCATGTGGTTATCTATCCTGCTGATCCTTCTTGTGGCTGTCTGGCTATTCCTTCCGCGTCTGGGGTGGATGCGCTTTGACAAAGCGGTGGAAGCCCTGAGGTCCGGGGGCGTACTCGTTGACGTGCGCACCCCGGCTGAATATGCAACCGACCGGATCAAGGGGGCTGAGAACATTCCCCTGAGCGAATTGGAGGAAGGCGTGCGGCGGGCGGGATGTAAAGCGGACCGGCCCGTTCTCCTTTATTGTGCCAGTGGCATGCGATCGGGAACCGCCCGGCGGCGACTGAAGGCCCTGGGGTTTGCCGAGGCCGGCAACCTGGGCAGCTTTGCGCGGGCCCGGAAAATTGTTGATGCAGCCGGCCATCCCGCTTCCTCACCGGAATCCTGAGCCTCTTCCCGGGGTTTCCGGATTCGGATTCGCATCCGCCTGTTCCTGGATTTTTTCGAGGAGTGTACAAATGCGATGAAAGGACTCCATTCGATTGCGTTCTCCGGCTGGGTTGGAGTGGAGGCCGGTGAAGCGCGGATAATCGAGGGCGAGGGCGAGGCGGGCCATGATTTCGACGAACGTCTCGCGGGAACTGGTGATGTGGTAGCGAAAGTCTTCCAGGGGATGGTCGTGAATAGGGAGGTTTTTGCCGGTGAGCAGGAGAAGATTCTCGAGATCTTCCCGGCATCGGCCGAGGATATGGAATTCCCGGGCGGACTTGCAGATGATGTAGTAGAAGCCGTGTTGCGTTGCGAGCCACATGCCCCCAGTCTAGCAGAAGGGGTCGGACATTGACGGACTGAGGAAAAGGCCGGTTTGCTTTTCCCGGAGGCGGGGCCGGCTCAGGAGCGGAAGAGGCTCATTTGCCCGGGGGCTTCGCTGCGGGAGTCAAGGGCCATCACCAGTTCAAGAAGGCGGTCGGGCTGGTGGGCGCGGGCGGCCTCATGGAGGTCGGAGAACCATGGCGGCATTTCACGGTAAATGCCCTGCATATCGCGCAGGGCTGCCTGGACCCGGCGCTTGAGGCGTGGGGGATCGAGGACCTTGGCATGCCCGCCCCAACTGAGGATCCAGCGCTCAACCTCCTCAAGGGAATCGAGCTGAAGCGACATTTCGAGCCCACCGTCCGGATGTTCCTCGAGGTCCTGGGAGGGATGCCAGCGGCGTTCACGCACCAGTTGTGCGGCAAAGGGATCAAATTCAATCCGGACGGCAAAGCTTCCTTCGCCGGAGAAGACACCGAAGGAACCCATGAGACGCTCCCGGAGGGAGAAATCCGCGGGCTTCGTGAATTGGGGCCCGATGGCGGAGACCTTCTGGATACGACCGAGGACGAAGGTGCGGATATCCTTGCGGTCGAGGTCGTTGGCAAAGAGATACCACTGGCCGTCGATACTGGCGAGATGGTACGGTTCGACTGAGCGCCGGTCGGGGCGGCGGGAATTGAGCTTGCGGTAGCTGAATTCAAGCCGACGCGATTCCATGAGGGCCCTCGTGACCTGCTGAAAGACGGCCATGTCGGTGTGGGCGATGCCGGTATGGTGGAAAGAGAGGGTTTCAGAGAGATCATCGAGCCCGACGGTAATGGCGTCCTCGAGGACCTCGGAGAGCTTGCTGAAAGCGTTGGCGAGAGGTTTTTCGAACGGCGTTCCGCGGTATTGCTCGAGGGCTTTCTGGGCCACGAAGAGGGCGAGGACCTCGCCCTCGGTGGCCGGGATGGTGGGGAAATGCGTCACAGGCTGGGTGTAGGCGTACCCATGCGCTGACGCGCAGTATTCGAGGGGCAGGCCCAGTTGGTCACGCATGTAATCAAGGTCCCTCTGGATGGTCTTGGTGGAGACTTCGATGGCGCGGGCAAGGGTGCTGCAGTTGGGGTGATTGCCTTCCACGAGACACCTGTGGATGCGGACCATCCGGGCCAGGGGGGAGCGGGACTGCGGCTGACGGGCAGGCATAGGACACAGCCTGTCTGAAGCGCTGGACCGTGTCGAGACCAGATCTGCGGCCCGGCGGGTGGAGGTTTTTCCGGGCTGGCGACGAATCCCGGGATCTGGGATTATGCTTTATCTTGAATACCAAAGCAAAATAAAGTCCCCCCAATGGCTATAAAAGCGCAACAGATCCGAGGCTTTGACCCCGACGGTGCAGGCGAACGGGGCAAGCTTTTCGGCCTTCCCTTCACCCCGGACACGGCTGAGGTGGTGATTCTGCCGGTGCCCTGGGAAGTGACCGTATCCTATGGATCGGGAGCGGCCCTCGGCCCGCGGGCGGTACTGGAGGCCAGCCCACAGATCGACTACCTGCTTCCGGACATACCGGAGGCCTGGAAGATTGGAGTCGCCATGGAAGCGATTTCCGGTCACTGGGCTGAGCGCAACGCGGCGTTGAGGAACCGGGTCCGGCCCTATCTCAAATGGCTCGAGGCGGGCAACACCGGAATGAACCCGGGCTCCGAGCATGTCCGCCTTCTCGAGGAAGTGGAAGCCGCGGGTGCGGAGCTTCGCGACTGGCTGGCCCGGAAAGCCGGGGCCTACCTCGATATGGGGAAACGCGTCGGGGTTCTCGGAGGGGACCACAGTAGTCCTCTTGGCTTGATACAGGCGCTGGCCTCCCGCAACGAGGCCTTTGGAATCCTCCAGATCGATGCCCACGCGGATCTCCGGGAGGCCTACGAGGGCTTTCGCTTTTCCCATGCCTCGATCATGACGGAAGCCCTCCGGTTTCCCGAGGTTTGCCGGCTTGTGCAGGTGGGGGTCCGTGATCTCTGCGAGGCGGAGATGGGGGTGATCGAGAATTCGGCTGGCCGGATCCGGCTCTTTTCGGACCAGGCTCTCCATGAAGCGCGGTTTACCGGGACGACCTGGGCTGCCCAGACGGTGGCGATTGTCGATTCACTCCCTGAAAACGTCTATATCAGTTTCGACATCGACGGTCTTGATCCCGCCTTGTGCCCGCATACCGGGACTCCGGTGGCGGGCGGCCTGCAGATGGAGGAAGCCCTCTATCTTATCAAGCAAGTGGTCCTCAGCGGACGTGAACTGATCGGCTTCGATCTATGCGAGGTCGCCCCCGGGAACGATGAATGGGACGGCACTGTCGGTGCGCGCCTCCTTTACCGGCTCGCGTCCTGGATGGGATCAAGGACGTTGATGAAGGCATGAACATCCTTCTCATCCGCCTGAGTGCGATCGGGGACATCTTTTTCTGCACGGCGCTGGCCAATGGCATCCGTAAAACCTACCCTGAATGCCGTCTGAGCTGGCTTGCGGAGCCGTCGGGCTCCGGGCTTCTCAAAGGGCATCCGCTCCTCGACCGCGTCATCACCTTTCCCCGGCCTGACCTTGTGAGGACCTTGAAAGGGGGTCGCCTGCCGGAATTCTGGGCCGTCTTGAAACCCTTCCTGCGCGAGCTGAGGAAGGAACATTACGACCTTGTCATCGATCCCCAGGGTTTGCTGAAAAGCGCCATCTGGGCGCGGCTGGCCCGGGCGGACGAGCGCATTGGCATCAATGGGCGGGATGGCAGTGCATTCTTGTACGACCGGCTGATCAAGGTGATCAAGGAGGAGCAACCCTTGATCCTTTCGGAATATCGGGAACTGGTCGCCTTCCTGGGGGGAGACAGGGAAACGGTGGCGATGGACCTCTGGATCCCGCCGGAGGAGGGAGCGGCCGCGAAAGCCTTTCTCGGCGCACACTGCGAGCGCCCGCCGGTCGTTTTCTGTCCCTGTACAACCCGCCCGCAAAAGCACTGGTTTGATGCGTCCTGGGCGCGCCTTGGCGACCTGCTCGTGGAGCGCGGCCATGGACCCGTGGTCCTTCTGGGTGGACCCGGCGACGGGGAGCGGACGAGGGCCATCGCGTCGATGATGAAACGTCCTCCGCTGATTGCGGCCGGAGAGCGGCGACCGATCGGCTTTGCCCTTGGGATCATTGAGCGTGCGCGGGGGCTGGTGGGTGTCGACACCGGACTCTCCCATGCCGGGATCGCCCTTGGTCGGCCGACAGTTGGCCTTTTCGGCTCGACCAGGCCCTACCTGGAGACGGGTTCCCCGGTCGCGCGCATCCTTTACCATCCGCTTGAGTGTTCCCCCTGCAAGCGGCGTCCGACCTGCAACGGCCGGTATGACTGCATGCGCCTGCACACGCCGGAACGGGTGGCCCTCGCGCTTGAGGAGATGATGGCGATCCAATCCTGGAAGTTACCAGACATTTCTAAAAACGCTCATGGGGGCAAAAGACCTGCCTTCAATGAAATATGGCAAGGAGATCATGCAAGAGAATGACAGGAAGAGGGCGGGTCAGGAGACGTGAAGTGTTTGAGGCCGGGAAGAGGTGTCAGGCTCCGCAAGGCCGTCTTCATGATCAATCTGAGGGTAAAGAAGCCCGTATCATCGAAGATGGGAGTAGGGGCAGGGAGAAAACCGCCTGTTATCGGGCCCCTGAGCCGAAAGGAACAGAGAAAGAAGCGTTTTGCATCACCGGTTGCCGGCACGGAAATGTAGACTGCGCGCACAAGAGCTATGTCGGTCGTGAACGACAGGAGCTATACAAACTTTTGTTGACGATGAACCGTGACGGCAGCGAACCGGTCAAATTCGGCCCCAAGCCGATGCACTTCAGCTGGTTTGATGATAAATCCATCGCCGGACATGACAACCAGATCGACGACGGACACCCGAACGATAAAAGCGTTCGCCGCTGGGATCGCCGTGGCAAGTTCCTCGAAACCCTCGCGGGTTACGGGAACCACCTCAGCTTTTCCCCCGACCGGGAATTCTACGCCACGGAGAGCTGGTACGGGGATGTGCCGGTGGTGCTCCGGGTGTACCGCCGGGGGGAGACGTCGCCCATGCTCCAGACGGTTGTTTCCCGGGATCGGAGGACCACCTGGGAATTGCGTTACCACGTCAATCCCTCCTTTTCGCGGGACGGCCGCCGGGTTTATTTCCACCACAGTCCGGAACCGGGTGTCATTGAAGCCAGCTATATCGAGATTCCCTGGGACAAGTGAGGCCGGGAAGGGAAGTTCAGGCCATTCGATGGAAGTCGTGCGATAACGGGATTCTTGAATACACAGTGAAGCGAGTTACCTAATGGGATAAAGCCTTGGACCCGGTCAATAGCTTGCGGGGATTTCCAGCGTCGGAACGGTTTCCGCCTCCCCAACTTTTCAGGCATTCTTTGATGCCGATCCTGGTCAAGGCCTGCTCCTCTGGCGTTCAGTGGGCAGCTCCCGATGGGGAATTTCCTGGATTTCGTTTAATTTCCGGAAGAGATCGTCCTGCAAGAGGGTATCGAGATCACCGCTGCAGCGGATGCGGCCATTTTCGAAGAGAAGGATCTTGTTCGCCATGCGGATGGTGGCGAAGTGGTGGGCGATTATGATGATGGTACGGTTGCGGGAGAGCGTCCGGAGGGCGTCCTGGACGCGTTCCTCGCTTTCGGCATCGAGGGCCGAAGTGGCCTCATCGAGGAGGAGGATGGGGGCATTTTTCAGAAAGGCGCGGGCGAGGGCCAGACGCTGGCGTTGTCCGCCGCTGAGAAGGACGGCGTTTTCGCCGACCTTGGAATTATAACCGTCCGGAAGGGAGAGGATGAACTCCTCCGCATTGGCCTTGCGGGCGGCCTCGATCACCTCCTCGGGCCGGGCCTCCGGGCGCGCGAGGTGGATATTGTCGCGGATGGTACCATTGAAGAGGACGGGAGCCTGGGGAACAAAGGCAATCCATTTTCGCAGGTGTTCCTTACTGATGCGGCGGATGTCGACATCGTCGAAAAGGATCCTCCCGGCCTGGGGATCGTAGAAGCGGGGAATGAGCTTGGCAAAGGTGGATTTACCGGCCCCGCTGGGACCGACGAGGGCACAGACGGTCCCGAGGGGAATTTCCAGGTCCTCCACCTGAAGCTCGGGTGCCCGGGCCGTGTCGCCATAATTGAAGCGCACCTTCTCAAAGCGGAGGTTGCCCTGAGGGGCTGAGAGGGTGACAGGATCTTTAATGTCGCGGACCGTTTCCTCCTCGGCGAGGACCGTTTCAATACGCTCAAAGGAACCGCTTGTTTTCTGCAGCCCGTTAAGCATCTTGACGAGCCGTTTGACGGCGTCGGCGGAAAAGAAAAGGGCGGCTCCCATGGCTGCGAATGCGGAAAAACCGACACCCTCGCGGTAGGAATAGACAAAGCCAATGGCGACCATGGTGACGGCAAGCAACTCCATAAAGGGCTGGTTGATATGGTAATATTTGGCCATCTTCATGGCAAAGCGGTTGTAAGCTTTGAGCTTGTCCGTGAAGCGGGCCCTTTCCCTGCCCTGGAGGTTGAAGGACCGGACCTCGACGACGCCGCGAAGGTTTTCCGCCATGATCTCGGTCAACTCCCCGAGTGTTCTTTGGAGTTCACGGGATCGCCTTTGCAGGTGTTTTCCGATATAGCGGACAGGGAGCACGATGATGGGGGCGAGGACGATGAGAAGGAGGAGGAAGCCGACCTGCTTCTGGCTTATCGCGAGATAGATAAGGTAGCCGAGACCGGCGATGAAGGTGAAAGGCTGGACAAAGATGTTGCGCGCAACGATGAGGATGGACTCCTGGACCTGGAGGGTATCGCCGACCAGTTTGGCCATAAGGTCGCCGGATTGGCGCTTTTCAAAGTAGGAGATGGGAAGTGACTGGAGTTTGTCGAAGAGCTGCTGGCGGATTTCGAGGAGGACATTCTGGATCGTCCACTGGAGAAAATACTGGTTGATGTAACCGGCAATACCGCGAATGAGAAAGACCCCGGGGAGGAGGCTGGCGACGAGGATGAGGTGCTTGAGGGAGTAGTCGCGCTCGCTGTCCTCGAAAATCTCGCGAAAGACCTGCTCGACGAAGAACGGAACGCCGAACCCGCTTGCGAGGCCTGCCACAAGGCCGGCTCCGATTCCGATAAAGAGGAGCCGGCGATGATTGCGGGCGATGGCGAAATAGCGGGAATAGAGCATGGCAGGGAGGGATTAATGGACCGGGGGCAGGCTGTGACAAATCCTCATTTTCGCCTGGTGGCGGGAGCGTAGACATCCTCAAAGCCTTCACCCCTCCTTTTAAAGCGGCGGTGGAGCCAGAAATACTGTTCAGGAGCCTTGCGGACAAAGTCTTCAATGAGGCGGTTGACCTCGAGAGCGTCGGCCTCGGAATCCCCGGAGGGGATACGGGCCATTTCGGGAAGGATCTCAACGCAGTAGCTTCCGTCGGGCAATCGGTATCCGAGGAAGGGGAGAACAGCGGCTTTCCCCATGCGGGCGAGCCGGCCGGTGGCGGTATTGGTGACCGCGGGGACCCCGAAAAAGGGAATGAGGGCACTGTACTTGATGCGCCTGCCCTGGTCGGGGGCATACCAGACAAACTCCCCTTGAAGAAGGGCCCGGATAAGATCCTTCATCTGGTCAAAGTGGATGGCCTGGCGCATCAGGCGGGAGCGGCATTCGGTCATGACACGGGCAATCCAGGGCTGGTCGGGTTTGCGGTAAAGACAACTGAAAGGATGGTGGTTGAGGAGAATCCGGCCGGCCAGTTCGAGGGACGTCATGTGCGCGGTAAGAAGAAGGGCTCCGCGTCCGGAGGCCTTGACGGCTTCCATGTGTTCCAGACCGATAACCTTGGAGATTTTCTGGATATCCTTGCCGGGCTTCCACCACGCGGCAGCCATTTCGAAGATCCCCATGCCGAGGGACTGGTAGTGGCGGAAAAGGAGCCTCCGCCGGTCCCGTTCCGTCATTTCAGGAAAGCAGAGACGGAGATTGATGAGGCCGATATTCCGGCGGTAAGGGACGAACAGGGCCATCAGGGTGCCAAGGAATTTTCCGAACAGACGGGTCAGGCGCAATGGCAGGCGGGCACTGAGCTTGAGGATGAGGATGCCTGTTGCCGCGAGCAGGTTGGAGGGGCGCCAAAGTGAAGTGGAGCGGGATTTAGCCATATTTGGATGGCCTCCAGTCTGGAGCTCTGACCTTGACCGGCAAGCCGAGAACGCTAGCTATCCTTGTTTTGATGATCCCCCAGCTTGAAGGACCCACCTACGCGGATTATGAGTCGGAGCGATGTTCGGCCGGGCCGGTTTCGCGGATGTTGCCGACGGCCGCCTTTTATGGCCGGGTGGCTCCGATTGTCTTCCGGTCGAGTGTACTGGCCCGGAAAGGTGGCTTTGACGATGTCGCGTGGTACCGGGCCAGCCTGATTGTGCGGAACGCCTTTGAGCGGGCCGGAGCACGAATTTTGATCAAAGGGACAAAACACATCGCCTGTCTGGAAGAGCCCTGCGTCTTCATCGGCAACCACATGAGCACAGCCGAGACCTTTCTCCTGCCGACCATGATCCTGCCTTTCCGGCGGATGACCTTTGTCGTCAAGCAATCCCTTGTCGAATATCCCGTCTTCAAGCACATCATGCGTTCCAGGGATCCCATTGTGGTGGGGCGGCAGAATCCGCGAGATGACCTGAAGGCTGTCCTGCAGGAGGGTCAGGAGCGCCTTGCAGCCGGACTGTCGATTGTCATTTTCCCGCAGCGCACGCGCATGGTTGCCTTTGACCGGAAAACCTTCAACACCATCGGCGTGAAGCTGGCCAAGCGGGCGGGGGTACCGGTTATACCCCTCGCCCTGAAGACCAATGCCTGGAGCAACGGGAAGCATCTGAAGGACATCGGGCCTTTTCGTCCTCAGGAGGACGTGCGCTTTGAGTTCGGGGAGCCGATCCGGATCCGGGGCCGGGACCGGGAAGCTCATGAAGCCGTGGTGAGTTTCATTGAATCCCGATTACGGGAGTGGGGCGTGCCGGTGAAGGACGGGTCCTGAGGCAGGACGGCTTTTGGGCTTTCCAGAAAGGGAAGCATTTGCATGGTCATCGGCTATGCTGGATCTACGTTATTTTCGGGAACATCTGGACGAGGTGCGCGAGGGAGTCGCGCGGAAGAAGTTTGCCTGCGACCTGGAGACGGTGGCGGCCCTGGACGAGCAGCGACGCCGGATCATTCGGGAGACGGAGGAAAAGCGAGCGGCCCAGAAGGCCGCCAACCAGGAAATGGCGGCCCTTGACAAGGGTTCGGAGGCCTTCAAGGCGAAAGTGGCGGAGATGCGCGCCCTCTCCCGGGAGGTGAAGGCACTGCAAACCCGGCAGGGCGAAGTGGAGGCTGAATGGGAAGGGGCCTTCATGGGTCTTCCGAACCTTCCCGACGCGAGTGTCCCCGACGGGGAATCGGAGGCGGACAACGTGGTTGTCCATAGTTGGGGAGATTGTGAAAGCCCCTCGGGTACCGCCGTTGCGCACTACGACATTCCCTGGTTCCCGCATTACGTGGACCTGGATCGGGGGACCAAGATCGCCGGAGCGGGCTGGCCGGTATTCCGGGGCGAGATGGCAGCCCTCCTGCGCAGCCTCATTGATTTTTTCCTGAAGGAAAACACCCGGGCCGGGTTCGAGGAGGTGCATCCGCCCCTTTGTGTCAATCCGGCGAGCGCCCTGGCGACTGGCCAGCTTCCGGACAAGGAGGGGCAGATGTATCATGTCGGGGGCGATGACCTCTATCTTATTCCGACGGCTGAAGTCCCGGTGACGAACTTTTTCCGGGACGAGGTGCTCCCGTCCGCCGATTTGCCGTTGAAGATGTGCGCCTATTCGCCCTGCTTCCGGCGTGAAGCGGGCAGCTACGGGAAGGATGTCCGCGGACTGAACCGGGTCCACCAGTTTGACAAAGTGGAGCTGGTGATGTGGGTCCATCCGGAGAAGGGGGCCGAGGCCCTTGAAGCCCTGCGCGGCCACATAGAAGGCCTTGTGGAAAAGCTGGGTCTGCCTTACCGGACCCTCCTGATGTGTTCCAAGGACATCGGTTTTCCCCATGCCAAGCAGTATGACATTGAAGTCTGGGCGGGAGGTCAGGGTCGCTGGCTGGAGGTTTCCAGCGCAAGCTGGTTCACCGACTTCCAGGCCCGCCGGGCGAACATCCGTTTCCGTGACGGGAAAGGAAAGCTCCAGGTCGCGCATACCTTGAACGGTTCCGGGCTGGCCCTGCCACGTGTCCTCGCGGCCCTTCTGGAGAACAACCTTCAGCCCGACGGGCGGGTCCGCCTTCCGGAAGTCCTCGTCCCGCATTTCGGCAGCGAGTACCTCAGACCCCCCGGAAAAAAGGGATGATCCCCTGGCGGGACATTGCGAAGCGTTTCCGTGAGTTGCCGGAACACAGCCGCCTTCCCGGAGAGGCCACAATCCATATCCGCCGGATCCCATCCGGACAGCCGTTACTGGCGGCCTGCTCCGGCGGCGGGGATTCTGTTTATCTTGTCCTTTTGCTGCACTGTTTTCTGGAGAACCCTGAAGCCCGGTTGCAGGTCCTCCATTTCAATCATGGGCAGCGGGGAGCGGAGGCGGATGCCGATGCCGCTTTTGTGGAGAACCTTGCGGAGTCCCTCGGACTGGGGTTTCACGGCGGCTGCATGCCGGCCAAGGGAGCAGTGGCGGAAGCCGAATTGAGGAAAGCCCGTTACCAGTGGATGACGGACCTGTATCACCGCCTCGGTGCCGGGGGACTCTGCCTCGGGCACCATGCTGACGACCTTATGGAAACCCAGTTGATAGGGCTTCTTTCGGGAAGTGGCCCGGCTGGATTAGCCAGCCCGGCGCCCGTGAAAGCCTTTGCGGACGGGCACATCCGTCTGCGCCCCCTCCTCGGCCTCAGGCGCGCCTCGATTCGGGGTGCGCTCGCGGACATCGGCGCACCCTGGCGGGAGGACAAGAGTAACCGGAACCTGCGGCATACCCGCAACTGGATCCGCGTGGAAGTCCTGCCGCGCTTACTGACAGGATTTCCCCAGAATCCCCATGCCGGATGCGAACGGACCCGCAGGCTGATGGCGGAGATGGTGGAAGGCGTGGATGCGGTGCTTGAGGGGCTCTCGCTCGATACCGCGGATCCGGAGGCATTCGGGGTTAAACCCCTGCGGGGCCTTTCAAGGGCTTTTGTTCGGCGGGCCCTCATGTCCTGGTGGTTGCGTCATCATGCGGACCAGCACCTGCCCGCTTCGAGCGTGGACGACCTTCTTGACCTGATCGCGGCCCCTTTTGGCCGCGGAATCGTGGCGATTGGAAAGGGACAGGCTCTTCACCTGGGAGCGGATGACTGCCTCAGGCTGAAGACGGAGCTGTCCGCGGTCCCGGCTTCCTGGCGGGGCCCGCTTTGCTGGAACAGCCTCAGCGGACCGGCCTTTTTCCCAGATGGGCGCTGCCTGCGGGCCTCCCTGGAGAGCTGGGATCCGGGGAGGGAACCCTACCGCCATGCCGATCCCCGGCGGGAGGCATGGATCCGTTTTCTGGAGGGGCCGTTATACCTTCGGCAGTGGATCCCGGGCGACCGCTATCGTCCCCTTGGGGCGCCGGGAAGTCGGAAATTGCAGGATCTCTTTACTGATGCAAAATTGAACCGTGAAGAAAAGTATCGCCGGCCTGTGATTATGAACCCGGATGGCGAAATTCTCTGGGTTCCAGGGTTCCCCCCCGCCGAAGCGGCTGCACTTGGACCGGGAAGCAAATCTGCTCTGAAGTTGACTTACGGAATGCATTAATCACGTTTCAGGCCAGTATCATGGCGGATCAACCCAACTCAAAACGCAACAAGCCCCTTAACAACGGAGGTCAATTCCGGATGCTGAGCATCTGGTTACTGGTCTTTTTTGTCATTTTCACCTTGTTGTATTTTGCCAATTCCGATCTCCAGCAACCAACCGATCTGACCATGCGGGAAGTGATCGAGGAGGCACGCGAAGGGGAGGACGGCCGCATTGTCCCGGGGGCGGTTCTCAAATCGGCTCCCCAGGGAGGGACCCGGTGGCATGAAATCCGCGGTCGCCTTAAGGAGACCTCGGGTGAGGACGTGCCCTTTGTCGCCGAAGGCCAGTTGACCGAGGAAAGCCTCCTTATTCTTCAGGAATCGGGACTGTTCAAGGAGGAACCGGCAAGTACCCTCATCGCGGACCTGCTCCTGACCCTGCTTCCGATCATTCTCATTGTCCTCGTCCTCTATTTTCTCTTTGTGCGCCAGCTGCGCAGCGCCGGCAAGGGGGCCATGAGTTTTGGCAAGAGCAAGGCGAAGATGCTCACCCGGGACAAGGAACGGGTGACCTTCAAGGATGTAGCCGGTTGCGACGAGTCGAAGGAAGAAGTCTCGGAAGTGGTTTCCTTTCTCAAGGATCCAAAGCGCTTCCAGAAAATCGGGGGCCGCATCCCCAAGGGGGCGCTTCTGGTGGGCCCTCCCGGCACCGGTAAAACCCTCATTGCGCGGGCGGTTGCCGGTGAGGCGGACGTCCCCTTCTTCAGCATCAGTGGCTCCGACTTTGTGGAAATGTTCGTCGGGGTGGGCGCGGCCCGGGTACGGGACATGTTCGAACAGGGCCGGAAGAACGCGCCCTGCATCATTTTCATTGACGAGATCGACGCCGTCGGTCGCCAGCGCGGCGCAGGACTTGGCGGGGGGAATGATGAGCGGGAACAGACCCTCAACTCGCTCCTTGTCGAAATGGACGGCTTCGACGGGCATGAAGGTGTCATTATCATGGCCGCGACCAATCGACCGGATGTCCTCGACAGCGCCCTTCTCAGGCCGGGCCGGTTTGACCGGCAGGTGATCATCGACCTTCCCGATCTCAACGGCCGGAAGGAAATCCTTGAAGTGCATGCCCGGAAGATAAAACTGGCCAAGGATCTGGATCTCCTCACGGTGGCCCGCAACACGCCCGGCTTCTCCGGTGCCGACCTCGCCAACCTGCTCAATGAGAGCGCGCTCATCGCGGCCCGTTACAACAAGCTTGCGGTAGACCGGCACGACATTGAGGAAGCACGGGACAAGATCGCCTATGGCCGCGAGCGGCGCAAGCTCATGGACGATGACGACAAGCGCATGACCGCTTTCCATGAGGCCGGCCACGCCCTCGTTCAAGCCATCATTGATGACGGCCACCTTCCCCTGCACAAGGTGACCATCATTCCCCGCGGGCGCGCCCTTGGCCTCACGATGATGCTTCCCAAAAAGGACATCCTGGGGCAGTCCCGGAAACACCTTCTGAACCAGATCTGCTGCGCCATGGCCGGCCGTCTCGGGGAGGAACTGGAAACGAAGGACTTCAGCAACGGAGCCTCCAATGATATCAAACAGGCGACCAAGATCGCCCGTCACATGGTATGTGACTGGGGAATGAGCGATCTCGGGCCGGTTGCCTATGGGGAAAACCAGGACCAGGTCTTCATCGGCAAGGAAATCAACCGGACCCAGAATTTCAGCGAATCCACCGCGCAGCGCATTGATGAAGCTATTACCGGAATCATCAACACCCAGTATGAACGGGCCAAAAGCATCATTGAGGAGCACCGCGATGCCCTCCGGAAAATTGCCGAAGCGCTCCTCGATTTCGAGACGGTTGAAGGTGTCCACGTCCATGAGATCATCAAGCATGGGGAGATCCGTTCCCCGATTGAGACGATCAAGGACAATGCGGACAGCGGCAACGAGGACGAAGAGGAAGAGGATGCCAAGCGTAAACCGTCCCCGGATGATTCAAAGGATGACGGGGAACTGAGTGCCGATACCGCGCCGGCCCCGGCCTGAGGACCCTCCACTAAAATCGAATCCGCATTCGCTAATCGAACGCGGATTCAAACGCGAACGCAGACCACCAATTCCATCGTCCCCGCAATCGCGTTCGATTGCGATTGCAATTTGGATTTCGATTGCGTGGGACAGGGCGTTTCCTGACGGTTTTGACTGGTGAAATGCCGACTGGTCCTTTATCGCATTTACATGTCCAAATTGAAAATGGGATTGGGTTTGATGGGACTGGTCCTCTGTGGGGCAGTGCTGGGTGGAGGGTATTTTTTCCTTGTTCATCTGCCGGAGAAAGAGGCGGAGGCCCTGTACCAGGAAGGCCTCGGCCATGAACAGGAGGACCGGCCAGCTGCCGCGCTGGCGGCATACGAGGCCGCATTCAGGAAGCATCCCGCGCACCCGGAAGCGGGCTTCGCGGTGGTTGACGCGATCGTTTTTTTTGATCGGGAGAAAGCCACTGAGGTGCTCAACCGCCTGGAGCGAAAGGAGCAGCCTGCGGAAAGAATCCTGAGCCGGCGCATTACCCTCGCCCTTCAGGAGGACCAGGTGGAGAAAGCTGAGAGACTTGCCGTCGAGCTTGAAGAGCATGAGCCCCTGGGACGTGAAGGGGCATTCGCGCGGTTACATCTGCTGCTCAAGACCGATGAGGTGGAAGCGGGCCTCGGACTCCTGGATGAGCTTGTCAATGTGTATCCTTCCGACCGGAGAATCCGGCTCCTGCAGGCCCAGGTGCTCTATGCCACCGGGAGCATGGTCAACCGGGTCCGCGCAAAAACCCTGCTCCTTGACCTCCTTGAGAGGGTGGATGTGCTTTCCTTCCGGTCGGCCGTGATGGTCGGGCTGATGGAGGGGCTGCCGCTCTTCGAGGCGGACCTTTCGCAGATTGCCGCCCATCTGGAGAACCATCCCCTCCTGGAAGCGGGGACCGCGCAGCTGGAACTGCCCGAACTGCGGTCTCTGGCCTTGAATTTTGCGCAGACCGAGCCCGGAACGGCCTTCCTGCTCGGGCGCTACCTTGCCGATCGTGAGGAGGCGACTGAAAGGGACCGTTCCTTTGTCCTCATGGTAGCCCAGAGGTCGGGCAGAGTCTCTGAAGTGGAAGACCTGATAGCTGACCTTGCGGCCAAGGAAACACCGACTTTGTCAGAGGAGTTGATTCTTGCCCGTCAGGATTTCCTTGAAGGGAAGACAACAGCCGGGATCGGGCGGCTGCGGAAGGTCCTGGAGGAGGCCCCTGAGAACACCCGGGCAATGAGGCTGCTGGTGGACCGTCTGGCCCAACCTGATGGGGAAATGGAGGCGGGAGACCAGCTGCAAATCTGTGAACTCCTCCTTGAGCATCCCGAGGCGGGACCCGACATCCTCCTGCGGGTTTACCAGTTGAGGATCTCTCTCGAGCCGGACCGCCGTGAGGCCCTCATTGCCGAGGCGGTTGAGCGCCTTGCAGGGGAGCATCCGCTGCAAACCGCATTCTGGCTGGTCGCCAATGACGATGCCGGGCGGGCTCTGGAACTCGTTTCCGATGATGAGGCGGGCAATGATCTGAATGCCTTTTCCGCCCGATACCAAGCCCTTGCTGCCCTTGGCCGCTACACGGATGGGGAAGCGATGGTCAAGCGGCACGCGGCCCTGCTGAGTCCCTTTCAGCGATCCCTTGCCCGAGCCCGCCTTGCCCTTCTGGAGGGGGATCGGGAGAAGGCGCGGATCCATGTCGCCGGGACGCTTGAGTCCGTGCAGACCCCCGATGAGAAAAGCGGCCTTTTTGAACTGGCAGCCATGGCGGGGGAGATCGGGGCAGCTTCTCTTCAACGCGACGCCTATGCGGCGGCCTTCGAGGGGGGGCTGATCTTTAGTACCTTTGATGCGCTCTCCTACTTGGAATTGCTTCTGAAGGAGAAAAGTGCTGCGCGGGCGAAGGCTTTCACTGCCTACATGCGGAATCTTGAACCGGAAAACCCGCTTTACATCAACAACGACTGTTATCTTGGAATCCTCCTTGATGAAGACCTTCAGGCCTCCGTGGCCGAGATGAGCCAGCTTGTTGAGGCCCATCCGGAACGTTCCCATTTCCGCGTCACACTTGCTCTTGGACAGCTGCTTGAAGGGGATGGAGAAAAGGCGCGAGCAACCCTCGACAGCTCGGAGGTATCCCTTGACCTTGATTCACCCCGGGGAAAGTTTGCCTTTGCCCTTGTTCTTGCGGGAAGCGGAAACCGGGGCATGGCCCACAACGTGGTTGCCTCAATTGAGCGAAGTGACCTGATGCGGGAGGAACAGCAGCTTCTGGAACGCTTCCTCTTCGACTCGGAAAACCGGTGAGGGCAACCGGTCGACCTAGATGATGCGGGAAAGAAGGACCCGTTCCTGTGGAAGAAGGGATTCCCTCTCAATCGATTCCATGCGTTCGCGGGCCTTGTCGGTTTCGTTGTTGGCGAGGTGGACGTAGGCCAGCATGATATTGAGGACCCGCTGTTGGGAGGCATCGATTTCCCCGAGTTCCGTGACGAGTTCGGAGGCGGCCTCAGCTTCTCCCCCAATGGCATAGGAAAAGGCGAGAAGGACCCGGAAATCAGCCATCATGGGCATTTCGAGGACGAGGCTCTCCACGGCCCTGCGAGTCTCCTCTGCATCGCGCCGGAAAAGGAGTTGAAAGTAGAGCAGGGGGGTCCTTTCGGGAAGTGTGGAATCCAGGGAGGTGGATTCCATTTCCCTGAGAAGACGGGAAATATCGGCTTCCCGACCACTGGCATAATAATAGTTGAGGAGCCGGAGTCGCGCCGGAAGCGGGTTGGACATCGTTTCCTCAAGCTTCTCGAACATCCGGATAACGAGGTCGCGTTCCCCCGACCTTTGGAGGACCTGCTCAAGCCAGGCAATCTCCTTCCCCTCGACGGATTCGGCGGCCAGGGAAAGGGTCTGGCTGAGATCGTCGCGCTGACCCAGCCGCTCCTGGGCCATTGCCCTGAGAACAAGGTTGCGCGCGGGGCTGAGGGCATTCTGCTCGAGGGAAAGCTCATAGGCTCTGTCGGCTTCACCGAGGGCGATAAGGGCAATCTGCCGGTTGTAGAACAAGCGGGAGTCTTCACTGGCAAGGGGGTCCTCAAGGTAGCGCAAGGCGGCCTCGGGGAAGCCTTCGCGGTTGAGCCAGTCGGTAAATACGGCGAGGTCTTCGCCGGCGGAGGCGGGGGCATCGGATGACGAAGCGGCAACCTCTGCGAAGACGGTTTCAGCCTCGGCGAGAATTGTCTCCGGGGCTTCCCGTTCCGAGTTCCTGAGCAGGGAGAGGAGGAGCAGACGGTCTGCGAAGGTGTGCCCGGGGTGTTCCAGGAGCCGTACCTGAAGCTGTTCCTGTTCGGATATTTCGAAGGTATTCCAGAATTGAAAGAGAACGCGGATTGCATAAAGGGAGGCAGCCCCTTCTTCCCCGGTGATGGACCAGAGTGTCCCGAGGGCCTTGTCGCGATCTTCCCGGGGGAGACGATCGAGGGTAAAGGCGCCCCGGACATAGGCGGCGAGGACAGATTCATCCCGGTTGCCGGCTTCAATCATTTTCCGTGCGAGGAGAAAGGCCTGGAAGTCCTGCCGGGCGGCCTGGAGGAAACGCAGTTGGAGGGACTGAACGCGGGCATCCCCGGGAAACTCCTGAAAGAGCCTGAAGAGGTAGGGGCGAACCGCCTCGCGGTTACCGGAGGCGAACCCGTATTCCACCATGGCGATGAGGTCCTCGTGCAGGAGGAGGCCCTGGTCTGCTGCCTGCATCCACCACCGAAGGGTGTCTGGGTGCCGGACATCGGCGGCATAGGGCCCCAGAACGGAAAGGATCTCCTCGTTTCCGGGGGCGAGATTATAGGCTGACTGGATCTTGAAATAGGCGGTTCGGTCCTCGCCGGCGGCTTTCAGCTCGATGGCTGAGCTGAGGTGCTGCTGGGAGCGGACTGCCTTGGCGACGGGATAGAGAAGCGGGATTGAGGCAAGGCCGAGGACGAAGAGGACGGCGAAGGTGATCAGGAGTTTCTTTTTCATGTGCAGGAAACAAGAAGATGAAGGTGGGCTCATGTTGGCCCAGGCGGGTAAGAAAGGCAAGAATGGACAACCCTGCCGTTATCCAATGGGCCAACTGGTCCAATCTTCAAGCGAGATGGCATGTTGATCGACGATCCTGAAGCGGCTTGGAAAAGGCGCTCAGAAAGGGGTTCGAACAAGGTGGGCGATTTTTTCGACCTGAGCTGTGGTTTTGATCACATCCGAGGGGCCTGGCCCGGGCAGGGACCCCGAAAGGACCCCCTCGAGGAAGGCCTTGGTCTCGCCGTAAGCGGAACGCCCGCGTCCGTCCCCGGGTGGGACGTAGTGAAAATGTGGCTCGCCTTCAGCGCGGCCGGCGGAGACCTCACGGGAACGGGCCTCGACCCGGAAGCCGGGGCCGGCAAAGGCGTAGGACTCGGCCCACTGCCCGCAGTGGGGCAGGCATTCGAGCGTCCCGCGGGCCGCGGACCCGAGCTTGAGGGAAGCATGGAAGGCCTCCCCCATATCCGCGCCGGCGGAAAGGACCGTTTCGACCTCAACGGAACCAAAGAGGCCCGCGAGGACATCGAGGGGATGAATGATGACGTCCTCGATGAAGCCCGCCTCGGTCCGGCCCTTACGGTGCAGGCGGATGCTGACCCAGCGAACGGGACGGCCCCGGAGCCATTCAGCGGTCCGGGTGAGGACGGGATCAAAACGGCGGTCGAGGCCGACCATCACAGGGGTGCCGGTTCGGGCCGCAGTGGCGGTGATGCGGCGGGCCTCCAGGAGGTTCTGTCCAAGCGGCTTTTCCATGAGGAGGGGGATCCCCGCCTCCATGATGCGGCAGGCCACCTTTGCAGTGGCGTGCACGGGCGTTACGGCGATAATGGCGTCGAGGGAATCCTTGCGGAGGAGGGACTCGAGATCGGGATGGGCCTCGGCAAATCCCATTTCTCGGGCCACGGCCTCCGCGGCGGGAAAGTCGAGATCGCAGACGGCCTTGAGGGCAACCATTTCAGGATGGTGCTGCCGGATGGTTTTGAGGGCGGGGAGGTGTTCCCGCCGGCAGTGGCTTCCGGTCCCGATCAATCCCAGTCGAAGGCTCATCAGCTTCAAGGTGATAAGGGGCAAGGGTATCGTGTCGAGGTGTAAAACCGGGAACAGGGAGAAGTTACGGCACCCGGGATGGTTTTGCTTTTAAAAGGTCTCCGGGTGAAATATCCTCCACAGGCAATGGAAGAGCAGCATCTGGATGAGACCCTTCTTGACCGGCATCCCGCCTTTACCCGCTGGGAGGATCCCGAGAGCGGCGCCGTGAGTTACCTTTTGACGGAGCGGACCGCGGACTACCAGAAGGCATGGTATTTCATGGAACCGGGCCTGCGGGGCCGCAATCCGGCCCTCTGGTTTTACGCCTGCGATCCGCCTTCACGCCAGTGGTATACCTGTGCCGTCCGCCTTGATCTCACTCATCCCGGAATCGAGCGCTTCCCCCACACCCTTTCGAACGGGAACCCAATGCTGGCCGGGGACGGAGATCATGCCTGGATTCCACTGGAAGACGGTATCTACGAGCAGGACCTTGGGGGAACCTGCCGGGAAATGTTCCGCTTGCCTGCGGATGCCCTCAAGGGACGTCACCTCTTCCAGCTTGTCACCGACCTCAGCCTCAGTTGTGACGGGGAAACCTTTCTTCTCGACTGCCATATCGGCAACCGCTGGCTGATTGCGACCGTGAACCGCCACAGCGGTGAGTTCCGGCCGCTGCGCTGGTTTGGAAGCCGGCATCACCATGCGGTCTTTTCCAAGCATGATCCGGATCGCTTCATGGTCAACCTGGGGCACTGGACCGACCCGATTACGGGGGACAAGTTTGAGATGAACAACCGTATCTGGGTAATGGATACGAAATTGACCCGTTATGCACCGCTGCTTCCGGACGCCTGGTTCGGGCGCAATTCGGCGACCTGCCACGAGTGGTGGACCCGCGAGGGGAAGATTGCCTACTGCGACTACGGGCAGGGTGTGCTTGAGACCGACCCGGATTCGCGGGAGACCCGCCTGCTCTGGGAACGGACCTGCACGCATGCCATGAGTGATGCGGCGAACCGGTACATCGTGGGTGATTGCGGGTGCTACAAATGGAATGAGCGCGAGCCCTGCTCGGTCTGGTTCCACAACCGTGATACGGGGCGGGAAATCCCGATTGTCAGCCGCATGCCCCCGATCCCGATGGCCTGGCGCGACTTCCGCGCCTACCATATCGATCCGCATCCCTGCTTTTCGGAGGATGGCCGCTGGATCACCTACACCACGACGGCACCCGGTTTCCTGACCGTGGCGATGGCTCCGGTGGAGGCCCTGGCCGCACGCACCACCGGCGCGTGACGTGCTGATGCCCGAAAGTCCGGATATGGGCAGGCGCGGGCAGGGACATCTTTCCAGTCCGGAAAATGACGCATGTTTCCGCTTTACATAAAGTGGAAATATTTTTATAAGGTTTCCAGAAGGTTCCGATGAATCGCATGCATTATCGCGCTTCTGCATTCCTGGTCAGCCTGATCGCCGCAGTCGGCGTGCAGGGCGCATTCTGGGAGAACGCGCCCGCGGAAGACGGCTGGTACGATGTGGAGGGGATTGGCTGGCTGATCGGGGAGCGCCTGAACGCGAATGACCTGCCCGGGGTGCTCGATTACGCTTCCCTGCGGAGGGATGAACAGCGTGAGTTCCGGATGATCGCCGAAGCCCTTAAGCAGAATTACCAGCTGAAGGTGTTTCACAATGGGACGGCCCTTGCGCGGGTGGAGATGGTGTATGACGAATCGATGAGCGGTCCCCTTGCCGGTGGAGGTTCCCTGAATCTTGTCATCGACGGCTGGCCGGTTCCCTTTCTTTCGCTCTGGTTCTCCTGATGAGGAGAGGCTCCAGCCCGATAAAGACTGGAGCCACCCATCGGACTCGAACCGACGACCTGCTCATTACGAGTGAGCTGCTCTACCAACTGAGCTAGGGTGGCCTGTCAGGAATGTCGAAGGTTGGTTTGGGGCAGTTGCTTGGCAAGCAGAAAACAGGGCGATCAGGCTGAAGGATTCGAAGCCGGCTCGTGAAAGGGAAAATCTGGTAGTTGAAGAGGTAACAGGGTTCCTTGCAGACGGGGAACGAGGCCAGGCAGGTCTCCGGGGAATTCCCGAATTTTAGATTTGCTTTCAGGGTTCGGATCCGTATCGATCACTGGTTTTTCCCGATTCTTAAACCGCGAACGCTGGATTTTAGGCCCATGAAACAAATTACGCTGACGAAGAAACCACGAACCGAGCTTGGCCGCACGGCAAGTAAGCACCTGCGCGAAAACGGGATTGTCCCGGCCGTCATTTACGGGGAATCCGGAAACGAGGCTTTCGGGATTGGAGCCCATGAATTCATGCTCGCCTATCGCAAGTTTGCCGGCAGCGCGGCCCTTATTGAGCTCAAGGAGGAAGAGGGTGATGACTCCACCTTTGCCATCGTCCAGGAACTGCAGCGGAATCCCCGCAACGAGGCCTTTGTCCATATTGACTTCAAGGAAATTGTCCGTGGCCAGGACATGGAGGCAGACATCCCCGTGCACACCTTCGGCACCGCTGACGGGGTTAAGAACTTCGGCGGCGTGCTCGAATTGAGTGCGCACACCCTCCGGGTTCGCTGCCGTCCCCGCAATCTCCCTGAAACCATCACCGTGGATGTGACGAATCTCGAAATCGGGAAATCGATGCATCTTGCGGAAATTACGGCTCCCGAGGGGGTTACCTTTCTCGATGATCCTGATTTAGTCCTCGTCTCCTGTGTTGGAGCCTCCGGTGGCGCCAGCGGGGTCACGGCTGAGGAAGGCGAAGAAGAGGGCGAGGGCGAGGGCGAAGCCGTTGCCAGCGCGCCTGCGGAAGGAATGACCTCAGCTGAGGAGGAGAACGCCTGAGGCGTTGCTTCTTCCGGACCCTTTTCTATTGTTCTTTACATGACCTCGGTGCGTGTTATCGCCGGCCTTGGAAATCCGGGCCCGCGATACGATGAGACACGCCATAATATCGGTTTTGCCGCTGTCGACCGACTGGCGGCGACCCGTTCCGCTTCCTGGAAGCCGGAAAGCCGGTTCAATGCCCATACCGCAACCATCGAGATCGCCGGCAATCCGGTTCTGCTGCTCAAGCCGCAGACCTTTATGAATGCCAGCGGGAAGGCCATCTCCAGCGTGTGCCGCTTTTACAAGTGGTCGCCTGCCGGAGTACTGGTTGTTGTGGATGAGTTCCAGCTGGGACTCGGGCGGACCAAACTGACGCTGAAAGGAAGCGCCGGCGGCCATAACGGCGTCCAGGACATTCTCGACCGCGTGGGAGATACCTTTCCCCGTTATCGGATTGGGATCGCCCCCCCGGAACCGCCCCTCCAGCGGATGACCGATTACGTCCTCGGAAAATTTTCCGTTGAGGAAACAAAGACACTCGCCAAATGCTGGGAACGAATCTTGTCTGAGCTGGAACTCACGGTTCAGCAAGGCCCCGTCCTCGCCATCAACACCATTAATCAACGCATTCCAAAGAATGAGCCTTCAAACAACCCGGAAGTATAAAATCACGATGATCCTCGACACCCGAGGATACGATGCCCCTGTGGAGACCCTAGAGGAAAAAGTATCCACGCTCCTCAAAGAACTGGGGGGGGACGTCGAAGGAGTCGAAAACCTTGGTCGGCGCGACTTTGTGCGCGTGACGGAAAAAGACCACACGGGAGATACCTACCTGATCATTGATGTCAGCGGATCCCCGAGCCTGCCAGGTGATCTCCAGGAGCGAATCCGTCTCGACAAGCAGATCAAGCAGGCCGTGGTTCAATCGGCCTGAGGCCGTCAAGGAGGTCATTCAATGGCGGCATCGTTCAACAAAGTCTACCTGATGGGAAACCTGACACGGGATCCCGAAGTGCGGACGACCCCTGCCGGGCTGAAGATCGCCAAATTCGGCCTGGCGGTGAACCGGCGTTACCGTACCCGCGACAACGAGTTGAAGGAGGAGACCACCTTTGTGGACATCGACGCCTTCGGAGCGCAGGCGGAGACGCTTGAACGCTACTGCCATAAGGGCAGCCCGCTTTTTGTCGAGGGCCGCCTTCGGCTTGACCAGTGGCAGACCAGTAACGGGGAAAACCGTTCCAAACTCAACGTTGTCCTCGAGAATTTCCAGTTCATCGGGTCCAACAGGGAGGGCGGTGCAGGCGGTCCCGACGAGCGTCCGGCCTCAACGGCGCGAAAACCGGCAGAGGAAAGCCCGAAAGGGCCCGAAAAAACCGACACGGGCGACACCTTTGAGGAAGACGAAGATGTTCCGTTTTAAGGGCGCGCCCAAAAATTCACACTTACGCAAATCAATTTAAGAAGAGAAGAGGAGAAAAGACTCATGGCTAACGCAGAACTTTTATTACTTCAACCGGTTGAAAACCTCGGGGATGAGGGCGACACCGTTTCCGTCAAGTCGGGCTACGCCCGTAATTTCCTGCTCCCGCGAGGAATTGCGATTCCGGTGACGCGGTCAAACCGCAAGCAGATTGAATCCCTCCGCGACCGCGCCGAAAAGCGGCGTGCCTCGGAGCTGGAAAACGCGCAGGCAACGGCGGCCAAGCTGGAGCCGATGAATATTGCCTTCGCGGTCAAGACCGGACCCGGCGGGAAGATGTTCGGATCGGTGACGGCCCAGGACCTGATCAGCCGTATTGCGGAGGAAGGGGTGTCCCTGGAAAAGCGTCAGGTCAGCCTCTACAATCCGGTCAAGAGTCTGGGCAAGCATACGACGCGCATTCGGCTGCATCCGGAAGTAAGTGTTGACTTCGAATTCGAGGTTGTTTCCGAGAATCCGATTGAGGACGATGCAGAAGAAGCGGCTGACTCCTGAGTAGGGAGGCTTTTCCGGGATAGACCAGGGGTTATGGATCCAGTTCGCCGTTACGATGAGTGAAACGCGAGGACGGACCCCTCCGCATAGTGCGGAGGCCGAGGAAGGTCTTCTGGGCGCCTGCCTGATTGATCCCGGAGAGGAGATTCTTTCCGCCTGTGTCGAGGCTGGTTTTGCGGCGGACACCTTCTACCTGCCCGCGCACCAGGTGATATTCCAGCTTATGCTGGAGTTGTACAACAGCGAAGGCAACCAGACAGTCGACGAGGTTTCCCTCCTCGATGCGCTTCAGAGCCGGGCGGTGGGAAGCATCAAATGGCTCAAGGACCGTCAGCGCCTGACCGATCCCAAGACGCCGCTGATGCAACTGGTCGGCGGGCCTGCTGTCATCACCCGACTCAGCAGCCGCATCGAGTCGATAGCGAACGCCCGTTACTGGCTTGAGATTGTCCGCCAGAAGTGGCTTCTGCGGCGGTTGATCGAGACAGCCTCGCACATCGTGGACGAGGCCTTTGTCAACCAGGACCAGATGGAGCACTTCATCGGGGATGTGGAGGAGCGCATCCTCTCCATCAACGAGGACCGGACGACCGACTCTGCCCAACCCTTCGAGGAGGCGGTCGACAAGGCCAAGAACATGATCCAGAGCATCCTCATGGGGAAACCGGACGGGAGTGTCCTGACCGGTTACCGGGATATCGACAAGATGACCTTCGGCCTCCAGAAGGGGCAGATGGTTGTTCTCGCGGCCCGTCCCTCAATGGGGAAGACCTCCCTTGGGATGAACATTGCGGAGAATGTCGCCCTGCCGAAGAAAGGGGAGAGCAAGGGCATCCTTGTCTTCAGCCTTGAGATGCCGGCCGACCAACTGGCAATGCGGATGATGTGCGGCTATTCGGAGGTCAGCATGCGTAGGGTCCGTGACGGAATGATCAGCAACGAGCAGCAGCGCAAGCTGATGGAAGCGACCAAGACCCTCCAGGGGGCGCCGATCTGGGTCGATGACTCGAGCGGCCTCAATATTCTGCAGATGCGGGCGAAGGCCCGGCGGATAAAGAAGCAGAGCGATATCAGCCTCATTGTGGTGGATTACCTGCAGTTGATCAACGGGACGGACAGCCGTGTTCCACGGGAACAGCAGATCTCCGAGATCAGCCGGGGGATCAAGGCGATGGCGAAGGAGCTGGACATCCCGGTGCTTGTCCTGAGCCAGCTGAACCGTGCCTCGGAGAAGGAAAACCGGCAGCCGAGGATCTCCGACCTGCGTGAGTCGGGTTCCATCGAGCAGGACGCTGATGTTATTTTTATTCTTGCCACAAAGCAGAATTCGGAAGAGGTGGCCATTGTGCCCCAAGCCTCGCGGGAGCGGGAGTTGATTATCGCGAAACAGCGCAACGGGGCGACCGGGAGCGTTCCCCTGACCTTCATCCCAGAATTTACTCGCTTTGAAAACCACACCTCGCAGCCTGATTCCTGATTTATGAAAGGCTACCCGCATATTCTCCTTTTCGGCTTGCTGGCCGTCCTCTTCAACCCTAACCCGTCGTTGAGGGCGCAGACCGGCGAACCGGTGGTTGCGGAGATTGAAATCGAGTTTGTCGACATCCGCAATGTGAGTGATGAAGCGATCCTTGCCCGGCTGCAGTTACGGGAGGGAATGCCCTTCAGCCAGAGCCTTGTCGACCGGTCGATCCGCAGCCTGTACCGGACCCGGCTCTTTGATTTCATTGAAGCGCGCACGGAGGACCTGCCCGGCGGGCAGGTGCGGGTCATTTTTACCGTCCAGGCCCGTTACAAGATCGCAGGCATCGAGATTGAGGGCAACGACCGGATCAAGACCCGCCGGTTGCGGCGCGAGGTTGACAGCCGGGTCGGCCAGACCCTCGACGAGCGCCGGATCCGCCGGGACGCGGACAACATCCTTGAGCTTTATCGGGACAAAGGCTTTACGGAGGCACGGGTCGATTACACGATCGACCGCGATGAGGAGACGGGTGCCGGGGTTGTCACCTTCATCGTCAACGAAGGCCAGAAACTGAAAATCGACGAAGTCCGCTTTGTCGGCAACACCGCTTTTTCGGCGCGCCAGTTGCGGGGACAGATGGAAATCCGCCGGCGCTGGTTTCTTTCCTGGTTGACCGGATCGGGCCGTTTTGACGAGGCGAAGTTCCAGGAAGACCTGGAGCGCCTTCGTTCCATGTATCTCAACGCCGGTTATCTTGATGTCAGCATTCCTGAATCAAACGTCACCCTTGACTACCCGAATTCGAAGGAGATCATCATCACGATCCGCATTGACGAAGGGCGGCAGTACCGGGTCGGGGATATCAGCTTTGAGGGGAACACGATCTTTCCGACCCCGATTCTCTACGCCTCCCTCGACCTCCTTCCAGGCGATGTGTTTGCCCCGGAGACCCTCGACGAAGATGTGGAACGGCTGACCAACATCTACGGATCGGTCGGGTACCTTGACACCTCGGTGCGCCCCGAACGCCGTGCCAACATGGAGACAGGCAACATTGACCTCATCTACAACGTCCAGGAGAGTGACAAGTTCGAGGTTGAATCCGTCCTGATCGAGGGGAATACGAAGACCAAGAGCGTGGTCATCATCCGTGAACTGGCCCTCGCGCCGGGAAGGACCTTCAATCTTGTCTACATGAAGAACAGTGAGGCCATCCTGAAAAACACCCGTTTCTTCGAGGAGGTCCAGCTTTCCCCCGAGTCAACGAATATTCCCGGCAAACGAAACCTGAAAATCCGTGTGGAGGAGGGACGCACGGGGAATTTCCAGTTTGGAGCCGGTTTCAGTTCCCTGGAAAACGCGGTCATTTTCTTTGAAATTTCGCAATCCAACTTTGACCTCTTCAAATGGCGATCCCCCTTCCTGCAGGGAGACGGACAAAAGTTCCGTTTTCGTGGTTCCGTGGGGTCTTCCTCCAATGAGCTGGTTGTCGCCTTTGAGGAACCCTGGCTCTTCGAGCGGCGTCTCGCTTTCGGCTTTGAGCTTTTCCGGAGGGAGACTGATTTCAACAGTACCACCTACAATGAACTTCGCACAGGGATGGAGGTCTACCTGCGGAAGCGGCTCTTCGGGCTCGTCAACGGGCAACTCGCCTACAGTTTTGAAATTGTCGATCTGGACAACGTGTCGTTCAACGCCCCTCTGCTGATCCAGGAGGAGTCACTGAACAGCCCGCGATCGGTCTCAAAAGTGTCGATGATGCTTTGGCGGGACACGCGTAACGATCTTATTTTCACGACCCGGGGGAGCCGGATTTCCATGACGACCAGCTTTGCCGGGGTCGGGGGTGACACCGAATATGTGAAGTTTGAAGGGCGGAGTGCTTTTTTCGTGCCGACTTTCGAGTTCGGGGACCAGGTGGTCTCGCTCCTTGGTCGGGTTGGCTCACTCTGGGAATACAGCGACGAACCCGTTCCCTTCTTTGACCGCTTCTATCTCGGTGGCCCCAATTCGTTGCGCGGTTTTGATTTTCGCGACGTGGGCCCGCTCGCCGGTCGGGAGCCGATCGGTGGCAACTCCTATGCCTTTGGAAGCCTTGAGTATTCGATCAAGGTGGCGGACCCGCTTCGGCTCGCCCTCTTCTACGACTGGGGTTTTGTCAACCAGGATGACTTTGATTTCAATCCCTCCAGCTACAACGACAACTGGGGCTTCGGCATCCGCCTTCTCGTTCTCGGGAATCCGCTGCGGCTTGATTTCGGGATACCCATAACCTCCAGTCAGATTCTCGACGAGAACGGGAATGTGCTCTTTGACAACGACACCGGTAACCAGTTCAACTTCTCCTTTGGTACCCGTTTTTAATTGAACAGAGGGCGAAAGACGGCTGTCTGTTCATCGTTGACCTTTTAAACCATCTTAACAAAAACACGTACAAAATGATTAATCTAAAGAAATACCTCCTGCCCCTACTTGTTATGGGCACCCTCGCCTTTAACACCGCCTCCGCCGAACTGACGGTGGTCACCGTCAGCATGCAGAAGCTCTTTGACGGGTACTACAAGTCGGCTGACGCCAATGAGCGCCTTGAAAGCATCCGGGAACAGGCCGTTTCCGAAGCCGAGGAAAAAGAGCAGGAACTTCAGGCCATGGCCGAGGAAATCAGCCTCATGCAGGAAGATCTGCAGAACCCGGTTCTCTCGGATGAGTCGATGGCGGAAAAGCAGGCTGAACTTCAGGCCAAGGCCGAGGAAGGTCGCCGCAAGCAGGCTGAATTTCAGCAGTGGCAGCAGCAGACGATGGACAACCTCAATCAGAGGAGCCAGGAAATCCGCAATTCCCTGATCGATGAAATTGTCAAGATCGTCAACGATATCGCTCTCAAGGACTATTCCGCGGATCTTGTTTTCGACACCTCGGACATCATGGGAAGTGGAGTGCCGACGGTCCTCTACGCCGACAGTGACCTCGACATCACCGGTAAAGTCCTTGCCAAGCTGAATGCCGACGCCCCCAACAACTAGGTAGCGGGGCTGTAGCCTTTGAATCCTCATGGGTCATCCGGAAGCGTTTCCGGATGACCCTTTTGTTTTATAAAACGGTTGAATCAGGGATTTCCGTTGAACACAGTGAGAGGATGAAGTGGAACCTGAAAAGCGGAGATCTTCTCGATCTTATCGGGAATCCTACGACCTCGGGAACCTATGACGGGACGGTGACAGGGATTGCTGATCTCAGGACTGCCCGTGAAGGGGAACTGAGCTTTCTGTCGAGTGGCAAGTACTCGAGGTATCTTGCGGAAAGCCGTGCCAGTGTGATTCTGGTGCCGGTCGGGCAGGCGGGAGAACCGGAATCCGGACAGATGTGGATCCACACGGAGAATCCGTCACTGGCCCTCTCGAGAATCTGCGAGTGGATTGAGGCGCAGTTTCTGCCTTCCATTAACGCCGGGATCCATCCGGGAGCATTTGTGGACTCGACAGCGACAGTCGATGCCGGGGCATCGGTGGGACCGGGCTGCATCGTCGGGCCGGATGTTCGAATTGGCAAGGACGCCGTGCTGCGTTCGCACGTGCGGGTGGACAAAGGTGCTGTGATTGGTGAGGGAAGCATCCTTGAACACGCCGTCCATGTCGGGTGGGGCTGCCGCATTGGCGCCGCCTGCCACCTCTTTTCCGGGGTTGTGATCGGCGCCGAGGGGTTTGGATTCCATTCCGATGCAACGGGCCATCACCGCCTTGCCCAGATCGGGATTGTTGTCCTTGAAGACAAGGTTGAGATCGGGGCGAATGCCTCGGTGGACCGGGCCCGGTTTGCGGAGACGCGCATCGGGGAGGGCACCAAAATCGATAATCTGGTCCAGGTGGGGCACAATGTCACAGTCGGAAAGCACTGCATCCTCTGTTCGCAGGTTGGCATTTCCGGAAGCACCACGGTGGAGGATTTTGTGGTCCTCGCCGGGCAGGTCGGAGTCGGGGGCCATTTGACGATTGGCAAGGGGACGACTGCGACGGGCCAGACCGGGGTGACCAAGGATGTTCCACCGGGCACGGTTCTTGGCGGCACTCCCGGCCGGCCTCATCGCGAGGAAATGAAGCGGCAGGCCCTCCTGAAGAAGGTTCCCGAGCTGGCACGTCGCCTCAAGACGGTCGAGGAACGGCTGCAGGAGGGCTGAATCCCCGAAGGCGAGGGGGAGGAAAACTTTATGCAAATTGGTGAAATGAAAATTCTCATGGGGAGCGCGAATGTGCCGCTCTCCAACGCGGTCTGCGAATTTATCGGGACCGAACCCACGCATGTGACGCTGAAGCGTTTCCCGGACAAGGAAGTCTTCGTCAAGATTGATGAGAACATCCGCGGGAAGGACGTTTTCATCATCCAGCCGACGAGCCCGCCCGCCAACGACAACCTGATGGAGTTGCTCATCATGATCGACGCTGCCCGCCGGGCTTCGGCACACCGGATAACCGCTGTTGTGCCCTTCTATGGTTACGCGCGTCAGGACCGCAAGGACCAGCCGCGGGTGCCGATCACGGCAAAACTGGTGGCAAACCTGCTCGTCACGGCGGGGGCCAACCGGATCCTCACGATGGACCTGCACGCTCCCCAGATACAGGGCTTTTTCGATATTCCGGTGGATCATCTTTATGCCTCGACGGTCTTTTTCGATTACCTGAAGAAATTCAAGGAGGAGGACCTGATCATTATTTCCCCGGATGTCGGGGGGATCAAGATGGCCAACGCCTATGCCTCCATGCTCGGAACTGATTTCGGGTTTGTCGCCAAGAAGCGCAAGGACGATACCCAGGTGGAGGCGATCAGCGTGGTCGGGGAAGTGGAGGGCAAGTCTGTCCTTATCGTCGACGACCTCACTGAATCGGCGGGAACGCTGGAGGCGGCCGCGAAAATCCTCAAGGAACGGGGGGCGCAGAAGGTGCGGGCCGCGGTCAGCCACGCCGTGCTCAACGACAAGGGCTACGAGCGGATGCAGGGCGGTTTTCTCGACGAATTGATTTCCACAAACTCGACCACGGTGGATTGCCGGGGGTTGCCCATAACGATTCTTTCCATTGCCCCGCTTCTCGGCGAGGCAATGTTGCGGATAAACAATCACCAGAGTGTAACCTCATTGTTCCGGATAAAGGGCTTCTAGGTATCCGCGTTCCTGTCCGGGCGTACTGAGAGGAAGTTTTTTTGAATTCCCGGGCCCGGGTTGCGTCCTACTCGATGTTGTCCAAATTATAGTCCTATGCAAAAAGAAGAGAAGACCGCCTTTTCCAGATTTCCCGGCGAGCGCCTGCTGATTCTTTCCGTGCTGGCTTTTTCCGGTTGCAGCCTGGCCGCTGAAGACAACTCCTTCAATTTTGACGAAACGCCTGTTGATGACGGCACAGCCCCGCATCTGGCCAGCTACGCGGATGTCCTTGAGCCGGCGCGTGCGGCTGTGGTCTCGGTGACCACGGCCAGCATCGTGGAGATCATGAGGGATCCCAACCGGAGCCCGATCGAGGAGTTTCTCAGGCGCTATTACGGGATGCCCGAACGGCCGAGCCCGGAATCGCCTTCGGAACCCGGCGAGAGCTTTGAGCGGCGGGTACCTCACGGGCTGGGATCCGGCGTCATAATTTCCGAGGATGGGTATATCCTGACGAACAACCACGTCATTTCGAGCCGGTCCGGAGAACCCGCCGACGAAATCACGGTTCATCTGGATGACGGATCCGAGGTCGAGGCGACTCTGGTCGGGCGTGATGACCGGACGGACGTGGCCCTGCTGAAAATCGAGCGGGAAGGGCTTCCCTCTATTCAGATGGCCGACAGCAACCAGTTGCAGGTGGGCGACATTGTCTTTGCGATCGGGAATCCCCTTGGGGTCGGCCAGACAAGCACAATGGGGATTGTCTCGGCGACGAAGCGCTCCAACCTCGGTCTTCTTGGCAACCAGGGATACGAGAATTTCATCCAGACCGACGCGGCGATCAACCGGGGTAACTCGGGGGGGGCTCTGGTGGATGCCAAGGGCCGCCTTGTGGGGATCAACACCGCCATTTTCTCCCAGACTGGAGGAAACATCGGGATCGGGTTCGCCATTCCGTCGCGGCTGGCCCGGACCATTGTCCTCGAGCTCATTGAGACCGGCACGGTTCGCCGGGGATATCTCGGTGTCTCGATAAGCGATTTGAATCCGGATATGGCTGAAGCCTTTGGACTCGACGACACCCGGGGAGCCCTTATTGAGGCCGTACAGGAGGACACACCGGCGGAACAGGCCGGTCTGAAGCGCGGTGATGTGATCCGTAAAATCGACACCTATGAAGTGGAGTCGGTCGCGGACCTGCGCTTGAAAGTGGCTTCGATGCGGCCCGGTACGGATATCGACGTTATGGTGATCCGTAACGGGGAGGAGATGACGATAAAGGTCCGCCTGGGCAGCCTTGATGATCCCGACGCGGTTGTCAGTGGCGAGGAATCCCCGCTTGACGGCGTGAGCCTGGAGCCGCTTACCCCGGCACTGAAGGAGGAATGGAACGTTGATGTGGATGAGGGAATCCTTGTGACCGAGGTCAGCCCGCGTTCCCCTCACACCCAGATCCTTGCCCGAGGGATGGTTATCCTGGAGGTGAACGACAACCCGGTGACCACAATCGGCCAATTGTCGCGGGAACTGAAACAGGGGGTGAACAAGCTGTGGGTTAATTTCCGCGGTAATCGCGGCTACCTCGTCCTGCGACTTGAATAAGGATTTTCCGCACCGGCCTGTTGGAGCCCGAGGCGGAGGAGGAGTGCCGAGGGATCGGGGTCCCGGCCCATGAAATCCTTGAAGAGAACGTCGGGCCGGTCGGCATTGCCGCGGGCGAGAATGCAGCTCCGGAAGGCCATCCCGGTATCCGGATTCATGATCCCGTCGGCTGCGAAACGGGTGAAGGCATCCGCATCCAGAACCTCGGCCCATTTGTAGCTGTAGTATCCGGAGGCGTATCCCGTTGCGTGGGCAAAAAGGTGTTCAAAGCTGCGGACCATGCTTGGATACCGGACTGGTGAGGGGGGCATGTAGTCCTGCGTTTCCTGTTGAATAAAAGCGTCAAGGTCGGTCCCGCCCTGGGGATCAAATTCAAGGTGGAGGGCCAGGTCCATTTTCCCGAGGCAAAGCTGGCGCATCTGGAAACGGGCGGCGCCGAAATTGCGGGACTGCTTCATTTTCTGGAAAAGTTCCTCGGGAATGGTTTCGCCGCTTTCATAATGACGGGCGAAGAGGTCAAGGCTTTCCCGTTCCCAGCACCAGTTTTCCATGATCTGGGAAGGGAGTTCGACAAAGTCCCAGGCGACGTTGGTTCCGCTGAGGGAACGGATTCCGACCTCGCTGAGGATATGGTGCATGAGATGGCCGAACTCATGGAAGACGGTTTCGACCTCGCGGTGATTCAGGAGGGCCGGTTTATTCCCGACAGGTGGAGTGAGGTTCCCACCGATAAACCCGAGATGGGGAGAGATGCGGCCATCGGGTTCCCTCCTGCCGGTGTGGAGATCAGCCATCCAGGCGCCCCCCCGTTTGGATTCACGCGGGAACCAGTCGGCATAAAATGAGCCCAGATGCCGGCCGTTTCGGGCGTCCGCGACGGTATAGACCTGCACGGAAGGATGCCAGGTGTCGGGTTTGGGGTCAGTCTGTTCCTCGACCCGAATACCGAAGACCTGCTCGACGAGGGAGAAGAGTCCACGGGTGACGGAAGGAAGAGGAAAATAGGGGCGCACGGCCTCCTCATCAAAATCGTAGGTGGAGCGGCGCAGTTTTTCGGCCCAGAAGGCGGTTTCCCAAGGGTTGAGGGCCTGCGGCGGGGCACCGGTCTGATCCGCCTTGAAGCGGACAAGTTCCTCGTTTTCGCGGTCAAAGGCCTCCTTGGTCTTGGCATGGAGGTCCTCGACAAAAGCGAGGGCTTCGGCCCCGCTGCGGGCCATGCGGCGTGAAAGGACCCAGTCGGGGAAGCAGCTTTTGCCGAGGAGACGGGCCTTTTCATTCCGGAGGGCAATGATTTCACGGATGAGGCCTTCATTTTCAAATTCGCCGTAATGGGCGATGCGGGTGTGGGCCTCAAAGAGTTCCTTGCGCAGGGAGTCGGATTCGAGAAAGCGGATGGCAGGGATGAGCGAGGGGGCATGGAGGGTAAAGCGGTACTTCGGATTTTCCGGGGTTCCATGTCCGTGCTCAAGGGCACTGAGGCGGGCCGCTTCAAGGATGGATGCGGGCAGACCGGCAAGTTCCTCTTGGGAATCGACGATTTTTTCAAAGGCATTGGTGGAATCGAGGACATGTTCTGAGAAGGCCCGAGTCTTTTCCGCAAGGTCGGCTTCGATGGCTTGAAGCCGCTGACGGGTGGGATCGTTGAGGGCGGCTCCGGAGTCCTCGAAATCCGCCAGGGTCTCCTCGACGAAGCGTTTTTCGACCGCGTCGAGCTTCTGGCAAGCGGGGCTGTCACGGAAATTCCTCAGTTTCCGATAGAGGACCGGATTGAGGGGTATGGCGGAGAAAAAGGCGGAGACCCCCGGAAGGGCTTTCCGGTGGGCCTTGCGGAGTTCGGGATGGTCATTGACCGCATTGAGGTGGGTGACACGGCGCCAGGGACGGGAGACAATTTCACTCGCATCCTCAAGGGCAATGAAGGTGTTGGCGAGGGTTTCCCGGCCGTCGGGGACAGCTTCAATTGCGGCGAGGGCCCGGGATCCGGCCTCAAGGGCCCTTTCAACATCGGGGACCACATGTTCAGCCTTGAGGCCTGACCACTCGGGAACAAAGGAGGGGTTGAGAAAAGGGTGGTTCTGTTGCATGTCCCAAGGCAAACAGCGGGACTGGTGTCCGCAATCCCATTAAGGAAAAATTCCTTTCTCATTAAGTCTGGAAATTTTGCTTTTCCTTATCGAGGATAAGGTCATGAAGACGGTAAAGACTCTCAGTTTCGCTGAATTCGGGCGTCCTCTTGAGGTTCTCCAACTCGGGGAGCGGAAGCTTCCGGACCCGGGTAAGGGAGAGGTTCGTATCCGTATCCTTGCCGCGCCCATTCATCCGTCGGACTTTGGGATTATTCTTGGAAAATACGGGAAGTTGCCCTCCCTGCCGGCGATTGGTGGCCGAGAGGGCGTGGGGGAGGTGGAGGCCCTCGGGGAGGACGTAAAGGGGCTATCCATCGGTGACCGGGTTGCCGTCCCAAAGGGCGTGGGATCCTGGCAGGAGGCAGCCAACGTGGTTGCTGAGGATTGCTTTGTGGTTCCGGCCGAGGTGCCCCTTGAGATGGCAGCCATGGTCATGGTCAATCCTCCAACGGCCTGGAGGCTGCTGCGGGACGCCCATCTGGCGAACGGTGACTGGCTGATCCAGAACGCAGCCAACTCGGCAGTGGGGCTGCATGTCATCGAAATGGCTCACTACCTCGGCCTGAAAACGATCAACGTGGTCCGGCGTGAGGAGCTTGTTGAACCGTTGAAAGCACGGGGAGCCGACGTCGTCGTCCTTGAGGAATCCGGATATGAAAAGAAGATCGCCGACTACACCGGTGGCGAACCAGTCCGGCTTGCGCTCAATTCGGTGGGCGGGGCGAGCGCTATCAGGCTGGTGAAGGCCCTTTCCCCGGAAGGGGTGCATATCACCTTCGGCGCAATGACCTTCGAAGCGGTGCGTATACCGACCCGGGAACTGATTTTTGAGGGGCTGGTCATGAAGGGATTCTGGATGGACAAGTGGTTTCGTGAGAATACGCGGGCACGGGTTCAAATCATGTTCGACAAGATGTTCGACCTCATGAAAAAGGGCGTCATCCGGGCGCCGGTCGATTCGGAGTATTCGATCGAAGACTACAAAAAGGCCATTGAGGCTGCCGGCCAGCCGCGTCTGGGGAAAGTCCTTTTCCGGTTTGATCGCCAGTTGTCCTGAATGGGATTCTTGAGCTTTCCAGAATTCAGCCGGGAAGGGCTGGCGGAACTGGGCGGGTGGAGTCTCCTGAGGCAGGGGCGCGCCCTGTTCCGGGCGGGAACGGTGAAGGCAGTCGGATGGGAACAGCCTATTCTCAGCGGAACCGTTGAGGACAAAGGGGTGGCCTATGAACCGGTCCTTGACCTGCGCTCGCTGACCTTTGTCCGGAACACCTGCGGCTGCCCGGCGGGGCGCCGGGGACAGGTCTGCGCGCATGCCCTCGCGCTCTGTCTGGAGGCCCAGCAGCGGGCTGAAGGCGGGGAGAAGGCATCCCAAAAGTCCACGAAGACAGTTGCCGAAGAAGAGGCAGTTGTTGAAACGGTGGTTCAATGCCCCCCATCAAGGGAGCTCAGGACGCTCCGTCTTGATGATTCGGGAACCAGCTTGACGGCGGAACTGACGCTTCCCCCCAATCTTGAGGCGGCAGCCCGGCGTAACGCGGTTGTGGTGAAACTGGCCTTCCGCGTGGAGGGCAGGGTGGTTTCCCCGGAAAAGGTATACAAGGGAAAAGCCTATGCGGTGGACCCGGACCTGGTACAGATCCTCAGTCAGCTTGAGGAACTGGGGGGCGGTTCCCTTTACAGCGTGGTGCAGCTGAAGTGCGGGCAACTCAAGGGCCTGCTGGAGAAGGAGACGGTCGGAATGCGGTTTATTGAAGGTGGGCAGCCGTCCCGCGAACTGGACCGGAAAACGGTGGAGACAAGGATTCTTCCCCTTCTTGAGAAGGGGAACGGGGGGAATGAAGGGAGCGCGGTGCCCGGCCTCCGACGTTCCGGATCGGTGCGGGGGCCGACCCCGCGCCGGTCGGTGCGGCCTCCGGTCCCCGAGCGGGATCTCCTGCCGGACAACTGGATGGTTGTCGACGGTTCCCCGAAGTTCCTTTCCATCCTGCTGCGAGAGAAGGAGCATCCCCAGTACCGGGGCTGTGTGGACTGGTTGCGGGCGGAGGGATTCCGGAAGGAACCGAGCAACGGAAAGTGGTGGCTTCGCGACCAGCACAAGGTTCTCAATTTCCTGGCCCTGCAGCGTCAACGGCTGGAGGCCAATTATGATCCCGGCTACACGGACAACTTCAAGGAGCGGACCCGGCTCATCAAGCCTGTTCCCCTGCATGTCGAGACCCGGGCGGAGGGCAGCGGATATGCTCTGCGCCTTGAGCTCCGGGATAAGGGGCTTGATCTGCCGGCCATTCGCAATGCCCTTGTCTCGGGGCGCCATTATGTTATTGGGGAGGAGGAAATTCATCTCCTCGAAAGGGAGGTTCTGGAGAAACTGGAGTCGTTGAGCCAGGCCCTTGGGGGGGATCCCCAGTTACCCTTAACGGGGGTTTTTGAAGGGCGTCTCAGCGGGGCCGACCTTGTGCATACGGAGAGCCTGCTGGAGGAGGAAGACCTTGAGGTTCCCTTGCCGGAGGACTGGAAGCAGCGGAGTGCGGCCATCCGGCACGTGGGCAAGCTTGAATTGCCACCCCTGCCGGAGGGCGTCAGTGAGCGGTTCCGTTCCTACCAACTGGTGGGAACGGCCTGGCTCTGGCATCTTTACCGCAACGGCCTCGGGGGGATTCTCGCCGATGAAATGGGCCTTGGGAAGACAATCCAGGCGATCGGGCTCCTGCTTGCCTGGAAAGCCCGTGGGGAGGCGGAAGGACCGGCCCTCGTCGTTGCGCCGGCAAGCCTTCTCGGCAACTGGGAACGGGAACTGCGTATCTGGGCACCGGGCATCGCGGTCTACCTGCATCATGGAACCGGCCGGCGGACCTCGTTTGCGGAAGAGACCTTTTCGGGGGATCTGATCCTGACCTCCTACAGCACCCTTCGCAACGACCGGGACCTCTTTCAGGAAACGTCCTTTTCCCTCGCGATTGCCGATGAGGCCCAGCATGTGAAAAACCGCCGCTCGCACGCATCGCGGTCCCTTCGTTCGGTGATGGCGCGCGCGCGCTTTGTCCTTACCGGGACACCTATTGAGAACTCCGTTGAAGACCTGCGGGCTCTTTTTGATTTCTGCCTTCCGGGGTATTTGCGGCGTCCGCCGGCGGATGCCCGGGGGGAAGAGCGCCAGTGGCATGAGAAGCAGCATCTGGAGCGGGCGGCCCCGTACATCCTGCGCAGGGGAAAAGCCCTTGTGGCTCCGGAACTGCCGGAGAAGATTGAGCAGACCCTCTGGTGTGAACTGGGAGCGGAACAGCGCCGGCGCTACCAGGCGATCCGCGAAAAAACGGAGGAGACCCTCATGCAGATGGTCTCCGCGGGTGCCTCGGAGAACCGGATGCGTTTCACGATGCTGACGGAGTTGCTGCGCCTGCGGCAGGTTTGTGCCGATCCGGGACTCCTTGATCCGGACTATCCCCTCGAGGACTCCGCCAAATTCCGAACCTTCCGGGAACTCCTCTCCGAGGCGATGGACGGAGGGCACCGGATCCTCGTCTTTTCCCAGTTCGTGAAGCTCCTGAAGCGGCTCCGGGAGTGGTTCCGGGAACAGGGAATCGAGACCGCCTACATTGACGGGTCGACGCGCGACCGGCTTGCTGTCTGCGACCGTTTCAACGGCAATCCGGAGATTGTGGCCTGCCTGATTTCGCTGAAGGCGGGCGGCACGGGGCTCAATCTGACGGGAGCGGACACCGTTATCCACTTTGATCCCTGGTGGAATCCGGCTGTTGAGGACCAGGCCACCGACCGGGCCCACCGCATCGGGCAATCGCGGACGGTGACCAGCTACAAGCTGGCCACTGAGGGAACGGTTGAAGACAAGGTGCTGGCGTTGCAGATGAAGAAGTCGGTCCTGCTCAAGGACCTCCTGGATGAAAGCGCCCAGCATTCGGCAAAGGTTGATCTTGAGACGCTGAAGTCCCTATTGTCCTGAAATGCGAATTGACCGCTACATTCTCAGTGAATGGCTGAAGGTGTTCCTCCTCACCCTGCTCGTCATTTTCGGAGTCCTTCTCCTCGGGGATGTGCAGGACAAGCTGGAGGATCTTCTCGGTTTCGGGGCCTCGCCGGGTCAGATTGCCGCTTATTACCTGATTCTCCTGCCGGCGCTGATGCCGGTGGCCCTTCCGATCTCTTTCATGGTTTCCCTCCTCTTCGGCCTTGGCCAGCTACACCGCAACCAGGAGATCACCGCCTTCCGGGCGGCCGGGTTGAGCCTCTTCCGAATAACCCGCAGCCTCTGGGTTGTCGGCCTGGTCCTTGTCGTCGTCCTCTTCCAGCTGAACGCCCGCCTCATTCCCTGGTCGGTGGAAAGCTCCCGTGAATTGTGGAACGACCTTGCCTTTTCGAAGGCCCTTGAGGAGGAGACGCCGGTGGAAGAGGTCGGCCTTCTTTACAACCTGACCTTCTTCAACCGGAAAGACGGTCGCCTCTGGTTTCTGAACCGGTTCAATGAATACAATTACCGTGCCTACGGGGTGACGGTTTCCGAGCTGCGGGCTGAGGACGGTCTGGAGCTGCGGCGTCTGGTTGCCAATGAAGCCTGGTACGACGACCTTGCCGGTTCGTGGACCTTCCGGTGGGGCCGGGAAGTCCTCTTTGACGAGACGGACGGGGAGCCCGTTCGCAGCCTTGCCTTTGACCGTAAGGTCCTTCCGGATTTCAGCGAGGATCCGGAGCTGATGAAGTATCTTGAAAAGCGTCCGAAGGACCTGTCCCTGAGGGAACTGGAGATGGTTTTGGACTACCTCCGGCCGGCGGAGGATCCGCGCCTGGCCCGCTATGCGGTCAGCTTTTATGACCGGATGCTGAATCCCTTGAGTTTCCTTATCATCCTCGGGCTTGCCATTCCCTTTTCCGTTACCGGCGTGCGGACAAATCCATTCGTCGGGGTAAGCAAGGCAATGGGATGGTTTCTGCTCTATTTTGTTCTCGTGAACGTGGGCCAACTGGCTGGAACAAGGGGCTTCCCTCCCTTATGGGCGGCCTCTATTCCGAATCTGTTCGGCTTTCTCCTTGTCGGGTACTACTATGTCCGTCTACAGCATCCCTGATGAAACTCGTCCTCAAAGAATCGGCCCGCCGGGCTCGTGTCCGCAGCGGCCACCCGTGGGTCTTTGCCAATGAACTTGCGGAGCTGCCCTCCCCGGAATGGAACGGAAGGGCCCTGCCACTGGAGGATGCGCGCGGGCGTCCCCTTGGTATGGGAATTGTAAATACACAATCCCAGATTGTCTGGCGACGCTATTCCGGGAAAAGCGATCCCTGGGGGCCGGCCTTTTACGAGAAAGCCTTGCAGGAGGCCCTGCGGAACCGGGAGGAGGAACCGTACCGCCGCCTTGTCTGGTCTGAGGCGGATGACCTTCCGGGACTGGTCCTGGACCAGTTTGGCGAGGTCCTTGTGGTTCAGGCCCTGACGCTTGCGGTGGACCAGGCCCTGCCTGAAATCATGGAAATCCTTTCCGGCCTTCTGGATCCGCGGGAAATCCTTATTCGCAATGACGCGCCCTCCCGGAAGAAGGAGGGCCTTGGCCTCGAGTGCCGGACCGCCAGCGGCGCCCCCCTTGAACCCTTCTGGGGGGAGATTTACCGCGTTTCCTACCTTTTCGATCTCCAGGGCGCCCAGAAAACCGGCTTTTACCTCGACCAGCGACAGGAGCATTTCAAGGTGGCGACCCTTGCTCCGGACTGGCGGGTCCTTGATGCCTTCTGCAACCAGGGAGCATTCGCCCTCAACTGCGCCCTTGCAGGAGCGCGGGAGGTTGTTGCCCTCGACTCTTCCGCGGAGGCCATCGAACTGGGCCGGCGGAACGCACGCAAAAACAAGGTTGAAGTGGATTTCAAGGAGGTGAATGTCTTTGACTACTTCACAGGGAACCGCGGGGAGCGCTTTGACATGATTATTCTCGATCCGCCCTCCTTCGCTCCCGGAAGAAGGGCTCTCCCCGCAGCCGCGAAAGGTTACAAGGAACTGCATGTACGGGCCTTCAACTGCCTCAATCCCGGAGGGGTGCTGGCCACCTATTGCTGTTCGCACCATGTTGGAAGGCGTTTCTTCCGGGAGATCATTGAGGAAGCCGCAGCGGATACAAAGCGGAAAGTGCAGATCATGTACGCGACCGGTCAGCCTCTTGACCACCCGGTCATCATGAACTTCCCCGAATCGGAGTACCTGAAGGGGTTTGTCCTGCGGATGCTCAATTGAAGGCGGCGTCCCGCTGCGCCCCCAAGGGCCGTTCCGCTACCAGAAAAAGAAATTGGTATAGCTTTGGAGATGCTCCCTCCTGGGCATCGGGAAAAGAACGCGCCAGACGGTCGCGTAGCGGTTCCAGGGTCCCCTTACCTTGCGGTCGACAACCGGCTTGAGTGAGCATTTATGGATGGACCGGGTGGGCCTGGCGGCAAGGCGGGCGAGGAATTCCCGGTGCCCGTGAGGGAGCGAATAATGAACGACCCGGCGTTCAAAGGGATTGTCCAGCGTGGAGAGGTCGTCCCGCTCGAAACCAGGGTTTTCCCTGTAGAAGGCCTCGAGCGCGGTCCTCGATCTTTCCATTTCCACCAGCGCTTTCCAATGTGCCTCCTTCAGGCGCGCGGCCGCCGCAAACCCATAGACAAAGAAACCTTCAGGAGCCCGCTGCCAGGTAAGGACCACCCGGTCGCTGCTGACCGGGTTCTCCAGCTCGATGGAATCCACCTCCCTCATCTCCTTGCGTATCTCCACCGAGCCAAGGTCCCGGTTCCACCAATGGACAAGACAGAATCGCTCCGCGGCTTCGCGCCTGGCCCGGATGCGGGCCTGAAAGTCGAAGAGACCGGGAAAGGCGGACATTCCGTTCGAGCTCGAGTCCTCGCTGAGGCCGTAGAGGGAGGTCTTTCCCATCCGGTTCAGGTAGTGAAGGGCCCAGCGTTCAATGGCTTCCGATACTGCCATGTTGCGGGCCACCATCGCGGAGGGATGGGTCCCTGTCCCGTCTGCATTGGAGAAAATCCGGCTCTCCCGTGCCTCGGTATTCAGCCACCGGGATAGGTAGGCATTCGCCTGATACACCTCCCGCCCGAAAAGGTGAATGCGGCTGTGCTCGATTTTCTCAATCGGTCCGTTGTGCCTGGCAAGGACCCGGGCGTACCGAAGTGGAGCCAAATTGATCATGCATCCCCTCGCTTGCCCATGGGGAGGCTAAAGTTTTTTGTTGGATCCACACGGGAGGGAACCAATAATGCGAACCTCGTTCGTTGGATTCTGGAGATCGACGGAGACCTCACTGAGCGGATCAAATTTTTCCGCGGCCTTGACGAACCCGAGGGAGATCAGCACAGTGGCCGCGATGTGAAGAAGAAAGGGTGTCACTGGGCGTGCTTTCATGGTGACCGATCAAGTCACTCCGGCTGCCCGGATTCTAGGTGCGGGACCCCTCTAATTAAGGTATATTTTTTTCTTTACTTTCGACGAGCTATCGTCCGGCGTCTTCTTGCCCTTTACACGGTGGTCCTTCCGCTGCTGGTTTCCCCGGCAATGGCCTGGGAACCGGGGCTTGGATATCCCCTTATACGGGAGGCCGTGAAGGCGCCCGGGTCGCTTGAGGAATATACCTGGAACATGATCTGGGACCGGGACGGAGTGGCCTACCTTGGGCGGGAGCAACTCTGGCGCTGGGACGGTGAGGACCTGAAGGCAGTGGGGCCGGATGGATTCCGTTTCCTCCGGGCGCTCGCAATGGACGGGAGAGGTCGAATCTGGATGGGTGGGGTGAATAAATTCGGCGTCTATGATCCAGAGTCTGATACCTATGAATCACGGCTGGACTGGATCCCCGAAGGGCAGCGGAATCTGGGTCCCATCTGGGAGCTTCATCACGCCGGGGATCATCTCTGGCTGGGCACGGGCAACACCCTCTTCCGCCTTTCCGCGGAGGAGGCGGTGAGCTGGAAGTTTTCCGGAAAGCATCGGGTCATCTTTCACTTTCTGGAAACCGGCGTATTTGCCCATGAAACCGGGGTAGGGCTTTGGAAGATTGAGGGCAATGAGCGGGTGCTTGTTAATGATGATCCGAGGTTGCGGGAAAAAAGTCTAATTTATATTGAGGAAAATACTAATAATAATCTCTTATGTCTATCCGGAGCTGGATTGTTTTTAATAGATAGAAAGAACTATAATATAGTAGAATTTAGGTTTGCTTCTATGCTCAATGGGCTTGCTATTAGTGCAGTCCATAGGGGCGATGATGACTCATTGATTATAGGAACACTTGGTCAGGGGATTTTTATTTTATTTGAAAAAACTGAAAGCTTTATTCCTTTGAATCATAGAGAAGAATTTGTTGAAGAATTAGTTTTAGAAATAAAGAAAAAACCTAATGGAGGGTTTTGGATTTTAGGAAGGTCCTTATGGGTTATTCATCTCAATTTATCTGCTGGGATTTTTGATGAACGTATTGGTCTTCCAAAAGGGAATAAAAACGGTATTTATTTTGATGAAAATTTAATTCTAATTTTGCAGGATAATGGATTTTATGAGGTGCACTACCTTGAGGGGGACTATCCGTTTTCTATCACTAAGTCTTTGTTGAATACTAACAAAATTTCCCTCCAACCGGACGGATTATATTATGACCGGTACAACCGATTGATGAAACTTGACGGGGGGGAAGCGGTGGAGGTGGCGGATTTTGGGGCGGAGATGGGGAGCTTTGTCATCACGGATGGGGGGACCTATGTGGTGAGTTTTCATGACCATGTAGGCCTTTTCAGGAAGAGGGGGGACGGGCAGCTGGAACTGACTGAAAGGATTGATGCGGCGTGGGGGTTGTACAAGCTGGGCCTGGACGGCCGGGGACGCATCTGGGGCTGGGGGGCGCTGGGGGGGCTGCTGAAGATGGAGGAGGAGGACGGGGACTGGGAGGCCCTCTGGCTGCGGGAGGCCGCCGGGCTGGACCTCAGGGAAGCGGAACATGAAATTGTCACGACAGAGCAGGGTCCGGTCATTGTTTTCAGGGACTGGATTGTCCGCAGGGGTGAAGACGGTGAAGGCTGGGAACGGGGGAAACTAAGCGGAGGGAGGGGACTTCCGCACGGGCTTGACTTCGAGGATGAAGACTGGGGACTGCAGGGTTATGCGGTGTACTGGGACCCGAAACTGGAGATGTATCTTCTGGAGGAGATACGCTGGCCTTACGGGGAAGACCCGGAAGTGGTCCTGATTCCGTGGGTCGACCTGAGCGGGCTGGGCAAAGTGCATGCGCTGGAAATGGGGGGTGAAGGGACGAGCCGGCTTTTCATCGGGGGATTGCAGGGCCTGCTGGTGGCGGATCGGGGGTTATCTCAGGAACTTCCCGGGCCGCGGACCCCGCTGCTTTATGCCGAGGGGGGCGTGCATCCGCTCAGGGGCGAGCTGACCTTTGGATACGGCGAGGACCGGCTTCAATTTCACTACCGGACGCCGCTGGACGGGGGATATTTCCCGGTCCGGTACCAGACGCGGTTGCTTGGGCAGACGGAGGAATGGAGCGCTCCAAGGCGGATTTCCTTCAGGGAGCTGGGCCGCATACCGGGCGGGCATTACCGGTTTGAGGTTCGGGCGGTGGATCCCTTTGGCCGGGTCAGTCCGGCGGCCTCCGTGGATCTGCGGATTCTTTCCCCGTGGTATGCGAGTGGGGCTGCGTATGTGGCCTACATTTTCCTTCTTGCCGTACTGGGAATGGGGATCATGCGCCTGCGCGAACGGACCCTGCGGCGTCGTCAGCTTGAACTGGAGGAACAGGTACGCGAGCGGACCGGGGAACTGGAACGGGCGAATGCCTTCAAGGATGATTTTATCGCCAACCTGAGTCATGAGATTCGAAACCCGTTGACGGGGGTCATTGGTTTCATCGGGCGTTTGAAGCCCGGATCGAGCATTTCGGGGCGCAACCTTGAGGCGCTGCGGGGAGCTGCGGAGTACCTGCACACGACCGTGGAGCAGGTTCTCGATTTCTCGAGGCTGGAATCGGGAGAGATCGACCTTGAGTTGAAGCCTTTCTCGGTCCGGGAGGTTCTCGGCGGAACGATTGAGATTTACCGTCAGGAGGCGGTGCGCAAGGGGATCATGCTGACCTCCCAGATCCGTGTTCCGGAGGGGGTTGCGGTTGTTTCGGATGCCCGCAAGCTACAGCAGATTGTGGGAAACCTTACCGGTAACGCGATCAAGTTCACGGAGGAAGGGAGTGTACATGTTGGGCTGTCCCTTGATGAAACGGAGGGTGAGGGAAGAATCCGCCTCTGGGTGAAGGACACCGGCCGTGGCATCGCGGAGGAGGACAAGGAGCGGATTTTTGACAAGTTCTGTCAGGTTCGCCAGGGGACCGCGAAAACTCCCGGCACGGGCCTTGGGCTGACCCTGGTGAAGAATTTTGTCGAGCGCCTGGGAGGAACCCTTGACCTGAAGACCGAACCGGGCCGGGGTTCCACCTTTTATGTGACCTTACCGGTTTCCGTGCAACCGGCTGACGTGGATGCTCTGGAGGGGAGCCCCGGGGAGGGCGGCTCTTTTGCCGGCCTTCCGGTCCTGGTTGTTGAGGATCATGAATACAACCGTCTTTTCCTGGAGGACCTTCTGGCTGATTTCGGCTGTGCGGTGGACTCCGCGGAGGAGGGACCCCGCGGGCTTGAGTTGGCACGGACGGGAAAGTACGCGGTGATCCTGCTGGATTGGGATCTCCCCGGGATGAAAGGGTTGGAGATAGCGCGCAGCCTCCGGGAGAATCCTCCGGACCACCGCGATCTGCGGATCATTGGGATGACGGCCTTTGCGACGCCCGATGTCCCGGAGAAATGCCTTCAGGCGGGAATGGATACCTTTCTCAACAAGCCCGTTCTCCCTGATCAATTGAGGAAAGTCCTTGCCTTCTGCCAGGAGGAGAAGCGGCTTTTACGGGGTCCCGGTATCCTTGAGGAAATGTCCCGGAAAGGGGACTGGCGGGGCGTGTCGGGACGCTGGGCGGATTATGCGGAGACTTACCTGGGAGAGCTGGAGGCCCATCTTGAAGGAGCGGAGCCGGAAGCGATCAGAAGGGCGGCGCACCGTTTTCTGGGACATTTGCGGATGATTGCGATAGAGGAGCTTCCGGACGCCGTCACGGACCTCTTGACAGTGGCCCAGGCAGGGGACCTTGAAGGGGCCCGCCGAGAGTGGGAGGATCTGCAGCCGCTGCTGGCGCGATTCAGGAGGGAGCTCGAGTCCTTAAGGGAGACAGGATCGCCTCAGGAACTCACTCATGGATATGGTAAGTCCGGCGGAGACCCATCCGGTTAAAGGAGGCTTTCCAGAAACCGGCCTCCTGGGCAAAGCGGATCAATTCCGGGGTGCTGTGGGCGTCGAGTTTCCTGAAGAGATTGCGCCGGTGGGACTGGATTGAGGTGCTGCTGAGGCCGAGGCTGTGCCCGATTTCCTCGTCGGAAAGACCCCCACCAATATAGGAAAGGATCTCCTGTTCACGGCGGGTGAGGATTTTCTGAAAGGCTTTTGGATCGGCCTTCAATCGCTGCACGGTCAGTTTCAGGCTTTCCGAGAAAAAAGGTTTCCCGCGGAGAATGGAACGGACCGCCTCGACGAGGAGACTGACCCCGGCCTCATTCTTGTCGACGAACCCCATGAGGCGCAATTGATGAACCTGATGGATGGTTTTGATGTCGTTCTCCGAAGAGATGGCGAGGATCCTTGTTGACGGACACTCCTTTTGCACGGTCCGGGCGACATGAATCCCGGAAAGCCTCGGGATGAGGATGTCGAGAATGACCAGTTCCGGCCGGGTTTCCCGGATGATCTGGAGGGCCTCCTCGCCGTTGTCGGCGATGCCTGCAATTTCGAGCTCCATCCGGTCGCGGAGAAGATCCACCAGAAATTCCTGGAAGAGCACCTGATCTTCAACAACGACGACCCTCATTGACGGAGTAGTCTACAACGAACGCGGCCAGTGTAAAGGGTTCTCAGTGATCCCAGGGAAGGGAAACCGTTTCCCGCGGGAAATGCCACGGTTCCGACGGTTCCCAGAACTTGCCCGGATTGAGTATGTTATGGGGATCCAGTGCTTTTTTGACGGCTTTCATGACGCCAATCTCGGCTTCCGAATGCTGGAGGGCAAAGAACGGGGATTTGGCGAGCCCGATCCCGTGTTCCCCCGAGATGGCTCCGCCGAGCTCGATGACCTTGCGCATCAGGAGAGCGACAGCCTTGCGGGCAGCCTCACACATCAGGGGATCGGCATCATCGTACATGATATGGGTGTGGAAGTTGCCATCGGCGGCGTGGCCGAAGGTGGGGGTGGGGAGGCCGGTTTCCTGCTGTACTTCCTGGAGGTAATGGAGCAGGGCCTCCTGGCTGTCGAAAGGAAGGACGACATCCTCATTGAGCTTGCGCGGCCCCAGCTCAAACATGGCCTGTGAACAAGCCTTACGGACCTTCCAGAGGAGATCGGCTGTTCTGAGGTCAATGGCAGTGGCCCAATCCGCGGAATGGCGGCTGACAATCCTGAGGAGGCGTTTGAGCGCCTGATCGACGGAGTTCTGGTCGCCGTCGAATTCAATGAGGAGAACCGCGGGCGGGGGGGATTTCCCGTTCCATTTGCGCAGGCAATCCGGAACCTTCCGCAGGGTTTCGGGGTCCTTACGCTCCCAGAAGGCAAACGTGGAGCCGACGGTAAGGGAGTCGAGGAACTCGAGGGCCGAAGGGGAAGCCCCGGAGAGGAGGATTTGCCGTGAACAGAGAAGGGCTTCGCGGGAGGTGGGAAAGACGGCGAGACAGGTGGACTGGACCTCGGGCCGTGGGATAAGGCGGAGGACGGCCCCGGTGATGATGCCGAGGGTTCCTTCGGCTCCAACCCAGAGATCACGGATGTTGTACCCGGCGGAAAATTTCTTCAGGTTGGCACCCCAGCGGACAAAGGCGCCATCGGGAAGAAAGCCCTCGAGGGAGAGAACATAATCGCGGGTTACCCCGTATTTCGCCCCGCGCATCCCCCCGGCATTGGTGGCGATGCTGCCTCCCACCGTGGCATAGGTCCTTGAGCCGGGATCCACCGGGTAGCTGAGGCCGTGGCTTGCGGCCGCGGCATCGAGCTCGGAGAGCGTCACGCCGGGCTGGACAAAGGCCATCCGGGCAACGGGATCGATGTGAACGGCTTTCCAGCCTGCAAAATCGAGGACCCAGCCGCCTTCGAGGGGCGTGCTGGCACCTGTGGTGGCGGAACCGGCCCCACGGGCGGTTACGGGAACGCGGTGGCTGTTGGCGAGTTCAAGGACCTGCCGGACGGCGTCTTCATCGGTGGGACGAATGCGGGCTGAAGGAAGACGGCTGTAGCGCAGGTTGTCCATCGATGCCTGATAGCGATCGTCGCAATCAGTCGAGACCTGTGTGTTTCCGAGGCGATCAAGGAGGATCCGATTGGCTTCTTCAATGGTGGACATAAGGGATGGAAGGGCCGCCGGATTGTGCTTGCCAGCCGATGTAACCGGGCCCTACTGATGAGCATACTCGCATCTCTAGTAAATGGAAAATCAGGAAATGGAAAAAACACTCATCATTCTCAAGCCGGATGCCTTTGAAAAGCGCAAAATCGGGGCGACCATCAACCGTTTTGAGGACGCGGGCTTCTCGATTGTCGCGGCCAAAATGATGCGTTTGGAAAGCTCGCTTCTGAAGGAGCACTACGCCCACATCGCGGACAAGCCCTTCTTTCCCGAAATCGAGGCCTTCATGGGGTCACGTCCGGTCTTGATCCTTGTGATCGAGGGCAACGCCGTCATTGAGCGGGTGCGCAACCTGGTGGGGCCGACCAATTCCCTCGCCGCTCCGGCGGGAACGATCCGCGGTGACTGGGGAACCGACATGATGCTGAATATCGTCCATGCCTCCGACGGGGCGGAAAGCGCGGAAGCCGAGATCAAGCGCTTTTTTGGCGACGAAGCGCTTCCTGCCTGAAGGCCCTCAGCTGGAAAGGCTGGCGATGGCGTGGGCGGCGATGCCCTCTCCGCGCCCGAGAGCGCCGATCCTCTCCTGGGTGGTGGCTTTTATCCCGATCGAGGAAGAGGGGATGCCGAGGGTTCCAGACAAAGCCGTCTTCATGGCCTCGATGTAGGGAGCGAGGCGCGGCCTTTCGGCGATCAGGGTGGCGTCAATATTGAGAACGCGGTAACCCAGGCGGGACGTTTCGCGAATCGCCCGGGCAAGGATGATCCGGGAATCAAGGCCCTTGATGGAGGCGTCGGTGTTCGGGAAATAGTGGCCAATATCGGGGAGACCGCAGCCTCCGAGAAGGGCATCAGCGATCGCGTGGCTGAGGACATCCGCATCCGAGTGGCCCTCAAGGCCGTAGGGGGCGGGAATAGAGACGCCTCCAAGGACGAGTGGCCTGCCCTCGATAAGGCGATGAATATCGTATCCGAGTCCGGTGCGGAAAGGAGGATGAGGGGTATTCATAGGCGTAGGGGACAGGAGAGAGGCGAGCAGGGGGACATCGGCGGGCCGGGTCAGTTTGGGATTGGGATCGGGGGATTCGACAAGGAGGATGGGTTCTCCGAGGGCCTCGACGGCGGCAAGGTCATCGGTGACAGGGATTTTGCAGTGCTGGTGGGCCCTCTCGATAAGCTCGCGCGGAAAAGCCTGGGGCGTCTCCATGGCCCAGAGTCTGTCACGGGGAAGGAGCTCTCCGGCAGTGGGGGATTGCAGCGGACCGGCATCGAATTGGCGCACGGTATCCGTGACCCGGTGTGCCAGAGAGACCGCACAACGCGCTTGCATGAGGGCGGCACGGAGCGCTTCCAGGGAGGCGGGGGTGACGGCGGGCCGCGCACAGTCGTGAATGCTCACAAAGCGTGTCTCAGCGGGCAGGCAATCGAGGCCATTGCGGACGGAATCCCTGCGCTCGGAACCCCCGAGGGTGTACCTCACGGGCAGGGTAACGGCCTCCTGGGCGACAATCGCGGCCAGCTGCTGCTCCTGGGCGTGATCGCGGGCAACGACCACAAGGCCGTCCTGGGTGCCGCTTCCGACAAAGGCCCTGAGGACATGGGCAAAGACAGCCTGCCCGTTGATCTCGAGGAGGATCTTATCCTCGCAGGCATTGCCCATGCGTGAACCGTTACCGCCGGCGAGAAGGATGGCCACATGCTCCATTCCAATAGCTTTGACTTGTCGGCGGCCTGAATCAAATCTCGAATGTAATGGGATCCCGGCAATATTCGGTTTCAGTGGCCTGTCCGGCAAAGATCAACCTGAATTTGTTCATCCTCGCAAGGCGGGAAGACGGGTTCCACGACCTGCACAGCATTGTTGCGCAGACTTCTTTTGGGGATCGTCTGGACCTCCAGTGGGATCCCCGGGGGAACGGGGGCGAGGATGTGGTGATTGTTGACGGAGCGATTATTCCCGAGGCTGACAACACGGTTCTGGCGGCAATCCGACGCTGGCGCCTCGCGAAAGGAGTTGATTCCGGGTCCTTCAGGGCCCGTTTGACGAAAAAGATTCCCCTTGGGGCCGGTTTGGGAGGAGGGAGCAGTGATGCGGCTGCGGTCCTCAAGGCCATCCGCAGCCTGGAACTCGGCGAGCCGGCAGATGCCTCTGATTGGCTGGCTCTGGCGGCCGAGGTCGGGAGCGATTGTCCCCTTTTCATGTCTCCCGGGGCCTCTCTTATGGAGGGGCGCGGAGAGCGTATCACAAGCCTTGAGGCGAGCTTGGCGGGACGCCTCAGCGGACAGGAGGTCATTCTTTTCAAGCCCCGTTTTTCCATCTCGACAGCTGAGGCCTACTCACGGCTGTCCCGGGCTGGCCTGCGGACAGACGGGCAGGCAGCGGAAGCTGCCTTTCAAACCTGGGCGAAAGGTGATGGGATGATCCCCTCGCTGCCCTTGCCGGGAAATGACTTTGAGCGGCTCCTCGAGGGCTGGATCCCGAGCATTCCCATTCTTCTGAAGCGCCTGCGGGAGAAACATGGAATCGACGCCCGCCTCACTGGGAGCGGAAGTGCCTGTTTTGCCTTTCCAGGAAGGGGTCCCTCTGATAAGGAGATTATTGAGAAGGAAATGTGTCGCGCATGGGGTGAAGTCTATTGGATGCAGGAGAGCATTATACAATAAGATCTTGCCTATTCTTTCGAAATCAGGCGTATTTCGGGACACCTGCGGGAAGTCATTCATGTGCAGCTTAAAAAAGGAGGAACGTCAGTTTACCGGCATCCCGGCGGCCCCGGGAGTTGTCCATGGACCCCTTTTCAGTTTCCATCAGGGGGAAGTTGAGGTCCCGCGTTACAGTGTTCCGCCAGAGCGCAGGGAAGAAGAGATCGCGCGTTTTGAACAGGGCTTGATGGAGACCCGGCGTCAGATTTCCAACATCCGGGCGGAAGTCGGGGAAAAGGTGGGGGAAGAGGAAGCGTCGATTTTCGATGCCCATCAACTGGTCCTTGAGGACCGGGCATTGATTGAGGACACGGTGCAGGAGGTCGTTGAAACCGGCTTTAACATCGAGTACTGCTTCCAGGAGGTGGCAAACCGTTACATGGAGGCCTTTGCCCAGATCGACGACGACTACATCAAGGAGCGGGTCAGTGACATACGGGATGTGGCCAAGCGCCTGATTTGCAACCTTCTCGGATGTGATCACGGGACCAGGGGGAATTTGACAGGCGAGAAGCATATTCTTGTCTCTGTGGATCTGAGCCCATCGGAAACGGCCCTTCTCAATGTGGACGAAGTAATCGGTATCGCGACCGAATCCGGGAGTCGGACAAGCCACAGCGTGATCATGGCCCGATCGCTGAACATACCGTGTGTGGTGGGGGTCCATGATCTGCTCGAGCAGGCAGATTTCGGGGATATTATCCTCGTCGACGGGTACAAAGGATTCGTCTACCTGAATCCCGGCAAGGAAACCCTCGAGCGCTATGGGCGCCTGGCGACGGAACAGCGGCACATCCAGAACCAGTACCTTTCCGAAGTCGGCCTTCCCTGCATGAGCCTGGACGATGTGGAGTACAAACTTCTGGTCAACGTGGAGGGCGTTGAAAGCTACGAGAAACTGCGCGACTGCGGATCCAGTGGAGTCGGCTTGTTCCGGACGGAGAACCTGTTCCTCGGAGGGGGCCATTTCCCCACCGAGGAACAGCAGTTCGAGGCCTACAGCGAACTTGTGAAATGCATGGCCCCGCAACCGGTGACGATCCGCACCCTCGATCTCGGTGGGGACAAGAATCCGCACGGGAGCATGGAGGGATACCGCGAGGCCAATCCGTTCATGGGCTTTCGCGGGATCCGTTTCTGTCTTGAACATGGCGAAGTTTTCAAGGAGCAGTTGCGTGCGATCCTGCGGGCCGGACAGTTCGGACCGGTTCGGATTTTGTATCCGATGATCTGCAGTGTCACGGAGCTGCAACGGGCGAACCTCTTTCTCCAGGAAGCGAAGGAAGAACTCCTGCGGGAAGGGATTTTATTCGGCAAAGATATAGAAACCGGGGCCATGATCGAAGTCCCGAGTGCTGCTGTGATCACGGACCTGCTGGCGGACCATTGTGATTTTTTCAGCATCGGGACCAATGATCTGATGCAGTACCTGCTCGCCGTCGACCGGATCAACGACCGTATTGCCTACCTTTACGAGGCCAACCAGCCCGCGGTGGTGAGGACCTTGAACTTTATCTTCCAGCAGGGCAGAATGCGCGGCGTCCCGGTGAGTGTCTGCGGTGAGTTGGCGGGGGATCCATTGTACGCGCCGCTCTTGCTGGGACTGGGTGCCTCAGAGCTCTCGGTGGCGATGGGATCCCTTCCACGGATCAAGTATCTGATCCGGCGAATGCGGCATCAGGATGCGAAGAAACTGGCGGTGGAGGTCCTCCGTTGTGAAACCAGCGACTCCATTCAGAAAACCCTTGAGGATTTTTATAAGGACTCAATGGGCGATGCGCTCTGCCTGCTCTAGGCGGAATGGCACTCGGTTCAGGGCAAGAACCGGGTATATGAGGGATGGAGAAACGGTCCCGTCCAGGAGATGGGTCTGTCGTTTGGCCCGTTGGGCCAGGCCTTTCGGCCGCCTGTCGGGCAGCCCGTCCCTCATTATCCTGTTCCGCCTGGGAGGATGAAACAACACGATACCACTGCTTAACCGAGTGCCATTCGCTCTAGGCTGAGGGCTTGAGGGCCGTGGCGAGAAGGGTCTCGAAATGGGGCTCCTCGGATTGTCGTGAGACGGGATCAACGGTGACCTGTTCGAAGCCGGTGGATTTGATCCAGTGGTAGAGCCGGTTGGGGGGGAATCCAAGCCACTGATCGGCATACAATTCCCGGGCCTTTTCGAAGGTGTGCTGCTTGAGGTCGAGGACGGCAAGGCGTCCCCCGGGGCGGAGGATGCGGAACGCTTCTGAAATGGCGGCCTCGGGTTTGCGGGCGTGGTGCAGGGCCTGGCTCAGGAGGGCGAGGTCGGTGGAGGCGTCGGCAAGGGGAACCTCTTCAATATCTCCAAGCATGTACCGGAGATTTTCAATCCCGTTTTCGAGTGCGAGGCTGGTGCCGACCTTCACCATGGCGGGCGAGCTGTCGATACAGACCACCGAGCGGGCCTTGCGGGCGAGGAGCTGGGAGAGAATCCCTTCCCCGGCCCCGAGATCGACAATATCGATTTCGGGGGTCAGAAGGAGCAGGAAATGACCGATTGCCTCCCATGAACGACCGGGGCAGTATTGTTTACCGAGCCGGCCGGCGACCATCCGGAAATAAGCTTCCGACTCCGCACGCCGCCGCGAAAGAACGCGGTCGAGGTTTTGTTCATCCTCACGGAAGTCTTTCCGGGAAGAGGCGGTTTCGAGTATGGACCGGTAGAGGCGTAAAAGCTGTTCATCCTCTGGGGGATGGCAGGAATAGAAGCTTTTCTTGCCCTCGCGCCGGTCTTCAACGAGGGAGGCCTGCCGGAGAATGGCGAGGTGCGAGGAGATCCGCGACTGTCCCATGTCCATGATTTCCTGCAGCTCGACGACCGAGAGCGGTTCACGCTCGAGGAGGGCGAGAAGGCGCAGTCGGGTTGAGTCGCTGAGCAGTTTGATCAACTCGACGGGATCATCCATCTTTCCGGTCGACCCAGCGTTGAATGGCCTTCACCGTCCAGGTTTCCTCGTGCCCGTCGATTTCAATATCGACGGCGTCGCCGACGGATTTTCCGAGCAAGGCACGGGCAAGGGGGGTCTGGTAGGAGAGGATATGGGCTTCCGGATTCCCATCCCATGCCCCGAGGATGCTGTAGGTGACTTTTTCCCCGGTGGAGGCCTGCTGCAGGTCGACCATGCTTCCGATACTCACCATCTCGCTCGTGGCATCGGAAAAATCGGTCACACGGGCCTTGTTGATGGCGGTCTCAAGCTCGTTCTTGCGGGAAAGGAGGATGTCCTGTTCCTGGCGGGCCATTTTGTATTCGGCATTTTCGCGCAGGTCACCGTGTGCCCGTGCCTCTGCGATTTCCTCCTTGTTGCGGGGGATTTTCTCGGTCACGAGGACCTCATATTCCCGTTTGCGGTCGGCGAAGCTTTCCTGGGAAACAACAAGCTCTTCATCGGCGGCGGATTGAGTGGCGGAGGATTCTCCCCCCACAATGGCCTGGATATTGGGAAAGAGACGGATAAAGCGGGCGAGGAGCGACTTCTTGGAGAGGTCCTCGAATCCCTGATTGAGGAGAAGCGTCTGGGCGAGGTCGTGGGCGGTTTCATAAGTGGCCTCGGCGAGGAGGTCATTGATGAGTTCGCGGTCTTCACTGACGAGCTCGGCGAGGGGAATGCGACGCGTACTGGTGTTTTGCAGGGCCTCGTAGTCGATGGCGTAGAAAATGGCACCGAGGAGACGGGGTGTCATCAGGCTTTCAAGCATTCCCTTGTATTTACGCGAGGAACGGTTTTTAAGGATCCAGGTGAGGACCGGTGCCTTGAGGTTCTGCTCGACCAGCCAGCGCTCGAAAGTGGCGGATATTTCCGCTTCCTTGTCGTGATCGAGGAGGAAGTTGATGGACTCAGCAGTAAGCTTGCCGGAGCTGTTCTTAAGGAGGTCAAAGGTGATCCGTTCCCACTGGTCGGGCAGGGTGCGCTCGATGAGATCAAGGAAGCGGTTGTAATGGGAGGCGGGTATCTGCTCGGAGAGGCCGACGAGATCGGTGGAATTCTGGATGATGTAGGCCGAGGTGGGTTCGAGGCTTTCGACATCGGAATGGATAAAGCGGGCAAGATCGTTACGGACCCAGATTCCGTAGAGCCGTTCCCCGGGATTGAGTTGCCGGGTTTCGGCGAGAGAACTCGCAAGTTCGGTGAGGATGGTGGGCAGTTCCTCCTTGATATCCTCATGCTTGACGGAGAGATCGATGAGCTTGCTGGCGAGGTTGATTTTCTTTTTCGGGGCCTTTGTTTCGAAGAAGTCATCGAGGACTTCCTCCTCGGCTTTCACGGGCTCATCGCGGAGGACAAAGGGATCGGTCTTCTTGGAGGGAACCGCGATACGGGGATCCTTGACGAGGGCCTTCTTGGTCTGGGTCCACCATTTTTTGAACTTGGCCGACCCCATCAGCCGGCTGAGGATGGTTTCGATTTCGAGAGCCGTTGCCTTATGTTCGGGAGTCTTGCCGAGGATATCGGCGATAAGGTCGGCCGGACGGTTTTTTATGAGGTCATCGACTTCAGCCTTTTCACTCTGGGCGCGGACGAGGATATCCTTGTCCTCAAGGATTTCGAGCTTGTCGACGCAGAACACGGGATCCATGGCATGGCCCTGATGTCCCTCCTGGAAATCGATGATGAGGCGGTTTTCGCGTTCATCATACTCTTTGATCTGACCGAGGCCCCATGCACGGTGGACGCAATAGGCCCCGGGTTGCATAGTCTCGAGTTTTGCCCGGGAGCGTCGCAGGCGCGGGGACTTCTGGATGAGCAAGTCGATTGCTTCCTTATTCATAAATATATTTCCTCTGTTGGTGTCTTTCCTCACGCTTGGTAAAAAAGAGTTCGTTGCAACTCATAAGTTTTTCAGCAAGAAAATGGGGATGGAGACATCGAATTGAGCGGAGAGAACGATGAATGGGCGGCGGCGGTCAAGCTGTTGGTGGATTTTGCCTCGGGCCGCGGGCACCTCGACGATCTGCTGGAGGGCTCGGAATTATCGAGAACCCGCTGGTTGATCATGGAGACGTTCCGGCAATGGTTTGTCATTGAGCGGATTCTCGAGCCGCGCCTGCGGCGCCAGCCGAGACCGGCCAGCCTGAACCTGATCCGCCTGGCCGTGGCGGAGTGCCTGAGCCGCACGGAAAGCGAGCATCCCAAGGTCGTGCACCACGCCGTTGAGACAGCCGGCCGCATTGGTTTGAGCAAGCCTGAGAGAGGGTTTGTCAACGGTGTTCTGCGGACCCTCCTGAGGGAAGGGATTGCGGAACGAAAAACGGTTGAAGGGAGCCATCCTGAATGGATGACCCGGCGCTGGCTCCGTCAATTCGGGGAAGCGGGCCTGGCCGCTCTTCTGGAATGGAACCAGAGTCCCCCCGCCATCCACGTCTCCGCCGGAAGCCCGCCTGCGTACGGTGAGGACACGCCCTGGGAGGGCTTCTATAAAGTCAAGCCATCCCGCTTTGGAGAGGCGCTGGAGGACCTTGAATCGGGGAAGGTCTATGTCCAGGATCCCTTTGCACGGATTCCGGTGTCGCTGCTGGATCCGGTTCCCGGCGAGAGGGTTCTCGACCTCTGTGCTGCTCCCGGAGGGAAGAGCCGGCTTATTGCCCGGCGACTGGGCGGGGAGGGGAGCCTTGTCCTTGTGGACAAGCCGGGACGGCGCCTGGAACGCCTGCGGAAGAATATGGCCCGCTTTTCCGGGGTGACCCAACGGATCACTGGCTCGCGGATTGAGGACCTATCTCCGGGGGAAGCCGGGGATTCTCTGGAGCAGGGGCGTTTTGACGCCGTCCTGATCGATGTGCCTTGCAGTAACACCGGTGTAATCCGGAAGCGCCCGGACGTCAAAGTCCGTCTTGCGGAGACGGACCTTACCCGTTTGGCGGAGGCCCAGGGAGCGCTTTTGCAGAGGGCCGCGGCATGGGTGCGCCCGGGAGGGCGGCTGGTCTACAGTACCTGCAGTCTTGAGCCGGAGGAAAACGATGAGCGTGTGGAAGCTTTTCTGGAGACCTTTCCCTCCTGGGAACTCAAGGAGCGGAGGATGAGCCTGCCCTGGGAATGCGGTCACGACGGGGGCGGGGCTTTCTTGTTGACGGCTCCATCGGGCGCGTGAAAATCGGGAATGAGACGGACCGATGAAGGATCCTAAAGCGTTTTTTCCCTACATCTTTGTTTCCAGCTGGATCGGGGACCTTGTCCTGACCTTTCTGGCCTTTTATCTGGCCTTCACGCATGAGGGTCCGCTGAGCCCATTGGTCTTCCTCACGGTGGGGGGCTGTATCCTTTCGGGGAATCTCCTTCCGATTGCGGCCTACGTCATTTTCACGCGCTGGCAGGCGATGGAACTCCGCGCTGAGGAGGCCGCCGCAAGCCTGCGTGTGCGGGATGCCCTGCGCCGCTCCGAGGACGTCATCGGACGACTCGAGGAAGCGGACGGATCCCTTTCCAAGGCGATCCTCATCGCCCGGCAGGTACCGGACCGTATCGGGGAAAAGTTTCAGGGATTGGAAACCCTTACGGAACGGCTCAATACCCTCCAGGCGGAGGATTTCACGGAGGCGCTTCAATTTCAGGGAAACACCCTCGAATCGCTTTCAGAGCGCCTTGGCTCATTGGGGAGAACCCTTGAGGAACTGGCCGGCAAGGTGGAGCGCCTTCCGGGTGCCTTGAAGGCGGAGCGGAACGGGGATGCCGCAGAGGTTTCCGTTGAGGAGCGCCTCGATCTTCTTTTCGAGGCGCTCGAGAGCATGCAGGAGTCCCTTGAGGGCCTCTCCGGACCTGTTGAGGCCGTTGCTGAAATCGATTCTCCTCCACGAACAGAAACCCCGGTGGAAGCGGGTTCCCCACAGGGAGAACTGGTTCTGGAGCCTGGAATAGAAGCACCCCGGCGGGAACAGAGTGCCGACGGGAAGACCCGCCTGTACGCGCACGCCATGGTTGGGATGCGCAACCGTCTCTTTATTCGTGGGGACGCACCCTGGTTGTCATGGGAGAAAGGCCAGCCCATGGAGTTGACCGGTATCGGCGAATTTTCCTGGAGTGCTGAGGGCCTCAAGGAGCCCATTGAGGCCACGGTTCTGCTTAACGACACCCTTCAGGCCGAGGAGGGGCCGGTTCGGATTAATCCCGGGGACCTGCTTCGCATCGTGCCCACTTTTCCGCAGGAACCGAGCAAGTCCGGGGGATAGTGGTACCAGGGGGCGGGATTGAACCGCCGACCTCAGGCTTATGAGTCCCGCGCTCTAACCAACTGAGCTACCCTGGCACGATAAAGGGAAAGGGTGAGATTCGTCTCGATTTTCGGGAGACGTCAAGCCTTTACTTCTGCTCCGCTGGATGAGAAATGGACCGAGAATGAGGCCCGCCTCTTCCGCCGGCGTCACGGCCTCCCGCCTCGCGCAGGGCGTCGGCGGGAATGGGTGCGCGGCTGAGCGGGATGCAGGGCAGGTGCGGCACTCAATGAGCTGGAAAGTCTTCTTGAGCATAGCGCCTTGGACAAACCTGAGGCTGCAAATGCTTTAGCCAGGTTTTGAAGGAACGGACAAGTAAGAAAGCTATCCGAGCTCAGGGCAAGCCCA
>JAWLGH010000008.1:0-75124 GCA_041685165.1 Oceanipulchritudo sp. | reverse complement strand
ATGGTGGGAGATACTGGAGTTGAACCAGTGACCTCATGCGTGTCATGCATGCGCTCTAACCAACTGAGCTAATCCCCCGTCAGGCTTTCAGCCTTCAAAACTAAGGATGTGTGGCGAAAGAGGGTTTCCTGTCAACCCCAAGTTTGGTCCATGGCGGCGCATTTCTTCCGGGCAGGAAAATCGGCTCTTTTTACTATAAGATAATTGACATCAATATTTGCGTAATATAAGCGATCCTGATGGCCGATATTCTTAAAACCCTCTCCCTGCGGGCCAAGCTGATTGGAGCCTTTGCCCTCGTTTCCTTCATCATCATCGCGCTCGGATTCTTCGGAATCCGGTCCGTGACCACCCTCGGGGAGGAAATCTCGGACCTTGGGACCGTGGACATGCAGGCCCTCGAATACACCCTTCAGATCGACTCCCTCCTGACCCGCATCGGCTCGGAAATGGGGACCTTCCTCAATCCGAATGCGGATGCCGCGGAACGCCTCCAGGCGGTCGCAAAGATTGAGGACCTGCGGGCGGCCTACCAGGAACGGGCCGAGGCCTACAAGGACATGATCGTCCATGACGAGGAAAAGGTCCTCTTCCGCGAGTACGAGGCCGCTGTCGCCCCGTGGGTCGAAGCCAACGAAGCCATCATTGGAGAAAACGAGCAACTCCTCGCCCGCGACATCCTCAACCCGACCGACCTTCTCCGGCAGCTGGAAGGGTTCAAGGGGGACCACCATGCCGGTGTCACCCGGGCCATGTCCTTCACTGAAAGCGGTGATACCTTCTCCGGCGGCGATGACCACACGGCCTGCCGCTACGGACAATGGATCATCGGTTACGATGGGGACAACAGGGTCATCCGTGACGTCATCATCCGCTCAGACGACACCCATCGCCAGTTCCATGACTCGGTGGCCGCGGTGCAGGCCTTCATGCGCGAAGGGAACCAGGAAGCCGCCCGAGGGGAAATAGCCGGCAACCTCCTCCCGCTCGGGGAAGCGGTCATTGCCTATTTTGACGAAATACTTGCCGAAATCGATCTCGCCGACGCCGTCTACCAGGAGATGGTCACCGTTTCCGAAGAAAAAGCCGAACCCGCTGAGGAAGCGACCCTCGCCGCCCTCGACACCCTTGTTCAGGACAGACTGGAGGATTCCGAAGCGTCCGTGAACGCCTCCATCGAAACCGCCAACGGCTCACGGATCGGGATGCTCACGGCAGTCCTCATCTCCATTGGCGTCGCCCTCGCTTTCGGAATCACCTTTGGCACCTCCCTGAGCCGTCACCTCGCCACCCTTGCGAGCCAGATTTCCGCCGCCTCCACCGACACCAAGTCGGCCGCTTCCCAGGTCGCGGACTCCAGCACCTCCCTCGCCGAGGGAGCCAGTGAACAGGCCGCTTCCCTCGAGGAAACCAGTTCCTCCATGGAAGAAGTCACAAGCATGGTCCAGCGGGACAGCGAGATGGCCGAACGGACCCTCGAGGGCATCCACACCACCCGCGAGGCCCTGAACAAGGGCGTTGCCTCCATGTCACAGCTCAGGCAGGGGGTTGATACCGGGGCCGAGGAGGCGCGCAAGCTGAGCAAGGCGATGCAATTGATCAAGGAAGCCAGTGACGGCATCTCCAAGATTATCAAGACCATCGATGAAATTGCCTTCCAGACCAACATCCTCGCCCTCAACGCCGCCGTCGAGGCCGCGCGCGCCGGGGAGGCCGGGGCGGGATTCGCGGTTGTCGCCGACGAGGTGCGCACCCTTGCCGGCAGAGCCGCCGAGGCCGCACGCGAGACCCAGGGACTCATTGAGGATTCCATTGAACGAAGCGCCACCGGCGTGACCATGAACCAGAGTGTCAGCAACAGCCTCGAATCGGTGCTCAAGCTCGCCGCCTCCGTCGACGAGGCCCTCGGTTCCATTTCCAACAGTTTCAATGATGTCGACAATTCAATGACGGAATTGAAGGCCTCTTTCACCGAGCAGCAGGAAGGTATCCAGCAGATCAATACCGCTGTCGGTCAGGTCAACGAGGTCACCCAGTCCAACGCCGCCAGCGCCGAGGAGGCCGCCAGTGCCTCCCAGGAATTGACCTCCCAGGCCGATTCCCTTGAGCAGATTGTCCATCAGCTTTCAGCCCTCGTCAGCGGCGCGGGCCGGAATGGCAATGGCAACGTGCCCCGTTTGACGACGGGATGAAGGCTCCCTCCTCACCGTCAAAGCCGCTTATTCACTTTCACTGAGGCGTTTCACTTCCCCGCTCCGGAGCAACTCATGGGTCTCCTCGAGGGCCGCGAGGAGTCGCTTTCCGGCGACCAGGCCACCGGCCAGTCTTTCAAGCTCGCCGCCAGAAGGGCAGGTGTGCCCGGATCGAGAAAACGCCTTGATCTCGGGCCCCGTCCTGCCACTTTCTCCAATACCGTTCCCGACACCGCCATGCTCCACAGTCTCCGCATTGAAAACCTTGCCCTGATGGATGCCGTGTCCCTCGAGTTTGAGGCCGGTTACACCGCGGTCACCGGTGAAACCGGGGCCGGCAAATCCGTTCTCCTCGGAGCGCTCTCCCTCCTCTCCGGGGCCCGCGCCGACAAGACGCTCGTCCGCGAGGGCAGCCCCGCCTGCATCCTCGAGGCCGCCTTTTCCTTCCACGACACCGCCACCCTCGATGCCCTCCTTGAAAGCTTTGGCATCGAATCCTGCGAGGAGGGCCAACTCCTTCTCCGTCGGGTCATTTCCCGCGACAAGCCCTCCCGCATCCTCGTCAACGGCAGCATGGCCACCCAGGCCCAACTGCGCGAAATCGGAAAGCTCTGGATTGATTTCCACGGCCCCGGCGAACCCCAGAAACTCTTTCACGAATCGGAGCAGCTGGCCCTCATCGACCTCTATGCCGGCTGCGGGGACGCCCTCGCCGCCTATCGGGACGCGTACCGGGAATGGCGGGCCCAACTGGCGGAAATTGACCGCATCAGCGGCGAAACCCGCCTCTCCCCCGAGGAAGCCGCCTTTCTCAAGTCCCAGGTCGAGGAAATCGACCAGCTCCAATTGAACGAGGAACGCATCGAGCAACTTGAACAGGACTTCCGCCGCATCTCCGGCTCCCGGGAGTTAAAATCAGCCTGTGCCGAGCTTGAGGAACGGTTTCTCGGGAGCCGTGGTCTCTGCGAGCAGCTCCAGTCCGCCCTCCCCCATGCGCGCCGCCTCGCCGAGCTCGATCCCGCCGCGACCCACCTCGCCGACCGCGTCGAATCCCTCGTCATCGAGGCCGGGGACCTCTCCGGGGAATGGCGTGCCCTCGCCCGCGACATGGAGTTTGACCAGAACCAGATCCGCCGCATCGAGGCCGACATGAATGCCTGGCAAAGCCTGCGCCGGCGCTTCGGGAGCACCGTCGAGGGTATCCTTGAAAAACGTCACCAGATGGCCGGACGCCTCGCCCTCCAGGGAGACCTTGAGGGGACCCTCGAACGCCACCGCGCCGCCGCCGCGGAAAAGGAACAGAAACTCGCCACGATGGCCGCCGACCTCCGCCGCTCCCGCCTCAAAGCCGCCAACAAACTCGCCCGGGCCGCGGAGGCCCTCCTCCGCGACCTCGGGTTCAAAAAACCGCGGCTCGCCATCGAGATCAATGCCCGCGACTCCCTCGGACCCTCCGGAGACTGCGACTGCCGCATGACGTTTTCCCCCAATCCCGGGAGCGCCCTCCTCCCCCTCAACCGTATCGCCTCCAGCGGGGAAATGGCGCGTGTCATGCTTGCCCTGAAGTCCGTCCTCGCCGCGGTCGACGCCACGCCCCTCCTCGTCTTCGACGAGGTTGATTCCAATATCGGGGGCGAGGTCGCCACCGCCGTGGCCCGCCTCCTGGCCCGCCTCGGAAAGGATCACCAGGTCTTCTGCATCACCCACCTCCCCCAGGTCGCATCGGTCGCGCAAAACCACTACCTCGTTGCCAAGGACCACGGGGACGACTCGACGACCGTTTCCATCCGCTGCCTGAACGGCGACCGCGAGGGCCGCCTCGACGAGTTTGCCCGCATGCTCGGGGACCGCTCCTCGGCCTCCGCACGCCGCCACGCCGCCGCCCTCCTCGGCAACGGCGCAGCCTAGTCTTCGAGGCGGACCCGTTTCATCGGGCGCTGGTCGACCAGCTTCGGCTCCCAGTTGCGCACCCGGGGATCAATCAGGAATACCCGTGTGTACCAGTAGATGGGAATGATCGGCTCCGCCTCCAGCATCCGCTTCTCGGCTTCGCGGACGAGACCCAGCCGGCGTTCAGGATCAAGGACAGTCGTCGATTTCTGGAGGACACGATCATATTCCGGATCATCGTAGCCGGTGTCGTTGTTGGGACTGTAGCTCAGCAGTGTCCTCAGGAATGAATACGGATACAGGTTGCCGATCCAGCCCGCCCGGGCAATGTCGTAGCGCATGCTCTTGACGGTGTCCAGGTAGACCTTCCATTCCTTGTTCGTCAGGACAACCTCGATCCCCAGTTCCTGTCGCCACATGTTCTGGATCGCTTCCGCTACCTTCCGATGGTTGTCGCTCGTGTTGAAAAGCAACTCCATCTCCGGAAAGCCCTCGCCGCCCGGAAATCCGGCCTCGGCAAGAAGGTCGCGTGCCCGGCCGGGATCATGAACCGGTCGCGGCGGCGACCGGTAACCCCCGATCCCCGGCGGAACCATCGCCGTGGCCGGGCGCTCCCCGCCCTTGAGCAGCTTCCCGACAATCTGCCCCCGGTCGATCGCGAGGGAAAGGGCCCGCCGGACCCGCCGGTCATCCAGAGGGGGCCGGGTCGTGTTCAGGCGGTAGAAATAAACTCCGGCAAAGGGATCAAAACGGATTTTCTCCGGAAACTGTTCCCGGTAACGATCCCGCATGTTCACCGGGACCGAATTGGTCACATGAAGCTGCCCGCTTTCAAAGGCCCGTAATTCCGTGTTTTCATCCTCAATCGGGTAAAACTCGATTGCCTCCAGCTGCACCCTTTCGGCATCCCAATAATACGGGTTGCGCTCAACCCGGATGACTGAGTTCGGGCGCCACTGCACAAGCCGGAAAGCCCCGTTTCCGACATGGTTCCCCGGTTGTGTCCATCCACTTGAACGGACGCCCGCCCCCCCATGGGCTTCAATCGTCTCCGGATGGACCGGGAGAAAGGTATGGTTGAGAAGCATTTTCAGGAAATCGGCCACCGGTTCCACCAGAGTCACCCTCAGGATGCGGGGGCTCTCGGCAACGATCCCGACGCGGCTGATGTCGCTTTCCCGTCCCTTGTGGTAGGCCTCTGCGTTTTCAATCACATACATCCAGTCCGCATACTCGTTGCCGAGATCCGGGTGCAGGACCCGGCGCCATGAATAGACAAAATCCTCCGCTCCAAGCGGGTCCCCGTTGCTCCAGTGCAGGCCTTCACGCAGGTGGAAACGCCAGACGCGCCCGTCTTCCGAACTCTCCCAGCGCTCGGCAACACCCGGATACGGTATTTCGTCATCGGTCGGGTGGTAGGTGACCAGCCCCTCCATCAGCGAGAGCATCACCTGCACCCCCGGGGATCCGGTCACCGTGTGCGGGTCGAGGTCCCGCGGTTCGCCCCCATTCCCGACTCGGAGAACCCCTGTTTCCGTGGGGTTCCCGCCGCCCGTGCAGCCCGCAAGGAACAGGAGAAGAACGAGGCTTCCCGACCCAACGCAGATAAGGTGCCAATCTTTCAGTCCGGCGAATAGCTTTGCGGAACTCATTATTCCTTTTCTAAATCCTGAATTGGCTTCCGGGGCAATTTTCATTTGCAAATGAGTTGAAATCGGAGAGGGGTGCCAGCTGTCATGACTGCAAAAACAGAAGACTGGGGCCGGACGGCCTACCGTGAGGCATGGCAACGCCAGCTCCGCCTGGTCGATGAACGCAAGGCCGGGACGGCTCCGGACACCCTGGTCCTCACCGAGCATGAGCCCGTCTACACCATCGGGGCCCGGCAAGGCGCCGAAACTCACATCCTCTGGACGGAGGAGCTCCTTCAAGGTCACGGCATCGAGGTGGTGAAGACCAACCGGGGCGGCGATATCACCTATCACGGCCCCGGCCAGATTGTCGGTTATCCCATTCTCAATCTCCGGAAGCAGCGCGATCTCCATGCCTATCTCCGCACCCTCGAGGAGGTCCTTATCCGGACCGTGGCCCATTTCGGCCTCAGCGCCCGCCGCCGCGAGGGCAAAACCGGGATCTGGATCGAGGACCGTAAAATCGCGGCCATCGGGGTCGCGGTAAAAAGCTGGATCACCTACCACGGCTTTGCCCTCAACGTCGATCCCGACCTCAATCACTTTTCCGGGATCATTCCCTGCGGCATCACCGACGGTTCCGTCACCTCCCTCGCACGTGAATCTTCCCCCAGCCCCCTCCCGGGTCAGGTCAAATCCAGATTGATCCTTGAGTTTTGGAAGCTTTTTGGAAACCGTACCTGATATGGATGGACGTAAACCCAACTGGCTACGGGCCAAGCTTCCCACAAGCCCGGAGTATCGCAATGTGCGCAACATTGTCGACGAGAACGCCTTGCACACGGTCTGCCAGAGCGCCCAGTGCCCGAATATGGGCGAATGCTGGAGCCGCCGCACGGCCACCGTCATGATCCTCGGCAACACCTGCACACGCGCCTGCACCTTCTGCGCCATCGACACCGGCCGCCCCTCCGAGCTCGATCTCGCTGAGCCGGCCCGCGTTGCCCGTGGAATCCAGAAAATGGGCCTTCGCCACGCCGTCATCACCTCTGTCGCCCGCGATGACCTCAAGGATGGCGGGGCCTCCGTCTGGGCTGCGACCATCCGCGCCATCCGCTACCGCAACCCGGATACCGCCATCGAGGTCCTTATTCCCGATTTCCGCGGCCGGACCGACCAGCTCGATGTCGTCCTCGACGCCGGTCCCGACATCCTCAACCACAACATGGAGACCGTTAAACGCCTCCAGCGCCCGGTGCGCAAGACGGCCTCCTGGGAGATCACCACCCGCGTCCTCGAACACGCCAAGTCAAGGGGCTTCACGACCAAGTCCGGCATCATGCTCGGGATCGGGGAGGAAGACCATGAAATCGAGGAAACCCTCCATCATTTCCGCGCTATCGGTCTCGATATCCTCACCATCGGCCAGTATCTCCAGCCGTCGCGCGAACACCGGAAAATGTTCCGCTGGGTCGCCCCGGAGGAATTTGACCACTGGAAGGAAGTCGCCCTCGGTCTCGGCATCGGCGTTGTTGAATCCGGACCCCTCGTACGCTCGAGTTATCATGCCGACGAACAGTCCGAGCGCTTCGGCACCCACGCCCGCAAACTCGCCGAAAGCAGCGCCTGAAATCCTCCCTCTCCAAATAAAATCGAATAAATCTCACCGTAACCACGGTCTGGAAATAGGAGCCTGAGCTATGCGAGCTCCTGGCCTCGGGCGGGATTCTTGTATCCCGCCAAAGTACTTTCGATGGGACCTCAGGTGTCCCGCCCGATCCAGCCCCGGCGCCAGAAGTACAAGGCAAGGCTGCCCGTCGCAAGGAGACAGATCCCCCAGAAGATAAGGTAGGAATGGCGCCATCCAAGCTCAGGCATGTACTCAAAATTCATGCCATAGACGCCCGCTAGAAAGGTGATCGGAATGAAGAAACTGGCCATAATGGTGAGCACTTTCATGGTCTCGTTCATCCGGTTGCCAACCGAGGACTGGTAGAGGTCGTTCAGGCTTGAGGCCGTTTCACGGTACCCTTCAAGGAGATCGATCACCTGCATCGCATGGTCCTGGACGTCCCGCAGGAAGGTCTTCAGGTAATCCGAAATGAGGCCCGACTCGTCCCGGTAAAGGGCGTCGACAACTTCCCGGACAGGCCAGATGGCCCGCCGCTGCAGCGAGAGGTCACGCTTCAAGGCAAAAAGCCTCCGTTGCGAGGAAGGCGCCGGATTGCCGGATATCTCCTCCTCCAGGGCTTCCAGGGCCGTCCCGTAGGCTTCAAGCAGCGGGAAGAGGTGGTCCACGATGCTGTCAATAAGGGTGTAAAGAAGGTAATCCGCCTCCTTCTCACGGAAGCGCGAACCCGCCCGTTCAAGTCGCTTCCTGACCGGATCAAAGACATCTCCCGGTTCTTCCTGGAAGGTCAGCAGGAGGTCCTTGAAGCAGAAGAAACTCACCTGTTCGTTCCTCAGGCGCGTCTCGTTGAGGCGTATCTGCCGGACAATGACAAGATGATGAGAGGGAAAGACCTCCATTTTCGGCCGCTGGGTCGTGTTGAGGACGTCCTCCGCCGCGAGGGTATGCACCCCGAAGGCCTTGCACACCTGGTCCACAACATGCGGATTCAATCCGTCAAGGTTGATCCAGCGCACGGTTGTCCCCTCCGGTCTTTCCAGGGTCAGGACTTCCTCCACCGAGGTGGAGGTGTGCACCTGATGGACCTCACGCCCGTAGTCAATCACCGTGAAGTGGACCGGGGACGCTGAAGGTCCTTTGCCGAGGTAGGCCTCAATCCCCGGGGAAGCTCCCGGCTCGGGCACCGGGGCCGTGTTCCCTCCCCGGCCCCGGCGGAAGGGGTAGAAGACGTCTTTGCCAAAGCCGATAATCCGTGAAGCGAGGAAGCCGGCCGTCTTGGCGATGGCTTCTCCCGTCGCCTCCCCGACTTTGCGTGCAGAATCCAGTTGCGGTTTCACTCAATCTAATCTGGAACCCTTCACAGCCACCCGCAACCCGTAAAGGCCGTAGGGTTCGAAGGTGAGAAGCCCGGTTTCCGGATCGTAGCCGCTCATCGCCTCGCCCGAGAGATCGACCAGTTCCGCGGATGTTCCCTCCGCAAGGTCTACCCGGCAGTGTCCGCGCCGTCCCATCGTTTCATTGAGGCGAATAACGCTCGAGCCGTCCGAAAGCGGCTGCACCCAGACCGGAATCAGGGAGTTGCCGCCTTCAAGGCCCCGGAAAAGAGGCTGGGCATCCTTTCCGTTCACGGCCACCGGCCCAAGATAGAGGTGTTCCGCAAGGGCCGCCGGCTGCTCCTCGCGTGGCAGGTCGGCACGGTAGGCGGTGATCGCTCCCCGGATCAAGCAGGGTCCCAGATCACTGTAGGGACTCCGGTCCTTCAGTTGACGAATCGACCGATGGGCATTACTCCCCGTGACAAAGGCGCTCCGCAGAAGGCTCAGACCGATCGTCCCGCTCCTCGCCGTGAATCCATACTTGGCCTCCGTGACAAGGGTGAACCCCTCCCGTTCCCCGTCATCCGCGAGGAGGGCCCAGCGGCTTCCCGGGACCTCGTACATCGCCTCCGCCCGGGGATCGCCCGGATGCTGCAGCCGGAGAGTGCTTCCGTAAGGCGCCCCAAAGCGTGCCATCCGCCCGTTGTAGAGGGTCGGAAAAACGGCTTTGACGAGGACTTCGGGATCCTGCCAGTCGAATTCCCATTCAATTTTCAGGACAGGGGATTCCGCCTCGAGGATGTACCGGGTCACGAGGCGGCTCTTTTCCGTGAGTTGCCGGGCAAAGGAAACCACTCCGCGCACCGGGGAGGCTTCCTCGACCAGTGCCGCGGCCCTGCCCCGTACCCGTTTTCCATTTCCAAGCGTCCCCCGGTCAATGTCCCATGCCGGATAGGCATGGGGATGATCCGGATAGAGCCAGAGCTGGTTGCCCGGCTCGACAAGGCCCAGAGGCTTTCCATCCACCTTCAGGGAATCCACTTCGCCGGCGCTGTTGAAGCGCGCCTCAATCCGTCCATTGACAAGGCTTCGCGGCTTTGCCCGGACCTTCTCCTTCGGTTCACGGGTTTTCCGCATCAACCGGCAGGTCAGGGGCGGCAGGTCGATCAGCCCCTCCTCCAGCACATGAGTCCGCGCCATCGGGGAGGGATTGAAGAGGCGCCGCCTCGGTCCCTTCCCAAGGGACCCACAGGCCCGCCGCATGCAGGTTGAATGAATTTCCTGCAGCTCGGGCACCTGCTCGTCGTAGACTTCCTGGATCGAGCTGCCGGGAATCGCATCATGAAACTGAGAGAAGATCACCCGTCTCCAGATGTCCGTATCCACGGGCCCGCCGGAAACGACGCTCTGGGCCGCCTCCCATACCTGGAGGGAACGCTCGGCGGCCCTGAAAGCAGCCTTATATGTCCCATGCGTGGTCTGCACGCCCCGGTGGTATTCAAGGTAAAGTTCTCCCTGCCAGGTTGGAAGCATCTCCCGCAAGGGCTCCATCCTTGCGAAAAAGGCCTCAATACCCCCCCACTCACAGCGGGGCATCCCGCACAGATCCCCCACCCGCCGGGCCCGCTCAAGGATTTCCTCGTTCACCCCGCCTCCACCGTCGCCGTAACCCGTGGGAACAAGGAACTCGTTGTGGATGCCCGCCTCGACCTGGCATTCCTCCATCTTTTTCAGGGAGGGAAGATCCACCGTTCCGTTGTAGCCGACTTCCTGGCTCACATGCACCAGGACCTCGGAACCGTCGTGTCCCTGCCACCGGAAACTGCTGTAGGGAAAGCGGTGCACCGTTCCCCAGGTGAGTTTTGTCGTGAAAAACCAGGGGATCCCGGCCTGCCTGAGGATCTGTGGAAGGCAGGCGCTGTAGCCGAAAACGTCAGGCAGCCAGAGGACCCGCGAGGCCTCGCCACGCAATTCCCGGAAGCGCTCCTGACCGATCATGAAACTTCTCGCAAGGGCTTCCCCGCACGGAAGCTGCGTGTCCGACTCCACATCCGATCCTCCCGTGGCTTCCCAGGTTCCCGCACGGATCTTGTCCCTGACCGCCTCCATCAAGGCGGGAGCTCGCCGCGCAACCGCGTCGTAACTCGCCGGCTGGGAATAGCCAAAGCGGAATTCCGGATACGTTTCGAGGAGACGGTTTGCGGTCGCGAAGGTGTGGACCGCCTTTGCTTCCCCGATGCGTTCCGGCCAGTGCCAGACGAGGTCGAGGTGGGCGTGCCCGGTCAGGATGCCCTTCAGCGAGGCGCTGCACGCCGGCAGTTCCCGGTAGAGCGTTTTCAACAGCGACCCCGCCCTGAATCCGCGGTGATCGTACGCGTCGGCAAAGGCGTCCAGCCCCCTCATGATCCGCCGGAAAAGCGGTGATATCCGGAATATCTGCTGGTGCAGCCCGTTCCCGCGGTCCCAGTCGTTGGACTCGCGCAGGAACCGCTTGTATTCAAATTCCATCACATCGAGAAGGATCCGGTAATCCCAGTAGGTTGTCCAGGCCCTCTCATTGCGTCGCCAGAGCGACAGGCCCCGGTGGGTGCTTCCCTCCTCACTGAGCGATTTCCCGTCATTCACCCAGACTCCCGTGCGGATACAGGTGCCCTCTATCCAGAGGTCCCGTTTCTCCTCCGGGAGGGGGGCGAGGTGATGGCCGGCGTCAAAGCCGTACCAGGGAAGGCCGTCCGCGTGGAGGGTCGCCTCCCCTTCGTCGTCCCAGAGTAAATACTTTCCGGGTCCGAATGCCGCCTCCGGGATTTCAAGCTGGAACCATGCCTGATCAAACTTCCTGCCCCAGACAAAAGGGAAACTTTCAATCCGCTCAAGGGGTTCCGAACGGGCCTCGGCGAGGGTCCTGTGCCGGGCCCGCGCACCCGTCATCGCAAGCCGGAAGGGCATCTCTTCACGCGTCCAGATACGCTTTTCAAGGCGGCCCCGCAACTCCGTCAGTCGCTGGGGAATCAACTGCTGCAGATGCGATTGCGTAAGCATTCAGGTAGATCGTTTCCTCGCCCATTCCAAGTCAATCGAAAAACCGGCCCCTCAAGAAGGAAAGGGGGCCCCGCCCCATGGAGATTGAAAAACCCGCGGCCACACTGGGGCGACCGCGGGTCCACTACAACAATAACCGGAAACTCGCTTTCGCTCAAGGGGTCCAGTCGGCCCAGCCGTTCTCCCCGTAGTTCGGGTTCGTCAGGTTGATGTGCCAGCCGGCCCAGTCATTGTGCGCCCAAAACCAGGTGTCGGTTTCATATTCATACAGAAAGATGTTATCCAGGCTGGAAAACTCATCGAGGACAAACATCCAGCCGCCGACAGAGTAGTGCAGGATGTAGGGATAGGCCTGGTCGTTGATCCAGCCAATTCCAGTCTCCTTGTCTCCCAGTGCGTTTGCCGGCTCGACATCCGCCCAGAGGCTGGACGGATCACCGTCTCCCTCGAAAACGCCGGCCGTCGGGGAAAGGCTTATGGACTTGCCAAGGGTCTGGTAAAGGTTGTCGATGACAATTCCGTCCCCGCCACCCTGAAGCCCGGTCCCGATGGCAAAGTAACCGAGGTCCGTGTAGTCGGATTCCAGTTCAAAGCTTCCCGCCGGTTCCTCGGGCAGGACAACCTCCTCCACGGGGTCCGACACCGGGGCGGCATAAAAGTCAACCGTTTGCCCGCTCCCGTCGTAGACAAGCCAGACGTGATACCACTGGTCCCGTACCGTACCCCCGAGGAGGTCCGGCCCAAGGGACGGGGGCCATTGTCCGAAATTTGCCAGGGCCTGCGGGTTCTCGGTCCCGAAGGTAATGAACCGGTCCGTGGCCCCGAAACGGTCCGCCCCGTCCGCCTCGGTCTGGCCTGTGCCAACCACGGCAAAGGCCGCCTGGTTAAGTCCCGACGAACCTTCGGGAAGCATCAGGTCAAAGGTCACCGTGAAGTTCGACCGGAGGGACCCGAACGGCAGCGACGTGTACATCCCGGCATTGCCCGCTGTTCCCGTTACCGTGAGAACATCCCCCTCAAAGCTCGCTTCAACATCATCGCCAACCGTCCATTCCGTGTCCGGTTCGGCATCCGAGAACAGGTCCACCGCAATCCATTCAGGGGCCAGCGATGTCGGGGTCAGGGTGACGTTTTCTCCCGCGGAAACGTAGATGTTGTCAAAGAGGCCCCCAAGGGCATCCGAGGGAACCCCCGCACTCAGGAGCCCGATGCCGGTGGCAAAAGCGTCCAGCGAGGACCAGTCATCTGTGGCTTCATCATTGAATTCAAACGCCGTCTCGGTGAGAAAAGCTTCCTCCATCGGATCGTTGAAGGCCTTCGTGTGGGCTGTCACCGTTTTCGGATTCGCGTCCAAGTCGTAGACAAGCCAGATGTTGTACCAGATGCCCGCCTCCGTGGGATCCAGAATGTCCGTTTCCCACTCAGGTACTTTGGCAAGGTTCTGGGGGGCCTCGTTTACTGTCTGAAACCGGTTCCGGTTGCCGGGTGCCCCCCAGCCACTCTCACCCATCTGCTCAAGGCTCCCCGATCCGAAGCCCACCTCATGGGCAACATCGCCTCCAGGGAGGTAGAAATCAAAGGCGAAGGTCACCTTGCCGGAGGTATAGCCCTCCTCAAGGGCCACCCAGAAGTTCGAGGTCATGGTGGAGTCCTCCGTCGGCCGCAGGCTGAGAAAGCCCTCCGAGGTGTCCACCGCGGGGAGGCCGTTCGCGGTCCAGCTGCCCTGGGGCTCGCCGCCCTCGAAGGTGTCGACAAGGGTCCAGTCCTGACCGTGGGCCGTACAGATGACCATGCTGGTAAAAGCGCCGCCAAGCAGGCAACGGCGAAGCGTTGAAGGGTTGATTTTCATGCTGAAGTTCCTCCTTTGGGTGTGTTGGGGTAATCGGGCTGATGGCTGATTCCTGTAGGCTCAGATTTATCAGCCTCACGTTCCCATTCTAGGAGAAATCTTTTGCTCTGGACATTCGATTTTGCGCCAATAGGATTCTTTTTTGCGCCAACGCGCTCCAGTCCCCGGATACCTTTGAAAATTCGATCAAATCAAGCGTTCTCCCGCAATGAAGCACTCTCCTGATGGGAATATCCATGATTCAGCGTCAAAAGGCGTCACAAACCTTGCCTAAAGGGGGAAAGCCTGTCAAAAGAGACCCCCTTAAATGAAACGCATCCTTGTCAATCTGGCTATGAACTATTCCTATTCCCGCGAGCTGTGGAGGGGAATCGTACGCTATTCCTATGAAAACAGCCGCTGGGCCATCTTTCCCAATTCGACCTCGGTTATCAACCAGGGCCCGGAACAGGAATTCGATGGGGTCATTGCCATGATCGGTTCCTCTGTCGAGGCGGAGCGCCTCAAGAACATCCAGAAGGCCGTTGTCAATGTCTCCAACCGCGGCTTTCCCATCGCTTCGGTCATCAACGACGACATCGAGATCGGGCGCCTTTCCGCCAATTACCTTCTCAATAAGGGCTACAAGCACTTCGCCTTTTACGGGGATGACATCTTCCTCACCCAGCAGCGCCTGGAGGGATTCCGTACGACCCTTGCCGAACACGGGTTCGGGTGCACCGAGCTTATCAATGCCACCGACAGGGCCGTCCGTGAGTGGCTCCAAAAAACGGAAATCTCAACCGCCATCCTCTGCGCCGACGACATGGGCTCTTTCCGGGTCATGCGAAACTGCTGGCTTCTCGAAATCCCCGTTCCCCAGCACCTTGCCATCCTCGGAGTCAACAACGACGAAACCTACTGCCTCAGTTCCAGTATCGGCCTTTCCTCCGTGATGCTGGCCTCCGAGAAGATCGGTTTTCTGGCCGCCAAGCTGCTCGATGACCTGATTCATGACCGCGCAAACCCCGATACCATTATCCGGGTCCCTCCCCTCAACGTCATTTCCCGAATCTCGACCGACATGCAGTCCATCCAGGACGGCCTCGTCCGCAAGGCCCTCTGCTACATCCAGGACAACGTCCACCGGTCCATCCGTGTCAATGACCTCCTCGACTACCTCTCCGTCAGTCGCCGAACCCTTGAAAGGCGTTTCAAGGAAAAACTGGGTCACTCGCCGCATTTTGCCATCAACCGGGCCCGCGTCGAGGTGGCGAAAAAACTTCTCGAGGCGACCGACATGAAAATGGAGGACATTGCCGAGCACTGCGGCTTCAGCGAGGCCCGCATCCTCTACCGCAATTTCCGCATGGTCGCCGGCGTTTCCCCCGCCAAATACCGGAAAAACTTCCGCTGAAAACCCGCCCCTCTCCGCGGGATGTCTGGCGCAATAAATCAAAAACCCGTCAAAAAATGGCCTATTGGACAGCCTCTTCTCAGGCGTATAGTGTCCTCCGACGTCGACCCCACCCGTCCATGGCCAAACGTTTACCCCGTATCCTTTCTTTCCTCCTCGCCGGCATTCCACTGGCTCTGCCCGGTTGCCTCAACGGTTCCGCGGAGGCGGAGGCCCTGTCCGGGAACGGGTTTTCCGGGCGTGGCGAAGACCTCATCAACCAGATAGCAAGCAACTACAAGCCGGTCGACTACCATGACCGGGGCAAGTACAGTTTCCCGCTCGTCATTGCCCGCCTGACCCGCTTCGGGGAAACGGACGCCCGCTCCGCGGAACTTATTGAGGAATATGCCTCCGGGGAATACGATTTCTTCCACTTTCCCTTTGTCGGCATGGCCCGCATCCTCGGCGCCTTCCCGGAGGCCCCGCCGGTCGCCGCCAACCGCAAAGCCTTCCTCGAGCAGATCCTCATCCACGACGCTGACAGCCAGTTCAACGCCCTCACGGGAGAGGGCACGGAGAACCATGTCTCCATGTCGCGAACAAGTGGATACATATTTGCCCAGGAGGCCATGCGATACCCCTCCCTGCAGCCGACTGCCGGGAAATGGGAACGCCTCCTGAGGGAATGGATCCTCGACTGGTCCAGGCGGGTTTACCACCATGGGACGGGAGAGTGGGACTCAAATCCCTACACCGCTTACAACGTCATCGGCTGGCTCAACCTCCATGACTTTGCGGAATCAGCCGCTGTCCGCCGCGCCGCCCGCGCCGTTCTTGATTACTACGCCGCCAACATGGCCCTGAAAATGACCGACGGCCTCCTCGGTGGGCCCGAGTCACGCGGTTCCACCCGCTTTGGCCCCCTCAGCCGCACAGCCACCGAGTACCTCGCCTGGATCTGGTTCGGGCCAGGCCACCTTGCCGACCGGGAGGGATTCTTCAAAGCAAACGAATACATCCAGGCGGTGCATGCCGCAACCAGTTCCTACCGCCCCCCAGGGGCACTCATGGACCTTGCCCGCAAACGCCTCCCGACCCCTGCCCTCTACCACAACACCAAACCGGATTACCTCCTCACGAAAAAGGCTGAAAGTTATGAGACCTTCCTCATCGAGGAGGCCTTCACCCTTGGGACAGCCCGGACACCCCATGGCGGGTGGATGAACACCGCCTATGGCAACATCAACTGGAAACTCGTCGCCCGGGCCGATGCTGACAGGCCACCGGTCGTTCTCAGCGGTAACGGGGGAATGAAATCCATGGATCATCCCCGCGGACGGAACCCCTTTGACCAGTTCCTCCAGTACAGATCAACCGTCGTCCAGATGACCCGTGTCCCGGCCGAGGCGGAAGCAATCGAGGAGGAGGTCAGGGGGTTGTTCGAGGAATGGCGCAAACGCTCCCGGAACGATTTCAGGGAACGCTGGGGCCGAAGGCATCTCTTCCATGAAAGCCACATCTCGGACGCCGCCCGCGGGGACCTCGCCAAGGCCCGCTTCAGCATCCTCCATCTCCCCGGGGAATCCGCACCGTTGATTGAGGGACGCCGCGCCTTTCTGCAACTTAACCGCACCTATGTCGCCGTCCTTTCCCTCAGCGGATCACCCCTGGCCCGTGACGGCAACCGCCTTATGGACAAGGCCCCGCGAGACGCTCTTTCCGGGTTTGTCATCGAAGCGGCAAACGCCAGTGACTATGAGGATTTCGCGGACTTCCGCACCGCCTCCAAAGCCTCCCTTCTGGAAACCGACCCCGAGGACCCCCTGAAGGTTCACTACACGACCCTCGCGGGAGAGGAAATCGCCTTCCGGTATGCCGATTCCGGAAAATGGCAGGAAATGATTTACGACTGGGGTTCCGGGGTCACGGAAAGGCGGATCAGCTTCAACACCACCGACTGGACTCAGCCGGACTGGCCGCAGGGGCCCAATCAGGGCCGCCTTCCCCGACTCTGGGTTGAGGGGAGATTGCGCCAACCGCCCCCCGACCCGCCGGTCCTCGACGGACCCTTTCTTTCCCTTTCAGGGGGCATCCTTCAAATTGAAGACACCGACGGACGCTGGTACAAGGTCGACTACAGCGGCGATCGCCCCGTTTTTCGAGCACAACCCGCCCCCTCCTCCGACTGAGCACGGAATCAAAAACGTCATGGAATGTGGTACCGCACGTGTTGAAATCACCCCGCCTTCGGAAGCCTGCCTCTTTGGATATCCCACGGGGGAGCGTCGCTACAAGCCGCATCTGGACAAGGTCCTCGATCCCCTCCACGCCCGCGTGGTCTATTTGCAGAGTGGCAGCTCCCCGGGCATTCTTCTCATTACCCTCGATCTCTGTATCCTTTTCACCGAGGACGCCATGGCCTTCCGCGCGGAACTTTCGGGAATCCTCCGCCTGCCGGTGGAAAACATCCTCATTTGCTGCACTCACACCCATTCGGCTCCCCTCGCCCGCATGGGGCTGAACGGGCATGATGCTTCGCCCGGAAAGGACTTTCACCAGCACGGCCACTCTCCGGAGGTGGAGATTGATTACGGTAGATGGATTCTCGCGCGGCTGGCAAAGACAGCTTCCCTCGCCATTTCCCGGCGCACGCCCGTGACCGGTTTCTTCAGGGAAACCATCAGCGGACACGGCTATAACCGGCGCTGCCTCACCGGGGAAGGTATCCGCAACTGCTGGAATATCGACAGCTTTCGCGAACGCACTCCCGAGGTCATGAAAGACCTGCCCCACGCGGTCTTGAAACTTGCCTATCAAGGCAGGGAAGGAGGCGTTGTCCTCGACAATATCGGGATCCATCCCGTCGTCATGGGGAAGGAAAGCACCCGCCTCTCGGCAGACTGGCCCTCCTACGCAAGGCGCCACACCGAGAAACGGATGAAGAACTACCAGGCTGTCTTCACCCAGGGAGCCGGAGCCCAGGTACAGCCATGGATCAGCACCCAGGAGGATCCCCGCGCTCTGCATGTCGTCGGCGAGGCCATCGGGGCCGAAACAGTCCTCCTTTCATGGACAGCCGATCCCGTCTACCTTCCCGACAGCTCACTCCGCATCAATGAGCACCAGATCCCCTCAAGGCAGGTCCGCATCTCCACCCTGGAACTTGGCAATCTCCTTCTCGTCGGTCTTCCCTTTGAGCTCTCGGCAACCTGGGCCACCCGTTTGCGCCGTCTTCTCAAACGCCCCGTCCTCTTTCTCTGCCTCTGCAACGGCTGGGACGGCTACTGGATGGCCCCGGAAGAGTTTGCCGAAGGGGGCTACGAGGTCGACATTGCCCGCCGCCGGGGCGTCGGCCCCGAAAACAGCCTGGCTCTTCTCGAACACCTTAAACCCCTCTCCGCCTCCCGAGGTTAAGCAAGCCCCAGGATGATACCCTTTCCCGAATACCCGCAAAACTCGGAGGCCGTCATGGAGGCCGTCCGCAAGCAACTCGATTCCGGCAAGTGGACCCGCCTCGAGGGCGCCCCGGAGCTGGAGGCCCAGTGGGAGGCCTGGCAGGGTTGGGGTCATGCCTGGTTCCTCTCCTCGGGAACGGCGGCCCTCGAAGCCGTCTTCCTCGGTCATGAAATCGGTCCCGGTGATGAAATCATCACCACGCCCTACACATGGGGAGCCTCCGTTTCCGCCATCCTCGCCATCGGGGCCATCCCTGTCTTTGCCGACATCGACTATGAAACGGGCCAGATTGATCCGCAATCCGTCACGCCCCTCATCTCGCCCCGCACCCGGGCCATCCTCGCGGTCCATCTGTTTGGCACGCCCGCGCCGGTGACTGACCTCGCCGCCATGGCCCGGCAAAACGGGCTCTTCCTCTTCGAGGATGCCAGCCAGGCCCACGGAGCAACCCTTCGCGGAGCAAGGGTCGGGACCTTCGGGGACGCCGCCGCCTTCAGCTGCATGGGCCTCAAACCGCTGGGCGCCACCGAGGGCGGGCTGGCCCTCTTTAAATCCGGGACTGCCCGCGAACGCGCCTACCTTTACGGGCGCCATCCCCGCGGAATCGCTCCCGGACGCGTGGAACACCTCGAAGCCGATGGCCTTCTCGATACCCTCCAGCTCGGGTGGAGACCCTCCGCCATCAGCGCCGCCATTCTCTCGGCCCGCCTTCCCGACCTTGACCGCGAGAATGACGCCCGCCGGGAAAATGCCCGCTACCTCCGGCAGTGCCTCGCCCCCCTCAAGGGAATCGCCCTGCCTGCGGAACCCCCGGAATCCGGTCCGGTCTATCACCTCCTGAGCTTCCTTGCCCGGCCGGCACAACTCCCCTTCCCGGCCGGGGAACTCATCGACCGCCTCCGGGAAGCCGGCCTCCCGGTTTTCCGCTACATCCCGAAACCCGTCCATCGCATGAAACGCCTCAATCCTGGCGGATACTCCGGTCCCCGCGTCCTCTGGCATGACTGGCTGCTCGCCGCCGGGGTGGATTATCGCACCACAACCTGCCCGGCCGCCGAAAAGCGTTCCCGAAACGCCTTCGAACTGAGCTGGAACTTCACCGAACCGGATCACGAGGCAATGGAAACCATCGCGGAGGCCTTTCAGGCCGCACTTTGAAACAGGCCCCCCCAGCCCCATGGCCGCTTCAGGCCTCACCAATGAGCTTCACCTCGACCGGGGCATCCTCCTCGATTCCCGGAAAACGCCCAATGCGTTCGTCCACGAAGAAATTGTCGTTTGCGTCGTCGTTCGCGGTCGAGACTTCCCCGATGATGCAGTCCCCGCCCGCGGGCCAGAATTCATGATAGATCCCGGGCACCAGCGTGATCCGTGATCCCGCTTCAAGGGTGAGGATCCCGCCTCCCTGGACGGCGACCGCTTCCCCGTTCACCGGGACCTCAAAGCGCTCCCGGGCCCCGGCATCGCCCGGACGGGCCGGCCACAGGCGCAGGGACAGGCACCCGTTGCGGCAAATGATATCCTCCTTCTTCCGCGCATGCGTGTGCGCCGGGGTCCGCTGGTTCTCATAGGCAAACATCAGCTTCTCGCAGTATTCGGGTTCCTCCGCGAGGTTGATGAGGGTAAGCCCGAAATCCCGGAACGCTCCGAGCCCGAAATCGGTTATGTCCCAACGCGGTCGTGGCGGGAGGTTCCAGTGGTGTTCGGAAAAGGCGGCCGTCGCCTCTTCGAGGGTCTTGTTGATGACGGATCGTTTCAGCATGATGAAAAGCGGTTCAGCGGTAGCTCATCTTGTTGGCTGTCAACTGCAGGTCCTTGTTCAGGTGTCGGATCGGCGGGATCCCGAGTTTCTGCAGCACCCCGTGGTAGGCCCGGACTGCTTCCTCCGGACGGACCTGCCCATCGACGATCCGGCGCAGGCATTCAATGAAGGTCAGGGGATGCTCGGAAAGGTTGATCTTGCGACCGAACAGCGCCACCCGCGCACCGTGCTTCTTCGCGTCGTGAATGAGCTGGAAGGCGTCCATCGTCGTGCCGGCGCTTCCCCCTAGGATTCCCACCACAAGGCTGGGATCATAACTCACGAGCTCCTCGAGTGGCCCGGGTCCATTGTAGGGGATTTTCAGGAAAACCGGACGTCCGGCGCGCGTCACCCCCGCGAGGGCACGGATGATATGGTCGTTGAGAAAGGCTCCCGTCTTTTTCGACTGGAATCCCGGATCCACATTCGGGTTGAAGACTTCAAGGAAGTAACGGAAGCGTTTCCGTTCCGCCTCCTGCCGGAAGGCGGCAAAGTCTTCGAGCGCCTTGTAGTCCCATTCAAGATCGTTCGTGAAAGTGATGGAGTACAGCCCGAGGTCCGCCCCGGTGAAGGGCCGGGTCGGGTCCTCGACCAGCCTGCCGTACTTGATATGGTCAATGGTGGCCGTCCGGAAGGAGCGCGAGGGCAGCTTCGGGTAGTTGCCTTCCCGTACCGCCCAGACATCCGAGGTATCATTCGCCCGCGCCGCCGGGGTGATCGGGGAACCGGCAAAGAGTCCCTCCTCGATCGCCAGGCGCTCCAGGTTGGAGGCCGAAAGAAGAACGATGTCCACAATCCCCTGATGGACGACGTCCCGTATCTGCTGAAGGTAGTCGGGAAGGGTTTTCCAGCAGCCTTCGGCCTCGTTGTAGCCGTGCCGGCAGGCACCCCGCTGTGGTCCCGGCGCGGTGACTCCGAATGCCATATCCGCATCCTTGGCGTCAGCAATGATAAACTCCCCCGATCCGGAGGGGTCGGCCGCCATTGCGGACAGTTTTCGATCAAGGCTCTTCGTCATGGGTTTCCTGGCCAGGGGGTCTCCGGTCCGGGTAAAGCCTTAAAGCTCGGCCTCCGTCATGTAAATCCCGAAAATATAGTTGTAGAACCAGCGGGGCTCCCTGCTCCCCTCGACATAACGGAGCCAGAAGCCGTTGCCTGACTGGAACATGAGCGGATACTGGCCGGTGCTCGTCCAGAGCCATCCCAGTCCCTCATCGTACAGCCAGAGGTTTTCGGGGCTGCCCTCGAGATAGAGGAACCCATGATCGAGGTGATAGATCCACCCGTTGAAGAAATCGGTGAAAACCCCCAGCCCGGGAAGCTGAAACCACTGCTCGCCGAGGGATTCTGTCATGACTTCCGGAGCGGGTTCCCGGTCCATGGAGAGGGGCACGGGGTTGAAGAAACGGGCGCTTTCCGGATCGATATTCCCAATGGCCAGTCTCCTCCCGGCCCCACTGGGATCAAGGAACATCAGTTCAAGCTCACCGGTTTCCCGGTTGTGCAGGAGCAGGTCCTCCCGCTTGTTCCCGTTGTAGTCGCCTGTTGCGACAACTGCATGGGATGACCCCGATGGCGTCAGCAGCGATGCGCCGGCGGCGGGACGGGCGTCGTCCATCAGGAGCAGGAAAAGGTCGCCCATGACCTGGTCAAGGAGCACAAGGTCGTCCCGCTGGTCCTCATTGACGTCCACCGCGGTCACCACCTCGATCGCGGAATCAAGCTTGAAGAGCGGGGAGCCCGCCTGTGCAACAACGGGGTCACCGGGGCTGTTGGCGGCCTCGGTCGCTTCCGCCTCATCCCCGTCGCTCCGGTAGGCTTCGGGAACCGTCGTTTCCTCCATGACCCAGATGCTGAATTGTCCCGTCCGGCTATTCCTGAAAAACAGGTCGTCAATGCCCTCGCCGGTGACGTCGGCCGCCATCCTCGGCACCCAGTCCGCATCCTCAAGGCTGAAGAATTCGGAACTGAAGGCGACCCGCCCGGTCCCGGTGAGGATGTCGATACCGACCAGTTCATAGAGGTTGCTTCCGTGCCGGAAGAGAAGGTCCCGCACCCCGTTTCCCGTAAAGTCGGCCTCAAGGAGAAATTCCCGTTCACGCTCATCCTCAAAGAGGGTGCCTGCCCATGCGAGGTCGTCTTCCTCGAGATGCCAGACCGCCCAGCGATTGGAAGCGGCGTGATTCCAGAGCACGCTGACAAAGCCGTCCCCTTTCAGGTCGCCGCTCATGACCGGCGTCCAGCCGGAGGCAAGTTCCGCTATGGCCCGTTCACGGGTCTCCCCTTCATCGAGAAAATAAACCAGTTCAAGTTGTCCCTCGCCATCGGTATGCAGGAGCAGGTCGGCCTGGTTGTTCGTGTCAAGGTCACCGAAAAAGAGGGTTTCCGGGCTTTTCCCGGTGTCCCGGGCGACGGCGGTGAGCGGGAAGCCGATGTCGATCAGGGGGTTGGCGTAGGAGGATCCACTTTCCAGAATCTTCACCGTTCCCGTCTCCGGATCCAGCCAGACAATGTCGGTGGCCACGTCCCCGTCAAAATTCGGCACCGGTACCACCGGGAAGATGCTCAGCTCAAAGGTCGCCGAGTCGCCACCAACCTCGTTGCTTACAAAAATCTCCACCTCGTAGGTGCCCACCTGGCCGGGTTGCATGGGCGTCCCCGTAAAACGCCCGTCAGCCATTCCCAGCCCTGTCGACGCAAGGGGCACGAGGGTCCGGCTTCCGTCTTTATTAAGACGATGGACAAGGGTGAAATACTCCAGATCTCCGGGCTGCACCGTCTCGTCAAGGTTTGTCTCCACCACGATCGGGGTCAGTTCCCGCCCGAGGGTTACGGAGGTCGACAGGCTGTCCGTGTTGAGGATGGAAGGAATGGTCTCCGGTCCCGCCTCCGCGGAGATCTCAAAGGTAATCGACTCCTCGGTCGTCCCCACGGCATTGCTCATGTTCACCGTGGCCGTCTGTGTCCCGGTCTCCGAGGGAGTTCCCGATATGAGGCCGGTCCCGGGGTCAAACTCAAGTCCCGGGGGCAGGCCCTCCACACTGACCGAATCCGGGGTCTGCCCCGTCGTCAGCCGGTAGTTGAGTGGTGCACCCGCCGAACCACTCACGGAAAGCGCGCTCGCGACAAAGGGAGGGGCCGGCTCCGTGATGAAGGCAAAGTCGTCCATGAAGGTGAAGGTCCGCCAGTTGCGCCCGACGGCCCGCACCCAGATCCGCGTGATGCTCGTTCCCTCCGGGGCCTCAATCCCGAAAAAGATATCCCAGCCCCCCCCTGACTGGCGCGTTGTTGCAAGCAGTTCCTCCTCTGTCCCGTCGGCGAATTCAACCACCACCCGCAGGTTGTCGGGACGGTCCGGATCGCCACTCAAACCCTGCCAGTACTGGAAATTACCCGCACTGAGCATCGTGAACCCAACGGCCGTAATATTGTCCCGGACATCAAACACCAGGTCCGTCATTCCCGAGGTGAGGGCAAAGGGAAGGGAAAGGGGCTGGGGCGGCGGACTGCCATAGGTCGGGCGTTGGACATCCATGAAATGGCTGTCGTTAACCATCGCCCCCAGGTCTTCTGATGCCGGATCCTCAAAGGTCGCAAGGGCCCCTTCCGTGTAATACTGGGGCCCTCGTTCAATGACCAGCTGCCGCTCCTTCTGGTTGCCAAACAGCCCGATGATGTGGTCAAAGGAAATGCCCTCGCTGATCGGCCTCAGGGAGGGATCCTGAAGACCTGAGTCGGGACGGTTCGGGACCGGCCGTTCCTCGGAAAAATCCACCACTCCGGAGGCTTCCGCCTCGCGGCGCTTTTCCTCGTAAAAGGCCTGCAGGTCCGACTGGAGGTCAAAATTGGTCCCTGCGGCGATGGCCTCCTCAAGGGCCTCTTCAATGAAGATCCGCACCCCCGTCCGGTCATAATCCGTAAAGGCCGGACCATAGATGGGGTTGTCAAAATCAATAATCCCCCCACGGCCCTCGTTGAAAGCCGCCTCCAGGCGTTCCGCAAATTCCTCAAAGGGCATGCCGACCGGTGATTCCCCGTCGTCGGTCGCGAAAACGTCAATCGAACCGTCGCTGCCAAAGCTGTTCGTGGCGATGAAACGGGCGCTTTCACGGATGAAATTGGTCTCGTCATCCCCGTCATTCTGGGAATGAAGGACCGTGAACCCGAAAAGGGGAAAAAGGGCGAGGAGGGAGTAAAGGCGTTTCATGGTCGGTTCGGGCTTGGTATGGGAATCGCCGGGGTGGTTCGTCTAGAAGCGAAAGGAGGTTGTGAGGCGCCAGTTCCGGGGCGTCGTGTAACTGTATCCATAAACTTTGTCATCATCGAGAAGGTTGGACACGTTGAGTCGGAGCGTCACTTCCTCACCGAGGATTTCCCTCCGGTATCCCACCCCGAGATCCACCGTCAACCGGTCCGGGATCACCTTGAAGGAGGGGTCGTCGGTGAATCCGAAAGAGGCCTCCCTCCGGTCGGTCCAGCGTACCCCGATCCCGATGTCGAGGCCTTCGAGAAAGGATTCCCGGAACGTGTATTTATTCCAGACACGGAAGGAATATTCCGGGGTGTCGTTATTCAGGCGCGAATCGTTCCAGGGCAATTGTTCCAGCCCGGGTATTTCCCCCACATTCTCCCGCGCCGCAATCCGGTTGAAGACAAAGTTTCCGTTTTCACCAACCCCCTCGTAGACAAGGAAGATCGCGTCCAGAATCTCGTACTTGTTGTAGCTGAAACCAAGGATAGTCTCGAAGTTGGGGATGAAATTTATGAGAAAAATCTGGGCGTCAAAACCGCTCGAGCGATCTTCACGAAGGGCTTTCGCTCCGGGATTACCGCGGCCCTCGTCCTCCCATTGCTGGGAATCGACCACCGAATCCGGGGGCCGGTTGATGATCGAGGCGTCGACCACCACGTTCTCCCGCGTCACCGTGTAGAAGGAAAAGGAGCCGGAGACCTTGCCCTCCATCAGATCCGCTTTGAGTCCGAGTTCAAAGCTCTGCCCGCTCTGGGGCTCGGGGACAAGGCCGTCAGGCGTGCGCTGCCCACCGGTGGTCTCCGGGTCCAGGGCACTCGCGGTGAGGGCGAAGACGGAAATGTCCCGGGTCGCGGAATAGGAGATACCAAGTGAATAATTGAACTCCTCCGTCGGGTTCTGTTTTGTCCGGTCCGGCTTCAGGCGCCCGGCAAGGCTGGTGTCATCGACTTCTTCAATGGACTCCTGGGGCGTGTAACGGGATTCCCTGACGACCTGGAACCGATCGAACCGTATCCCCGTAATCGTCCGGAGGCGGTCGTCAAACAACGACAGCTGATGAATCAGATAGCTCCCCGTGGCTTCCCCGATGAAGGAGCGGACAGGGTCCGCCGTCTGCAGGAATTCCTCTTCCGGCCCGGGATCAAAGGTGATCGGCTCCAGATTGAAGATTGAATGGTACCGCGGACGCGCGCCCTGCAGGCCCGTGAAATCAGTGCTGCTGATACTCCCTGGGGCCCGGGAACGGTCCTTCAGGGCCCAGGGTGTCTGTCGTTCCGCCAGTTCGTCATAGGTGGCACCAAACATGAAGGAGTGGTCGAGGCCGAACCAGTCCGGCTGGTAGGTCAGCTCGAAGCGGGCCTGCTCCCGTTCGCGCACTGATTGCGAGCGATTCCATCGATACTGGAGGGCATGGAACTGTTCCGCGCTCCAATCGTCGAACTTCTCATGCAGCGGGTTGAAAGCCCAGGGATAGAGGGCCCGGTTGATCGCCCCGAGATCGTCCGCGCTCAGGATGCTTGGAATCGGGGTCAGGTTCAGGCTCGCTCTCCGTGAGGTCACCTCCGTCTCGGTGTTGTAGTACCCCACTTTGATGGCGAGGTTTTCAGAGAAGGAATGGGTGAGCTGGACAAGCAGGCCGAGGTCCTCCTGTGTCCGGTGTGAATCAGGGCCAAGGTAACGGAAGGAACGCCGTGGATACTCGAGGAATCCAAGGTTGCCGGGGTGAAAGGTTCCATCGATGAATTCAAGGTCATCAGGAGCCCGTACCGCTGGCGAAAGCGGGCTTTCCACACTGCTTCGCTCGGTCTCGTAATAGTCGAATTCCACCTGTATCCGGGTCTTCTTCCCAAGTTTGTAAAGGAGGATCGGCGCAATTCCCCGTTTTTCCTCATCCACGTTGTCAATCCAGCTCTCCCGTGTCTGGTACATGAGCGGCACCCGGTATCCGAGTCTGTCCGTAACCGGCCCGGTTACGTCGAGTTCCGCACGGTAGAAGTCCCAGCTTCCGAAGGAGAGCCGGGCCGTGCTCTGGAAATCGTCCAGGGGCACCTTGGTGACATAGTTCACGACACCTCCGAAGTTCCCGATTCCATACAGGAGCGCATTCGGTCCCCGCACCACGTCCACCTGTGACACATTAATCGTGTCCGAGGTCCCTTCACGCCGGAAACCGTTGCGGAGGGCTGCCTGGCTCACAAATCCACGCAGGCGAAAGGAGGTCCCCGTGTTCGAGGGATTCTCCCCGACCTGCTGGCTCGTGATCTCCGTCTCCAGCCCGGCCGTGTACCGGAGTGCCTCGCGGATGGTAAGGGCCCCGGTGTCGCGGATGAAGTCCTCTGTGATGATGTCAATGGGGATCGGTATGTCTTTCACCAGTTGGGTCAGCCGCGTTCCCGACATCGAGGTCGTGGCCACGTAGCCCTGCTGCTCGGCAGCGTCGACAGTAAAGGGATCAAGATCGAAAACCTCCGGTTCGTCTATCCCCTCCTGCCCGGAAACCTCAAGCACGACGCCAAGGAAGAAAAGCGGAAACAGGATGTGCCTTTTCATGTGGAGCATGGGTCTGAAAGCCATCGGTTAGGGGGTTGGGGTTGGAAGTCGGAATACAGGGCCTTGACGGTAATGAAGGGCATAGTGCTCTTGAGAGAGGACGATTCTAGCCGGGAAGACGCTTTCTTCACAGTCGAATTTGCGACAGGCCAAGTCAATTAATGCGGCATCCCGGCAGGGGAATCAACCCGGCCTGCCGCCAAGCCCCCGGATCAGGAGGACATGCCCTTCGAGAACGATGGCTCCCTATCGGCATAAGTTCCCTCAAACGAGGTGTAATCCTTAAGGGAAAAGGTTCCTGGCCGGGCCGGATAGGTGTCGGGTTTGAGTTCGCAAAGAAGATTTGCAGTCGCATGAGCCTGCCTCATATCCTCATCCAGTCCCGGCAGATAGGCGAAGGATTTCTCTTCCGGGCCCTGCCGGCGAATGTCCTCCGGGGGCATGGCGTGAATCGGAAAGGCCTGGTGGAGGCCGTTGACAATGCGGGTATGGATCAAGGCTTCCTCTATCGGAACCACCTTTCCGGTGTGCGACATGACCCAGGCGCAGACGTTCTCAATCATGTGTTCACGGATCGTCGACAAGGCCGTGTAGTCATGTACCTCGAGGCCCATCTCCGTCTTTATCTTGAATTTTCCGGCGTGGGTCCACTCCACAAAACCGCATTCCCCGTCCACCCGAAGCAGGGGCTGGACGGTTCTCCGGCCACTGTGGGTGACCGCGTAATAGACGGGTATGCCTTCTTCCGTTCCCAGCCGCAGGCTGGCCGTATCAAAACTTTCGATATCCTGAATCCGGTAAAGGTCCCCCTGCAGGCAATGCGGCCGGGCAAAGGAATCAACTTTTTCCCCGGCCCAGTAGAGCATGAGCATGAGAAAGTGGGCCATTGCGTTGTTGATCGGGGAGTCGAGTACCCAGTTGCCGTTGTTTTTCAGCTTGCCGGCCCAGTTGTTGCGCTCGTAGTAGGACCGGGGACGTGGCCAGACCCCGTATCCCCTTAAGGAGAGGATTTTCCCGATGTCCCCGGCCAGCAGGCGGCACTTCAAATGCTGGACCTGCTCACTGTAGCGATCCTGGAAACCCATGCAGATTTCCCGGCCCCGCGCTTTCGCAAAGGCCATCAGGTCATGGACTTCCTCCACCGTTCCACAGGCCGGCTTTTCAAGGAAAACATGGCTGCCGTGTTCAACGGCCTGCCGCGCAAAGGTATAATGGGTCCCGATGGGACTCGGGATCATGCAGAGGTCGATATGCCCGGATTCCTGCTCCCAGAGCTGTGCGACCGAGCGGTATATCCGGCACCCGGTCTTCTCCAGGCTGGCCAGTTCCCTTTCCGCCTCCTCCGGATTGACACAAACGGCCGCCACCGGCTGCATCAATTGCTTCTCGTAACCATGCAGCAGAAGCCTCAGATGCTCCTTTCCATAACCGGTTATTCCGATGATTGCCGTTTTCAACATATAGAAATCAGATAGTATAAAAGGTCCCCTCCCTTACCAATATCCCAAAAAGCGACAGGTCCCGGCTTGATTACGCCATCAGGGGACCACCCCGATGGGTCCCTGGAGACGGCATTATCTCAAGGGAAATAGCGTCATTCCCCCTCCCCGCTGAATGCGCAGGTTTAGTCTGGACGGATGCCGGATAATCCAACACTGCTGGAAAAAAGGCTTTTCCGGCCCCTTGTCCGTTATGAATAAACCTGAAAAGACAACCGCCGAATGGGTCCTTGTCGGAGGAACCCCCTCCTGGGTCCTCCCCGAACTGACCGAAATCAACCGCCTCCCCGCCAAGGCCACTTTTGAACGGTATCCCGATATCCGCGCGGCCTCCGAAGAACGCGACCACAGCCGCAGCCGCAGCCTCGACGGCGAGTGGGACTTCCGGATGCTCCACTCGCCCATGGAACTGACGGCTTCCCTTGTCCGTTCCCGGGCGGAACGCGGCTGGGGCCGCATTCCCGTGCCCTCCAACTGGACCCTCCATGGGTATGGAGTTCCTCATTACACCAACCATGGCATGCCCTTCAGCGAGTCTCCTCCCGACGTTCCGGAGGAAAATCCCACCGGTGTCTACCGCAAAACCGTGCGCATTCCCGCAGGCTGGAAAAACCGCCGTGTCCACCTCGAGGTGGGCGGGGCCGAGAGTGTCCTCTATGTCTACCTCAATGGACGCGCCGTGGGCATGGGAAAGGACAGCCGCCTGCCTTCGCTCTTCGACCTCACCCCCCATGTCCGCTTCGGGGAGGACAACCTCCTCACCCTTGCCGTGGTCAAGTGGTCCGATGCTTCCTACATCGAGGACCAGGACCAGTGGTGGATGGGGGGCATCTTCCGCAGTGTCCGCCTCATCACCTGTCCCCGCGTTCACCTCGCCGATGTTTCCATCACTCCCGTTCTCTCCGGAAACGGCTCCCTTGGCCACCTTGAGGGAGAGGCCCGCATCCGTTCGCACCGGGGATGGCTTCAGCCCGTCAGACTCCGGGCCACCCTCCTCAATCCCGCGGGAAAGGCCGTAGGGGAGGCGGTTGAAACATCCCTCCAGCTTCCGTCCGGAAATCTTGATACCCACCTCCATTCCATTCCCTTCCAATTCGAGGTCAGGAACCCCCTCCTCTGGAACGCGGAGGAACCCTTCCTCTACACTGTTTTCCTCGAGCTGGCCTGCGGCAGGGAACGCGAAGCCACCCGGATCCGGACCGCCTTCCGCGAGGTCCGCCTTGAGGGCAACCAGGTCCGCCTCAACGGAAAACCCATCCATATCAATGGCGTCAATCGGCACGAGCACGACCCCGAGACCGGAAAAGCCGTTTCCCGTGAAAGGATGTGGGAGGACGCCCGGCTCATGAAGGCCCTCAACCTTAACGCCGTCCGCACCTCCCACTATCCGTGCGATCCATACTGGTACGAAATCTGTGACGAGATCGGCCTTTATGTCATCGACGAGGCCAACATCGAGTCCCATGCCTACCACAACATCCTCTGCAAGGATCCACGGTACGCCGTCGCCTTCCTCGAACGGGTCAGGCGGATGGTCCTCCGTGACCGCAATCATCCCTCGATCCTCTTCTGGTCCCTCGGCAACGAGAGCGGCTACGGTCCCAACCACACCGCGGCCGCCGGCTGGGTCAGGAAGGCCGATCCGTCGCGTCTTCTTCACTACGAGGGCGCGATCTCCCGGGGCCAGACCGGCGCCGACTGGCATGACGGGGCGCTTGGCACCGACGTCATCTGTCCCATGTACAGCTCGATTGAGGAGCTTGCGGAATGGATGATGGATCCGCACAGGGATCCGCGACCTGTCATCCCCTGCGAATACAGCCATGCCATGGGCAACTCCAACGGCAGCCTCGCGGAATATTACCGCCTTTTCGACAGGTTCTTCGATAACGGGCTCCAGGGCGGCTTTATCTGGGAATGGGTCGATCATGCTCTCTCCGCCGTCGCCGATGACGGTTCGTCGTTTTTTGCCTACGGGGGGGACTTCGGTGACAGCCCCAATGATGCCAATTTTGTCTGCGACGGCCTTCTCGGAGCGGATCGCGAGCTCCATCCGGCCTGCCATGAGCTTCAGTACCTTGCCCGTCCCCTCCGCCTCGAGCGCGTTAACTGGAAGACCGGAGCCGTGACCTTCACGAGCAAGCGCGACTTTGCCGATACAAACGATATCGGCCTCCAGTGGAAGCTCATCCGGAATGGTCGTGTCCTCGCACGGGGAAGCCACTTCCCCCTCACGGTCCCGGCGGGCGGGCAGGCCTCCTTTGTCCTCAAGGGGCTCCCCGGTGCCTTGCCACGCTCCGGGGAGGAAACCTTCCTCGAACTGGCCTACCGGCAGCGTACCGCCGCGGCCTGCCTCCCCGCCGGCCACCCGGTCGCGGTGGAACAGGTCGAGGTCCCCCTCGAAGTGGAGACTGCCGGCCTTCCCCGCAGCCCTGCCAAGCCGGGGAAACCCCCGCAGATCAGCGAGGACGGGGATGTCCTCTCCGTTCGCATCGGGGATGCCCTCTGGTCGTGGGACCGGACCTCCGGCCTCCTCAACGGCTGTTCCCGCGCCTCTCAACCCCTCCTCGGAGGACCTCTCCAACCCCTCCTCTGGCGCGCCGCCACCGACAACGACGGCCTCAAGCTCTGGTCGGGCCAGGAAAAGAAGCCCCTTGGTCGCTGGCGCGCCCTCGGTCTCGACCGCATGGAATCGCGCTGCGTGCAATTCGATGCCGATCCGCTCCCAGACCGGACGGTCACCGTCAAAACCGTCCTCCAGGCCAGCGGACGCGGGAATTTCTCCGATTTCCGGATTCTCCTCGCCTTCCATCTCGGATCCCGGGGCGAATGGTTCCTCGACTATGAAGTGGAACCCGGGCCGGACCTTCTCGATCTTCCCCGCATCGGTCTGGAGTGTCCGCTTGATCCCGCCTTTTCAGCCATCCAGTACATCGGGCGCGGACCGTGGGAAAACTACTCCGACCGCCGGGCCTCAGCCCGGATTGGTACCTTCCGGAAGACCCTCACCGAATGCACCCTCCCCTATGTAATGCCGCAGGAATTCGGCCACCACACCGGCGTGCGCGAACTCCGGCTTCGCAAGGGGCGCGGAGGCGTCCTCGTCCGCGCCGACCGGGTCTTCGAGTTCAACTATATTCCCTGGTCGACCGAGACCCTCTTTTCCGCCCTCCACCGGGAGGAGCTTCCGGCCTCCGAAACCCCGTGGCTGGTCCTGGACATTGCCCACCGCGGGGTCGGAACCGGTAGTTGTGGTCCCGATACACGGGAGGCCCATCGTCTCTCCGGCAACCTTTACAAAGCGCGTTTCCACTTTTCACCCTGTTGAGAAAGGCAAGGCAGCCCCTGATGAAAGCCCTCCACGAAAGCGGACGTGAGTCCCGACTCCGCAATTTTGAATCCCTTGCCTACGGGCTCTTCCTTCATTATGGCCTCTATTCCCTTCCGGGACAGGGTGAATGGGCCCGCCGCCACCACCAGTTCGATCCGGATGCCTATAGCTCCCTCATGGATCGTTTCACCGCCGGGAACTTCGACCCTCCGGCTCTCGTCAAATTCGCGCGCTCAAGCGGATTCCGCTACATCTGCATGACTTCCCGGCACCATGACGGGTTCTCCCTCTACGATACCCGCGGCCTCAACACCTACGACGCCCCCCACTCCGCCGCCGGCCGGGACCTTGTCATGGAAATGGCCGAGGCCTGTCATGAGCACCACATGGGCTTCTTCCTTTACCATACCACCCTCGACTGGTGGGAACCCCGCTTCCAATCCGACTGGAAAGGCTACCTCCAGTACCTTCGCGACAGCGTCCGGCTCGTCTGCACCCATTACGGCCGCCTCGACGGCCTCTGGTTCGACGGGAACTGGTCCCACCCGGACCGGGACTGGGAGGAGGATGCCCTTTACGACATGATCCGTGAGCTCCAGCCCGGGGCCATGATCATCAACAACAGCAGCATCGGCGCCCTTGGAGCTGAAGGCCATCCCGCCCTCGATGCAGTCACCTTCGAACAGGGACTGCCCACCGGGAACACCTCCCGGCATGTCGCCAGGGAAATGTGCGAAACCCTTGCCAGCCACTGGGGCATCGGAACCGACGACTTCGATCACAAATCACCACCGGAAATTATCCGTACCCTTGCCGGGTGCCGCGCCAATGGCGCCAACCTTCTCCTCAACGCCGGTCCCAGGGCGGATGGGTCCCTGACTGACATCGACAGGGCCGTTCTTGCCCGGACCGGGGAATGGATCGAACGCAGCGGCTTTGCCGAAATCCTCCGGAATGCCCGGCCCGCCACCGGCCTCAGGCCCCGCCAGGATGATTGTCTCCTCGAAATGGACGGTACCCTTTTCTACCTCGCCTCCTCCCTCCCCATCGCGAATTACCACAGTCTCCACAAGGGTCCCGACGACTGGGACCGGCGCTCTGTAACCGGCGATCTGCCGTCCGTCCGGAATATCCACTGGATGGACAACCACGAGCCCCTCCCCTTTGTCCAGGACAAGTCAAACGGCCTCCTGGCCTTCCGCTCCAGCCCCAGTCCCTACGGCTCCCAGTGGGTTGTCCGGATCGCCCGCATCAATACCTGACCACCCCCCCGCCTGAAATCCCTTCAACCGGCCTGCTGGGACCGGCGGCGATAGGCCCCCGGGGTCATGCCCGCATACCGCCTGAAGGCATGGCTGAAGGCCGCCGGGGTTGAAAACCCGACCTCGAGAGCAATCCGTTTTATCGGGTCCGGGGTCGATGCCAGCCGGCGGCAGGCCTCCTGCAGCCGCTTTTCCATCACCATCTGGTGGGGACTCCCCTTCAGATGGGTCCGGTAAAGGTCGTGCAGATGCGGTCCCGAGCAGCCGGCAGCCTCGGCCAGTCTCGATACCGGAAGGGACTCCCCATAGGCTTTCCCGATCAACTCCTGCGCTAGCTGCAGCGCCCGCGGAAGGCCGCCTTCCTCCAGACGCCTCTGGCTCATGCAGGCCTGAATGTAAAGGCGCCCGAAGGCATATCCGGTAAGCACCTCCGGCAAAACCAGCTTCCGGATCCATAAATCGACCAGTTCACCGGTAAACGCCTTTACCGCGAATGGATCCGACCAGCGCGTCACCCTCCGCACTCGACGGCCCTCCATCCGACCCACCTCGAAATTGATGCTCAGGCAATGATAGGGATCCGCATGATCACTGCGCGCTATCGTCTCGTCCCCGGGCATCTGCCAGACAAGGCTCCCCGCCGTCAGTTCCTGCCAGGTTCCTTCATGCTCAACCCAGCCACGTCCACCCGTCAGGAGTTCGACCCGTTCAAATCCCTCCGGAATAACCTGTCCCCGCGGATGGCTCCCCGCCACCTGGTGGTAATGCGAAATCCCCGCTATCCCATGGACCGGTGCCTGTCCCTCTTGGACCGGTGCCTGTCCCTCTTGGACCCCTATCCCATGGACCGGTGCCTGTCCCTCTTGGACCCGTGCCTGTCCCTCGGTCAAAACCATATTCCCAGCATTTGGCAAAATTTCCTCCTTTTTCGATATTAAAAACAATCGATCTCTTCAAACATTGGGATCTATGGTCCCATTCTTCATAGCATTTGGAAATTAAACCGTATGTCCACCTCCATCAATTTTGGCCTTATCGGGGCCGGCCAGATCGCCTACCCGAGCGCAAAAAGCATCTCTGATCATCCCCGCGGCAAGGTCCTCGCCGCCCAGGATCTGAACGCCGAACGCCTCGCCGAGCTCTGCGCCGCCCACGATATTCCCCGTTCCTATCCGACTGCGGATGAGCTTTTCGGAGACAGGGACATCGATGCCGTGTACATCGCGGTTCCGAACAAGTTCCACGCGTCCCTTGCCCGGCAGGCCCTCGAGGCAGGCAAGCACGTGATCCTTGAGAAGCCCTTTGCCTTCTCCTGGGACGAAGCCCGCGAGGTGGTCGACATCGCCGGGCAAGAGGGGAAAACCTTCACCCTCGGAATGAACATGCGCTTCCGGGAGGATTCACAGAAAATCCGCTCCCTCGTCATGGACGGGGCCCTCGGCGAAATTTATCACGTCAAGGCCTTCTGGTTTCGCCGCTCCGGGATACCGAGGCTGGGAACCTGGTTTGGCAGACGGGAGCTGTCCGGCGGCGGGAGCCTCTACGACATCGGGGTCCACCTCCTCGACCTCTGCCTATTCTGCAAGGGCAGCTTCGATCCGGTCTCCGTCACCGGGGCCACCTACACCCGGTTCGGCAACCGGGGCCTTGGCGAAGGCTCATGGGGGCACTCCGACCGGGAACATCCCGGGTTCGATGTCGATGATTTCGCCACCGCCCTTCTCCGCTTCGCTGACGGGAGTACCGTCAGCCTTGATGTCTCATGGGCCTGCCATGCCGAAGAGGCCAACCGCAATGATGTCCATCTCTACGGCACCGAGGCCGGCGCGCGCTGCTTCCCTGCCAAGCTTTTCCGCAATGATCCCGATGGCGGGGAATACGAGGTCATCGAATCCCCCGAGGCCCCGCTGATCTGTGCCCCCGACCGCTTCCACAACTTCATCAACCACCTCCTTGAGGGGGAGGACCTTCTCGTCACCGCCGCCGAAGCCCTCTCGGTCCAGCGTATCCTCGATGCCATTGCCGCATCCGCGGCCAGCGGTCGAGAGGTACGGTTTGACAGCTGAAATCCCCGTTTGCATCCATAAACCCTGTCAGTCATAAACCTTCCCATCCCCTATTCTCATGAACAAGGCTCTTAATTTCGGCGTCCAAAGTTACTGCTTCCGCCACTTCAAGGATAACCGCACGGTGGCTTCCCTCGTTCGCGAAATCGGTCTCGACAGCATTGAACTCTGTGCTGTCCACGCCGACTTCAGCGACCCGGAGGGATTCCGCGAGGTTGTCGAAATCTACCGGGAAGCCGGGATCGCCCTCCTCTCCATCGGTGTCGAGACTTTCAGCGGCAATCCCGCCGAGGAAAGCCGCTTCAAGTGTGCCGCCATTGCCGGGGCCAAACACATCTCCTGCCATTTCCAGCCGGACAGTTTCCTCAAGGCCATACCAATGGTCCGTGCCTGGTCCCGCCAATATGGTATCCGCGTCGGTATCCACTGCCACGGCGGTTACAACTTCAATGGCAACGTCGAAACCCTGAAATACCTCCTCGCCCTGGGTACCCCGGAGATCGGTCTCTGCCTGGATACCGCCTGGGCCATGCAGACGGGTCCCCGCCACGGCAACCCCGTCGACTGGGTCAGGAAGCATTTCCCCGGGCAGGTCCACGGCGTCCATTACAAGGATTTCCTTTTCGGCCGCGACGGAATGTGGCAGGATGTTGTCGTCGGTACCGGGAACCTCGATCTTCCCGGGTTTGTCACGGCCCTCGGGGAAACCGGCTTTGACGGCATGGCGGTCATCGAGTACGAAGCCGATGTCGAGGATCCCGCTCCCGCCCTCAAGCGCTGTGTTGAATCCATGCGCGCCAGTACCGGCGCCTGAGCCCGCCCACGCATGAAAAGCCCCCTCTTCAGCACCGACTTCGAAGTCCGTGACTACGAATGCGATCTCCAGGGAATCGTCAATAACGCCATCTACCAGCACTACCTCGAACACGCCCGCCACACTTTCCTCAAAACGCGTGGAATCGACTTTGCGCGCCTCACCGCCGAAGGCGTCCTCCTCATCGTCACCCGTATCGAAATCGACTACACATATCCCCTCCGCAGCCGTGATCACTTCAGGGTCTTCCTCAATCTGGAAAGGATTTCCAGAATACGCTTCGTCTTCAACCAGGAGATTGTTCGCCTCCCGGACGAAAAACCCATCGCCCGCGCCCGCGTCTACACCGCCTCCATGAATGAACGCGGCCGCCCTGTCCTTCCCGAGGCCATCGAGCACCTGCTTCCGGATTCAGGCAACGCCTGATCCCATAGCTTCCAAAATACGGTTTTTCCTTCGCTTCCGGCCTCATGCCCGATAAGATGTCACCATGCGTCGTATATCACGTTTCCTTTTCCCCGCCATCTGGACGTTCCTTATCCTCCTTGGCGTATCCCTTTGGGTCCGTGAGGGAGTCGTTTCCCGTATCTATCGGGAAAAACTTGACGCGCTCAGCACCGACTACGCCGATCTCGCCAGCCATTACAACCATGCCGTTCGCCAGTCCGCCATCACCGAACTCGAGGTAACTGAGGATTCCGTCGAGGTCCTCATCCGGACTGTTGATGGACAGATCCGGCGCATCCCCACCGCTTTCGACCCCCAAAGCGAGATCTATCTCGATTATCTCGTCGGTAATGGCCGCATCTGGATACGCCGTGTCTTTGACGCCTCCACACCCCCCGATAAGGCCCTCCTCGTTGACCGGCTCTGGGATGAGGTCGACTGGCCCGGCTCCGGCATGCAATACGGCAAGGCCATTTACCGTTCCCTCGAGCCCGGCATCTGGTCCATTCAGGTAAGCGGCAACGGCGCCCTCTCCCTCCTTCCCGTGGACCGGTCACAACTCCAGCACCTGGAAGCCAGTCCGCAAATCCACTCCTATGAGGAAATCCAGACCGGCATCGATCAGGATATCCGGGAAATTGGTTTTGCCGATATCAAGACCTTCTGGTTCACTCTCATACCATGAAAAAAGCATTTGTTTTCAACGGCGGATGGGAAGGTCATGCACCCGCCGAAACGGCGGACCTCTTCGCCCGCTGGCTTCGCGCCGAATCCTTCGACGTCACGGTCGAGGATTCCCTGGCCGCCCTTGAAAATCCCGAACGTCTCAAGGGAATGGATCTCATTGTTCCCATCTGGACCATGGGCTCCATCAGCAAGGAACAGTGCCAGGCCGTCTCCGACGCCGTCCAGGCCGGTACCGGCCTTGCCGGTTGTCACGGTGGCATGTGCGACGCCTTCCGCGAGAACGTCGACTGGCAGTTCATGACCGGAGGGAACTGGGTCAGCCATCCGGGCAACGACCATACACCCTACACCATCAATATCTGCAACTCCTCAAGCCCCATTGTCCGGGATATCCCTGATTTTGAAGTCTCCTCAGAGCAGTACTACCTCCATGTCGACCCCGCGGTTGAAGTTCTCGCGACCACCCGCTTTCCCGTCGCCGACGGTCCCCATGTTCACAACCGCCGCGTCGATATGCCCCAGGTCTGGACCAAGCGCTGGGGCAAGGGCCGCGTCTTTTACAACGCCCTCGGTCACCAGCCCGACATCTGGGACATCCCTGAGGCGGCCATCCTCATGCGCCGCGGCCTCCTCTGGGCCGCCCGCGAGACGTGAAGTTGTCGTGGCGGGAAGGTCCATGGAATCCCATGGAGCTCATCCCGGCTGACGGCCACCTTTGAAACCGCCTTCCGGAAAATCCGCTGAGGCCCCGTCAACCAAGCCTCATATCAGGGGGCTCACCTGTCCTCGAGAAGGCCGCCGGCTTCCTTTTTAAAGGACTCCCACTGGCTCAGCAGGGCCGCCCGGGCGCTCTCCCATGTTTCCGGAGAGGCTTCCTGCACATCTTCAATGGCCGCCACCACTTTTTTCAGCTGGGCCTCCCAATCCGTGTTCGCGCCCATTCCGGAAAGCAGATCCGTTCCCTTTTTCACGGCCGAGTCACTCAGCTTTTCCTTCCAGGTCTGCACTTGTTCCGTCGCCCAGCCGACCAGCTTCTCCTTGTCCGCATAAGGAATCTCGGGAACCTTGTCCCAGGACATGTCGGAAATGTCCATGCCCTCCGTGCCCCCAAAGGATTGTTTTAAAGCCGCAATCTGAGTCGAAAGGGCATCCGGCTCTTCCGACTCCTCTTTGTCCGCCAGCGCTTCTCCGGCATCTTCAGCCTCCTTCTCCATCTTCTCAAGGGTTGACTCCATCCCTTCTCCGTGGGCCCCCATCAGGTTGTCCACCGGGGGTTCACTGTCTTCGGATCCTTCTACAGTTTCCTCCGGCGCCGCAGCAGAGCCGTTCTCCATCTCCTTTTCAGGGGCCGGAGCCTCGTCAGCCGCCTCGCGGTCCGTTTCGCTTCCTCCCGAACAGCCCGCCAACAAAAGGCCAAGCCCGCTCAGAATGACAAAAGTTGTCCATATTTTCATCTGCACTCCTAATTTAATATACCTTGATGAAGCCTAAGGTCTCCCAGGCGCGCCCGCAAGTCATTTGCCCCTTCTCCCGAAAGAAGGGGATTTCCCCATTTTCGTCATTCAATTCTGGCCCTATACAGCCAATTCACCCTAGAAAGGAGACCATGTCCAATGAACCCTCTCCTCCGGATCCCGGACAACCACGGGAGTTGAATCTTCAAAAGACGGCCAACCAGTTCATGGCCGCCGTGCAACGCCATTTCGATCTGCTGGCTTTCAATCTCGCTTCGCGCGAAAATGCCAGCGAAACCGCCTACAATTCCCATATCCGCGCCGCCGGCATCATGCCCGTCCCCCAGATTCACCAGAACTTTGAACAGATGCAGGCCCATGCCCGCGACCTCCTCCTCCGCCAGGTCCTCAACGATGCCCTCAACCTCAGCGTCAGCTGCCTCAACAATTCCCACCTCTTCCTCGCCCTCATCAAGGAACAGAAGGCCTCCGGATCCAAGGACCTCTCCGCCGATCAGCAGGAGGCCGCCCGCTCCTCCCAGAACGCCTTCGTCAAACTTCGCCTCGAACAGAAATTCGATCTCCTCGAATCCCGCTATTCCGTCCTCTGTCCCCTCGAGGATTCTCTCGTTTCCCTCGCCTTTGCCCTCAAAATCCTCATGTCCCAGGCCGGCATCGTCAAAAAGGATCAACTCGATGACGAGGGTCTCCTCCAGATCGAACTCGCCTCCGCCACGAACAGCATCGCCTCCGTTCCCGACCTTCAGGACGCCAATATCCAGTGGGTCACCCGCTCTTTCCGCGAAACCGACCGCCTCTCCTTCTCCGATTCCGACCTCCAGAATATTGTCCTCACCGTCGGCGTCTTCGCTCGCCAGACTTTCGCCTCCGTCGCCAAGTTCGCCCGCGATTCCTGACCGCCCCCAAAAAAAACTTCTTCCGGCTTGTTGAAAATTGGAATTATTCCAATTAGATACAGGTCAGGATGCTCAAGTCATTGCCAAAACAAGCCCGCCGGGCCCTCGATGAAGCGCTCTCCAAAAAGGGGCTGCGCTCAACCCGCCAGCGTGAGCACATCTTCAAGGTCCTTCTCTCCAAGCGAGACCATCCCACGGCGGACGAGGTCTACGCCCGCGCCCGTTCCGGGATGGATTCCATCTCCCTGGCGACGGTTTACAACTGCCTCGAGACCCTTGTGGGATGTGGCCTTGTACGGGCGGTGAATTATGAGCGGGAACCGACCCGCTTCTGCCCGAACTTGTCCGAACACGCCCACTTTCAGGACCGCAAGACAGGACGGGTCTACGATGTGGACCTGCCTCCGGAGACCATGGAGCAATTGCGCAAGGTCCTCCCTGAAGGCTATGAGGCCGACACCATCGAGCTCTATTTTCACGGACAAACAAGAAGCGATGCCGGGACCGTTTCCTCTTCCGGCAACAACCACCATTAATTCGAAAGAACCTGAAATGAACAAACTGGAAATCAAGAACCTGAACGTCAGCATCAACGAAACGCCCATCCTGAGGGATTTCAGCCTTACCGTCCCCCGGGGGGAGATCCATGCCATCATGGGCCCCAACGGAACCGGGAAAAGCACCCTCGCAAAAGCGCTGGCCGGCCACGAGGACTACACCATAACCGGTGGGGAGGTCATCCTCGACGGCGAACCGATCGTCGGTATGGAACCCGACGAAATTTCCCGGACCGGGCTCTTCATGGCTTTCCAGTACCCGAGTGAAATCCCCGGGGTGAGCATTGCCAATTTCCTCCGGGCCGCCCGCACCGCCCGCCTTGAGGACGGGGAAAAGCTCAGTGCGCCCGATTTCTACAAGGAACTCTACAGCAAGATGGACCTCCTCAAAATAGACCGGGCCTTCACCAGCCGTTCCGTCAACGAGGGCTTTTCCGGAGGGGAGAAAAAACGCTGCGAAATTCTCCAGATGGCCATGCTTGGCCCGAAGTACGCCGTCCTCGATGAGACAGACAGCGGCCTCGACATCGATGCCCTTAAAATCGTCGCCGAGGGGGTCAACAAGATGCGTGGTCCCGACATCGGGGTCCTCCTCATCACCCACTACCAACGGCTCCTCAACTATATTGTCCCCGATCGCGTGCATGTCATGTTTGACGGGCAGATTGTCCAGAGCGGCGGTCCCGAGCTTGCGCAAAGGCTCGAATCCGAAGGTTATGACTGGGTCCGCGAAGCGCGGGCAGACCAGCTCGTAAACACCTGAGCCCGCAATTACACTGAACCCTCAACCAACAAGGAAACACCATGAGTTCGACTCCAGACCTGAATATCGAAAGAGACGTAGGAAATTTTCATTACGACACGAGTTACGAGTTTGATGCCGGCACCGGCCTCAACGAGCAGACCATCGACTACATTGCCGATGTCAAAGGCGAGGATGACTGGGTCCGCGAGTTCCGGAAAAAGGCCCTGAAGATCTTCCGCGACAAGCCGGTGCCGACCCACTGGGCCTCCAAGGACCTCGAAAACATCGACTACGACAAGATCCGCTACTACCTCTCCAAGGGCCAGCGGCCCTCGCGCACCTGGGACGAGGTCCCCGACGACGTCAAGAACACCTTCGAGCGTCTCGGGATCCCCGAAAAGGAACGGGCCTACCTCGCCGGGGTGGAAGCCCAGTTTGACTCCGAAGCCTCCTATTCCAACATGAAGGAGGAACTCTCCAAGCAGGGCGTCATTTTTGTCGGCTCGACCGAGGGTCTGAGGGAATATCCCGAGATTTTCCGGAAATGGTTCGGCAAGGTCATTCCGATCGGGGACAACAAGTTCAGCGCCCTCAACAGTGCGGTCTTCTCCGGCGGTTCCTTCATTTATGTGCCGCCGGGGGTCAAGGTGAAACAACCCCTTCAGGCCTACTTCCGCATCAACGCGGAGAACTTCGGGCAGTTTGAACGGACCCTCATCATCGCTGACGAGGGGTCGGAAGTCACCTACATGGAAGGGTGTACCGCACCCCAGTTTGAGACGTCCACCCTCCACTCCGCAGTCGTTGAGCTGGTCGCCCTCAAGGGGGCCAAACTCCAGTACATCACCGTCCAGAACTGGTCCGCCAATGTCTTCAACCTTGTCACCAAGCGGGGGATGGCCATGGACGACGCCGAGATCAAGTGGATTGACTGCAACATCGGCAGCCGGCTCACCATGAAGTATCCGGGAGTTGTCATGCGCGGTCCGGGGGCCCGGGGGGAAGTGCTTTCCATCGCCCTCGCCCACGACGGGCAGCACCAGGACACCGGTGCCAAGATGATTCACGCCGCGGACAACACCTCCTCCAATATCATCTCCAAATCGATTTCCATCGGACAGGGGCGCTCGACCTACAGGGGGATTGTCAACATGCCCCGCTCCCTCAAGTCCTGCAAAAACAATACGGAGTGCGACGCCTTGCTCATTAACAGCAATTCACGCACCGACACCTATCCGGCCATTACCGTCCGCGGCAACCAGAGCACGGTCCAGCACGAGGCCAGTGTTTCCAAGGTCAGCGCTGAACAGATCTTCTACATGATGCAGCGCGGCATCCCCGAGGATGAGGCCATGAGCCTCGCCGTGAACGGCTTCGTCAACGACCTCATCCGGGAGTTCCCCATGGAGTACTCGGTCGAGCTGAAACGCCTCATCGATCTGGAAATGGAAGGCTCCGTTGGTTAACTGCGACCTCAACAACTTGATATTGAAATCATGATGATCACTTCCGAACCCACCACCACGGACAATCCGTCGCTGGAAGACCCGAGGGTCTTCCAGCAACACCAGGACAATCTCGGCATTGATGTCCCGTGGCTCACCAGCGCCAAGCAGTCCGCCTGGAGTCGCTACCTCGAGCTTCCCAGTCCCCTCCGGACAGATGAGAAATGGCGCTTCGCCAATCTCAACCGCATCCGCGAAATGGGGGACTTCAGGCCCGTGCCCGGAACGACCCCAGAGGTGCCCGGTATTGTCGAGCGCTCCCGCCGATTCAATGAGGTCTCCGGTCGCCTCGTCCTCGCCGACGAGGCCCTGGCTGCCGCCGTCGAACTGGACCCGGACCTGCGCAAACAGGGGGTCATCTTCACCACCCTGGCCGACGCCATTGTCCAGCATCCCGATCTCGTGCAACGCTACTTCATGCAGCAGACACCCGAACTCGGGTCGGAAAAATTCGAGGCCCTGCATGTCGCCTTACTCCGCAACGGGACATTCCTTTATGTTCCGGATGATGTGGAGATCGACCGCCCCTTTGTCAGTTACAACTGGTCCTGTCGTGACGGGGGAGCCCTCTTTCCACACACCCTTTTCATAACCGGACGTAACGCCAGGGCCTCCCTGATCGAGTTCCAGGAGGCTGCAACTGAGGAGACCCGCCACCTCGTCGTCGCCAACGCCCATCTCTATGCCGGCGACGGGGCCCGCCCGGTTCATACCATCGTCCAGAACTGGAACCTCAACACCCTGAGCTTCCAGCTGAACACCAACAACGCCCAGGAGGAAACGGTCACCAAGAGCACCCTCATCAATCTCGGAAGCATTCAGGCCCGCCAGGAAATTCATGGTAAAATCTTCGGCAGTGGCAGCAATGTCGAGATGTACGCCCTCAACGTGCCCCGTGGAAGGCAGGAGTTCGACCAGAGGACCCTCCAGAGCCACATTGCTCCCCGCAGCCGCAGCGACCTTCTCTTCAAGAACGCCCTCATGGAATCCTCCCGCTCGATCTTTTCGGGACTGATCATCGTCGAGGAGGACGCCCAGCAGACTGACGCCTACCAGACGAACAACAACCTCATGCTCAGCGACAAGGCCGAGGCCAACTCGCTTCCCGGCCTGGAAATCAAGGCCAATGATGTAAAGTGTTCTCACGGAGCCACTACCGGACGTATCGACGAGTCCGAGATATTCTACTTCCTCGCCCGCGGAATTCCGCGTTCAAAGGCCCAGGAACTGATGGTTTTCGGTTACTTTGAGGAGATAGTCCAGAAACTCGACAATGCCGAGCTGGCGGAGTACATCCGTGAACGCCTCGTGCACAAGTTCACCGACTGAAGACAGTCCCAGACCTTTTGGAGGCGCTTTTCCATGGATTCAGAAAGAACCGTCAATCGCGACATACCCGCAACCATCGTTCCCTACGGGGACCAGGTAACCATTCCCTCGGGAACGGTTGTCACCATCACCCACCGGCTCGGCGGCAACTTCACTGTCACCTGGCAGGGAGGCATGGCCCAGATTCGCGGCCATGACGCCGACGCCATCGGCGAGGAATCCCCGGTCGACACGGGATCCCGCGACGAGGATGCGGAAGCCCATTCCGGCCCCCCCAGCGAGGAGCGGGTATGGGATGCCCTCCGCAAGGTCTATGACCCCGAAATCCCCGTCAACATCGTCGACCTTGGGCTCGTCTACTCGATGGAAGTCAAACAGGATCCCGCCGAGGGGCTCTACTATGTTGAGGTCAACATGACCCTCACCGCCCCCGGATGCGGCATGGGTCCCGCCATCGCCCAGGATGCCAAATACAAGATCGAACAGGTCCCCGGCGTCTCCGAGGCCCTTGTCGAGATTGTCTGGGATCCCCCGTGGCATCAGGATATGATCTCCGAGGTCGGAAAAATGGAACTCGGTCTGATCTGATTGCCGTTCCGGTCCGGTCACCCCACCCCCTTTCCCCCCAAAAAAAGCCCCGGCTTCCAATGCAGGAAGGCGGGGCTTGTCTGTTTCCCGGGCCGGAACCCGGGCTCACACAAATAAGGTCAGGACACGGCAGCCTGCGCCGCAGCAAGGCGGGCTACCGGAACCCGCGGAGGGGAACAGCTGACGTATTCAAGGCCGACATCATGGAAGAACTTGATCGATGACGGATCGCCTCCGTGCTCTCCGCAGATTCCCAGCTTCAGGTCCTTCTTCACCGAGCGTCCCTTTTCAGCCGCAATCTGGACGAGCCTGCCAACGCCACCCTGATCAAGGCTGGCAAACGGATTCTGGGTGAAGATCTCCTTGTTTCGGTAATCGTCGAAGAACGACCCCATGTCGTCCCGGCTCAGGCCGAGGGTCGTCTGGGTGAGGTCATTCGTCCCGAAACTGAAGAACTCCGCTTCCTCCGCAATTTCATCAGCTGTCACGGCTGCCCTCGGGACTTCGATCATCGTGCCGACGGTGTAGTCAATTTCGACTCCCTTGGCCTCCATGACTTCCCTGGCCACGCGATGCACAATGTCCACCTGGTCCTTCAGTTCGTTTTTGAACCCGACCAGCGGGATCATGATCTCCGGCTTCACGTCGATCGGATTCTTCAGCTTCTTCACCTGGGCGGCCGCCTCGAAAATGGCCCGGGCCTGCATTTCCGTGATCTCCGGATAGGAAATTCCAAGACGGCAACCACGGTGCCCCAACATCGGATTTTCCTCGTGCAGGGCCTTTACGCGGTCGAAAATCGCCTCCTGCGAAATGTTCAGTTTCGTTGCCAGCTGGCGACGGGTCGTGTCGTCGTGAGGCAGGAACTCATGCAGCGGCGGATCGAGGAGGCGAATCGTCACCGGCAACCCGTCCATGGCCTTGAAGAGACCATTGAAATCCTTGCGCTGGAAGGGCAGCAGTTTCTTCAGGGCCCCCCGGCGTTCGACTTCGTCTCCGGCAAGGATCATCTGCCGCATGTAGTCGATCCGGTCACCTTCAAAGAACATGTGCTCGGTGCGGCAGAGTCCGATTCCCTCAGCTCCAAGGGTGACCGCGTGACGGGCCATATCCGGCGTGTCGGCATTCGTCCGGACCAGCAGCTTGCGGTGCTTGTCGGCCCAGCTCATTACGGTTTCAAAAAGCTGGAAGGTGTAGCTTTTGTCCGCCTTCAACTTGCCCGAGAGGACGCGATTCACTTCACTGTCGGTTGTGTCGATCGCCCCGGCGAAAATCTGCCCCGTGATTCCGTTGATGGAGATGTAATCCCCTTCCTTCAGGAGGACATTGCCGGCCGTGAGGGTCTTCTTGTGATAATCAATCCGGATCGTGCTCGCCCCGCAGATGCAGACTTTCCCCAACTGGCGGGCCACAAGAGCGGCGTGGGAACTGACACCGCCGCGCGAGGTCAGGATCCCTTCCGAAGCAAGCATTCCCTTGAGATCCTCCGGAGAGGTTTCCTGGCGGCAGAGAATGACCTTCCGGCCAGCCTTCACTTCCTGCTCGGCCGACTTGGCCGAAAAGACAATGTGTCCGCTCGCTGCGCCCGGTCCCGCGGGGAGGCCGCTACCGATAACCTTTGCCGCCGCTTCCGCCTTCGGATCGAAAACCGGGACCAGCAGGGAATCAATCGATTCCGCCGGAATCTTCAGAAGGGCCTTCTTTTCCGGCATCAGCTTTTCCTGGTTCATCTCCACCGCGATCCGCACCGCGGCCAGGCCGGTCCGCTTGCCGTTGCGCGTCTGAAGCATGTACAGCTTGTTGTTCTCAATCGTGAACTCGAAGTCCTGCATGTCCCGGAAATGGCGTTCCAGTTTGCGGCGGACTTTTTCCAGTTCCTTGAAAGCCTTCGGCATTTCATGATCGAGTTCGGCAATCGCCTTCGGGGTCCGGACACCCGCGACGACATCTTCGCCCTGGGCGTTGATCAGGTACTCCCCATAGAAGACTTTTTCCCCGTTTGCCGGGTCCCGGGTGAAGGCCACCCCGGTGGCACAGTCCTCGCCCATGTTGCCGTAGACCATTGTCTGCACATTGACCGCGGTTCCCCATTCCGAGGGAATGTTGTACTTCTGGCGGTAGACCACCGCCCGATCGTTACCCCATGAGCGGAAGACCGCGCTCACCGATCCCCAGAGTTGTTCGTAGGCGTCCTGGGGGAACCGTTTCCCGGTCCGTTCCTTGATCAGTTTCTTGTAGCGCTCGACCAGATCCTGGAGATGTTCGGCCGTCAGCTCGGTATCCTTGTCCGTGCCCGCCTCCTTCTTCACGGCGTCCATCACTTCCTCAAAAGGCTCGTGCTCGGCCTCGGTGCGCGGCTGCACACCCATCACCACGTCCCCGTACATCTGGATGAAGCGACGGTAGCAATCCCAGGCAAAACGCGGATTGCCCGTCTTCTCTGCCAGGGCTTCAACTGTCTGGTCGTTGAGGCCGAGATTCAGAATGGTGTCCATCATGCCCGGCATCGATTCGCGCGCCCCGGAACGGACCGAAAAGAGAAGCGGGTCCGTCTTGCTCCCGAACTTCTTCCCTTCCTCCTTCTCAACCTGCTTGACCGCGGCCTTCACCTCGGCTTCCAGCTTTGCCGGATAGGCACCGTTGTGCTTTGTGAAATAGGTGCAGACATCCGTTGTGATCGTGAATCCCGGGGGCACCGGAAGCCCGATGGAGGCCATTTCCGCGAGGTTGGCCCCCTTGCCTCCAAGCAGTTCCTTCATGGAGGAATTACCGTCCGTCTTCTCCCCGAAGGCATAGACGTTCTTTACGGGGGCGCTCGAAACGGCCTTGCGTTTCGCGGCCACTCCCGTCTTCTTCTTTTTGCTGGCTTTAGCTGGCATGCGTGTTACTTGATTCGTGTTATATGGTTTACTTAACCGGTATTGGTCTGTTACTAAGAAAAACTCGCGAAATTAGGCTCTGTGCCTGCCATGTCAACGAGTAACCTCCCCTATGCCACCGCCGGACAAGCCGCCACCGGAAAACTGGCCTCCCTCCATTGACGAAGCAGAGGCTGAACTCGACGATCACGAGGACTCCGGCGACCCGATGACATTCCTTGATCACCTCGAGGATCTGCGCTGGACCGTGTTCAAAAGTGTCGCCGCCTTTGGTATCGCCTGCGTTCTTGTCGGTCTTTTCCTCGTCCAGTTCTCCGATCTCCTTCGCTGGCCCTACACCTTCGCCGTGGGGGGACGGGACCTCGAGATGTCCGGCCTTATCAACACCTCTATCCTGGGCGTCTTCTCGGTCATTTTCTACCTCCTTATCGGTGGCGGCTTTTCCCTCTCGCTGCCGTTCATGCTCTACTTCTTCGGCAGCTTTGTCGCCCCCGGCCTGAACGAGCGCGAGATGAGGCTGCTTCGTCCGGCCTGCGCCGGCGCCTTTATCCTCTTCCTCCTCGGCTGCGCCTTCAGCTTTTTCATTCTCGTTCCGGCGGCCTTGCGGGCCTCCATCATCTTTAACGAATTGCTCGGGTTCGCGCCCCTCTGGACCGCCGCAAGTTATTACGGCATGATGACCTGGATGGTTCTCGGCGTCGGGATCGCCTTCCAGTTTCCCCTCGTTCTCCTCATCCTCGTCTTTCTCGGAATCCTCTCCAGAGCCCAACTGGTCGCCTTTCGCAGGTATTCCATTGTCCTCTTCCTCTGTATCGGGGCTGTCGTCACGCCGACAACCGATCCCATCACCTTCATTCTCCTCGCCCTCCCCATGTCCCTCCTCTACGAGCTGGCCATTGTCGGGGCCGGGCGCCTGGAGCGGAAGCGCGCCGAGGACGAGGCGGCCGAGGATGCCGCCTGAGCTCCGCGGACACCCTAGGCAATGCGCCCCATGTCCGCTTCCACCACTTCCAGCAGGCTTGCCCGTCCGGCAAGGTAGTCGTCGCAGGCGTCCAGCATGTACTCGCCCATCCGCCCGCACTCAAAGCCCATTGATCCGGCAATGTGCGGATAGACCCATGCGTTCGGCAAGGTCAGGAGGGGATTCCCGGTCGCCGGCGGTTCCTCCTCAAGAACGTCGATTATGGCCGTCAGGTCGGTTCTCCCGCGGAGGGCTTCCACCATTTCGCCTTCATGGACGATAGCCCCCCGCGCGGTGTTGATGAAACAGGCGTTGGCCCGCATCGATTCAAAATGATGGCCCCGCACAAGGTGGCGGGTCGTGTCCAGAAGCGGAGCGTGTAGCGAAACCGCCATGCATTCCCGGAACAATTCCTCAAGGGAAACGAGCCGGATATTCTCCTCGTCCGCCTCCTCCTTCGTCAAAAAGGGGTCGTAGACCCACACCTCATGGTCAAACAACCGCAGTTTCTCCCGGACCAGACGGGCGATTGCCCCGTATGAAATGAGGCCCACCCGGGTACGGTAGTTCCCCTGCATCCGCATCTTTACCGGATGGGAGGCTTTCCACTGCGCCGCTTCCCGGATCCGCAGGGACGCGGTCTGCTTCAGGCCAAGAAGGATCTGGCCCACCGTGAATTCCGCAACCGGGACCGCGTTCGCAAGGGCCGCCGAAAAGATCCGGATCCCGCGCCGCCAGGAAGCCTCCCCGACAAATCCCCGCACCGTTCCGGCTCCGTAGAAGACGGCCTTGAGGTTGGGATGATCGTCTAGGAAGGCCTCGTCCAGCTTGACCATTCCCCAGGTCGAAAAGATGACCTCGGCAGCCGGGTCCACCGGGGGGTTCCGAGCCGTCTCCCCGATGCCCCATTCGGCGAAGAGCACCGGGCTTCCAGTCCATTCAACCCGTTCCCCGATCGCTTTCAGGACCGGTTCGGGATAGACGAGGGGAATCATTGAGCGCAGGCCGACCAGGGCGGCCAGGGGCTTTGCGGTTTCGGTCATGGTTCAGTCGTCGGATGAGGGTCGTGGAAAGAGGATTGTCTTGCCCCCAAGGCGCACCCCGGTGAGGCGGTTTCCCCATTCAAGCTGACCCTCCCAGCGCTCGATGGGACTGCCCCCGAGAAGCCCGCTGATGCGGTCCGAAATCTCCGGCATGACCGGTTTCAGAAAGGCGTTTGCAAGGCGCAGGCCCTCCGCGAGGGAGGCCAGCGTTGTCTCCAGGAGTTGCCGGTCCGCGGACGATTCCGATTTCGCAAGTTTCCACGGGGCACGGATCTCCGCATAGCGGTTGAGGGAGGTGATAAACCCGAAGGTCTTCTCCATCGCGACATGAAACTGGAATTGTTCGTAGGCGAGAAGGATTTCCTCCCGGGCTGTTTCCCATTGCCCGCGCAGGGCCTCTTCGGGGTTCCCGCCCGCCGGGGCCTCCGGAAGCCCCTCCGGGAAATGCCGCCCGGCCATGTTCAGGAGCCGGCTCACAAGGTTGCCAAGGTTGTTCGCCAGATCCGCGTTGTAGCGTCCGAGAAAGAGGTCGAGGGTGAAGTCGCTGTCCTGTCCGACACTCATTTCGCGGGTCAGGAAATAGCGCAGGGAATCGGCCCCGTAGGTCTCCGCAAATTCAACCGGATCAATCTTCAGGCCCGTGCTTTTGGACATCTTCTCCCCTCCGACATGCCACCAGCCGTGTACCAGGAGCGCCTTCGGCGGCTCCACCCCGATCGCCTTCAACATCGCCGTCCAGTAGACGGAATGGGAGGGGACAAGGATGTCTTTCCCTATCACATGATAGTCCGCCGGCCAGTAGTCGCTGAAGCCCTCCGTCCCGTAGCCAATTCCCGAAATGTAGTTGATCAGGGCGTCAAACCAGACGTAGGTGACATAGTCGGAATCAAACGGCAGTTCAATCCCCCACGAAAGACGGGACTTCGGACGGGAGATACAGAGGTCGTTCACCGGTTCCTTGAGGAATTCCAGGACCTGCTTCTGCCGGAAGGCCGGCACCACAAAGCGGTTTTCCTTCAGGTACGCGACGAGCCAGTCCTGATAGGCGCTGAGTCGGAAAAAATAATTCTCTTCCTCGATCTCGACCACTTCCCCGTACAACTCGGGCCAGCTCCCGTCTTCATTCTGCTCCTTCTCGAGGACAAACTGCTCCTGCCGCACGGAATAGTATCCTTTGTAGGGGGCCTTGTAGATTTCCCCCCGCTCATGGAGGTCCTTGAGAATCGCCTGGACCACAGCCTCGTGGCGGCTCTCCGTGGTCCGGATGAAGTCATCATTGGAGATGTTCAGCTTCCGGCAGAGCTCGACAAAGAGGGGCGCAAGCTCGTTTGTGAGCTCGACCGGGGTCTTGCCAAGCTTCTCGGCCGTCTGCGTCACTTTCTGACCATGCTCATCGATCCCCGTCAGAAAATGGACCGCGTTCCCCATCAATCGCTTGTAGCGGGCGACCACGTCGGTGAGCACTTTTTCATAGGCATGCCCGAGATGAGGAGGACCATTGGCATAATCAATTGCGGTGGTGATGTAGAAGGTTTTCATGCGCTCTTTCTGAAAAGGGTGTCAACCTTGTGCGGCCCTCCCCTCTCGTCAATGCCTATTGAGGTCACAACCCTACGGCTTCCCACCCGGAGGCGCTCCACCCGCCAAAATCCTGACTCCCTGCCTCAATAGGTTTGCCTGTGCGATACCAATTCCAATGCTTCGCGGCATGGCTGAGAGAAAACAGGCAACATGGGGAGGCCGGTTCAACGAGGGACCGGATGAACAGATGATCCGCTTCGGCGAATCCGTTTCCTTCGATAAGCGGCTCGCCTTCTATGATATCAGGGGCAGCAGGGCCCACGCCCGCATGCTCGCCCACACCGGCCTCGTCACCCACGAGGAAGCGGAGGCCATCTGCAACGGACTCGAGGCCATCGAGGAACAGGTCAAAACCGGCACTTTCGTCTGGGACCCCGCCCTCGAGGATGTCCACATGAATATTGAGCATGCCCTCACCAAGGCTGTCCCCGCCGCCGCAAAACTCCATACCGCACGGAGCCGCAATGACCAGATTGCCACCGATATGCGTCTCTTTTTTGTCGATGCCGCCGAGCAACTGCGCCACAGCCTCGTGACCGTCATGAGGACCCTCCTCAAGCAGGCCGAGGCCACCCGGGCCATCGCCATTCCCGGCTACACCCACCTCCAAAGGGCCCAGCCGGTCTCCATGGCCCATCATCTTCTCGCCTACATGGAGATGTTCGACCGTGACCGCCGGCGCATGCTTGTTTTTGCCGGGGAGGCCGCCGTCTGTCCCCTCGGCTCCGGTGCCATTGCGGGAACCACCCTCCCCGTCGACCGCGGGTTTGTCGCCCGCGAACTCGGGTTTGTCGATGCCGACGGCACCCCGCGCCTGACCCGCAATTCCATGGACGCCGTCGCCGACCGCGATCTTTTCATTGAATTTGCCGGAATCTGCTCGCTGGTCGCCTCCCACCTTTCGCGGGTCGCGGAAGACGTTATTCTCTGGAGCAGTCAGGAATTCGGCTTTGTCCGCCTTCCCGATTCCTACACCACCGGTTCCAGCCTTATGCCGCAGAAGAAAAATCCCGACTCGCTCGAGCTTATTCGGGGCAAGTCGGCACGTATCATGGGAAACCTGACCACCCTCCTGACCCTCGTAAAGGGACTCCCGCTCACCTATAACCGCGACCTCCAGGAGGACAAACCCCCCGTCTTCGACTGCCTCGACATGACGCTCGACAGCCTCCTTGTCCTCGAAGGGACCCTCGCCGGGATGGAGGCCCTTCCCGAAAATTGCGCCCGCACCGTCGCCGATCCCCTCCTCCTCGCCACCGACCTTGTCGATTACCTTGTCCTCAAGGGAATCCCCTTCCGGGAATCCCATCATGTCGTGGGAAAACTTGTCGGTCTCTCGGAGGAACGCGGATGCCCCCTCGACAAGCTTCCCCTCGAGACGGCACAGGCCGTCTGCGACCGCATTGAGGCCGACTGGGTTGATTGCTTCTCCGTCGAGAAGGCCCTCGCCCAGCGTGAACGCCCGGGCATGCCCGGTCCAAAACAGATTGCATCCGAGTTGAGGCGCTGGAGGGAAACGCTTGAAACCGGCTCCCTCTGAATCCGCTTCCAGGGCCCCCTCCGGCGACCCTCTGGAGGGCTCCCTCGCTCCCTACGCCGATCTCCTCAAGTTCAGCTTCTTTAATGCCACGACCTGGATGATCGCCCTCGGGACCCCGCTTGTCCTTCTCGCGGGGCAACTCGGGGCCAGCTCCTTCGAGGTTGGACTTGCCTATTCCTTTGTCCTCCTCCTGCTCCCGGTCCAGATCCTCGCCACCAGTACCCTCCCCCGTTTCGGCTACAAGCGGCAGATGCTCTTTGGCTGGGCCGCACGAGGGATTTTCCTCTTTGTCCCCCTCGCCCTCGCCTTTCTCGCCCCCGAGGAACCGCAGCGCTGGATGGTCTACACCCTCATTGCCTCCACGTTCTTCTTCTGCTTCTTCCGTGCTCTCGGCAGCTGCGCCGTCATGCCCCTCCTCTACGCCACCCTGCCCGATGCCATCCGGGGGAAGTATTTCAGCACCGACCAGGCCATAAACGCCGTCTCCGGGATCCTCACCCTCCTGGTCTGCGCCCTCCTCTTCCGCATCCGCCCCGTCTATGAGGCCTTTTTCTGGCAGTACAGCTACGCCCTTGCCGGCGCCCTCATGACCCTCTATTTTCTCGGCCGCGTCAAGGACCCGCCCCGGCCGGAAGAAACCAGCCTGCGGGAAATAGCCGCGGAGACGCCGCGCGTCTGCCTCCGCCGTTCACCCTATCGTCAGTATTTGATTTTCATGACAACAGCCGCCCTCATGGGTACCGCTTTCGTCCCCCTTCAAGCCTACTACCTGAAGGTCGAGGCGGGTCTCGGCATTGACCGCATCCTCCTTTACACCGCCATCCAGTACATGGGAGCCATCCTCGGCACCCTCATCATGCGCAACCGGGTCGACCGGACCGGCGTCAAGCCCGTCTTTCGCATCTCCCTCTTCGTCGGCGCCGCCATCAGTACCTACTGGTTTTTCCTTGTTTCCGGATCCACCTTCCTCCTCGAGGTCCTTCCCCTCGCCTATTTTGCCTTTGGCATCCAGACCAGCCAGTGGATCACCGCCCATCTCAAGTATATGCCCCGCGTCTGCAGTGAGCGACGCCAGGCCCTCCATGTCTCCGTCCACAGCGCCGTCATCGGGATAATCGGCGGTCTCGCCCCCATCTTCTGGGGCTTCTTTGTCAAGGTCTCCGGCCCCAATCCCGGCGTCCGCAGCGAGGCCTTTGCCATCTACTTCCTCTTTCTCCTCAGTGCCCAGCTGATCCTTTTTTTCTATATTCCACGACTCACCTCACGCCATCGCGACCGGGCCTCCCTCCAATCCGGAGGAACCCTCCTGCGACCCTTCCGCTACGTCGGCAACCTGGTCAACGCCATCCCCGCCCGGGCCCAGCCAAACACCGGAAAGAGGCGGGAACCCTGACCGTTTCACCCCTTTCCGCAAACCGGCCTCAGGCCTCCGCCTGCGGACGCTCCGGATCCGGCCAGTCAATGTGGAAAAACGCCCCGCGCGGATGGTCCACCCGTTCGTAGGTGTGCGCCCCGAAATAATCCCGCTGCGCCTGGAGCAGATTCTGCGGCAGGCGTTCCGCCCGGTATCCGTCATAATAGCTCAGGGCGCTGCTGAAGGTCGGTACACTGATCCCCGCCTCCGCGGCAATGCCGACAACTTTCCGCCAGTTGGCCTGCGCCTTCTGGATCGTCTCGTTGAAATAAGGGTCCAGAAGCAGGTTCGCAAGGTCCGGATCCCGTTCGTAGGCCTCCGTGATTTTCTGCAGGAAGACCGCCCGGATAATGCAGCCGCCACGCCAGATTTGCGCGATCTCACCGAAATTCAAGTTCCATCCATACTCCTGCTGGGCTTCCCGCATGAGCTGGAATCCCTGGGCATAGGAACAGATCTTCGAGCAGTACAAGGCGTCGCGGATCGCCTTCAAAAAACTCTCCCGATCCCCTTCAAACCGATAGCCTTCCGGCCCCTTGAGGATCGTTGAGGCCGCCACCCGTTCTTCCTTGACCGCGCTCAGGCAACGGGCAAACACCGCTTCCGCCACCGTCGGGGCCGGCACCCCCATGTCCAGCGCGTTCACACTCGTCCACTTTCCCGTGCCTTTCTGCCCCGCCGTGTCCAGAACCACGTCGACAAAGGCTTTACCGGTCTCCGGATCACGCTGCTTGAGGATGTCCGCCGTGATCTCTATCAGGAAACTGTCCAGCATGCCTCGGTTCCAGTCGCTGAAGACAGCCCCCATCTCCTCAGCCTTCAGCCCCAGCACACCCTGCATCAGGTCATAGGCCTCGCAGATCATCTGCATGTCGCCGTATTCAATCCCGTTGTGCACCATCTTGACGTAGTGACCGGCTCCGTTTTCCCCAATGTAGGCCGAACAGGGTACGCCCCCCTCAACCGGCTTCCCCGGCTCCGCACCCTCCAGCGGACGCCCGGTCCGGGCGTCAACCTTGGCCGCAATCGCCGACCAGACAGGCTCCAGGTATTTCCACGCCTCCGGCGTCCCCCCGGGCATCAGGCTCGGCCCAAAGCGGGCCCCTTCCTCGCCGCCGGAAACTCCGCTCCCGATAAAACGCAGGCCCTTCTCCGTCAGCTCCCGCTCGCGCCGGATCGTGTCCGTCCACTTCGCGTTCCCCCCGTCGATAATGATGTCCCCTTCCTCCAGAAGCGGTACCAGACTCTCGATCACCTTGTCCGTGCCCGCTCCCGCCTTCACCAGAATGATGATCTTTCGCGGACGCTTCAGCGAAGCCACAAATTCTCCCAGTTCCGCCTTCCCGACCAGCCCCCCGGGCGTCGATGGGTGCTTCTTCACGAAGGCTTCCATCTTGCTCGTTGTCCGGTTGTATACCGATATCCGAAAGCCGTGGTCCGCGATGTTCAATGCCAGGTTCTGTCCCATCACCGCAAGGCCGATGAGTCCAATTTCCGATTTTCCTTCTTCACTCATAAAGCTTTACCCCGTTAAAGCGCTCTTCGGCATCCTGTCAATTCCAACACGTGTGTGATTTGTCCCGGTGATGATTTTTCGGCATTGTCATGGAGCCCGGGGCAGGCAATGATGCCCTCATGTCCGCGTCTCGGATTCCTTTCCTTGTTCTGATGATGATCCTGCCGGTCCTGTCAGGCTGTGTGGCGGTAGTCGCCGCCGGCGGGGCCGCTGGCGGGGTGGCCTACGTCCGGGGTGAGTTGCGGACACTCCTCGAGGAGGACGTTGAGACGGTCAACGACGCGGTGGTTGAGGCCGGGGACGGGCTGGGCCTGAAAGGCATTTCGGCGGAAGGGGATCGCATGGGCGGGAAATACATCTACCGTAATGCCCAGGACGAGAAAATCACCATCACGACGGAATCGGAGAGCTCGGAAACAACGACCTTGCGGATCCGGGTGGGGCTTTTCGGCGACCAGCAGAAGTCCCAGCTCATCCTGAGGGAGATTCGTGGCGAGCTGTAGCCGGGACGGCCCGTTGACAGTCAACCTGGCTACTGCCGCCACCAGGCAAAAAGGCGCCGGCAGCCCTTCCCGATGTCCTCGAAAATCAGGTAAAACATGGGGACCAGAAAAAGGGTCAGGAACGTCGCGAAGGCAATTCCGCCGGCAAGGGAAACAGCCATTGGAATGAGCCACTGGGCCTGACGGCTTTTCTCGAGAAGCAGCGGCGTGAGTCCGCCAATGGTTGTCAGCGAGGTCAGGAGAATCGGCCGGAAGCGGGCAGATCCCGCCTTGGAGACCGCGCGCAGGAGGATGTAGCCTTCCTTCCGGCGACGGTTGACGTAATCGACAAGGACCAGGCTGTCATTCACGACGACACCGATGAGGGCAAGGATTCCAAGGATGGACATGATACTGAGCATGTCCCCGCGAATCACATGGAAGGCGATCGCCCCGATAACACTGAAGGGGATGACCAGCATGATAATGAAAGGCTGCAGGTAGGAGCGGAAAACAACGGCCAGCATGGCGTAAATGCTGAAAAGGACGAGCAGGATGCCGTAGCGCAGGCTTTCGAAACTTTCGCGCTGCTCGCGGGCCTCTCCCTCCAGGGAAAAGGAAACCTCAGGGTTGGCGGCGAGGAGTTGGGGAAGAAACGTCTCCGAAAGGCTTGCCTTGACGGCCTCGACGTTGCCCTCCCCTTCCTCAATATCCGCAGTGACATTAAGGGTCCGGTTCCGGTCAACCCGGCGGATTGAGGGCAGGCTTTTCCCCATTTCCGCCTCAGCCACCTCGACGAAGGGAACCTGGCGCCCGTCGGGCGTGCGGATGCGCATGCTTTCAAGGTTCTCCAGACTCTGGCGCTCATCCTCGGGATAACGGACCATGACCCGGAGGTCATCCCGCCCGCGCTGGATCCGCTGAGCCTCCAGTCCGAAAAAGGCCTGCCGGACTTGCCGGGCAAGGTCCGTCGACGTCAGGCCGAGGTTGGTCGCCGCCGGCTTCAGACGGAGCTTGATCTCGTCTTTGCCGGCCTCGAAGGAATCGGCGATGTCGACGACGCCCGGATAGGTCCGCAGATGGTCCTTGATTGCCGCTGCCATGGCGTCCAGCTGTTCAAAATCAGGACCGGATAGCTGCACATCAATAGGCGACCCGCCGCTTGCACGGGAAAAGATGTAGGTGACTTCCCCTCCCGGAATGATCCCGACCAGGCCGCGCCAGGTCTGCGAAACCGAATAGGCCGATACTTCCGGGTCCCGCACTTCCCCCGGGGCCAGCTCGAGAATCACTTCCCCACGGTGGCTCTGACCGGAACTGCCCCCGCGGCGGCTTCCAAAAGGCTGCCCCCCGACGGTCATGAGGAGGTTCCGGATCGTTCCCTCCCCGAACCGCTCGTTGAAGTCGTCCTGCACGGCCATGGCCGCGGCCGTGATCTGCTTGACATGTCTCTCCGTCACCTCGGCGGGGGTCCCGATGGGCATGTCAAGCCGCACCGTCACGGAGTCGCTCTCCACCCGCGGAAAAAAGAAGAATTTCAAACGGCCGGTGGAAAGCATCCCGACCATGAGGATGAAAATGACCAGAAAGATGGAAACCGTGCTGTAGCGGTACTTGATCGCCACATGCAGAAGGCGACGGTAGACCTTCCGGATAAACCATTCCAGGCCATCCGAAAAAAAGCGCTGAAAACGCTGGAGGAAATTCAGCTTTTCCTCCTTCCGCCCGATGTGCGTCAGGTAACTCATGTGGGCGGGAAGCACCAGCTTCGACTGGACAAGGGAAAAGGCCAGCACAATGATGACAATGACCGCGATCACGGAAAAGAAATCACCCCGTCTTCCCGGCAACAGCATCAGGGGGATGAAGGCGATCATCGTCGTGAGAACCCCGAAGGTCACCGGCACACTCACTTCCTTGGTCCCCGCGATGGAGGCATCCGTGCTTGAACCCTTGCGGGAACGGAGATGATTGAAGATGTTTTCCCCCGTGACGATGGCGTCGTCCACAACGATCCCCAGGACCATGATGAAGGCGAACATCGAGAGGAGGTTGAGGGAGATCCCGAACACGGGCATCAGGGCGAGGCCACCGAGAAAACTGACCGGAACCCCGAGGGCGACAAACATGGCCACCGAGAAACGCAGGAACATCGCGAGGATGATGAAGACCAGAAGGCCACCCCAGAGAAGGCTTCCCGAAAGCGTGTTCAAACGGTCCCGGATAGTCTCCGACCAGTCGTTCCATACCGTCAGGGCAACCCCTTCCGGAAGGGTTGACTTGGAGCGCTCGATGTAGGCCTTCACGGTGTTGGCCACATCAATCACGTTCTGGTTCCCGACCCGGAAGACATCCACCATCACCGCCCGGTTGCCATTGAATTCCGAGTACATCATGTTCTCGTCAAACCCGTCCCGCACCGTCGCGATGTCCGCAAGGGTCAGCCGCGTCCCCCCGGACTGGGCAAGGACCACGATTTCCTCGAACTCTTCCTGGACATAGGCCTGCGCGTCCGTGCGCAGGAGGACATCGCCACCTTTGGTCCGGATCCGGCCCGCTGAGAGGTCGATCGAGGATTGGCGGATTGCGCTGGCCACGTCGGCAAAGGTCAGGCCATAGGACTGCAGGGTCTGCTCCGAGATCTCCACCGCAACTTCATAGGGTCGGGCCCCGCGCAGGCCCACCTGGGTTACCCCGGGCAGGTTGGTGATCTCGTCGCGCACACGCTCGCCAAGTGTCTTCAGGTCCTTTTCCGTCAAGGGCCCGGAAAGGACAATGTTGAGCACCCTCTCGGATACCGCTGGCTGCTCGATGATCGGTCGTTCCGCATCGTCGGGAAAGGTGCTGATGGAATCGACCCGGTTCTTGATGTCATCCAGGAGCTCCCGGGGGTCATACCCGCGGAGGACTTCGGCCCTGACCGTCACCGAGCCCTCCGTCGCGTTCGTCAGGAGCCGGTCGATGCCCTCGAGGTCCTGAATGGCTTCCTCGATACGCACCCCGATGGCCTCCTCCGATTCGGTCGGGGTCGAGCCCGGGTAGGCGACCCGGATATTGACGACATCCGCTTCCACATTGGGGAAGACTTCAAGGGTCAGGCGGTTGAGCGCCGAGACCAGTCCCATGATACAGATCGCCGCCATGAGGAGGTTGGCCGCGACCCGGTTGCGTGCGAAATAGGCGATCATGGAATCAGGGACCGGGGTTTGTCTTCGCAACCTGGGCCGGGTCCTCCGGCTCCAGCTCCTCCTCGGAAACAGGCACCACTTCCATCCCGTCGATGGCAAGGGCCATCTGCGTCAGCGATACCCGCGTCCCCGGTTCGATGGATGGCTCCCTGAAGACCACCTCATCGGTCGTCGACCAGACAGGATCCACCGCGACCCGGTGGAGGCGATTGTCCTCGGTCAGCGTGAGGACGTACGTCGCCTCCCGGAGCGCCGTCCGGGGAAGCACATACATGTCCTCCAGCGTCCGGCCCTCAATCACCGCCTCGACGAATAGGCCCACTTTCAGGGGACGTGAATGGGCGGCCCCATAGGGATCATCAACCTGCGCGATGACATTTATCTGCCGGCTTTGCGAATCCACCGCCCCCTCGACGCGCACCACCGTTCCCTCCCAGGAAATTTCCTCCCGGCCAAAGCGTGTCCTCAGGGTCACCGGCACCTCCCCTTCCACCTGGGGACCGCCCCGCACGACCGCGGGCATGTTGAGCATCGAAAACTGTTCCGAGGTCAGCGGAAGGCGGATTTCCGCGTAATCCACCGCATAGATCTCCGCCAGCAGCGTGCCCGGGCTGACAACCTGCCCGACATCGACATTTTTCTGCAATACCCGCCCCTCATAGGGTGCTGTGATGCGCGTCTGCTCGAGATTGCGCCGGGCCTCGGCAAGGCTTGCCTCCATGGCGTCCACGTTGGCCTGCGCCAACGCCAGCTGCGGCCCCCGCAGGACAAGGGAAGGGGGCGTCTCCGACGTCCCCAGCCGTTCCCAGTCGCGCTGCGCCTGGTCGGCCTGCGCCGTCTCCTCCGCAAGGCGGACCCGCGCCTCCGCCAGACGCGCCTTCGCAACGGTCACCGCTGTCTCGTAATCGCTTGGATCAATTTCAAGAAGGACTTCGCCCTTCTCGAAAAATCCCCCTTCCCGGAAATTCGACGAAACGGTCAGAATGCGCCCGGAAACTTCCGGAATCAAGGTGCTTTCCGTCCGCGCCCGCACCGTTCCCTGCGTCTGGATGGCCACCGTGTAGGCCTCCGGCATCAGTTCCGTGGTACGGACTTGGATCTCCGGCTCCGGAGCCTTCTGGCGCTGCGCCTTCGGCTTGGTTGCCTGCATCAGGATGAAAACCCCGGTCCCGCCAGCCAGTATGAATACCGGCAGGAGCCGCTTGAGAAATTTAAGTAGCAGTTTCATGAAGGGTGATTCAGGTAATAGATGGGGATTCCCCGGGCGTTGTTCAACGAAGGTCTCCGCCAAGGGACAAATACAGGGACAGGCGGTTCTGCAGAAGAAGGTTTTCCGCCGCCAGGACAGCGCTGCGCGAGTTGAAGGCCCGCCGCTGGGACTCGAGAACGGTAATGATGTTGACCAGTCCCCGGGCATATCGCTCTTCGGCCAGCTCCTGGGCCCCGGTGGATTCCTCAGCCGCGATTTCAAGGGCCTCCAGTTGCGATCGCAGGTAAACCTCCCCGGCAAGGGCCGTCTCCACTTCGCGGAAAGCTGTCAGGGCCGTGTCCCGGTAGCTCGCGAGCGCTTCCGCAAGGGCAGCCTCAGAGCGATCCACGTTGGCCCGCAACCGTCCTCCCTGGAAAAGCGGGGCCGTCAACCCGCCGACAAGGCTCCAGACGTCGAAGCTGTTCTCAAGGAGATTATCGAGGTCACGGCTCGCCCGGCCGTAACTGCCCGTGAGGTTGATCGAGGGTAGAAGGGCCCGTTCGCTCTCCTGAAGACGGGCATCGGAGGCCATAAGGCGCCGCGCTGAAGCCTGGATATCCGGTCGTCGGGCCAGCAACTCAGAGGGAAGGCCCGCCGGGATTCCCTCCTCAAGTCCCGGCAGGCTCCCGGAAACTTCAGCCTCCCCCGCGGGGTATCGGCCCAGCAGAACCTCCAGTTGCCGCACCGCGGTGTCGGCAAGACGCTCCTGCACGGCAAGGGTCGAGCGCGCACTGGCGACATTGGCCCGCGTCAGGCGCAAATCAAGGGCCGGACTGAGACCACGCTCGAATCGTTCCTCCACCGTCGCCAGATTGGATTCAAAGGAGGTCACCGTCTCCCGGGCCAGGGACTCCTGTTGACGCGCCTCAATGGCACTGAACCAGGCCTGCGCTACCCGGCTGGCAAGCGACAGCTGCACACCCCGGAAGTCGGATGCGGCCGCTAGCGCCTCCGCCCCGGCCGCTTCCGACCCCGCACGGATGCGGCCCCAGAGATCAAGTTCCCAGCTCGCCACCACATCCAGGCCAAAACGGTCCGAGCGGGTCCGCAAGGGCGGATCTGAAAGGGAATTGGTCATTTGGCGCTGCGCATTCCCGCTCAGGGAAAGCGTCGGCCAGCGGTCCGCCCCCTCAATCCGGGCAAGGGCCATCGCCTGGTCAAGGCGTGCCACCGCGGCCTGCAGCTGCAGGTTTTCCGCCAGCGCCTCCCCCACCAGCTTCTCCAGTTGCGGATCGCCGAAATCGGCAAGCCAGCCATCCGGTGCACCCGTTTGACCCGCCTCTCCCCATCGGTCCGGAACAGCCACGCTCAACGATTTTTCGTCCGGTTCGGAAACATGAACGCACCCCGCTGTCAGCAGACCCATCAGGGTCACTGCACTGATCCATTTGATTGCTTTCATTCCTCCGCCACAATTGATGCCCCCACAGGTCTGCCGCCAAGCCTAATTTACTTCCTTCCGAGTGCAACTGTTACGGAAGGTTTACCAGAAAGGAAAGCTTTGCCCGGTCCACACCCCCAAATACGACTCCGCATCCTCCTTCATTATGCGTTGACGCCGGACCGCCCAGCCGCCAACCATTTTCCCCGATCCTTCCTGATCATGGGGCTGTAGCTCAGTTGGAAGAGCGCGTCGTTCGCAATGACGAGGTCGTCGGTTCAATCCCGATCAGCTCCACCAATTTTGTCCCCGACTTGTCGGGGCTGCAAAATTGAGTGCCCTGCGAAGCCCGCAGGGCGTAGCACGGGTTCAAAAAAGCGGCTACACCAAAAAGGGGCGTATCACGGTCCCCTCATCCTAGCCCAAGAGCTCCCATCATCAATCCATGGAGTTCGTAATTGAGGAGATAGGGAGGAATGTTTTCACTGCCCGGTCCGGTCGCGACAAGCTCCACAAGGTCGGCCGTGTGGTTCTGGCTCGTGAAGGCGATGCCCGTGCGCTCCGCAAGCGCGGGCGCAAGGTCGCGTGAAAGCGATCGTACATTGCCGGAACCGGCCCGGATCGTCTTCACCGTTTCCTCAAGGGAACGGAGGAGTTGCCCGTCAGGAACGAACCCGAGACCAGCCTCAACGATCGCACCAGGGTCCGCGCCGTCGCCCACGAGGCGCGGCATCAGAAACTCGAAGGAATGGCGGGATTGCGTCACCCTCGCAAAGGCTTCGTCTGTGTCAAGGTAGGCCTGCCCTACCCCGTTGAGCATCGCCCCGCCGGTTCCGTGGTCGGTCGTCACAATAAGGAGGGTATCGGGATCTTTCGCAGCATAGTCTCGGGCCACCGCAATTGCATCGTCGAAGGCGAGCTGCTCCTTCAGGATGGAGGGACCGTCATTGGCGTGCCCGGCGTGGTCCACCCGTCCCCCCTCGACCATAAGGACAAAGCCCTCCGGCTTGCTCCCGAGGCGGCCGAGGGCCGTCGAGGTCATTTCCGCCAGCGTCGGGACATCCCGCCTGTAGGGAGCGTAATGGTCATGATCCTGCGTGTAGGGCAGATGACTCTCGAAAAAGGTGCCGAGAAGGCGGCCTTTTTTGCCGGAAGCGGCCATCAGCCCCTCCCGGTTGCGCACCACATCATAACCCGCCTTTCCGAAGGCTCGGAAAAGATCCTTCCCGTCTTCCCGGCGACCAGCCTCAAAGTGGACCGATCCCCCCCCCAGGAGAACGTCGATTCCACGCTTGAGGTACTGCTCGGCGATGGCGTCTTCCATATTCCGATGGCGGACATTGACCGCAAAGCACGCCGGCGTGGCATGTGTCATCCGGGTCGTTGTCACCAGACCGGTCGCTTTCCCCGCCTCGAGGGCACGGATCCAGGCCGGCACCGGTTCACGCCCGTCGGGCGTCCGGTTGATGGCTCCGTTGTTGATGCGTTCCCCGATGCCCCAGGCCGAACCCGCTGCCGCCGAGTCAGTGACAACGGAATTCGCCGACCGGGTCTCCTGCAACGAATGGATCACCCCGGGCTCGCGATAGAGCTGCATCCAGACCGTGTCCCGGTCACGGGTCGTCTTTGAGTGATGATGGGCAAGGGACAGGGTTCCGGTGTTCATCCCGTCAGCCACCAGCAGAATAAGGTTTTTCGCCTTCCCCCCTCCGGCATGCTTCCCCGCATGGACCGCCGGAGCGCTCCCAAGCAACCCAATTCCAAGCCCCGCCGCCCCGACGCTTTTTAAAAATCCCCGTCGCGAGGTTCCCAGGGTCTGTCCCCCTCTTTCCTGGTCCCCAAATGTTTCTGAGAGTGTTTCTGGAGTCTGTCCCTTGTTCGGGACAAGGGTACCGCTTCCCTTATAATGCTTACCTTGAACCATACAAAGAGGTTGACCGGTGGTTGAACGCCATCAAGTGCCAATCCGGGCTAAAGGCGATTTTCACCTGAATGACACCTTCTCGACACATTTCCCGGCCTTCGCATCTAGGCCACGGTCGAGCAATTCCGAAAACCCGGCAATCCCCTGTCTGAGCAACGGGCCGCTATCCAAACCTGTTTCCAAATGAAAACCAAACGACCGGGCAGATCTTCAGGCTCCCTTGCGGCGCGGTTCACAGAGATCACTCACTTTACGGGCGAGGTCACCGTTGGCCGCCGGAAAAGCAATTGTCCCCTGGGCACTGAAATAGCTCAGCTCCGGCAACCGCTGCGCGGCCGTACTGACCAGAAGGATCGGCAGGTCCTCGGCTCCCCGGAACTGGCGCATCTCGTAGGTTAAATCAAAATCCGGTTCCTCGTTCAGTTGCGACTGAAGGACCACGAGGTCCACAGGGGCCCCCTCACGGATCTTTTCCACCGCCCGGGCAGGGGGACATTCCTCAACCTCGAACCCCTCCGCAACAAGGATTTTCCGGACCCAGGCACGCAACTCAGCATTTTCGGCAATCGAGAGAACCGTCTTTCCACGGACCTTCGGCAGCGAATCAGAGACCTGTTCCTCCATCACCCTTTCATCCGGGTTCCCCAGGGACAGGGCCGGAACGGGATCCACCCCGTACGACTGGCAGGCTAGCGTTACTTGGAAGAGCAGCGACGAGGCATCGTTGGCTTCCATGCTGAAATCAGCCCCGAGGAGCGAAACCAGTTTCCGCGCGAGGCGTATCCGGGGATCCTCTTCAATCCCTTCCGGAAGTTTGCCCTCCGCGAAATCCGCGCGATCCCGCCCTTTCCCAGAGGCCCGGGCAAAGATGAACAGATTCACCCGCCGACGGTGCCCTCCGGCTACAGTTTCACCCGCGGAGGTTTCGGAGATAGCCGACAGGGAGGCTTCGCCGGCCGTCGGGCTATGACTCAAGTGGACCTCAATGGAATCGCTTTCGTAGGAGGTCAGGGCAAAATCAAGCAGCCCTTCGATAAGCTGTCCAAGGAGGGTTTCGTCGACAAGCACCACCAGCTCCCGGTCCTCTACAAGAAGGGAGCAACGGGAACCCATCTTCCCCGCTCGCTCGTTGTAGGCCGCACTTTTATCTTCAAGCCACTTCCCAAGGAGAAGTGGCTCGTGTTCAACCTTCAGGCTCTCCTTCCGAAGAGCCTCGAGGAACTGTGCATAGGTGGTATGGGCATACAAATCATCGGCGGATTTCTGAAGGGCCCGGACAAATTCCCGGTCAAGCGGGCTGAGGTCGTCCGAACGCGACAGTAATGACATGAATTTCTGGATGCGCCGGGCCGATTGAAAGACTGCCTCTCCGCCGGATACTTCAAGCGGGGGGGCCTCCCTTTCCATGGCCTTCCGGTGAGTCCGTTCCCGCACCGCAACAAGGGCCTGGATGCTTCCGCCAGTGCGGGGAGTCACGGTGACGTGGGCATTGAAGCGCGAACCGTCCTTTCGCAGGCCCAAGGCCTCGTGTTCCAGCCCAATGACAGCTCCCCGACAGGAAAGCTGGTCCGCGGACGCCTCCGAGAAGCCGTCCGGGAGAATGAGCAGGCTCTGGTAATTGCGCTGCAGAAGATCCCCGGTGGAAAATCCAAAGAGCCCTTCCACCCGCCGGTTGGCGTAGACAATCCGGTCCTCTGCATCGATCCCGAGGATTCCGTCAGCAAGGTCTTCCATCAGGTCAGGCGGCCTCTTCGAGTCCGCGGGCTTCGGGGCCTGCACAGTCGGTGCCCGCATCGTCCGCTTCAGGTACAGAAGGACACCCGAAAGCAGGAGTCCGTTGAAAAGAACCAGAAAGGCGAAAAGAGCGATCAGCTCCATCGGGTCAAGGGCCTGGAAGAATCGGGTTATATCGTCTGTCGGAACCATCGCGATACCCTCAAGCTGTCAAAAGGCCCACGGGGGCGGACTTTCCAAATGTCATTCGCAGGAGGTCATCCACTTCCCGCTCGATTCCCGGAAGGGAAAAGGCAATTGAAGCCCGTAATTGATTCAGGAAAGCCTGGCCGTCGGCTTCGCCCCCAGCCGGGCTGAATGGCGGGGAGGAAAGGCTGCCGAGGCATTGAAGAACTTTCTCATCCGCAGCGAGGGCGGGATTTCCGCTGAAGCCAAGGTGATGGCGCTTTGCGAAATCATTGGCTAGAAAAAGGATGCAGACCATATCCCGCTCTTCGGGAGAGGCCAGCTCGGGCTCGCTGTGATGGGACATCGCCTCGAGGATCGGCCGCGGAAGCTTCTGCGCCTCCGCAAAACGTCTCCCGGCCTCTTCATGGTCACAGCCAAAGACGCAGGACTCCATCGCATTGAGATCGAAATCCGCTTCATGACTGCTTCGGAGAAGGCACCGGTAGGTCTCCGGAAAAAGGGATGAAAGGATGATTTTCCCCACATCATGGAGCAGGCCCGCCGAATAGGCGTGCGGAAGATCGGGCAGTCCCAGCTTTCGGACAAGGTCCTCCGCGAGAAGCCCGCAGGCAAAGGAATGACTCCAGAGGTGGCGGAGGTCGAAGCCCGCCGATATCTCGTTCAGCTCCTTCACCGCGCCGAGGGATTGTGCGAGAAAACGAATACGATCTAGTCCAAGAAGCACCATCGCATGCTCGACATCCGTAATTTCGCTTTCTATTCGAAAAAGAGAGGAATTGACCATTCGCAGGATCTTGGTGTGAAGGCCCGGATCCTGCCGCACCATCATCCCGAGCTCGGACAGGCTGGCATGCTGACTGCGGGAGGCTAGCTGAAAATTCCGCGAGACCGACTTCAGGATCGGTATCTGGTTGAGACCATGGATTTTCTCCTGCACCGCGACCCGATCCAACCTTGAGGGCATGTTGACCGGCGCGTTTTCGCGAGTCGTGATATCATCGCCTTCTTCAAGGTTTTCGGAAAGCATTTCCTCGAGGGCCTTCAGGTTGTAGCGCCATGTCGCCTCCGCAGAGTATTCGGGAAAGGTTTCCGGCTCCGGCCCGTGATGGGCGTTTGGCGTTTTCTGCACTGTGTCGATCGAGGTTGTCGGAGCCACTGCCTTGGGCCGGCCACGCAGCTTCTCAAAGATCCCGAGGATCAACCCCAGCAAAGGATAGGCTTTCGTATGCTGGCCGCGCATCTTGCTCTACAGCGTGCAGGTTCAGACAGATGAATCAACCTGATTTTCGCCCCGGGTTCACCCCATTTTCCAGACCTTGAACACCTGACCATTGAATAATCTTCCCCCGTACCGGTGAAGCAGGGTGAAGCAGGGACAGGCACTGGGATTTCCTCCCCCCAAGACAAGAACCGCTAAAAGAAAAAAATGCCTTTCCACGTATTGAAGCCTTCTCCGCAGCAGTATTTTCATGTTTGAGCTGCATCATCCAGTAGCCCGGACAGACTGGATTGAAGAGGCGGGAGTAAGTTCGCAATCAGATCCCCACCTGCCCGTGAGCCAAAAGAAGCTGTTTCTTATGGGGTCGACCCACGATGCCTGCGTTCGAAACGCCGCACCGCGAGGAGAATTCCCACTCCCGTACCGAGGGAAAGGAAGCCTGTGATCGTGTTGAGCCATCCCGCCCGTTCGAGGGTCAGGAAAGTGAAAAGGATAAGCATAACGCCAAGGACAATCGAGAGAACGCCCATTAACTTGTAGGCCATCAATCCCTCCAGCCCGAGTTTCTCATTTGGATCCGCGTAGGCCGGCGTCTTGAGATCCTTTTCAAAGGCCCGTATTCGCTTTCCAAAAGCACCTGTCCGTTTATCGACAAAGGCGGTCAGAAAAAAAACGGTTGTCGAAACCACAAGCCCAACGATGGCGTTCAGTTCAAAGCGGGTCAGGGCAAGGCCAAACCAGTGCACTTGTACATCCGCAAAGAGAATGTTCATTGGTGTTGCTGGCAGTCCGCTTTGGAGGGCCGAAAAGATCCCTATGAAGATAATCGAAACCATCCCCGCCGCCACTGCGGCAATCGCCGACCACCAGGGAGTCCGGGTGAACAGCAGGCCCATGAAAACCGGGACGAACAAGGTTATCTTGTACAAGGAATTGGCCCGCATAGAGACATCAAACGCTCCTCCGAAACGCTGTACATTCAAGGCCACCCAGATTGAAATTACTCCCAGAATGGCGACAAATCCCTTACCAACCCACATCTGAATTTTTTCCCCCGGTTCCTTGCCCGTAATCTGCTCCGTCAACGGAACATAAACATCCTTCGTGAGAACTGCCGCCAGCCAGTTGAACAGGGTATCAGTCGAGCTCATTGTAGCAGCCAGAATAGCTGCCACCAGCAATCCCAGCATCCCGTGGGGAAGGACAGCCAGGGCCAGGGTGATCAGTGAGGCTTCGGTGGGGTCGGCAAGTTGTGGCCACATCGATTCAATATCCGGAAAAAGAATCGGAGCCGTAACCACCGGCAAAAGCCAGAGGAAGGGAAGAATCAGCGACAATACCCCGCACCAGAGGGCCATCTTGCGGGTGTCACGCTCGTCCGGCACACTGTAATAGCGCTGGGCAATGTGCCAGTTTACATTGTAGCCAAAGATGATCCCAATGAACCAACTCGGCCAGAAAAGCAGAGGTTTCCCCTCCAGTTTAAGGTCAAAATATCCGGGAGGAGCATCCATTTTCAAACGGGCAAGGCCATCAAGAGCATTTCCGTCCCCAAGGAGGAGAAAGGCCATCGGTATCATGATGATCGTCACCAGGATAACAATGATCATCTGGATCCCATCCGTGACCATAACTGCCCAGAGACCGCCCAGGGTCGTGTAGACGGCAATAAAAATCCCCGTTACAAGTATAGTCAGCTCAAACCCGTTGACCGTCATGAAGCCAAGGTTGAATTCGCTGTTTCCGATTCCCAGGGCGGTGGAAATAAAAATACAAAGGGTGTAGATCATGATTCCCAGCACAAGAGTGTTAGGAACCACCGCCATAATCGTGTAAAAATAGGTTGTCCCCTTCGAGTAACGCCGCGAAATAAACTGCAATGGGGTATCCAGACGGGTCCGACGCCAAAGGGGTCCAAAGAGATAAAAACCGAGGAGGTAGGCTGGAAACCCAAAACTGAAGAGAAGAAAAGCACCTACACCCTCCTTGTAGGCCATCCCTGCAGCCCCAACAAACATGTAGGCGGAAAAACCAGAAATAAAGAGCGACATGGCCGATAATTTCCACGGAATCTTCCCATCTCCCTTGAAATAATCAGATGTCTTTCGATTGAATCGGGCCACAAATACGCTCACCCCGAGAATCATCAGCATGTAGATTGTCAGCACCGCATAATCCAGGGAATTGAGAAAATTAAGCTCAGGCATGGTGGGTTCTCGTCTATCTACAGATTCAGGCCATGTTCAACTCGCTTCCAGAGGAAAACGTGGCTCTCGGACAACTGGAAACCAGCTAACATAGGTCTTACATAGTTTTCATCAATGGAGAAAATCCAGCCCGTGTCTTATAGTAAACTTTTTCAAGGGACAGGCTTTATGTAAACTAAGGGACAGGCTTTATGTAAACTCAGAAGCTGCGAGGGACAGACTCAGCATTTATGCCAATAATATGCCGTGAATGCCACCAGAATTCTGGTAAAACCCCTTCTGGTGGATGCCCTTTTCAGGCCCATACTGGCCCATATGCTAGCTAATGTTGCATCGGGAGCCCTGATGGGAATTGATGCCTGGCCGGTATCCGTAGAGGTTGCCACCGGGGAATGCGGTGAACCGGCGCCGGTCGTTGTCGGCATGGCCTCCACCTCTGTCCGTGAAAGCAAGGACCGTGTATGGTCAGCCATAGCCAATTCCCCATACAGTCTTCCACGCAAGCGTACCACAATCAACCTTGCTCCCGGTCACCTCCGCAAAGAGGGCGCCCTGTACGATCTACCAATTGCGATAGGAGTCCTCGAAGCCACAGATCAGATCCAGCCACGTGACCTGGAAGATTTCCTGATCGCGGGAGAACTCAGCCTCTCGGGTGAAGTCAAACCGATAAGGGGCGGCCTGGCCCTTGCTGTATGCGCCCAAAAAGAAGGCCGAAAGTCTCTTTTACTTCCCCCCAACACCGCATTTGAAGCTGCTCTCGTGAAAGACTTGTCCATTTACGAAGTGGATAGCCTCGAGACTGCTTGCAGCTTTCTCGAAGGCAGGATCCAATTAAACCCGGTTATCAATGACTTTTCCAGCAGACAAACCCGGTCCACTCCTGGCGGTCTTGATTTTTCAGACGTAAAGGGGCAATACTCCGTTCGCAGGGCCGTCGAAGTAGCTGCAGCAGGGGCACACAATCTCCTCATGCTTGGGCCACCTGGTTCTGGAAAATCAATGATTTCAAAGCGTGTCCCAACCATTCTCCCGCCTCTCAAGGAATATGAATACCTGGACATCCTTAGAATTTACTCAGCTTCCGGGAAAACCCTGAATGGAGAAGGCTTCAGTACGGCAAGACCATTCAGGAGTCCTCATCACACGATTTCCGATGTCGGTCTCATAGGCGGAGGAGCCTTTCCCGGACCGGGTGAAATTTCGCTCGCCCACCATGGAGTCCTTTTCCTTGATGAATTACCGGAATTCAAACGTGGCGCACTCGAAGTCCTTCGCCAACCCCTCGAAGACGGGAAAGTTACCATATCCCGAAGTGCCGGACACATAACCTTACCGGCTTCTTTCATGCTGGTCAGTGCCATGAACCCCTGCCCTTGCGGCTTCCTCGGCGACCCCCGCCAACCCTGCCAATGCTCGGCGTCCCAAATCCAGCGTTATCGTTCCCGGATCAGCGGACCCCTCCTTGATCGATTCGATATTCACGTCGAAGCTCCAGCTTTATCAATCGAGGACTTACGCCGCGAAGAACCAGGCGAATCTTCCTCAACCATGCGGGATCGCGTGGCTGCCGCACGAGAACGCCAGGAGCAACGGTACGGTTCACTTTCTCCCCAACCCCCTCACGTAAATGCATTCATGAACCACCATTCAATCCGCTCGCATTGTCTCCTGGCCCCGAAGCTCGGATACCTGCTTCAGCAGGCCATGAAACGTCTGAGTCTATCTGCGCGGGCCTATGACCGGATTCTCAAGGTGGCGAGAACCATAGCCGATCTCGATGACCAGCCCGACATCTCCGAACCCCACCTCATGGAAGCAATCAACTATCGTACCCTTGACCGGAGGGAAACCTGACCCGATGCGCTACGGTCCAATCGTCCAGAGGCCTTTCCCAACTTTTCCCCGACCACGAATTTGAGGGGCATGGACATTCCTTCAAGCTCCCGGGAATAGTCAAAATTGATTGTTCGAATGGCTTGTTCAGGCAGTACCTGATGTAAAGCATGAGATCCATGCGCCGACCTCGCATCAAGGCACCGGAAGGAGAGGACGCCCTCTATCACTGTATATCTCGGATTGTCAGTGGGGGTTATATTTTCGGTCTCAGAGAGAAGGAGTTTTTTGTCCGTTTAATGTGGAAAATAGCCGATTTCCTGAGCATTGATATCCTCGATTATGTTGTCATGACCAATCATTACCATCAGTTGGTTTTCGTCCCGGGAACGGTCAAGCTCAGTGATGCGCAATTATTGGAGCGCCTCAGAATTTACTACGGCGAAAAAGGAGAAAAGTACCTCCGGCTCAGGAAAGCTCTCATGAAAGGCGGTAAAGAAGCGGAAATCCAACGGAATCTGCATTTAAAGCGCATGGGCGACATTTCCGAATTCAACAAGACCTTGAAGGAACGGTTCACTGCCTGGTACAACAGGAAAAGCGAACGTGAGGGCACACTCTGGATGGGGCGTTTCAACAGTATCATGACCGAGGACACGCCAGTTTGCTCCGGACTGATGGCCACCTACATCGCCCTCAACCCAGTACGCGCACAAATGGTGACCGATCCTAAAAACTACCGCCATTGCTGCTATGGAGCCGCAATGGGAGGTGATCGACGCTGCCGCAAGGGGATTATGCGGGTAATGGGAATGGATTCATGGAAAAAGGCCTCCGAGGCATACCGGGTTTACCTTATGGAGCGCGGTCATAGCCAAGCCCCAGGCAAATCAGGATACGTCACCAGGGATCTTCTGCTCCGGACCTTGAGAGAAAAAGGCAGACTATCTAAAGCTGAACTCCTGCGCCTGCGTGTCCGCTACTTCACCGACGGCCTCGTGCTGGGATCCGAAGCCTTTGTCGAGCAAGTCTTCCAGCAATACCAGTCTCATTTCGGGGAAAAACGAAAAAGAGGGGCCCGGCCCATTAAGGCGCTTCCAGACTCAGGCCTCTGTGTCATGCAGGACCTTCGGAAGACGATCTTCAGCTGAGCATTCTCGCTCCAGCATGCTTGTGACCAGGCAAGGACCGGACATCTGGCTTTTCCTGCAAATATAGTCTGGTCAGAAACACAGGAAGAAATTCATTTCTGAAACCCGGCATGGAGACCTGAACGAAATCAATTCAGCACTGAAGTTCCCGTCCCTTCCTTATCCTGCTCCTTCTCCGTCTTTGTCTTCCCTGATATCGAATTCAAATCCCATATTACACGGGCATTATGTATCATATTTTTCAGTACATCAGGAGTTACACTCTGTTTTGGATCGTCACCAATTCCAGCAATTGGATTGACATGCGTCTCGACCACAAGACCGTCTGCGCCGTAGGCCATTGCAGCCAGGGCGCATGCAGGAACGTACTTGGAACGACCGACGGAGTGGGAAGGATCGACCACAACCGGTGCCCAGGACTTCTCCTTCAGAAGGGGAGTGATGCTCTCATCGGGATGGTTTCGGAAGCCGTCAAGTTTGGGCATTGTTCCACGGGGGCAGAAAATGAGATTTGGATTTCCATTGGCGGCAATATATTCCGCCGCGGAGATAAGCTCATCGACCGGTCCCATGTGGCGGCCACGTTTTAACAGGATCGGAATTCCCGCCTCAGCAGTACGGCTTCCAATTGCTGCCAAAAGGGTGTAGTTGAGCGAATTACGTGTCCCAATCTGGAGCATGTCGACCTTTGCCTCAAGGGCGATCCTGAGCTGTTTTTCATCCATCACTTCGGCAATAACCGGCAAGCCCGTTTGCTCGCGGGCCCTGAGAAGAATTTCCATTGATCTGGCCGTTCCCTGAAAGCTGTGGGGGGACGTTCTCGGTTTCCAGACACCTCCACGAATGACATGCGCTCCTGCCTCTTTTACCGCAGCAGCCGTTTCAAGGAACGCGGAACCTGCTCCGGGATCAATGGTGCACTGGCCAGCAATAAAAAAGGGCTCCTTTCCAAGTTCGACTCCTCCTACTCGGATGCGATGATGGCAGAGGTCCGATCGGATATCCATGAGCTTGTAAACCGATTCCATGCGGTCGACCCGGTCAATGTAATCAAGACCAAGAAGGCGGTTGACCATCGTCTCGCTGCGCTCGTCCCCAATTATCGCGTAAATGTTCCGATGAGCCCCGTAAATAACCTGGATCTTACAGCCGAATTCACCGACTACCGTCTCAACTTCGGCCAACTGGGTATCCGTTAGTGTGGGTTCTTTGGAAATAATCATATTGCAGCCATCTTAAGGGATCCGACTCAATCAAGGGCAACTGCAAAAGCAGCAGGCAGCGGACTTTCGACGTAAAAATCGACAAGGCCTCCGCCATGGTTGATGCGAAGCCGGGTCTTCCAACTGTGCAGGAAGAGACGTCCCTCCCGGCTCCTTTTTTGGAATTCCCGGTTAAAACGAAAATCCCCATATGTCGCATCCCCGATTATGGGAAGGTGACGCGAAGCACACTGTACTCGGAGCTGATGAGTCCGTCCGGTGACAGGCTTGAGACGGAGGAGAGACCTTGCTGGATCCGAACCAGCTTTTTGCAGGCATTTCATATCGGTCTCCGCGTTTGGCTTTCCGCGTATAATGGATGTGCGAAGCTTTCCTCCCCTTCGCATCACCGAGAGCCTGTCCCTCCATGGTTGCCGGTTTCGGGGAGGGATTCCCTTAACAACGGCCGCATAGGTTTTTTCCACCTCGTGGGCGGCGAAGGCTTGCCGGACCGACTCAGCAACCTCAGCATCGCGGGAAAGGAGAAGAATTCCGGAAGTAGGAGCGTCGAGTCGGTTGAGGAGGTACCACGATCCTCTCTCGCTGAAAAAGGCCTCCTTTTCCAAGTCATAGGGCAGATTGAGGAGCGCGAGACGTCCATCGTTCTTGGCGTTAGGATGCGAAAGCACTCCCGCCGCTTTTTCCACCGCTATCAGACCGCAGGGATCGGCCCTGAGAACACGACAATCCGGATGAAGAGGAAAATCCATGCCTTCAGTAATAAAAGTGAATAGCTGCCCCAGCCTCCTCACCCATTTTCACGATCATCTCCGGTGTCCAATCAAAGAATGGGGCCTCTCCAACAATGGCATCCACGGAAATGGTCTCCGCGAGCCTTCCAGCGTCGGAAAAACTGACCTCCACATTCCTGACCTCGCCCTTGCGGGTGATGGAAAACTCCACCACCACCCGGTACCCTCCGAAGGGAATTGAGCGAGTATTATAGACAAGGTTCCGCCAGCGGGCCTCGATGACTTCAGCAACCCGGCGCCAGTATTCTCCAAACTCGGAATACTGGGAATCGAAAGCCAGACGACCGATCTGAATGGCTCCCTGACGATTGTCTTTGACAGGGCCAAAAGATGTGTCGCGTTCAACACGCTGGCGCGGCCGCGGTTTCGGCCCCTCTTCTCCCGAAGCCTGCGGAGGTGTCGTGACCTGGGCTTCTCCCTGTCCATCAGCCTCGCTTGTTGCCTCCACTGGATCGCGCAGATCAACCGGTTCCTCCGGCGGCTCGCGGGATTCGGCCGGTTTTTCTATGCTTGCCACTCCCTCATCCTGATCCGGAACCTGCTCAATGTAGTCGGGATTTGCCTCTGCTGGCTTCTCGCGGGGGGCAGCTTCCTGCTGGGCCATCGGACTCGAGCCCTGGGACTGGCTTGCCTCGGGCGGACTCTGAGGTGTCGGTTGCTGCATTGGATTCCCTTGTACGAGGCGATTGGACTCCTCTTCGTCACCTTCAACATAGGGTGTGTTTTCGGGATCCGGAGGGGCTTCTTCCTCCTGCGCGGCCTGCTGGTCTCGGTCGGAAATATTGATTGTCTCCTCCGGCACAGATTCGCTGATATTCGGGGCAGCCCGGACGTAGCGTTCCTCCAGCTCCTGGTTTTCCTGAAAGGATTCGATGACAACCTCAAAATCCGCGGAAGCATCCGTCTCTCCGGCAGGGGACTCAAAGAGGTCGCTCGGGCTGACCCAGTAAAGGAGTAGATGCAGGAAAAGAGCTAACAGAATGGCAGCAAACAGGCTCTCCCGATGGCTTTGGGGTTCAGCCGCCTCCACCGCTTCAGGCTCTGGATGAGCTTCGCGCGATGGTTCAGGACCTGGATTGGGAAAGGACATGCGGCATTTCAGGCGGAAGGAGTCATCCAATCGATTTGGACCATTTCGAGAAGCAAACGTTGAATCGGTAAACCCATAATGTTTTCGAAAGATCCCTCATAGCGTTCGATAATCAGATTACCATGTTCCTGAATCGCATAAGCCCCGGCCTTGTCATAGACATTAACACAATCAAGATATGTCTCAATCATCTCACGGTCGAGCTTCCTGAAGAAAACCTGACTCAAATCATGGAAAAGATGCATGTTTTTCTGGTAAAAAACGCCTACTCCCGTAATGACTTGATGATCGCGCCCACTCAGGGCCTCGAGCATGGAGACTGCCGATTCCCGATCAGCCGG
>JAWLGH010000044.1:0-27516 GCA_041685165.1 Oceanipulchritudo sp. | reverse complement strand
AAACCCGCGCGTTCGCGAGGCAACCAACCGCGCCCTCGCTCCCCATCGCGAACGGATGAACGAGGTCATCGGCCACACTCACGATTGGCTCGCCCGCTACGCCGTCATCAATACTTCCCTCGACAATCTGATTACCGACGCTCTGCGCCACCATACCGGAGCCGACTTTGCCCTCAGCAATGGCTTCCGCTTCTCCCCGCCCACCGCACCCGGTCCCATCACCGTGGCCGATCTGTGGAATTGGCTTCCGCTCCGCCTCGAGCTCAAAACAGGGAGGACAACCGGCAAAGTGTTCCGCCAATACTGGGAGAGAGAATTCGAAAATGTCTTTTCCCAGGATCCCGAACGCCTCTTTGGCGGATGGCTTCCCCGCGTTTCCGGCATGAGCGTACGGTTTAACCGCATCGAGGATCCACCTCAGCGTCTGCGCGAAATTTTAGTAGCCGGCGAACCCCTGCAACCTACCGCCTCTTATTCCGTCGTCGCCGGCCATCGGAGGGGCGCACCTGACCACCGGATCCACCGCCTCGATCACTGCACCCACACCCGCCTCCTCGGACACACCACCCACGACGCCGTCCGCGCCTACCTCGCCCGGTTTTCACCCATCCGTTCCACTTATACCCAACGCGTCCGCTGTCAGGCCACCCCCGCCGCCCTGCGCTCTCAATTCCTGGACCTGCCTCATTGATCGAACCCGTAGCAAAACCATCTCAAGTCACATACCTTCAGGAACAGCAGGTGCTCTTTCGCAGAATCCCTCCACCAAGGCTCTACTGGCACAACCGTTACTCTCCCCGAATAGGGAGAAGTAGCCGGGAACCGTTCCCTGATCGGGGTCCTGCATAAGCTGCAGCAAGTCGAGCAGGTGGCTCAAAGCGGTCCCAACTGAAAAGACAAGGCGCTCGCCAACGGGTTGCCCGGTCACTACAAAAAGCCCTGTCAAAGCACAGTCCGCTCAACGATAACACGGCGCATACTGAACTGTCACCACGGGGTTGGTCTGACGCTTGCGTTCCCTACACCTGAATTACTAGTGGGGTGTCATCACGGTTAGCCCATTCTGCCATGGCGGCGTCGTAAAGTTTGTGGTTTGGATAATTCAACATTTCGAGGATAAGTGAGCCAAAGGCACCACGTATGGAAGCCTGGCAGTGAGTGACCACATTATCTGATTTTTTAAATCCAGAACGGGTGAGAACTTTTTCCATTTCTTCGAGCGGTTTGAAATAGCGTGGGCCACCAGGGTAGGATTCAGGCTCGAGCAATTCTTTCCATTCAATGTTGATTGCACCTGGGATGTGGCCCTTTCGGGCGTTATTGGTTTCTTCCGTTCCGTGATATTCTTCCGGGCGCCGTGTATCCCAAACCGTGACTGAGTTTTCGGCGACCCCGTGTTTCAGCTCATCGCAGGTAAGGTGCATTTCCTCATTCAGAACCGGCGTAAAATCGGTCCAGACGGGGTATTCCGGACATGCAATCTCCATGGGGAGTCCTTTTTCCAGCCAGGCATGCCAGCCTCCGTCGAGTATTCTTACCCTGGAGAATCCATAATAGGAACATACCCACCAGAATCGTCCGGCAAATAATCCGTGGAAATCATCATACACGACAACTTCGTCATAAGAGTTGATTCCCAGGTTCGCCAGCATCTCCATGAAGCTTGCTTCGTCGAAAACGTAAGCCAGGCGGTTGCTTTGTGCATCTTCCGCTTTTAAATAGGAATGGCAGGGAAGTCCGCGAGCCTTTTTGATGTGCGCCCGGTTATACCGGTCAGCCTTCCATGGGGCTTCCACAATTTTCAGGCCCTTCTGCTCCAGGTTTTGGTTTAGCCAGTCCACGCTGACAGTATAGGCGTTTTCCATGTTCCGGGCCTTTCCGCTTATTCTTCAGTTGTATAAATTCCCCTTTTCGGTTGCATTAGGGTTTATACTGTTTTCCTGAGGCTGCCAAGCCGGTTTTGCACTATTTGGCGAGGTAATGGAATTCTGGAATCGGGAGATCCTGGGTTGGCCGTTTTCCTCCAACAATGAACGGCACTTGGTTTGCCAGGATCTGTGGAACGGAACCCCGCGCCAATGAGGTCAGAATTAAGGTTTTGGCCAGCAGCGTTGCCTTTACGGATGTCATGATACGAAAGGGGAAATATCCCGGTCTGAAGAAGAAGCCGCCCTTTTCCCCCGGCTACGATATGGTCGGGATTGTTGATAAGAAAGGTGCTGCCGTTGCTGGATTTAAGGTTGGGGAGAGGGTGGCCGATTTGACCGTAACCGGTTCGCACGCGGAATACATCTGCTGTCCGGCGGATCGCCTTGTCCCTGTTCCCCGGGATCTTGATCCCGTAAAAGCGACAGCGTTGATCTTGTCCTATGTAACGGCACACCAGTTACTGAACCGGGTAGCGAAAGTGTCCGACAAAGGCCGCATCCTTGTACACGGTGCCGGTGGGGCGGTTGGCACCGCCATGCTGGAACTGGCACGATTACGTCAAATCGAGGTTTATGGAACCGCCTCCAAACCCAAGCACAAAACGGTCCATGAACGCGGGGGTATTCCAATTGATTACAAGGAAAAGGATTTTGCTGAAGCTATTCCGGCCTTGAGAGATCCCGGTGTGGATGCGGTGTTTGATCCCATTGGTGGGGAACTCTTGGCCCGTTCCTTCCGGGTAACGAGGCACAGGGGGATCCTCGTTGCCTATGGATTCCAAAACGCCGTGCAGGGAAAAGACGGAAATGTCCTTTTTGACCTCCTTCGACTGAAAGCATGGAATTGGCTCCCTAATGGAAAATCCACGGCATTTTATTCCATTGGGACCATGAGGAAAAAGCATCCGCAATGGTTCAAAGAGGATCTTTACTTCCTCTTTCAATCGTTGATGAGTGGCGACGTGGATCCCGTCATCGACAGGACAATCAATCTGGAAGGCGTCCCGGAGGCGCACCGCCGGATCGAGGCAAGCGAAGTCATTGGGAAAATTGTGGTAGAACTCCAGAACTGAGCAATTCACCAAGCCAAGGCTCCAAGGTCCTTGCCTTCCTCTTCACCCTGAAAAATGGTCTGCGTTTCCGGAAATCACGGCTAATTTCAGGAAAGCGTGATTTCAGTCCAGCCCCATCCCCACCCGGCGTATGCCGGTTTTTTTCCAAATTCATCACGAAGGAACCCTGTTCGGATACCAGCGGAACGTGCCCAGATCACCGGGATAGGCGGAAATGGTATGCCCGCAACCGGGTCGTGACCAGGCCCAAGCCCCAACCCGGTATTGACAGATTCGCCGACGACTTCGATACCACTCATACGCAAGGCCACCAGCGGTCCGTAAATCCATAATCACCATGAACTCCATCGACGAGGTCCTCCAGCGCCTTGACGACATCGTCGAGCAGTCGATCAAATCCCGTTCCCCGGGAGGTTACTTTCCGGCCTTGTACCGGCGGGTCACCGCTGTCGTCAAACGAGACATTGACCGCGGCGCCTTCGACAACAATGAGCGCATGGAGCGATTGGATATTCACTTTGCCCAGCGCTATCTCAACGCCTTCGACAGCCACGCCGGACAGGGACCGGTCAGCCTTTCCTGGGAGGCCGCCTTTGCGGGCGTCGAAAAACCTTCCCTGATCGTCCTGCAACACCTCCTCCTGGGCATGAATGCCCATATCGGCCTTGACCTCGGCATCTCCACCGCTGCGGTCGCCGATCGCGAAAACCCGCTTGCGATAAAAGACGACTTCATCAGGATCAATGCCATTCTGGGGAGTTTGATCAATGATACCCAAAAGCGTCTGACGCGGGTTTTTGGTCCCCTTGGGATCATTGATCACCTGCTTGGAGATGTGGATGAATCCATCAGCCTCTTCAGCATTGAATACGCGCGCGATAAAGCATGGACGCAGGCATTGGAGCTGATTGTCGCGGATGACGGGACCCGCGATGACCTCATCGATCAGCGTGATAAAGCCGTGGCGGGATTTTCAGGCCGAATCGCCCGTCCCCGGAAGCTCACCCTGCGCATCCTGATCCGCCTGATCCGGCTGGCCGAAAAAGGCGATGTTCCATGGCGTATCGGGATCCTGAAAAATCACTACTGACTCAGTTCGCTTTTAATGGTAGGGTTGTACCCCATTGATGAGGACTCATTCAAGCGGTATTCTCCCCACATGTCACTCATAGCCATCATTGTAACGCTCATAATCATCGGTGTCCTTCTCTGGCTGGTCAACAGCTACATTCCAATGGACCACAAGATCAAATCGATTATCAATGTTATTGTTGTGATTGCGGTCATCCTTTGGCTTCTGTCCGCTTTCGGGATAATTGGCAGCGGAGGCGATATTGATATGCCGCAGCTCGATTAGACGAGATTTCGATCATCGATTCCTCATGGTTTCCATTAATTACCGAATGGAAAACAAGGATGCGAGGCCCGTCGGGAACATCTGAGCAACCGGAACGGTCGAAGTCAAAATTGTCCTCCAAGGCTGAAACTGGGTCCAGATATCAGGGAAAGTCCTTGTCCTTCGGTTGCATGTAGTGGCCCGACCCCGTGAAGGCGCCTACGCCCGCTTCCGGCTGAGCATGAACTGATTGCCTTCGGTGTCCTCGCACATCGCAAGGTGGGGCGGTTCTCCGTTTTCGGGCTCGGGTTCGCGGTTGCACTTGCCACCGCCGGCAACAACCTCAGCGGCTCCGGCGACGACATCGGCCACCTGGAACGTCAGGCCGGTCCAGGTTTGTCTGCCCTCCCCGCCGCCATGGATGGCAATAAGCCCACCGGCTACAGAGAGCTCAGTGATATGGGGATTCTTGCCGGTAACGCTGGCTCCAAAGACTGACGTATAAAAGGCCGCAGCGCGGCGGGCATCGGCCGCCCAGATCGTGTACTTGAGTTTTTCAACCTGCATGATGCCTCTCTACTGCATCGGGCCAGCTACGCGAGCAGAATTGCAGAACCGGTTCCACTGATCGTCAACGACGGTTTCAGGCCTGCGGAAAATCGTTCATAGCCTTGCCAGGGCAACAGTGCCCATCAACGCGCCCGGGGATCCGGTCAACGGCCAGCCAGGGGGAATCCGGACAAACATTTCCCTGGTGGTTTGCCTGCGCCTGCTCTTGGTAAGGAGAAGCGTATTTGCATTTGACCACAGTTTTCGAGGCTGCCAGACAGAACAGGCATGAAAGCTCTCCTGACCCCGGACCTGATGCAGGAAATAGCCCACCAACACCTCTTCAATCAGTTCTGGCTGACGGTGTTTTTTGTCATCCCGATGGTACTGGTAGCCCGAGCGGTGGTTGCGGGAACGCGTTATTCGGCAATCCTGATCATTGTCATTTTTGGCCTGCTGATGGGCTATTTGATGGTCGCCACCGGGGTTTCGCAACCGGGACTGGCCGATTTTCCCATGCTGGGCATGGTAGCACAGGCCACGATCGTGGCCTTGGCGGCTTCATTTTTTGTCGGTGGCCAGGAACTGCGCAAAATCTTCTCCGGTCTGCCGGTGGAAACGGACAACAGTGTCAGTTACGCGACCGAGCAGGTCTTTTTCGGCACGGGTCGGACGCAGTTGGTCTTCATTGGGCGGGCATTCTTCCTATTACTGGGGATTGAGGCGCTGATGCGAATGCTTCTGGATGCAACGCGACATCCCACCCTTGGACAGTATTATCCACTCATTGCCTATATGGGATTGGTGATCGCGGTAATCCTGATCGACAACAAGGCGACCATAGCGAACAAACGAGAGTACCTGCGCAAGGGCATCATGGAGATGTCGGGCCTGTTGGGTGTGCTTTTGCTGGGGGCAGCGATTGCGCGATGGATCCAGCCGCTGGTCGCTCTGCCGCAAATCTTCTTCGTCATGCTGCTGGCAGCCGGGCTGGGGGCACTCATTCCGCGCTGGACGCATGGCCCCTCGGTACGCTGCCTCCTCTTTGCCGGAATTCCGGTTGTCCTTGCGGCCAACTTCGTCATCGGTGGCTCCCGAATCGGTGAAGCCTTCATCCTCAGTGGGATGAATCCGGTTCTTGCCTACGGCTTCTTCGGGCAGATATTCTGGATGTTCGGGGGCCTCAGCCTGCTCATCCTCCTCGGCCGCACCGCCGCCTTGCATAATGTCGGACCAGGCATGGCTGGAGCCCTCTCCCATGCAGGGCTTACGGGTGCCTGTACCGCGGGTGACCTCGGGGATATCGCCGCCAAGCGGGCGCCGATCATGATCAACATCCCCTTTTTCGGGCATGTGTTTGTCTTTTCCGTACTGGCAGTCAGCGTCGAGCGCGGCGCGATTTGGCTCCTTCCCTCAATCGCCATTGCCCTTGTCGGAGTCGGACTGACCGCGTTGGCCTTGCGGAACCTGAGACAGTCCGCGGGCCGGGACGCCCGGGAAGTCAGTGCCCTGATGCAGTTTTCCTTTGGCTGGCAGCTTACGGCCGTATTCGGTGGTCTGCTGCTTCTGGAACTGGCGGGGATGCCGGTCGGCAATGCCCTCATGGCCAAAAGTGCCTCCCTCTCCCACTTTGGATTGTTTGCCGCAATTCAAGGCGGGATGGCCGGACCGGAAGCAGCGGGTCTCATTGCCTTCGTCTTTGCCATGCCCTTTCTGGTTCACCCGCTCGTGTTTTTCCTCTTTGGCCGCGCCATGGAGGCTGGCGGTGAGATGCCACGCCTCCCCGTCTACGCCCTCGCGCTTATCGGCCTCACCGGTGTCGCCGCCGGGTTGTTATTACCCTGAACCAGGGTCCGGGGGTAAGCGTTTGCTGAAAGCGGTGCCGTGAAAAGAAAGGCCGAAAAGGTTGGCAGTGCGCCGGTCACCCGCCGAACGACGCCCGCTCCTGCCATTCTTCAGTGGTACTGTTGAAAAACCATTCACTGGAGTCGGCATAGAGGCCCCAGTTCTCTGAAAGCGGATGGTAGAAATTGGGCCAGAGGGAATCGGAGGTAAAGATCCAGCCCAACCCGTCGGTAGCGATCCAGACCGAGGACCCGGAGGAGGACTCCGTGTAGATCCAGCCAAGGTTGAAATGGTAGAGCCAGTTCTCTGACCGGAGCGTGAACCAGCCGAACCAGGGATGCTGAAAGAATACGCCGTCCTCGGAAACCGAACGGTCGAGAAAATGCCCCTCGGCCCGGCCGAGGAAATAGGTTCCGTCGGTAAAGGCGAGCCACGTGCCCTCCGTGTAGGCCATCTGGGAAAAACTCCCGATGCTCGGGAAAATATCGAAGATAATTTCATTTTCCCGGTCGATTAGGTTTCCCGTCGGGGCAAAAACGCCCCGGAAAAAGGCGAGCCCGCCTCCGCCCCTCAGCAAACCGCTTCCCGTGGAACTTGCCTCGGCAGAGAACCAACTGACTCCGCGGTCGGGACTCCATGCCTGCCGCAGGTCGGACCCGGTGGCGTGAAGGCTGTCTCCGTCAATAAGGAACTCATCGAGAAGGTTGTTGCCCCCACCCTCGTGAACAACCGTCCAGTCAAGCCCGTTCTCCGACCGGTAGACGCGCGTGTAGTTGCCGACGGCCCAGAAAGCGCCGTCAAAGAAGCGGATGGTCTTTATCAGGGGAGACTCTCCGTCATCCGGATTTTCGACCGCAGGAAGAAGGGCCTCCGCCCAGCTCTCTCCGTTGACGCTGACCCACGATTCACCGACAACCCCGACACCGACGAAGACCCCGTTCCCAAAGGCCATGCCCGACAGTCCGGGTTCGCTGCGAAATGGAAATTCCCGGTCCGAGGCGAAAAAGGTGAAGGTCTCACCTCCGTCATTCGAAACCCACCAGCAGGGTCGCGGAACACGCCTGAAGGTCTGGTTCCCACCGAGTACCAGACGCCCGTTGTCGGCCTGAGCGACCGAGAGGACGCTGGCCTGGTCGGCCCCCTCAACCTCTGAGAGGTCCTTCACGGTCCAGTTCTCCCCGTCGCCCATGACGATGGAGCTATCGCCCACGCGGTAAAGAAGGGTGCGCCCGTCCTCCAAGGCAAATCCGCTGGTTGTCCGGGTCCCCTCCACAACCCGTTCCCAGTTAAGGCCATCGGCGGAACGGTAGACCGCGTCCCACGGTTCAGCCGATAGACAGATCCAGGCGTAGAAATAGCCACCATGTCCCGACACATCCTGAAACCGGCAGTTCCCGATATCGGGAATGCCTGAGAGGTCCGGTTCGACAATTTCCCACTCAACCGGCTGGCCCGGGAGTTCCAGACCGGCAAAAAAAACGAGCAGAAAAGGTGCATATCGCCTGATAAACCGTAAAGGCCTGCTTATAAACCTAAAGACCATAGCTTATGGCTATAAGTTAAAGGATCATTCCCGGCAAGAGAAAAATGGCCCTGACACCCCGCCCGGCATTTCACTGTCAATCGCAACGGTATTGCGGCCTTACCTGTATGTTTTTTTTGGTCACAATATAGTGAAAAAACCTGATTATTCCGGGTCGCAGGAAGTCCCCCCTTCCGAAAACCCTCTCAAACACAGGCAGGCGGGAACACTACAGACGCAAAAGGCGCGCGTTGATCGCGACAATGACCGTTGATGCGGACATCACGAGGGCACCGATTGCCGGATTGAGGAGGATACCGGCCCAGACGAGAACCCCTGCCGCGAGAGGAATGGCAATAATGTTGTAGCCAGCGGCCCACCACAAATTCTGGAGGGTTTTCCGATAGGTGCGCCTGGCGAGTTCGAGGATGCGGTCAACATGCCGCGGATCCGACTGCACCAGAATGACATCCGCGGTGGCGGCGGCGACGTCAGTCCCGGCCCCGATGGCAATTCCCAAATCCGCCTCGGCAAGGGCGGGGGCGTCGTTGACCCCGTCTCCCACCATCGCGACCCGCAGGCCTTCCTTCCTCAAGGCTTTGATTTTATCCGCCTTCTCACCCGGCAAAACCGAGGCAAAATAATCATCCAACCCGAGTTCCTCCGCAACGGACTTCGCCACGGATTCATTGTCCCCGGTTATCATCATCAATTTGATCCCACGCTTGCGCAGGCTCTTCAAAGCTGCCTTGGAGGACTCCCGGACCCTGTCTGAGAGGGAAATCAGGCCCAGCGGCTCATCTCCCGCGAGGACATAGACAACCGTCTGCCCCCCTTCGGAAAGGTCCTCCTCCTCGCTGCTTCGCTCAATGTCATGATCCTTCAAATACCCGGGACTGACGACCTTTATTGAACGCCCGTCCACCTCCGCGCCGGCTCCCTTGCCCGTGATGCTCTCAAAGTCAGAGACCTCGGGCAGGTCCAGGTTTCGCTCCGACGCGGCTTCCACGATGGCCCCGCCGATGGGATGCTCCGATTGGTTTTCAATCGCGGCGGCAAGGCGAAGAACGTCATCTTTGTCCCGGTCATTGAAGGGCCTCACCTCTTTGACCCCGAAACGCCCCTCGGTCAGCGTTCCCGTCTTGTCGAAAACAATCGCATCCAGGTTGCGCGAGCGTTCAAAGGGAACCCGGTTCCGGATCAGGAGCCCGTTCTTTGCCCCAAGCGAAGTGGAAACCGCGATCACCAGCGGTATGGCCAAGCCAAGGGCGTGGGGACAGGTGATGACAAGCACGGTCACGGTGCGTTCCAGGGCGTAGACAAATTCTTTCCCGGCCAGAAGCCATGCAGCCATTGTCAGGATTCCGGCTCCAATCGCCACCAGCGTCAGCCAGAAGGCGACCCGGTTGGCGAGGTCCTGCTGCCGCGAACGCGATCCCTGCGCTTTGCGGACCATCTCAATAATTTCCGCAAGAAAGGTCTCCTCACCCGTTTTCTCGACCTTGACGGTCAGGGAGCCCTTTTCATTTACCGCTCCCCCGACAACCGAATCCCCCTCGTCTTTCTCCACCGGCACCGATTCCCCCGTGACCATGGCCTCGTCAACACTGCTGTGTCCTTCCAGGACCGTCCCGTCGGTGGGGATGCGTTCACCCGGTTTGATGATCACGGAATCCCCCTTTTCCAGGTCCTTGACTGAAACGTCCTCTATCCCGTCCCGGCCTTTCCGGTGGGCGTTGTCGGGCATCAACTTGACCAGTTCTTCAAGCGCCCCCCGGGCACCCATGACCGAGCGCATTTCAATCCAATGCCCCAGCAGCATGATATCGACAAGGGTCGCCAGTTCCCAGAAAAAGACACGTCCGCTCAATCCAAGGGCAACCAGCGCGCTATAGCCATAGGCAACAATAATCGCCAGCCCGATGAGGGTCATCATTCCCGGTTGCCGGTCCGATAATTCCTCCACCAGCCCTTTAAGGAAGGGCCAGCCACCGTAAAAAAATACTGCCGTGGCAAGGACCAGCTGGACCAGCTGGTCGCCGGGGAAGGAAAGCACCCCTTCAATGTTGAGCCATCCCTGGATCATCGGGCTGAGGGCCAGCACCGGTATGGTCAGAATAACGCTGAAGAAGAAACGTTTCCGGAAGTCATCCAGCATCTGCTGATGGTGACCGGAATGATTGTGATTTGAATGGTTATCGGACATGGTATATTGCAATATGCAAAGAATAGCTGGGTACGCCTGAGTTTGTTCAGTGCCCAATCATTGTCGCATAACGCATGCCAATCGCAGCGCTTTTAAATCCTTAAGTATCTTGTAACCAAATACTTAAACAAATAAATACCCCCCCCTCGCTATTTTTATTATTCCTCCAGAGAAACAGTTTAGATCGGATGAGTTATCGCTTCATGGAATATGGCTTTGCACGCGATCGGCTGGCTACACTTCAAGGCCCAGCAGATGCCGACGAGTATCAGGCCCGCATAGCCATAGAGGGGAAAGGGACCGTCTTCCCCATTCGACAAGGGCGTCGTTTACATACCGCCAGACTCCACCTACCCCCATTCTCGATCAAGAATTCTCGGCCAACTTCATCCCTTTCGGCAGTAACGGTGCCTTCCAGGCGAGGAGGCGCCACGCTTCAGCATGGGTATGTCGCCTTGGTTCGATTTTACCCGCTGAAAATGTAAAATCCAAGCCATCAAGCCAGGTGCCATATCATGAGGGGATTCACAATAAACATTCTGTGCTGATCCGATCCTCGATGCTCCCCCAGTCCCTTTATTCAGTTCCTCGAAGCACCTTGCATCCGAGATTTTCAGGACCCGGGAAATACCGGGCATACCTTCCGGGACCAAAGCTGTCCAGCCCGCGGGATGGGACTCCCATCAACGAACGGATTAATCGTTCTCAGCCGCAGGGGCGAGTTCCCCGCTGCGGGCGTTAAGGTATCCGGTCACGACCAGCGAGTGGTCCCGAAGGACCTCAACGACGGCGTAGGCGCTGTTTTCCGGACCGGAACCTTCCACGACCGCTTCGAGGGTGTAGTAGTGAATCCCGTTGATAAAGGCGTAATCGCCCTCATGCTTGTGGCCATGGAAGGCGGCAAGCACGTTCCCGCTGGATTCGAGGATGGACCGGACCTCCGCCGCGTTGATGACGCAATGGGGGGAGGCATCCGTGAGAAGTTGGTGACAGAATACAATCGTGGGCAGGGTGTTCTCTTCGAGGTCGCGTCGCAGCCATTCCAGCTCTGATGAGGGGATATTGGGATCGCGCCAGGAAAAATTGCCCCGGTCGTAGGGGATGCCATCCTTGCGGAAATTTGCGTCAAGGGTCACGAAATGGAGCCCCCCGCGGTTAAAAGAATACCAGGTACGCTCACGGGAAATACCGGTGTTCTGGACATTTTCCTGAAACTGGTCCTTGGAGATGCTGTCGATGTCATGGTTGCCCAGCACATGGTAACGGGGACCCGAAAACCCGGCAAAGGCGGCCTCGATATCCCGGAGAAAAGTCAGGGTTTCCGCTTCCGAAGGTTCGGTACTTTCGTCCTTGAGGTCGCCGAGTTCAACGAGGAATTCAAGTTCCTGTGTATTCATGAACCGAACACAGGAACGCATCTTTTCGAGGGATTGCCGGTAGAAGCGGGTCGTCCATGGATCGCGTTCGGCGTAGTGGAGATCGGTCAGCATCCCAAAGCGAAACTGAAGGTTTTGAGGCCGGGAGGTGCTGGCAAAAAGCGACGGCGCGGAAATGCCAAGAGCGATCAATCCGCCGCTCCGCCTGAGAAAATCCCTCCTCGAAACCGACCAGGTCTTAGCGTTATGAAGGTCTTTGGTCATGATGTGTTTTGTTCATTGTGGTCTATACTGCTCGTACCGGAATTGCACGGGCGAGCAGTCCAATCCCGTAAATCCCCCCGCAGGGGTAATGAGGAAGATCCTCAGCCAATACCCGGAGCCTGTTTTCATTTTCAATCCCGGACGTCAGGCTCAATGGGGAACGGAGACTTGGCAATTGGAAAAATGAGACGACCGGACTTGTTTCAAGAAGGATGCCTCCCCGATCTGCATCCTTGCCATTGCCTTCCTAAAGTTAATGCTCACGGCATGTCAGCAAGCGAATCAATCGGAAGAGACTGGTACTGGGACGCCGATGGACATTTGGTCATCGAGGACCCAAGCCTCGGCGGCACCTGGTGGAATTATCTCTTCAACGACAGTGCTCAGTTGAAGATCGACCCCTTTGGCCAGGGCGCAAGCTGGTCTCGCGAGCCCCGCATCCAACAATGGGGACGGGGACGCCGGGAACTCTGGTTGCGGTTCCCTGATGGGCGCTGCTGGTGCCCCTCCGGTTGGCCGCATCGGGAAAGGAGTGCATCCTGGCGCTGTATCCACGCACCCGTATGGACCCGGATTGAGGGCAGGCTCGGGGATATTGAGGTTCATTGGCGTGTCTTTATCCCACGGCAGGGGCAGCGCGAGGTCTGGACTGTCGAGGTGCGGCATCACGGAAGGAAACCGATTGAGGTCACCCTCACACATGTCCTTTTCCAACCCCTTGCCGGCTGCATGGGCTCGGTCGGCTACTGGGACGCGGAGAAGCAGCTACTGCTCCGCCACGATTTTCCCCATCACGCCGCCTACGAGGATTATGAGCGGCTGAAGCAACTGGCCAACTACCTCTATCTCCGTCCGCTCGATACCCCTGATCGCTGGGCGGCCAGCGACCGGGACTACCTCGGAAGCGCGCCGCCGGGAGAGGTCCCCGAGGGCATCAGCGGGGAATTGCCCGGCATCCCGGCTGCGCTTGACCCTTCCTGTGCCGTTGTCCAGTACGACCTGTCGATGGACCCTGATGAAAGACGGGCCCTTCATTTCATTGCCGGAGCAGCCGTCTCTCCTGAAGCTGCTGCACTGGCCTGCGGAGATCTCGAAAACGAGGCCGCCCTCAGGACTGAGTTTGCTTCCCTGGAATCGGCATGGCTGAAAACGGAATCCACCCTCCAGATCGAAACGCCGGATCCAGAGATCAACCGTTACGTCAACCGCTGGGCAAAGAAGGAAATCCTCTGGATGGCCCGTCTCTGGCGCAACGGCATCTCCACGCCCTGGCGAAATGAATTGCAGGATTCCATGGGTTACAGCCTCTTCGACTTCTGGGCGGCCCGGCCCTTTCTCGATACCGTGACCTCGGCCCAGAACCGGGACGGCTACCTCAAGGTCTGGAACACACGCCCGGGAGAGCGGCCCAACCATCCGCTGGTCGACTTCCATCACAACGACGGCGGTATCTGGCTCATAATCTGCCAATGCCTTGCCACCCACCAATCCGGGGACATCCAGGTTCTGAAACGCGAGATACCATGGTCTGACGGGGGAGCAGCACCCCTCCTCGACCATCTTGCCGCCGCCCTTGAGCACACAGCCGCGGACCGGGGAGACCACGGCCTCGTGCGCATGCGCGATGGCGACTGGACGGATCCCCTCAACGGCCCGGGACGCAAGGGTCATGGGGGTAGTGGCTGGGCCACCCTCGCCCTCGCCTATGCCTGCCGCCGACTTGGACCCCTGGCAGCAGAGGCTGGCCGGGAATCCCTCGCAGAACGCTGTACCCGCCTCCATGCCGAATTGACCGAGGCCGCCCAGCAGCAACTCTGGACGGGTGACCGTTTCGCTTATGGAATTGATGACGACGGGAACCGTTTTGGAGACCGGGACGATGACCGGGTCTGGCTCAACACCCAATCCTGGGCCATCCTTGCCAATGTCGCTACACCCGAACAAATTCCCCTTGTCCGGAGAATCGTTGAAACCCGGCTCATGACCCCGCTGGGACCGCTTCTCTTTGACCCGCCCTTCCGCCAATGGTGTCCCCAGGTCGGCCGTCTGAGTTTGAAAGTTCCCGGCAGCTCCGAAAACGGGGCCGTATACTGTCATGCCGCGGCCTTCTGGGCCGCAGCCCTTGCTCACTGCGGCGACCTCTCGGCCGCCCTTGACGTCCTTCGCCGAATCCTCCCCGGACACCCGGAAAACCCCTGTTCCCAGTCCGGTCAACCGCCCATCTGGCAACACAATTTCTGGTTCTCCGAGCCTGGTTCCCCACGTTTTGGCCGGACCAGCGGGGTTCTCGGGACCGGAACCGTGGCCTGGGCACTCTTCACCATCGTGGAGCAGATCATCGGTGTTCGGGCCACGGTCAAGGGGCTTGAAACCAGGGGAAAGCTTCCTCCTGAATGGGGACAGGTACGCATCACCCGCCGTTTCAGGGATGGCCGCCAGCACGTTAAAAGGCGGCAGGATTAGACACGTTTATCCCGCTCGACATAACAGGGACCATTGCGGTCCGCACGGCGGCGGAAAACCCCGGAAGCCATGTCCTTTCACCCGGGCCGGTTTCAGGGAGTTCACCTGCTCAGCGAGAGCTGTCGGCCATCGCGACCGACTCAAAGCAACTTCGCCCGCTGTTGCAACAATGTGGCAGGGCGACGAGGAATCCATCCGGGCCAAGGTCTGTGAGGGTACGGGTACACCAGCAATACGGGAACTCAAGCGCCTCCTGGGTCCGGACCAACGCCGTCCCCCCGTGGACCATGGCCTTGGTCCGAAAGCGCCCGCAGACACGGTTAACCCTATCCATCAATCAGCAAGGGCCATCAGGCTGCGCCGCGCGAGGGTTTTTGCGAGGGGACCTTATAGGCATTTTCGGGCGTGGCGTCGGCTTTATCGAGCAACTTCTCAGCCGCCGCGGCGGCAAGGTCGGAGGTCAGTGCCTTGCCTTCAAGCATGGCGTTCGCCTCATCCAGCTGGTGGGGCCCGGGAGCGACACATCCGACAACCAGGCGCGCATCGCGAAGCTTGCCATCCTCCATCCGGGCACTGGCCGCCGCGCTGACAAGGGCCCAGTCGAACTCGGCCCGGTCGCTCTGCTGCAGGTAGTGGCTACGGCGGCCCGCGTCAGGGACGACCACACGGACAATCAAGTCAGCCGGAGCGAGGGAGTTATGTGCCATTGGATTCCTCCAGGCATCCCGGTAAAGATCCTCCAGGCTCCACTCCTCTTCACCCCTTTCCGTGAGGACATGGACTTTTCCCTCGAGCGCCATAAGGGCGGTGGCGAGGTTGGAGACCGATGGACTGATGCAGGGATTATCGGTGAAAAGGCAATGGTAACGGGAATCGCCCTGGCGCGCGTAGCACAGGGCCCCGCCGTTCTTGAGACACTGGATGTCCTTGTGGCGGTAGTACCAGCAACGGGAATGCTGGGCCAGGTTCCCCCCAAGGGTTCCCATGTTCCGGATCTGGGGTGAACCGACGTGGCGGGCGGCCTCGGCAATGGCCGGGAAACGCTCCCGGAGCTTCCCGTGTTTTTCCAGCCGGGCGATGGTGACGTTCGGACCGAATGTCCACGCCTCATCCCCCGCTTCAATTGTATCTGATTCCTGAATACCCTTCAGGTTGACAAGACGGTCCGGTTCAAGGAGGGAATCCTTCATCTCCCCGAGCAGGTCAACACCACCTGCGAGATAACGGGAAGCAGAGGCTTCATGGAATCGTTCCACCGCTCCTTCGAACGACTGGGCCTGGGAATAGGAAAATGATTTCATACGACAAATTCAGACAGGTTTTCCTGGGAAAGGCTCGCCACTTCGTCCACTCGCTGAAGGGCCTTCTGGAGATCCGAAAGGGACCGTTGATATTGATCGTTTCCGGTCTGACCAAGAGCGGAAAGGACCTTGGCAGGGGTGATCGGCAGCGTCTGGATCCGGACCCCGAGGGCGTTGGCAACCGCATTGGCAATCGCCGCTGAAGTGGGGATATGGACTGGTTCCCCCATCCCGATGACTCCGCGTTCCGGAAAATTCAGCAAGACCACATCGATGTCCGGAATGTCGGCAATGCCCGGAAGCTTGTAGGTTTCAAAATTCGGGTTCAAGACGACACCGGAGACAGGATCCATAATCCGGTCCTCGTAAAGGGCGCCTCCAATTCCCATGATAATGCCACCGTTAACCTGGCTGCGGGCGGTCAGGGAATTGATGATCAGTCCGCAATCGTGAACCGCGACGATCCGCTTGAGGTCGACAAATCCGGTCTCGGTATCCACCTCGACCTCGACAAACTGAGCCCCGTAGGCTCCACGGGAGGAAAGCGATCCCTCCTTCCATTCGCCCTGGGCGACGATCGGATAAGACAGCTTATTGCAGGCCTCGGTCCATTGATCACCCCGAACATCCTCCATTCCCGATTTGGCGGCGACCTTTTCCATCGCGTTGACACAGGCATCAAACACGGCCGGAGCAACCGATGGGGCGGTCCGGCTTCCTCCACTTCCACCGGAATAGGGAAAGCGCGTGTCCCCGATTTCCCCTTTGATCAGATTGGGGTCAATCCGCAGGACCTCAGCCGCCACGAGGGGGACCAGGGTCGATGTTCCGGTTCCAATATCCTGGGTCCCACAGCGGATAACCACGGAACCATCCGGATTCACCTGGACTTCGGCGTTACTGTCCCCTCCGGGAACGCCCCAGAAGGAACCAGCGCAACCCAGCCCCTTTTTGACCACACCCTCCGAACTCCCAGGCTTGCGGTAGTTTTCCTTCCACCCAATCCGTTCGGCACCCATCTGGAATTCCTTTCGCCGGATGGGAGAATCGTCATTTTTCAGCCGGAATTCGAGGGGGTCCATATCGAGGGCAAGGGCCATCTGGTCCATCAGGCTTTCCTGGATAAAGACTCCAGGCGGATGTCCGGGAGCCCGGAAGGCGCGACCGGAACCCGCGTTGATCGTCACACTGCGCTGGTCAATGCGGGCATTTTCCGCAGGATAAAGATGATTGGCGGGGAAAGAGGCGCCCCCGCTCCCTCCTTCGCTTGAACCGCCACCGGCATAGCCGGCACAGCCGAAACCCGTCATCTCGTAGGCTTTGATCCGGCCGCTGCTGTCTGTCCCCAGTTTGACCCGGGCAAAACAGGAGGGACGGTTGCCAACGGCAAGGGATTCATCAAACCGGGTCAGCATGAGCTTGACGGGGCGTCCGCCGCTGGCCTTGGAAAGCTCGGCCGCGAGGCGGCCCTCAGCACCGGCGGGAAATTTGGATCCAAATCCTCCACCCATGTAGCGCGTAATGACCCGGGCCTTGCTCAAGGGAATCTCCATCGCACCGGCGAGGCCGTCCCGCACCCCGAAAACGCCCTGGGTGGAAGACCAGGCCAGCAGCTCTTCGCCATTGAAACGAATGGTATTCCCGTGGGTTTCCATCGGTTGGTGCAGGTTCACCGAAGTGGCGTAATAGCCCTCGACCGTCGTCGCGGCGTCCTCCATGGCCGCTTCAGGATTCCCCTGCCTGCTTTCCTGGGCCTTGCTTATATTCTCATACTCTTCAAAGACGCGCGGGGCATCCGGAAGGACCGCTTCCAGTTCCTGCACCACAAAAGACGCCTCATTCACCTCAAGCCGCATCGCCCGGAGGGCATCATGGCAGGCCTGCGGGGTCTCGGCAGCCACGGCCGCCAATTCCTCTCCGTAAAAACGGACCTGCACGGGAAGCGATCGCGACAGGACTGCCGCGCGGACGCCGGGAACCCTGCGGGCCGCATCGAGGTCAATCCCGGAAACGGTCCCTGCCGCCACGGGTGCGCGAAGAATCATGGCGTAGAGCCAGTCCTGCGGCAGGACGTCATAGGCGTATTCCGCCCGGCCGGTGACCTTGTCCGGTCCATCGACACGGGGTCTGGGTTTGCTGAGGTGTTGGAATGTGTCAGGCCAGGTCTTCACGGTTCATGGGGATAAGGTCAACTTGCGGGGCTTTCTTCACACCGGCTGCTTGCTGGACGGCATGGACAATATGGGGCTGGGATCCGCAGCGGCAAAGGTTTCCGCTGCAGCCGTGTTTGACGTCCTCCCGAGACGGGGAGGAATTGGCGGCAAGGAGGGCGGTCGCGCTGAGCAGGAATCCAGGCGTACAGAACCCGCACTGCAGCGCGTCAGTCTCGACAAAGGCCTCCTGCAGGGCGGTCAACTGGCCGTTTTTGGCGAGGCCCTCAACGGTGGTGATCTCGCAGCCCTGGGCGTCGATTGCCAGCTTCATGCAGGAATAGACGGGCTCACCATCAAGGAGAACGGTACAGGCTCCGCAGCTGGCCCGGTCACATCCGATCTTGGTCCCCGTCAGTTCGGCATGGTAGCGCAGGGCGTCGGTCAAGGTGACCCGCGGCTCAAGCAGGAGTTCAAGGTCCTTGCCGTTCACCTTCAAGGTGACGGGAACGGCCCCGGGTCCAAGGGGCGTCTCCTTCCGGGCGGCCTCCATCTCGCTGGCCGAAACATCGGCAAAAGAGGCCGCCGAGGTGACCGCGGTCGCTCCCAGGGACTTGATAAAGGTTCGACGGGTGAAGCGGGCTCCGATCGATTCTTTCCGTGGTTTCATAAGCGTTCCATGTTGAGGTCCTGCCGGGAACGCCCATGGGAGGCTTTCCCGGAACGCCGGGGGAGCGGGCAAGTGAGAGTGAGTCTTGCATTCGAAAAGCAAAGCACCCACTTTGAGCAGAGCTGGCACCAGACGTAAGGTTGTGTTGTACTCAACCGAAACAAAATTGATCCAGAAGATCAAGCAGACAAAGAAGGAAATGCAGAAGAGGGTGCGATCATGAAGGTTGAACCGGCCTCGAGACCGGTGCGGATCGAACTGGAACAGGTGATTCTCCTCTGGGCATTTGCGGAAGTGGCGCTGGGCGGGATGCTGCACGCGTTCCGCCTCCCGTTTACCGGCATGCTGGTCGGGAGTGTCTCCATCCTCTGCCTGTGTCTCCTCGGCAGCTGCACGGAAAAGTCGCGGGAAATCCTGCGGGCCATGGCCATCGTCCTGGCGGTCAAGGCGGCGGTGACGCCTCATGCGCCGATTGGAGCCTTCCTTGCGGTTGGATTTCAAGGCCTGGCAGCATGGCTGCTTTTCCGCTTTATTCCACTCAACCGTCCCGCCTGCCTTCTCCTTGGAATCCTCGCTCTTGGACAATCCGCGATCCAGAAAGTACTTTTCATGACGATCCTGTACGGGATGCCGCTTTGGCAGGCAGTCGACCTGCTGGCCACCACGGCACTCGGTTTCTTTGGCCTCGAAGTCGCTCCGGGGGTCACCCCGAGCCACTGGATCATCGGCATGTACCTTCTGGTTCATCTTGTTGCCGGGGGGTTGGTTGGGCTGGCTGGCAGTCGCCTGCCGGAATGGATCCACGAAGGGAGCAGGGACCCGGACCTGCCCGGGGTTATTGCAGCGGCAGACCGCCATCAGAATCTGGATACGCTGCCCAATCCGGCGCGAAGCCGGAAACGGCGCCTCCTGAAGCGCGCCGCCGGCCTCCTCCTGGCAGCCTGCCTGATTGGCATCCTGGTCGGCCTTGACCGCCAATCAGAAGGAGGCCCGGCACAGGAGGCGCTGTTTGTCCTCCTGCGGGTCATCAGCGTTGCCCTGGTTTATCTTTTTCTCATCGCCCCGTTGCTGCGCCGGGGCATAGGGCTTTTCGCGAAACGGGAAAAGGAGGCCCAAAGCGGGCGCTTTACCCGCATCCTCACATCATTGCCCGGTCTCCGGCCCATGGCCATGGAGGCATGGGCGGTCAGCCGCGGCGGTCCGGGAATCCGGCCGACCCGTGCGGCAAAACTGTTCCTGGCCGCGATTTTCATCCCCGCTTCGGACGATAACGGGAAAGGAGGTTTGGGCCGTGGTTGAAATTACATTGCAATCCCGGGGCTGGACGTGTTCCGCTGCCAACGAAAAATGTTTATGAAGCGCCTATTCCTTTTTCAAGGCATTCTCTGCCTGACTGCCCCGTTCATCAAAGCTGAGCTGCCTTTTGCGGAGCTGCCCCCCTTCACGGTCCTCGGCGAGCCGGGTCATGACACAGCCATTACAGAGACCTATCTTCCCGGCGGGGACTTGCAGTTGCTGGGATTCAACGACATCACCGAAGCGGCCAGGCTGGTTCCGGGCATAACCGCCGCCCCGGGTCCGAGAGGGGGACCTAGAAATGAGCGGCGGCTCTACATGCGCGGATTTGACAGCCGGCAGATCCTGCTCCTTGTCGACGGGATCCCCTTCTATATTCCCTACGACGGGGAACCGGGAGATTTTGAACGCTTTCGCCTCTGGAATGCGGAGACAGTCGAGGTCAGCAAGGGCATCAGTTCCATCCTCTTCGGTCCCAATGCCATGGGTGGGGCCATCAACATCGCCACCGCTCCCCCGTCGCGCCCCCTTGAGGCGGAAGCCCTTTTGCAGTCCGGTTTCGACAGAAAGGGGGACCAGCAGGAATGGAACAGTTTCGTGCGTGGCGGATTTGTCGAGGGTGACGTCTATGGTCAAATCGGGGCTTCCTGGATGGAACGTGACCACTGGACCCTTCCCGACTCCTTCCAGCCTGAAGGCCCCCCCGTCCTCGACCCCGCCGGCCCGGGCAACCTCGAAGACGGTGGGGAACGCGAACAGTCACGGGTGCTTGACCGCAGCGCCTTCGCCCGGGTTGGCTGGCTGCCGGGAAACGGGGCCAGCCTGACGGCGACCTTCTTCCATCAACAGGCGGAAAAGGAAGTCCCTCCCTACGCTGGTTCCCCGAATCCCTTTGAGCGGATCAATTTCTTCCGCTGGTCACATTGGGACCGGACCAGCCTGTTCCTGCAGGGAGGGCTGCAACCTGTCCAGGACCACGAACTGCGTGTCCGCATCTATTACGATGCCTTCTTCAACCGCCTGGAGCGCTTTGATGACTGGACCTACAGCACCCAGGCAACGCCCCGCAGCTTCAGCAGTGAATTTGATGATCAGTCCATCGGTGGCTCCGGGCAGTGGGCATGGACCCGCAAGCCGGGCGAAACCTGGATCGGGGTGCTTCATTTCCGCAGGGACCATCATGAGGAGACGGCCAACCTGCTTGCCGGACGCCGGACACCCCCCAACACCTTTATCGACCACACGGCCTCAGTCGGCCTCGAGCGCAGAACCACGAGCGACTCGGGGTGGAAAACAATGGCTGGCCTAAGCCTCGATCACCGTTCGCCCCGGGAGGCGGAAGACGGGCAGCGCGGGGGTGCATCCTTCGAGCTTGAATCGACGGAGGCATGGAATGCCGTTTTTAGTATCCAGAAAATGGTTACGGAAAATCTTTCCACGAACGTCGGGATTGCGCGCAAAAGCCGCCTGCCCTCGATGATTGACCGCTATTCCTATCGCCAGGGGCGGAGCATCCCCAATCCCGGCCTTGATCCGGAGCGTGCATGGAATTCGGAAGTCGGTCTTGTCTGGGCAAAAGGAAGGCTTGAGTTGACCGCGAATCTTTTTTTCAACCGGGTGGAGGACCTGATGCAGGAGGTCGTCATCGGTGAGGATCCCTCGGTACCGGGAAGGCTCGTTTCACAGAAGCGCAATGTCGGGGAAGCGGATTTCCTGGGGACGGAGTTTTCAGCCTTGTGGGGTGTCCCCGGCTTCGAAGCGACTCTGAACTACGCTTTCACCGAGCGTTCACTGGACAACGACAGCGGGTACAACCTTGTCGGGGTGCCGCGTCATGAGGCCCACCTGCATCTCCGCTTCAAACCGGTCCGTGGCCTCGAGGTCATTCCCATGCTGCACCTTGCCACGGAACGGCTCAGCAGCGAGTTCTCCGATGGCGATCCAGTGGACGGGTTTGCCATCGCCTCGATCAGGACCACCTGGGAATGGAGGGACGGTCTGCGTCTTGAACTGGGAATCGAGAATATCTTTGACGACTTGTATGCGTACGATCGCGGCTACCCGGAACCGGGTCGGGAATTCACGGTTGGCCTCAGATGGCGATACTAGTACCCCGGTCGCCAATGCGTGACGGCACCCATGCCGAATTGCTGCCGCACCTCGGGAAGAAGCTCCGCACGGACCACCAGGAGCAGGTGGGGCACGGCCTGGTCGGCAAGGATCCCTTTCAGAAAAGACGCAAACCCTTCGCCTCGAAGCTCCAGTTTCCCGATTTCATCAAGGACAATCCAGTCGGGCTGGTGGCGCACGTCCTCCTGCAGGCATGCCTCGGCCCAGCGGAAAGCAGCCGCTGAGAACCGGTATCGCGGCGTTGCCAATACGTCCCGTTCACCCGGTTCAGCCTCCATCTCGCGCCAGGAACCCCCGGGCAGATGACGGAATCGCCTTTTTCCTTCCACGACCGGGGAAACAATTCCGCGGGCGGACGGCTGCTCGCCGACCCAATGCTGCAGGCGAGTTGTTTTTCCACTTCCAATTGGACCGCTCAGGATACAGGTTTCCATGTAACGACTGTCAGCTTTCCTATTTCACCCGAAGCATCAATACCCGTTTGACCCGAATCGGAGCCATTATTCTAGCCGCCGGCAAATCGACCAGGATGGGACGGCCCAAGCCGTTAATCCCCTGGAACGGCCGGCCCCTTGTCCTTCATGCCATGGATGCGGCCATCCAGGCCGGGGCGGATCCGGTCTGGGTGGTGACCGGGGCAGACGCCGGTAAAGTGGAGGCCCTGTTGGAGGATCAACCGGTTCGGAGCATCCGGAACCCCCACTTCGAAAGGGGAATGGGGAGTTCCATCAGGAAGGGATTTGAAACCGTCATCCACGAGGTTGACGTGGAGGCAGCCTTCCTCCTCCTCTGTGATCAGCCAGCCGTTAGCGCCAGCCTGCTTCAATCCATGAGGCAGAGGACTGCCGGAATAAGAAAGGGCCTTGTTGCCTGTACCTATGCCGGGACCTTTGGCCCCCCCCTCCTTGTCTCGCGGCCGTTCTTTCCCGAATTTGCCCGAACCGAACCGGAAAGCGGGGCCCGGCTTATCCTGCGTCGCAATGAGACGCATCTCCTTCGCCTCCCTTTTCCGGAGGGCGCCGCCGATGTCGATACCCCGGCTGACCTCGAGCAACCGGGAAGTCGTTGACCCATGAACCGGCCTGCTTTGCACACGGGTCCTGTCAACAGGCGGGCACTTGCCCTCATCTACAGCAACGAACCAGAAAGGGCCGGAATAGGAGGGAACACAAAGGTGGCTGGCAATCCAGCCGGGGAAATCGAATAACAGCGGTGGTTGCCAGTTATCATTGCCTGGCGCAGCCGGGTTAGACCGGTCGCTTTTGGCGGTGCATCGTGTCGAGGTCGATCTTCCCTCCGAGTCCGAGTTCCTTGATCCGCTCGCGAAGGGCGGTATCGGACGCCTCCAGCCCCGGCATCGCCTTGGGATGGGTCTCGACGAAGATCCGCTTGACCTTGTCGAGAACCCCCCGCTCGATGAGGTGGTTCAAGATCGCATATTCAGACCCTTCGCAATCGATTTTGATCAGGCTGACTGGTTTTGCGAGACCGTCAATGAACGCGGCCAGGTCAACCACCTCGACCTCAACCGAGGTAGCCTCGTCCACATTGCGCTTTTCCGGCAGGAGGGTCGAGGATTCAGAAAAACGTTCCGGATTCCTGTCGAAATTAAGGTGCCGGAAAAGCTGGGTGGTCCCTGAGCGGTCGAGAACCGCCTTGTTCAGGCAGGTGACGGAGGGCAGCTGACGGGTGGCCTCGACGAGATAGGAAAAAGCGGTCGGATCCGGCTCGAAAGCATAGACTTGGGCCCCGGACTCCGCCAGGACTTGCGTTACCATCCCCCGGTTGGCCCCGCAATCAATGGCGATCTCGTCCGGACCAAGTCCCCGGAACTCCGGCAGGACAGCATCGGGCTCCCGGTCAACCCGGCCTGGATAAAGCCGATAGAAAAGGTTGCCTCCAAACTTTTTCAGATTTTTGCGTAAGCCCATGATGGCCAAACCTGCAAAGTCCCCATTTGCACGGCAAGGCTAAAGGCAGAGGTCGATCCGGCGCGTAAAAGTTTCCAGGAGGATAATGCCAGCGTGGGCTGAACAAGGCGGTCAGGGAAATACCATGGCGTGACTTCAGGGCTTATCGCGTACAAGGCGGAAGAAGCGATGCGCACCCTCCTCCCCGCGGAGGAGGAACTGATTGAGGCGTTCACCGTCCTCAACTCGGAACTCAATCCCGCTCCGGACAGGGCTCCATGATTCGAGGTCAACCGATTCCTCCAACCGGTAGACGCCCCCCTGCCACTCGACGACGAAGGATGAGGCATCCGTGCGGGCCTGCCTGATGACCGGATCCGGCGGGGGACCCACCCCGGAAAAAGCGGGAATACCGACGGAGGAGGGGCCGCCCAGAGTGGCGACTTCAAGATCGGAAAGGACGGTGTTGCGCCACTGGATGGCCTTGACGAAACCATGCTGAGCCCGGTCGCTGTTATCCGTGAACAGGAGGATGCGCAAGGAATCCCCATCGGTAGCCGCGGAGACCCAGGGACGCGCTTCCACGGGTTCAAGGGGGCGCTCGCCCGCCAGTCGGCCATCAAGGTACCATCGAAGAAGCGGCTTCGCAGCTGCCGCATCGATGGAAACAACCAGCCGTACCCAGTCTTCCGCCGGGATCGTGATCCGTCCGGGACCACCGCCGCCCGAAGTATCGGTAAAGACATACACCTCTGCCGGATCGGTGTTCATGGGGTTTGTCTGGAGAAGGGGGATGCCTTCCCGTCCCGCATCCGAGGGAAGGAAGAGATCGACAATAAAGGTGTGCCTGGCGGCCGGGGCTTCACCGCGAAGGAGGTAACCGTTGGAAGCACTCTCCCGGGCAAAGCGCATGACGTTGGTGTCCATTCCCCGGATGGGGGGTAATCCGAAACGACTGGTGTCGGCAAAACGGGTCAGGTATTCCGTGCGCGAATACTCCCCGGCCCGCGGATTGAGGTTCAGGTACTCCATCGCCGGGCCGGTCGTCGACCCAGGCGGAACTTCAAGAGCGGCGACACCGCCTCCCCCGTTGCTGATCCAGTCGACAACGACAACGGGCCGCAGGCGAATGCGCAGAAGCGCTTCCTCGCTGAAGGCGACTCCGCATTCATTGGTGACAGACACCGTGTAAAGGCCCATGTCGCTGGCAGCCACTGGATTGACAGTCAGCGTCGTTCCGTTGGCCCCGGTGATGGGCACCCCGTTGCGATACCACTGATAAGCCAGACTGGGCGATCCCCCGGCGTTAACGCTGAAGGTGGCACTGGAACCGATCGTCCGCGTGAGGGAGACGGGATCCTGCAAGAGATAAGGGGCCGTACAGGGGTTGTCACAATCAATCACGGCGCGGCCATCCATTTCAACACGCAGGCCGGTGGGGAAATCCAGCCCGTTCGAACTGGGGAGGGCATTGACATGGAACTCGAGAACATTCTGCCCCGGGACAAACCCGCTGTTTATGGTGAAGGGGCTCCAAAAGAGGAAGCCGTTGAAGGGTTGTATATTACCCGTGGGAACCCCGTTGAGGTAGATTTGGGCGCTGTTGTCGGTGGCCCACTGCCCCGTTATGCTGGCCGATGACAGGCCTGCCGGGAGGGTGAAGGTCTGGGTATAGATATAGGTCCCGCTCGCATTGGCCATGCCCGCGTTGACGCGCGGCGAAATCCACTGAGAGGAGGCGTTATTGGGAACGTAGGAAGGCGATCCAATAGGATTGGAAACAAAGGCATCCGGGCCCGGAAAGGCGGGATCCGGGCTGGTCGTCAGGACATAATGGGGATCGACAGAGCCTCCGGCAAGTGGGGCCCCGCTCGGGTCAACGCCAGTGTTGAAGAGATCCATCGAGACTACCTGCGTGGGCGGGGCGACGACAATAAACTGGGTCGAGCAGGTGGCCTGGTTCCCGGAAGCATCCTCCACGGTGAGAACAACAGGATGCGCACCGGGGCCGACAACACTTCCCGGGGCGGGACTCTGGTTAATGACGAGGTCGCTGTCAGGGGTGCAGTTGTCCCACACTTCCGTCGCGCCCATAAAATCGGGAATGATTCCCTCGCACCCCTCAACACGAATGCTTTCCGGACAGAAAATCTGTGGTGGAAGGGTGTCCTCGACGAGGACCTCGACTTTGCAGGAAATGGAATTACCGGCAGCGTCCGTGGCCGTGACAAGGACGGTGTGGAGTCCCGGGGACACTGTCGTCCCCGCTACGGGATCCTGGCTCAGGAGGATGTCGTCCGCGGGGGTGCAGTTATCGTGGACCTCGACCGAGAGAGCCGGAAGAACGGCGAGGCAGTCATCCCCAAGCGGAAGGGTGACGACCCCGTCGGGACATTTGATCTCCGGAGGAATGTCGTCGCTGATCGTCACTGTCACTTTGCAGGAGACCTGGTTACCCTGGCTGTCGACCACGATCAGGGTGACGGAGTGCACACCCGTTCCGAGGACATCGGAAAACACCGCGGTGTGAATGTTCGGGGGGCCGGCAGCCGAGACGGTGCCTGAATTAACAACCGTCCCATTCACCTCCCAGCTGTACGTGAAGGCATCACCGTCCGGCTCGGTGATCTGGGCTGTCAGGTTGACCGGTGTTCCCTGCGGGGATTCACAGCGCAGGAACAGGTCCTCAGGACATTCGATTACGGGCGGACGATCCGTCACTTTTCGGAAATTTCCGAAGTCGAGCCCCGTGAGGCCCTGCGAGGGGGAAAGGGTGACGGTGTGGCCGCCTCCCTGCGGAGCCGTCTGGCTCCAGCCCGGCTGCTGCAGCTCGCTGACGGCATAGGATCCGGGGGCGAGGTTGGTAAAGTAATAGTAACCGTTGCTGTCCGTGACCGCGGTATCCCCGTTGGAAAGGAGGATTGTCCACCCACCAAGAACCGGTTCCCCGGCATTCCACACCCCATTACCATCAAGATCATTGAATTTCCGCCCGGAAAGGGATGAGCCAGGCTGACAGCATTCAGGGTTTTCAATGACAAGCCCGTCACCACGGATCTCCCCTCTCAGGTTGAGCCCCATGGCCACCCCGAAGGCATTGACCAGACGGACCGTGAGGGTGTTTGTCCCCGTGACAAAGAGGGTCTGGTCCGTCTCGAGGACGCAGGTTGGATTAGCGGTGTTGAAGGAGGGATTCGGCGTCGTGGCAATGAGGGTCCCGTTCAGGTAGACTTCCGCCCAGTCGTCGGCCCGGAGGCAAATGTCCAGTTCCACACCCTCCCATCCGGGAAGAAGGCAAAAAGTCGTTTGCAGGTCATAGGCGCCGTTGTCGATATTGTTCGGGGTCGGGTAGGCACTGATCCAACCGCTGTCCGGGAGGGGACCGTTCCAGGCGTTATTGGGATTGATGACCGCGGCCGGCCGCGGCTCCGTGGTTGCGGGATCAGGATCATTGACGACCGTCCAGAAGGGGTCCGCCGCGCCCGGGCCGTAGAGGC
>JAWLGH010000043.1:0-27551 GCA_041685165.1 Oceanipulchritudo sp. | reverse complement strand
GCAAGGGCCATCTGCTGCATCTGCATCGAGTCAAGGCGTGAGAGACGCCCGATCGACTTGTCCGGCGAAACCGCTTCCCGCTCCTCGGCCCCGGTCTCCAATTGGTTCCGGATTTCCCCGAGACGTTCCCGGATAATGGGGATGAAACGCTTCTGTTCGGAAATCTCCATGCCTTCGCAAGCTAAGTCCCTCCCCATTCGTGGCGAGTGAAAAAGCTCCTTTTGCCGGGACCGGGCTCCCCTCCCGACCCGGTTTCTTTGAGCCAAATACGGCATGACAAGTCCATAATCGGTGTCCCCTCCATTTGGATTCGGTGAAAGCATTCACCGGATGGGGCACTTGTTTTTCAAATACGTGTTCCGTTACCGGTGTCGTCCATCTGCCGGCCGTGTCCAGCCGACAAGGCCCTTGACGTAAATCGGGTGGAAATCAGGATGGCGGTCATGCAGACCGACGTTAGCCGGGCCTCTCCGGACTCATGGAATGACTACCCGCTCTGGAGCGACGACACCGCCTACACGCGCACCTGGGTCGTGGACCAGAAACACCCTCATGCCGATGATACCAATCCCGGAACCACGGGGGCTCCGCTCAAAACCATCAGCGCTGCCGCCCGCCAGGCCGGGCCCGGCGAGCGCGTCCGCATCCATGGAGGGACCTACCGGGAGATGATCCGTCCCCGTTCGGGTGGAACGGCGACGGACCGCATGCTCAGCTACGAGGGCGTTCCCGGCGAAACGGTCATTGTCAGCGGCTCGGAGGTCCTCGAAGGCACATGGGAACGCCCGCGTTACTGGCGGGAGCGCTTCACCGACTCCGGCTTGACGGCCTCCTTTTCGCGCAAGGTCTGGATTACCCCCCTTCCTGAAAGCCTCCTCGATCCCGGCTACCAGCCCTTTGCCCTCCGGAATATCGAGGCCGCCGACTATCCCCTCATGCCCTGGACGGAACCGGTTGAGAATACCCCTCCCTATACCCTCAAACGGGGCATGGTCTTTCAGGATGGCCGCCGCCTCACCCAGCTCCATCACGAGGGCGATGTCAGGCGCGTGGAGGGGTCCTTCTGGGTCGATATCGACGACCGCAGCCTCCACCTGCATCCCTTTGAGGGGGCCGATCCCAACGATTGCCTCCTCGAGGCCGCGCTCAGGGAACACCTCCTTTGCCCGGAATCCGTCGGCCTCAATTTCATCCGCATCGCCGGCCTCACGTTCCAGCACTGCGCCAATGGATTCCTCCGCGCCGGCACCGGGGCCGTGACGACGCGCGGCGGCCAGCACTGGCTGATCGAGAACAACACCATCCGCGAGATCAATTCCTCCGGCCTCGAATTCGGGTTCATGGCCTACGAGAAGGCCGATCCCCGAACCGCCTCCGATCCCGGCGACCGCGCGGAGCTCGGGGGCACCCTCGTCCGTGGCAACCGCATCCACGACTGCGGCACCGCCGGGATGCGCAGCCTCCGCGTCAAGGAGGCCCGGATCATCAACAACACGGTGTCCCGATGTGGATGGCAGGAGGGGGAATTCTACTGGGAATGTGCCGGGATCAAGCTCCTCCTCACCCGGAACACCCTCGTCGCCTGCAACCACATCCACAACCTTGCCGCCGCAACCGGGATCTGGATGGACTGGGACAACCGGCATTCACGGGTCACCGGAAACCTGATACATGACATTGATTCCCAGCAGGGCGGCATCTTTATCGAGGCCTCGCGGACCCCGGGCATGGTCGACCGCAACGTCATCTGGAACATCGACGGCAACGGGATCTTCGGAGGTGAATGCGAGAATCAGCTCTTTCTCCACAACCTCGTCGGCCAGGTCTCGGACGCCCCCGTTCTCCTGAAAAAACATACCGACCGGTCCCTTCACGGTTCCCCCCTTCTGAACACCGGAAACACAATTTCCGGTAACTGTTTTTTCAATACATCCTTCCCGGTTATCGAGGACGGGTCCCATGACTTCCGTTCCAACCTCTACCTCTCCTCCCGGGGTTGCCTCGGCATGAATCCCGCCCAGTGGTGTGAAGCCGGCCTCGAGGAAGATCCCGTCTTCGCCGAGGCCCGTCTCGATTTCAACCCAGCCACCCGGGTCCTCCACCTGCGCCTCCCGCCGGACATCACCCTCCCCGCCCCCCAGCCAGCGGCCCCGGCGGATCATTCAGGCCGTCCCTGGCCCCCCGATGCCCGGACCCTCGGCCCCTTCGCCGTAACGGCGGAAACGGCTCACGTTTCCCTTGCCTGAATCCGCATCCCTCTCCAGACAGCCGTCCGGTCCGCCGGGCTTCCGGCGCAATCCCGGCGGGGGAGGTTCTAAAAGCCGGTGCCGGTCCTCCCCGCCGTCACACCGAGGCTGATCGCTCCCGCAACCATGACCCGGGCCGATGCCGCCAGAACCCGCAAGGCGTTCAGCTTCACGGCGCGTCGCAGCAAGGCCGGATCGGCGCCCCTGCTTCCGAGGCGATGGTGTAGCGGAATAAATACTGTAAAGGTAATTCCGTGGCCGACAAGGAACAACCCGATGGAGGCGCCCTGAAGGAGGGGCTGCATCGTCCAAAGTTGCCAGGCAAGCACCAGCGCCGTCATCCCCTCCATCCCAAACAGAGGACCCACCACCCAGCCCATCCGCCGGCAATGCCCGCGGTGGTATCGCGCAAACGCCGATGAAGGGACCGCTTGGAACTGCGGGTAAACGAGCACCTGCACGAGCAAGAGTACCGCGCTGTAGATGGCCGTTACCCCGAAATGAAGAAGGGCGATCAATTCCATGAATCCAGGAAATCCTGAACGGGGCTCACCGGATCTGGCAATAGTAACTTCGGGGGGCGTCCCTGCACCCCTTATGCAGGAGGAGAGACCTTGTCCGCACCGTTCACGGAAGCCGGCATCCCCGGGAGTCGGCTCGAAAGCCCTGTTGAAGATTTACCCGGCGCCGCTTGCCAGTGATACAGCAACGAATAGATTTCCTGTCATGGCCGGGGCCCGAAAGGAAGAACAGAATTTTCATGCCCACAAGGTTTCCTGGGCCCGCGAGCGGCTCAACGTCGATCCGGAGCAGGGCCTGGACCCCGATGAGGCGGAGGATCGCCTGAAAAGGCATGGCCCGAACGAGCTGGAGTCCTTCGGCCTGAGCAATCCTTTACGGATCCTTGCGCAACAGTTCAAAAGCGTGGTCATCCTGGTTCTCGCCGCGGCCGCGGTTCCTGCCGTTGCCTTCGGGCAGTGGCCGGAGGCGATCGCCATCGCCGCAGTGGTCCTGGTCAACACCGGCCTGGGTTTCCTTTCGGAGTGGAAGGCAACGCAGACAATCCAGGCCCTCAAGGTGCAGGAGGCAGCCGAGGTCACGGTCCGACGAGGTGGCCGGGAGAAACGGATTCCTGTTCATGACCTTGTGCCGGGGGATGTTGTGCGAATGGAGGAGGGGGAACTCGTGCCGGCGGACCTGCGTCTGCTGGAGACCGAGCAACTGCGATCCAATGAAGCGGCCCTGACCGGCGAATCCGTCCCGGTGAACAAAGGGACCGACCCGGTCGATGAGGAAGCGCCCCTTGCCGAACGCGGCAACATGCTCTACAAGGGAACCAGCCTGGCGCAGGGTAAGGGACTGGGATTGGTCGTCGCTACCGGAATGGAGACGGAACTCGGCAAAATCGCCCGACAGGCCCGGGAGGCGGAAAGCGCCGAAGAGCCCCTCCGTGAACGACTCGACCGGCTGGGCAAGCACCTGGCCATTGCGGTTGTCATGACGGCGGTTGGCGTTGCCGGGCTTGGCATTATCGCCGGGCGGGAAATTGTGCGGATGATCGAAACCTCCATCGCCCTTGGCGTGGCGGCGATCCCCGAGGGCCTCCCCATCGTCGCCACCCTGGCGCTGGCCCGCGGTATGCATCTCATGGCGCAGCGCAATGCTGTCGTGAAACAACTGAATTCCGTCCAGAGCCTCGGCTCCACCCCGGTGATCTTCACCGACAAGACCGGAACAGTGACCGAGAACCGCATGTCCGTGCGGCGCCTGACAGGCCCCGGTAACGACCTCGAAATCAGTCCTGAGAAAGCCACTGCATCGTTGCCCGAGCTCCTGCGCCGCGGACTTGAAATCGGTGTCTTGTGCAACGGAGCGTCGCTCGCCAAGGAAGGTGAAGCCAGGGGCGATCCCATGGAAACCGCCCTGCTGCGGGCGGGTCTCGAATACGGTCTTGAGCGGCCGAAAATGCTTGAGACGCAGCCTGAGGAGCGCGTCGTCGACTTTGATCCCGACGTCATGATGATGGCCAGCTTCCACAGCGACGGGGAGGGGCTGCGGGTGGCCGTCAAGGGCGCTCCCGAGCATGTCCTGGAGGTCTGCACACGAGTCGCTGATGATGACCATGACCGGGAATTTGGGGACTCCGAACGGAAGGAATGGGAAGAACGCGCCGAATCGCTTGCCGGGGAGGGGCTGCGCCTGCTGGCCTTCGCCGAAAAGCGGGTGAAGGATGCCCGGGCAAGGCCCTACGAAGACCTCACCTTCGTCGGCCTGGTCGGGCTCATGGATCCGCCACGGGAGGAGGTCCGCGAGGCAGTCGATACCTGCGAAGCGGCCGGTCTGAGGGTCATCATGGTGACCGGGGACAAGCCGGCGACAGCGGAGGCCGTCGCCCGCAAGGCGGGATTCGGAGAAGAGGATGAGCCCTTGACGGTCATCAACGGCCGGGACCTTCCCGATCTCAAAGAAATCGGAAAGGAGGAGAAGGAGCGGTTGCTGGCCGCGGATGTCTTCGCCCGTCTCCAGCCCGAGCAGAAACTGAGGCTGGTTGAACTTTACCAGGACGAGGGTCTCCCCTGTGCAATGACCGGTGACGGGATCAATGACGCCCCGGCGCTCAAGAAGGCGAATATCGGGGTCGCAATGGGGCAGCGGGGAACCGACGCGGCCAAGCAGGCCGCAGACATTGTTTTGCGGGACGACGCTTTCGCGACCATCGTGGCAGCAGTCCGCCAGGGACGGGTGATTTTTTCCAACATTCGCCAATCCGCGATGTTCATGCTCACGACCAACTTCGCCGAGATCCTCGCGGTGGCGGTGGGCGCGCTTTTGCCCTACCCATTACCGCTGCTCGCGCTCCAGATCCTCTTCCTCAATGTCGTGACCGACGTCTTTCCGGCCCTGGCGCTGGGCGTCGGTCCGGGTAACGCCGGCGTCATCCACCAAAAGCCGAGGGACCCCGATGAGGGAATCCTCAATCGCGGCAATTGGACCGAGGTCATCCTCTGGGGCGTCCTCATGGGCGCAGTCGTGATGGGGGCTCTTTTCATGGCCCTGAAGGTGTTCGGCCTCGAGGGCGCCGCCGCAACCACGGTTTCCTTCCTCACCCTCGGCTTCGCGAAGCTCTGGTTCCCCTTTAATCTCCGGCATTCGGAAGGCGGTTTCCTCCACAACGAGATCACACGCAATCCCTGGATCTGGGCCTCAATCGGGCTATGCGCCTTGCTCCTGCTGGCTGCGGTCTACCTTCCGGGACTGAACACCGTCCTTCAGACACAGCCGCCGGCTCCGGCCGTCTGGGCCGCGTTGCTGGGGCTCAGCCTGATCCCTTGGGTAATGGGTCAACTCCGTTTCGCGATGTTCGGCGCCCGCCCCTGAGGCAGCGCCTAGTCCTTGAAGGCGAAGGGATGATCTTCCGGCATGTCCGGGGCGACCTCGGCAGTGATCGGACTGACGGCACGGCTTCGCTCAAACCAGATATACTCGTCAAACTGTTTGTCGATTGCCGCCTGGAAGTAATGGCTGAAGCGCTCGCTTTCAGGACGGTAAATAACGCCGATTGCCCTTTCGAGAAAGTTTCCGGCCTCGTGGATTTGCGACGCCACAGCCCCCCGTAGCGGCAGGATAAAATTCTCAGGCTCAGCCTCATGGCAAACCCGTTCAAAGCTGCCGTTCAGCGAAGGCCGAACCTGCTTGATCTGCACGGGTTCGCCCCAGTTATCCGCTGCGGCAACGGTCCCTTCGTGGGTGCCGAAACCAATGAGGTGGCAATCCTCTTCGCCAAAGGCCTGGCGCGCCAGTTGTCCGAGATTGTGCTCGCCGCGCTGGCCCATCTGGGTGGCGCGGGCATCGCCGACATGTGAGTTGTGGGCCCAGACCACAGCCCTGCTTTGACCATCCGCGCGGACTTTCATCACGTTTTGCAGGGTTTCCAGCATGTGACTGTCACGCAGGTTCCAGGTGTTGCGTCCCCCTGTGAACATCGTGCGATAATAGGCTTCCGCATGAGCCACCACCCGCGCGTTCTGCTCGGCATCAAAGATGGTTTCGCGCGTCTCCCTCGGAGCCTTCAAACGCTTTTCCAGCAGGTCGCGCAGCATCGCCGCCACCTCGTCGGCTGAACCGGCATCCACCTGCGCCACCGCACGCGCGTAGTCGGCTTCCTCCGGCTCGAAAGCCAGCAGCGAACGATAGCGTTCGAGGGCCTGGTTGACCGCTTCCGGCTCTTCGCGTTCGAGGTATTCCAGTACCTCGTGCAGGGAAGTGTAGAGGCTGTAAAGATCGAGGCCGTGGAAACTGACCCGGCGCGGAGCCGAGACGGACCGGTTATGGCCACGCAACCATTCCATGAAGCTCAGCACTTCAGTGTTGCGCCACATCCAGAGGGGAAAGCGGGAAAACGCTTCGCGGGGGCGCTCAGCCTTCCCGTCACGCAGACGCACGTAGTCGTCGACGTGTTCCGAGTCCGGCCAGTCAGCCTCGGCCGCCACAAGGTTGAAGCCCTTCTCCTCAATCAGCTTTTGGGTGATGCGCTGGCGCATCCGGTAGAACTCGGAGGTGCCATGGCTGGCTTCACCGATGAGGACAAGGCGTTTTTCACCAATGCGTTCAAGAAGCGGCGAAAGGTCGGCCTCTTCCTGGTTCAGGAAGGGTTCAGCGCCATCTTCAATGGCCTTGAGTGTCGGTTCGCGGAGCAGAATCATGGTGGCTGGTCTGTTGGGATGACTTCATTATCATTTTGGCAACGCCTTCCCGAAGGGAGGAAAATCGGGCAAAAAGCAGGCCCGGTCTGCACGATGCAATTCGTCGGCAATCTTTTCTTTGCAGGCACCCGTTCCTTCGATCCCCTTCCATCAAGGCAAATGAGGAAAACAGGGCAGAACCGTTTTCACAGGGCATGGATACTCCCGCAAGGGCATCCTGAAGGTGTCCGGGAATGGGGTTCATCATTTGTTGGAGGGTGAATGGAGATCTTTCCAAAGTCGCGATTTCAATACCCTTCGCCTGTCACGCATAAATCCTGCCAATCTGTATTCATCCCGGCCTGAAACCGCCTCTCTCATTTGGAACGTCCCCCGGAATTCAGCCCTGGCGGGGTTGCTTCGGCAAAGCCCTGCCCTTCCAACTGGATTGAAATGCGTTTGAATACCCGGAGCATCTGGTTAGGTTCCAGACCGGACAACCATGCACAAACCCTCTTCAGACAGAAAACCTCAAACATTTCAGCAAACGTGAGCAAGGAGGCCACCCAAGCCCTTGAGATTGAGAACCCCCACGCCCGGGACGCCGGAGAGGTCCTCGACTGTCTCAACAGCTCCCCGGAAGGCCTGAGTGAACAGGAGGCCTTGAATCGCCTGGAGGCGGTCGGAAGGAACCGACTGCCCGAGCCCGAAAAGGAAGGGGTGCTCAAGCGCTTCTTCAAGCATTTCAACGACCAGCTCATTTACATCCTCATCGCGGCCGCATTGGTCACTGCAGCACTGGGTCACTGGGTGGACACGGGTGTCATTCTCGGCGTGGTTGTCATCAACGCCGTCATCGGCTTCATCCAGGAAGGCAAGGCGGGTCGAGCCCTGGAAGGCATCCGCAGGATGCTGTCCCTCCGCGCAAAGGTGCGGCGCGACGGAGAGTGGATGGAGATTGACGCCGATGATCTCGTTCCCGGCGATTTTGTCCGCTTGCAATCCGGCGACCGCGTACCGGCGGATCTTCGGCTAACGGAAACCGTCAACCTCCAGATGGAGGAGTCCGCCCTGACCGGTGAAGCCGAAGCAACGGATAAGGTCTCGGACCGTGTCGAGGCCGGTGCCGGTGTGGGTGACCGGCACAGCATGGCTCACTCGGGGACGATGGTGGCCTCCGGTCGGGGAAAGGGTGTCGTCACCGCCACCGGAATCAAAACCGAGCTCGGGCGGATTACCGAAATGATCTCCAGCGTCGAGACACTGGCTACACCGCTGACCCGTAAGATGAATCAATTCGGCAAGGTGCTCTCCCTCGTTATCGTGGGGATGGCCGGCCTGATGTTTTTAGCCGGATGGTTCTTTCATGATTATACCTTCCCGGAACTGTTTCTCGCGGCCATCGGATTTTCGGTGGCCGCAATCCCGGAAGGACTCCCAGCCATCCTTTCCATAACCCTCGCCCTTGGCGTGCAGCGCATGGCCGGGCGCAATGCCATCACCCGCAAATTGAACGCGGTCGAAACGCTTGGCTCGGTCACGGTCATCTGTTCCGACAAGACGGGCACCCTCACGCGCAATGAAATGACCGTCCGCCGTGTGCTCACCCGGGCCGCTGCTTATGATGTATCCGGAACCGGCTACCATCCCGAGGGGGCAATCACCGCAGAAAACGACGGACGGAAAGTCACCCTCGATGACCGCGGTGACCTGCACGCCCTTGTCGAGGTCATGGCCCTGTGCAACGACTCCGGGATCACCGAGAAGGACGGTCAATGGAAGCCCAACGGAGAACCCACCGAGGCAGCCCTGCGAACGCTCGCCCGGAAGGCCGGTTTCGGGGAAGGGAACCATGCCCGCCTGGCAGAGATCCCTTTTGAATCCGAAAACAAGTTCATGGCCACCCTGAACCGCTTGCCTCAAGGCGGAAACCGTATCCTCCTCAAGGGTGCTCCCGACCGCCTGCTGGATCGCTGTACGCAACAACGCGGGGAGGATGGCTCGATTGAGGACCTTGACCGGGCTTTCTGGGAAAAAGCCATTGATCGCCTTAGTGGGGAAGGTCTCCGGTTGCTGGCCGCCGCTTCAAGGGACGTGGAAGAGGCGAAAAGCGGTCTCAGTGTCGACGACTTGGAGGAGAATATGATCTTCCTCGGGCTTACCGGCATCATGGACCCGCCACGGCCCGAGGCCATTGAGGCGGTAAACATCTGCCGCGACGCGGGCATCCGGGTGACAATGATCACCGGCGACCACGCAGGCACGGCCGGGGCCATCGGGCGTGAAATGGGGATTGTCCGGGACGATGATGGTGAGGTCGTCACAGGCAGTGAGTTGGACGACGCTTCCGAGGAGCAATTTGCCCGCCTCGCGCGCGAACGAAATATCTTTGCCCGGACCAGCCCCGGAAACAAACTCCGCCTGGTCAAGGCGCTGCAGAGCAGCGGCGAGGTTGTTGCCATGACCGGTGATGGGGTGAACGACGCTCCGGCGCTCAAGCGAGCTGATGTCGGCATCGCCATGGGCATCAAAGGAACGGAAGCGACCAAGGAAGCCGCCGAAATCGTGCTCGCCGATGATAACTTTTTATCGATTGAGCGTGCCGTGGAAGAAGGGCGAACCATTTACGACAATCTCCGGAAAGCGATTCTTTTTCTCCTCCCGACCAATGGCGCGGAAGCCCTGGTCATGCTCACCGCGGTCATGTTCGGCCTGGTACTCCCGCTGACACCTGTGCAGATCCTCTGGGTCAACATGGTTACCGCCGTCACCCTGGCCCTGGCGCTGGCCTTTGAGCCGCCCGAACAGGACGTGATGCGGCGCCCGCCCCGCGATCCTGAAGCCCCCATCCTCGGAGGGGCCTTCCTGTGGCGTATTTCCTTCGTCTCCGTTCTCATCGGCGGAGCCACCATCGGCGTATTCTTTCTCGAAAAGCGCCTTGGGATGTCCTTGGAGGTATCGCGAACGCTGGCCGTGAACACCCTCGTTTGCGGCCAGGCCTTTTACCTCTTTAACAGCCGCTTCATGAGCCAGTCGAGTCTCGCAGGGGGTCGACTCTTCACCAACCGGGCCGCCTGGATCGCCGTCGGTGTATTGGCCGCCTTCCAGCTGGTGTTCGTTTACACGCCGTTCATGCAGACCCTCTTCGGCTCGAGCGCGCTGGGACCGCGCCACTGGATCCTTCCCCTCGGAACCGGCCTGGCCGTCTTCCTCATCGTCGAAGGCGAAAAATTCGTCGTCCGTCGTTTTTTCTCCCGTGGTCCAGGGAACGGATGAGAGGCTGAAAGGTCATCCCGGTTTCCGGTCCGAGAACATGGAAGGGAACGCGAAATGATACCTCAACGACGGATTGCAAACCCGAGCCCTCTCTGGCATAGCGTATCGCCATATGATCGATCGATTCCTCCTCGCTTTGTCTGGCCTGCTGGCTGGGGCACCCTTCGTATTTGCCGGTCCGGTCCCCCCGCCCGCTTCCGCCTATATTCAGCAGATCGCCTTGGATCCGCAGCAACCGGAAACGCTCTATGTGGCGACCACGAGTTCCGGGCTTTATCGCTCCGTCAATGGTGGCGCCAAGTGGAATGAACTGAATACCGGGGCCGCCGTGCGGCGCTACTATGCGGTCGAACTGGACCCGGGCGATAATAAGAGACTGTTTGCCGGCGGGCAGGAATCGGGCTTCTGGGAGTCCCCGGATAGCGGGGAGACGTGGCGGCAACGCGGTCTGCCGGGGGTGACAATCCTCTCCATTGCAGTGGATGCAGGGGATTCGGACCGGGTTTTTGTCCTCGCCCCCGAAGGCGTTTACCGAAACGAAGCCCTGGGAACGGACGCCTGGGAGCTGGTCTTCGATTACCGCGCCTTTTTGGAGGCAAACTGGCGGCACGCGACGCCTGAGGACTTGTGGGAATTCATGCGCTTCATTGATGTCGAAATCAACCCCCATGATCCTGACGACATTTTTGTCGGGGCACGCTGGGAGGGTGGCTTTCACCGCAGCCGGGACGGGGGCGAAACCTGGCAACAGCATTCCCTTTCCGGCATCTTCCGGCGGGCGGATATTTTCCGCTTCCATCCGGACGATCCCGACCGGATTTACATCGGCACGCACCATCAGGGCCTCTTTGTCTCCCACAACAATGGCGCGAGCTGGGTGGCCTCGTCGGGCGGGCTGGAACCGCAGGTCCGTGAACCGTTTTACGGGGCCTATCTGGTTTCGGGACTGGTTTTTGAACCGGGAAACCCGGACGTGATGTACACGGGCAGCGACTATTCGAACTGGAAGTCAGTCGATGGTGGCCGCAGCTGGAGGGAACTGGGGCGGACCTTGACCTGTGAATTCGCCCGTAGTTTTGCGGTCGATACGCGTGAACCACAGACCGTCTACGCCGGCACCAATGTCGGGATGTACCGCTCGGAGGACGGCGGAGCAACATGGGTTTCCATCAATCGCGGCTTCCCGGAACGGGAGATTCTCGATACGCTTGAAGTGGAAATTGAAGGCGAAAGGTTTGAATATGTGGTCGTTAAGGGCCGGCCGGCGGTGTATCGGCGTTCCCTCTCCCCGGGCAGCGACTGGTTGCCGATGGGATGGTTACTCTATACCGGTGCGGATGCGATTGACTATGATGATCAAACCGGGGCTTTGCTCCTGAACACTCCCGGGGGCGTCGTGCGCAGTTACGATGGAGGTTTTCGCTGGGAATTACCCGCCGTGACCTACGCTCCGGTTGTGAACCTGCCCGTGAGGGCACCCGAGGCCGCCGGTCCAGACCTGGAGAACGTCTGGAGGGTCGATGTCCGTATCGAGGGAGACGTCTTTTTTGAAGACCAGCTGGTCAATCCGCTCTACCAGCGCCCTCCCTATGTCAGTCTGCAACTGGTCCGTCCCGGATATCCCCTTGATGGCAGTCGTCCTTTGTGGGAAGGGCATTTTGAGCGCCATCTGCGGGGAACGCTTCATATCCCCCTTGATCTTTTGGAGCCCGGCGAATCCTGCCGGTTGTATGTCGAGGTCCGTGATTTTCAGCGCAATGTCGTGGTCGGATCAGCCAGTCTCCGGGCCCTGGAGACCCCCGTTGTTGAGGTTCAGGTTTCGCCCCAATGATGTCAGGAATCACCCTCCAGGCCTGTCTATGTTTAACAGGTTTTGGGCGGCACCCCGCCGCAGCGGGCATCCGCTACCGAAACAACAGGACCGGACGCTTGGTCTGGCGGATCATCGCAGAGGTGGTGCTGCCCACGATCATCTGGCGGATGCGGGAATGGCCGTACGCACCCATCACTAACAGGTCCGCATTTTCCCGCTCAACGGCCTCGGTGATGACGTCATCAGGATCGCCGGGGAGTTGTTCGGCGCGTACCTGGTAGCCGGCTTCGGCCAGTTTCGATTCGGCTTCCCGAAGAGCGGTCTCGTGCTTCGGCCCGGTTCTGCCCACGCAGAGAAGGTGGCACTCCATCTTCTTCAGGAGTGGCTGGGCGGCAGCGTAGCCGACCGCCTTCAGGGCGCTCGGTCCGCCATCGAAGGCAAGAACGAAACGCTTCATTGGCCAGGTCGCCAGGGAGGCAACCAACACCGGATGGCGGCAATGTCGAATCACCCGCTCCAGATTGCTCCCCAAATGGCCTCTGGCGAAATCGGCGTGGTTGCCACGCTTGCCAAGTATGACAAGATCGGCGTCGCGCTCATGCTTCTCGATCGAGTCGCTCAGCCGCTCGTGTCGCTGCTCTGTGGAGACACGGACGAGCCCGGCTCCGCGCAGGCGTTTCTCGGCATCGTCGAGTATCGCCTGCCCGCGCTTCTGGGCAATCTTGGCACGGGTGGCTTCGAGCTCCACCAGCTCCTCCATCAGGGCGGTGCGCGCCCCGAGGCCGATGCTCCCACTGAAGTCCGCATTCAGCGGGTCCTCGTGAAGGGGGTCGAGCATGTGCAGAACATGGACTTCTGCGTCGAGTCGCCTCGCGGCCCAGGCGGAATAGTGATAGACGCTGTGTGCGTAGATGGAACCGTCGGTGCAGGTGAGGATGCGTGCCATAGGGGAATCGGGGTCAAAAGGTTTATATGCAGTGGGGTCAGTGGGCACCAAGTTCATCCATCGCGCCGGGTTTGTCGTGTTTGGCAATCCGGAGTACGAGGGTTTTACTGGCTTCGTTCATACCGCGAAGTTCCACTTCAGTGCCTTCCCGGCGGAATTTCAAGACAACCCGGTCGAGGGCGCTGACGGCGGACAGGTCCCAGATGTGGGAATGGGAGACGTCAATGACAACCTTCTCGAGGACTTCCTTGAAGTCGAAGGCGTCCGCAAACTGGCTTGCGGAGACAAAGAAAAGTTGGCCGTAAACGGTGTAGACGCGTTCCTTCCTCGAGGGCGCAAGGGTGGCGCGGATATCCACCAGCTGCGACACTTTGTAGGCGAAGAACAGGGCACTGAGTAACACACCGACGGCCACGCCGATCGCGAGGTTGTGGCTGAATACGGTGGTGGCGACCGTTGCAATCATGACCACGCTGGAGGTGCGGTTATGGATCCTGAGGTTCTTGATGGAGGACCAGCTGAAGGTCCCGATGGAGACCATGATCATGACGGAAACCAGGGCGGCCATGGGAATCTGGCTGACGATGTTGTCGAGGAGCAGGATCATCAGCAGCAGGTAGATCCCCCCCGCCAAGGTCGAGAGACGTCCCCGGCCGCCCGACTTGATGTTGATCATCGACTGGCCAATCATCGCGCAGCTGGCCATTCCGCCGAAAAGGCCGACCCCCACATTGGCGATCCCCTGGCCGGTGCATTCCCGGTTCTTGTCACTCGTTGTATCCGTCAGATCATCGACGATGGTCGCGGTCATCAGGGATTCCAGCAGGCCGACGACGGTCAGCGGGATGGCAAAAGGAAGGATAATAAAGAGGGTTTCCAGATTCAACGGAATGTCGGGCAGCAGGAAAACAGGAAAGGTCGCGGGGAGTTCGCCCTTGTCACCGATCGTCGGCAGGCTTTCCAGGCCCATGGTCATGGAAACCGCCGTCAAGACAACGATACAGATGAGCGGCGAAGGGATGGCCGTGGTCAAACGGGGAACCCCGTAGATGATCACCAGTCCCCCCGCCACCATCGCATACATGACCCATCCCTGCCCTTCAAACTCGGGCAGTTGGGCCATGAAAATCAGGATGGCCAACGCGTTGATGAATCCCGTCACCACCGAACGCGAGACGAAACACATGAGGTTGCCGAGTTTGAATACCCCGGCCAGAATTTGCAACATGCCGGTAAGGACGGTCGCGGCAAGCAGGTATTCCAGCCCATGCTCTTTCACGAGAAGCACCATCAGCAGGGCCATCGCGCCGGTCGCGGCGGAGATCATTCCCGAACGCCCGCCGACAAAGGCGATCAGCACCGACATGCAGAAAGACGCATAGAGCCCGACTTGGGGATCGACGCCGGCAATGATGGAAAAGGCAATTGCCTCCGGTATGAGGGCAAGTGCAACAACAGCCCCGGCGATGAGGTCGCGGCGTGGGTTGCCAAACCACTCATGGAAATAGTTACTTTTATTCATGCTTGATCGATCCATTCCGACCGTACCCAGAGGCTGAAGCAGAGGGCCTGCTGGAAAAGGCGGCCTCTCGTGGACGTTTTTGGCGCAAGCCGAAAAGGGGGGTCGTTGTGGAAAGGCGGGGATAAGGATGTCCAGGGCATAGCAGGTCAAGCCATTACAGAAAAACCTCGCCTTCCTTTGAGTCGGGCCGACCCATCCTGTCCCCACCTCCGGATTAAGGCTGGACAATCCGATCCCGAAAATTTTTCCTTCCCGCCGTACCTATGGGTACCGTTTGAATCGTAAACCGGGTGCATGCTGCCCGCAAAATGATTAACCAGACAACCCTTCAGCTAACACGCGAGCCCAGGAGCCAACAACCTTATGAATATCGTCAGCCTCCCTCTCACCGAAATTCTATTCTTCGTCGCCGCATTTTTCGCTCCGGAAAACGTCGACTCCTTTACCCTGGAGGCGGATGAACTGGGAACGGTCGAATTTGTCCGCGTTGAAGACGGCTGGGCCAACAACCGTGACAACAACGTCTGGTCGGTCCAGGGCCTTGCCGTCGTCAAACAGTCCTCCGTCGTTCAACTACAGGAATACGTTGCCGGTGCCGACACCCACGACTGGTGCAAGCAAAGCGTCCTCCGTCTCCACGACGATTTTTCCGTCCTGCGTGACGGCGACCAACTATCCATCTATCCCGATGGCCTCGCTCAGCCGGATAGCGTTGTCACCGTTTCCTACGGCCCCCAGGACTGATCTCAGACCCCAGGCGGGGAGGTCACCACACGGGCTTCCGACGCGGCCTTCAATTTTTCGAGCAGCTTCTGGCCCGCCTCAAGGCCTGTCGCCCGGGCACGCCCATCCTATTTGTGTGTTTCCAGCATATTGAAGCGCCCAGTCCAGTCCAGGAATCCCGGCATCAACTGCTCCATTTCACCAACGTGAAAATCCTCGGATGTCTTCTCCCATTCATGGTCCTTGAGGGTCCGGAGAAACTGCCCTCCCTCCACCCGGAAAACCTCAGCGACCCGCAAGAGGAAGACCATCTGGTACCAGGCGTAGGTTTCCACGCCAACGCGCACGTAAAGCCTTTCGAAGTCCCCAAGGGTCCGGTAGGCGGGCTCGATTCTTCGGGCAAGGTAGGCGCAGGTTTCCTCCCACACTTGTCCGTAACACGGAAAATGCTCATCCAGGTAGAAGTAGGCGAAGTAGCTGGCCATGAACTCAAAAATCCAGTTATTCGGGTACGTGAGACCCATTTTCCTGGAATAAATATGGCCCAGTTCATGGAAGCCGATTAGCGAAACGAACACGTTCACCCGTTCCGTTTCCTCCAGCCCGGACTCTGCACTAAAGACCGACCCGGCAATGCCTTGGGAGATCAAACGGTGCAGCTCGTGGTTGGTGTCCGCAGGAAAGCAGACCACGTATGGAGGTCCGGACACGAAAGGCAACCCGTACGGAATGGGCGTCAGTTTGGCCCAACTATCAGGATCCAGGACGGCGATGGAAAAATCCTCATGCAAGCCGACTTCCCGCTCGAAAAAGTCGACAGATTGCCCAAGCAGGGAAACCAGTGAATCGGCCTGCGCATGCGCGCCCTCTGAATAATAGGCGGTTACGGACCCTTCGAGCACCGGTAAACCCAATCCTTTGACTGTCTCCAGCGCTGCCGTCCGCCCCCAAGACAGGCCCACCAGCAGAAGGGATATCGCTGTGATGCACCAACGCATAGATGACACCTTGTCCCGGAAAGAAAGATTTCAAGTCCAAAATCCACCCATCTTCAACGAGTTCAGACGGTCAACGGCAAACCGCCAGACACCGATCCGATCAGAATATGCAGAAGCACGGCTATCACAGGATCCCACACACTTGCCCCCCGCAAACGGCGCCTTGACGGGTTTATAAAGAGGACCCAGCCAGAGAGGTCGCGAAAGCGGTCGGAAGAGGCGTGTTCAGCAACGCCCTGTGTCCTTGAAAGCAACCAAGATGGAGATCCGGTGCTTTCTGCAAGGATGTCTTTGCCGAAACGTGCAATTTGCAGGGTAAAAATGAAGCGGGCTGACAGCCGCCCATTGTCTGCAACCCAAAACCCCGCGTGCCTTAATTGGCATATCTCTTGCGCGGGAAAAGACGACCCCAAGGACCCACCAGGAGGGTCCTTGAACCCACAAACAAAGCCAATATACAATGAAACAAGAAACCACGTTGAACAACCTGCAGACGGCCCTGGCCATGGAATTGACCGCCGCGCATCAGTATCAACTGCATGCCGGCATTCTTTCCGACTGGGGCATTGATCGACTGGCCGCAAAGATGCGGGGAGAGATGCAGGAGGAAATGGGCCATTCCGATGCCTTTATGGAGCGGATCATCTTTCTCAAAGGCGAGCCGAATCTCGTTCTCGCAAAGACCCCGATGATCGCCGGATCGCTCGTCGAAATGTTCGAGGCGGATCTAGCTGACGAGAAGGAAGCCATCGATTTCTACACGTCGGCTGCACGCCAGGCTGCAGACGATGCCGACATTGGCACAAGGGCAATTTTCGAACGCATTGTCATCAATGAGGAGGAGCATATGAGTTGGCTCGAACTCCAACTTGACCTCCTGTCAAAGATGAAAGAACCCGCTTACATCTCAAAGCACATGTCAGCGCCAGGTGAGGATGAAAAAAGCTAGATAGGCCCATTGATCGGGAAGACGCAAGCAAACCCGTTTTTTGCTTCTCCCCCCGTGCTTCCCCGTGTCCAGAAAGTTCTGGAGGAACGGAAAGGGTCAGGGAGATCATGGAGCAGAGGCACCGTTCTGGCGAATACCATAAAACCCCGATTCCTTCAGACCGAAAGCGCGCCCCGATGATGCAGACTCCCGGAAACAAAGCGATCACCCCATGGCCGGTGCGTTTTTTCCTGACAGTCCGCGCGGCTGTTTCCACGGAAGCCGGTTCGCCTCTGTCCCGGTGCGTTGCCCTCAGTTTGCTTACCCTTCTCTTCGCCTTCCAGAACCCGCTTATCTCCGAAAGCGAATCATCAGAGGAGGCTGGCCGGACGGCGGAGCCAGCAGTATTGCTGGAGGTGGAAGGCCCGATTGGCCCGGCCGTCGCTGATTACCTCGGACGCGCTTTCGAACGTGCCGAGGATAGTGAGGCGCCCGTCATCATCATCCGCATGGACACACCCGGCGGTCTCGACACCTCCATGCGGGCCATCATCCGGGAGATTCTCGACTCGCCCATCCCGGTCTCCGTTTACATCGCACCGGAAGGAGCGAGGGGCGCGAGCGCCGGCACCTACATCCTCTATTCAGCCCATATCGCCGCCATGGCCCCCGCCACCAGCGTGGGTGCGGCGACCCCGGTACAAATGGGCGGTGCTCCCGGTAGCGGGAGGACTCAGTCCACCCCTGAGCCAGGGGAAGAACCCGATAACCAGGAGGAGGCGGAACAGGATGGCGACGAAGAATCGGCCGGGAGCTCCTCCGAGGCCATGCGGCGCAAGGTGGTCAACGACGCCGTGAGCTATCTGCGCGGCCTGGCCGAGCTGCGCGGGCGCAATGCGGAATGGGCCGAAAAGGCGGTTCGCGAGGGCGCGACCCTCACTTCGAGCGATGCTCTGGAAACGAATGTCATCAATTTCAAAGTGGCGAATGTCGAAGCGCTGCTTAATGAAATGGACGGATTCACGGTGGAAGTCGACGGGCGGGATTGGACCCTTGAAACCAAAGGGCGGACCGTTCAAAAAATCGAGCCGGACTGGCGCACCAAGGTGCTCTCGGTTATCACCAACCCCAATGTCGCCTACATTCTGTTGCTTCTCGGCATCTACGGCATCATCCTGGAATTCTCCAACCCCGGCAGTTTCGTGCCCGGTATTTCCGGTGTCATCAGCCTCCTTCTGGGCCTCTTCGCCCTTCACCTGCTTCCCGTCAATTACGCCGGTGCCGGCCTCATTCTACTGGGCATCCTCCTCATGCTGGCCGAGGCTTTCGCCCCCAGCTTCGGAGCTCTCGGGATCGGCGGGATCATCGCCTTTGTCCTCGGATCCATTTTCCTGATCGATACCGATGCCCCCGGCTTCGAGCTTCACATCCCCGTGATTATCGGGGTGACCCTCGCCAGTGCCCTCATCTTCATAGTGGTTTTCGCAATGGCCATGAAGGCCTGGAAACGCCCTGTTGTCAGTGGCAGCGAGGGAATCGTCGGTTCCGAGGCCGAGGCCCTCGGGGATTTTTCAGAAGAAGGACGCGTCCGCCTGAAAGGCGAGTCCTGGAAAGCACGCACCCGTGCTCCCCTTCGCCGGGGTGAGCGGGTCAAGGTCACCCACATCGACGGCCTGACCGTAACGGTCGAGCCGCTTGAACACACCCAATCGGAGAACAAGAATCATGAATGAATTCATAAGCAACTTCTATACCATAGGACCCGTCGTCCTGATCATCATCATTGTACTGGCTTCGGCAATACATATTCTCCGCGAATATGAGCGCGGCGTCGTCTTTCAACTCGGACGGTTCTGGAAAGTCAAAGGGCCCGGTTTCATTATCGTCATCCCCTTCATCCAGCAGATCGTCCGCGTCGATTTGAGGATCATCACCATGGATGTGCCGAGCCAGGACGTTATCTCGCTCGACAATGTGACGGCAAAGGTGAATGCGGTGCTTTATTTCCGGGTGGTCGACCCCCAGAAGGCGGTCATCAATGTCGAGCAATACATCGCAGCGACCAGTCAGCTCGCCCAGACCACACTGCGCTCCGTTCTCGGAAAACACGAGCTTGATGAAATGCTGGCGGAACGCGACAAACTGAACGCCGACATCCAGGAGATCCTCGACAACCAGACCGACGAGTGGGGTATCAAAGTGACCAACGTGGAAATCAAACACGTCGATATCGCCGAAAGCATGATCCGGGCGATTGCCCAGCAAGCCGAAGCCGAACGCGCCCGGCGGGCCAAGGTCATTCACGCCAAGGGTGAGGAACAAGCCGCCGAAAAACTGTCCGAAGCCGCAAAAATCCTGGCAACGGAGAGCCAGGCCATCAACCTGCGCTACATGGAGACCCTCCGCACCATCGCGGGCGAGAATAATTCGACGATCGTCTTTCCCCTTCCCGTCGATCTTATAGAGCCCTTCCTCAATAAGAGTAAAGCTGCCGGAAACGGCTCCGGCGAAGGAAAGAAAGGGTGAGGAGCCATATATGAAGAACGCTGACTGTGAATACGATGTCCTCATCATCGGGGGCGGGACCGCCGGGGCCAACGCCGCCCGCGCCGCCGTGCGGAACGGCGCCCGGCGGGTCGCGCTGGTCCGTTGTCCTGAAATGCCGAATACCTGCGTACGGCAGGGTTGCATGCCTTCGAAGGCAATCCTTGCCCATGCCGCAAAAGGCCTGTCCTTCGCGGAGGCGCTTGAGCATAAGCGGGAAGTGATCCAGGAATTCGAGGACGACCTGAACACGACCCTCGAAAAGGAGGATTTCACCGTCATCTGGGGTCGCGCCGCGTTTATTGACGAGCATTCCGTCGAGGTGCAAACCAGCGACGACCGCCTTACTCTTTCCGCTCAACGCTTTGTCATTGCCACCGGTGCCGTCAGTTTCATCCCGCCGGTTGACGGCCTGCGCGAAATCGCTGGTCCGCGCTGCTTTACGAGTGATGATTTCATGGGCCTGAGCAGCGTGCTGGAGGAACGGCCCGCCGAACTGCTGATTCTGGGCGCGGGTCCGATCGGCCTTGAAGCGGCAACATTCTTTTCCCGGCTCGGGAGCAAGGTGACCGTGATCGAGATGCTTGACCGGATCCTGCCCTTTATGGATGCGGAATTCAGTGAGCTCCGGCTGCGGGCGGCCCGTGAACCGGACGCTTTTGCGATTCGGACAGGATGCACACTGAAATCAGTCAAAGAAGTAAACGGCGGCGTTCGCGCCAGGGTCGACACCGGAGAGGACGCCGAAGAAACCTTCGATGCGGACGCCATCATGGTTGCTTCCGGAAGGAAGCCTGACTTTGAAGGATTACAGATAGAGAAGCTTGGTCTCTCGCTTGAAAAGGGCCGGATCCCTCACGACACTAAAACACTGGCCACAAAACATCCCGGCGTATTCCTGGCGGGAGACGCGACCGGACATCATCAAATTCTGCATATGGCGGCTGAGATGGGAAAGGTTGCCGGAGCGAACGCGGCCACTGAAACCCCGGAGGCCTCTATGGATTACGCCTCCGTTGATATGGCCATCATCTTTGAGGAACATACTTCGGCGGCAATTGGAATGACCGAGGATAAAGCACAAAAAGAAGGGGTGAAGGTGATTACGGCTGCACGGGATCTCTCCGATGTCGGGAGGGGCCTGACGGACGAGGTGACGTTCGGGCGGATTAAACTGGTGGTGGACGAGAACAATGGACAGGTAATCGGCGGTCAGATGCTCGGACCTCCTGCCGGGGAAGTTATTCATGCCCTGAGCCCGGTGATCAGCATGGGCGGAACCACCGCTGACATGGTCAAGGCAACCTGGTATCATCCGACCTACAGCGAGTTGTGGCACACCCTTGCCAACGAAATCTGCCAGACCGACCGGACGTTTTGTCCCGGCATTTGATGGATGTGGGCGGGTTGAGCGCGAGGTCGTCGAAAACTTCATTCTCCTAAACCGCCAAAATCCTGGTCAGGAAGAGCCGTTTTCCGGAAGGGCCTTTCCTTTGGCGGATGCTCATGGACATCACCGGCATCAAAGCTCCCGGGTGCGGCACCATCGCTCCTCATGGTGAGGACCGATGGCTTCCGGTTATCAGCCGTCGTCACAGGGTGGGAGTCATGACTCCATGCTGGCTTCCACAGGCCGTTTGGCCCTGTCGACGAAGGCTCATCTGCCTCGCAAGCCCTGTCCCTGGATGCCCCCACTTCATCCTTGCATGACCATAAAGTTGCTGTCCATTTTGGATATTTCACATTATGACGACGTCTACCCCCGTTTTTCTGCGCGTTCTTTTTCTCTCCTGCGTCGCCGCTCTGGGCGGCTTTTTGTTCGGCTATGACAGTGGAGTCATCAACGGAACGGTCACCGCCCTCAGCAAAGCCTTCGACAGTTCCAACCTGGGCAGCGGCCTCAACGTCTCCTCGATGCTCCTTGGTTGCGCGGCGGGCGCATTCCTCGCGGGGCGGATCGCGGACCGTTTCGGACGAAAAGCAGCCTTGCTTACAGCAGCCATCCTTTTTGCGATAAGCTCATGGGGTTCGGGAATCGCTCCCGGTTCGATGGAGTTCATTTTCTTCCGGCTGCTTGGCGGTTTCGCCGTGGGGGCAGCGAGCATCATCTGCCCCGCTTATATCAGCGAGATCGCGCCGCCAGGCCTTCGCGGCCGGCTGGCAACCCTCCAACAAATGGCCATTGTGCTGGGACTGTTTTCCGCCTTTCTCGTAAATTACATCCTCGCCAATACAGCCGGAGGAGCATCCGAGGTTCTCTTTTTCGGTTTCCAGACCTGGCAGTGGATGTTTTGGGCGGAATTGATTCCCGTTTCCGTGTTTTTCACCGGCTTACTCTTCATTCCGGAATCGCCCCGTTACCTCGTCGCCTCGGGCAAATCAAAAGAAGCGAAACACGTTCTGATCAGTGTTTCCAGTCCGGAAGAGGCGGAAAAGATTTTGAAAGATATCGAAGCCTCCCTCGAGGTCGGGCACCGTCCCCGATTCGCCGACTTGGTCGACAAGGAAACCAAAACGGTGCATCCCATTGTCTGGGTCGGTATTTTCATTGCCGCCCTTCAACAACTGGTCGGTATCAATGTCGTATTTTACTATGGGGAAGTCCTTTGGAGTGCGGCTGGTTTCTCCGTGGAAAACGCCCTTCTCATCAATGTTATTGGCGGAATTATCAATGTCAGCGCCACCGTGGGAGCGATCCTGCTGGTCGACAAGTGGGGCCGAAAACCCCTTCTGATTCTCGGGGGAATCCTTATGGCATTCTTTCTCAGTGTTCTTGCAGGCGTCTTTGCCAGTGCGGATATCGGGCCGGGAGGCGACCTGCAATTGGGTTCTACAGCCGGCGTCGTGGCCCTCATAAGCGCCAATCTTTACATCGTCGGATTCGGTCTCTCATGGGGTCCGGTGATGTGGGTGTTGCTGGGGGAAATGTTTCCCAACCGCCTCCGCGGAGCGGCCCTTTCCCTGGCCGGTCTGACCCAATGGTCGGCCAATTTCCTCGTCACCATGACCTTCCCTCTCCTTCTCGCCGGGATTGGCCTCGGCGGTGCTTACGGCATTTATGCACTCTTCGCCGCGATAGCCACCCTTTACGCCTGGAAAATCGTCCCCGAAACCAAGGGCCGGACCCTCGAGCAGATGAGCAATTCGTTGGCATCGCCGGATGATAAAGATTCAAGCGCCAAGGGATAACAGATAAGAGGGTGCCTTTTGCCGTTGCCTGCAGCAATCACGTCCGGAGCCAACGCCGTAAGCGGTCGCGGTGACACGTCATTGACCAGCGCTGATGGCGCGGCTTGCCATGCGAAGCCATGGGAAAACTCCGGCCGAATACCCTCACCCCACCAGCCAGCGCACGAGGGCGAAGGTGATGGCCATGTCGACAAGGGCCCCGTCGGCAAGCAGGCGCGCCGGGAGGCCGAATTCGCGCTGTCCGGTCCCGACCATCCATGTGAAACCGAAAAGGCCGATTAAAACCGAGGCCCCGGCAGCAGCCGAAAAGGGAAACAAGCCGATCCCGGCGACGAGGAGAAGGAGCACCACCACCTGCCAGATCCGCCCGAGTCGCGAACGGGTTTCCGGGGAGTCCGCCTCCGCCAGTGAGATGACGATCAGGTTCCCCAGGGCCCCGAGACCGAGGGCAAGGAGACCGTAGCGGCCCGACGGCGTGGCAAGGGCACCGCTCATCAGGGCGAGTCCCGCTGTAAAGATGACCGCCACGCCGATCCGCTTCAGCAGGGTCCGGGAGATCCCGGGCGAAACTCCCTGCACAAGTATCAGGTAAAGGACTATAACCGCTACGAGGCACCAGCCGTCCCGCAAAAGATCCCCCGGAAGGGAGGCATGGGCCCAGCTTGCCCCGAGAATAAAGGCGCCCATCCAAAGCGAAAGAAATGCCCGGAAATGGCGGCGGTAATAGCGGTGCCTTTCTGTAGGGGGTATTTCGCGACCCGGGCGCGCATCAAAGAGCCGGTCGGCCACGTAGGTCAGCCAGACGGCAAGGAGGAGAATCCCCGCCGCCGCCACCGGATGCCCCACCCGCTTCGGCAGGACCAGCCACCACGCGAGGGCGACAAGGACCGGATCCAGCGACCAGAGCTCCAGTTTGCGCAGGAATCCGGCCACGCGACCATCCGCCGGCAGGATCGGCTCGTTCATTCCCTCATCCATCAGGCGAAGTTAAGGCACCAACCTCGGCGACTTCAACAACGTCCTCGTCGCACTGGAAACAATCAAGCCATGCCCCCCGGAAACCGGACCTTCACGGGCCGCTGGCATCCCAACGCGGGGTTGCCTTGGTCTTTGCCTGATGTCATCACCTCTCACCTATGCAAACACAGATCCGACAGACAGACGCATCCCGCGAATTCTTCTTCAAGGAGGGCTGCCATATCCTGGAGATGTGGAATGATCCCAGTGACCCGGAGGTCTCCATCGCCCGCGCGCGGGTCGAAAAAGGGGTTAAAACCCGTTGCCACCGCCTGAAGGGAACAACCGAACGCTACCTGATCCTCAGCGGAAAGGGGGAGGTTTATGTAGGCGAGGCTCCACCCGCCCAGGTGACTCCCGGCAGCGTGGTCATCATCCCACCGGATACGAATCAATCCATCCTCAATAACGGACTCGATGATCTGATCTTCCTCGCCATCTGCAGCCCCCGCTTCACCTCCGGGAGTTACGTCGACACCGATACCTGAGCGCCCGCAGGCCTCGAACCTCTGTTGTTTTCAGGTGGCGGATTCAACTCTGAACTGCAAGAGAGTGGCAAAGGTGAGTTAGGTGCCTGCGAGAACGCCCACCTTGGCGGGAAGCTCTCGGTCGATGAAAACAAACAAACACCTAACTCAAGAGGAACGATACACGATAGGGCGGATGCGTAGAGAGGGATATAAGCAGGCTCGTATAGCCGAGTGCCTGGGCCGTGATCCTGGCACGATCCGCCGCAGAGCCAGGCCGATGAAGTGAGAACGACGATCATCGTGGAACTGTGGCCGTTTGTCGGGAAGATACGCAGCCTGACTATGGACAACGGCAAAGAGTTCAGTGGGCACGAAACCGTCGCCTCGATTCTGCAGACAAAGGTTTACTTCGCTCATCCTTATGCTTCCTGGGAGCGGGGAACCAACGAGAACACCAACGGACTGATCCGCCAGTAGCTGGCAAAAGGGACGAGCTTCAAGAACCTGGACATGGCGCAGTGCAAAGAGATCGAGCGCAAGCTCAACATGCCTCCGCGCAAAAGGCTGGGCTTTGCCGCTCCACTGGATTACCGCGACGCATTGATTGCCTCATGAACACTGTAAAGACTAGATCTTCCACGCTGCTGCATTAACAATGCTTTAGAAAAATGGCGGAGAGGGGGGGATTCGACCTAGGTTTTGTAAGGCCATAAATACCAACTTCTTACAAATTCATCAAATTTTTAGTAGAGGCATAATCGATGCACCAGAGTAGCGTTTAGTTGTGTTCGGTTGTGTTTGGGCAGGGAAACCCTTGGCGCGAACATTGGATTGACAACTGTAGCCAATTGGCTACACATTGAACCATGCGAATTATTCGCAAGACAGAAGTTTTCGGCAAGTGGCTGGATGGGTTAAAGGACATCCGTGCCCGGGCTCGCATTCTGGTAAGAATCCAAAGATTGGAGGCGGGCAACCCGGGCGATGTAAAGTCCGTCGGGTCGGGAGTTTCTGAAATGCGGATTGATTACGGACCGGGCTACCGGGTCTACTTTTGCCAGCAGGGGCGTGAGATCGTGATCTTGCTGGCAGGAGGTACCAAACGAACCCAGTCCACGGATATCAAACGAGCTATTCACCTATCAGAAAATTTGGAGAAACCATCATGAAAAAGATTCAAACCAGTCGATTCGATGTCGCCGAACATTTGCGCACTCCTGAGGAGATGGCCGCCTATCTGGAAGCGGTTATTGAGGATACTCCCGGGGATGCTACTCGCATCGCAAAGGCCCTCGGCGATATTGCCCGGGCGAAGGGGATGACTCAGGTCGCCCGCGACGCCGGCCTTTCCCGTGAAAGTCTCTATAAGGCTTTGTCAGGTGAACGATCTCCCGGATTTGAAACGATCCTCAAAGTCATCCATGCACTGGGATTGAAAATCCACGCTGAACCCGCGAGCGGATAATTCGATGCGCAGCGAAGCTCGTTGAGCGAAGATGCAAGACGGGTTGCCCACCGAGTGCGGCAAGTTCTAGCCGGATTGCAGTTGCCCGGCAACCGCGGACTGGCAGGCTTCACTGGATGTCACGACAAGACCTGATTGATAAGCTTGCCACGTATGGTGCATGCCACCCCGGAGAGCGCACGACAATCGAACAGTTTTTGACGTTTGGCCTCGAAGATAAACAGGAATCCCCTACTCTTTTCAGCATAGGCATAGAACACCGGTGTTTGCGGAAAGAAGGCAGCGAGGACAAACGGCGCGATGAACACCGCAAAGAGGACGGCCACCACGATTATGCGCCGGGTGAGCGGGCCGCCCGCCGGAATGAAGTCGCGGGCCTTCTGGCGGTCGTCCATGTCAACGCCGGCTTGTCGCGCCCATAGGAAACCAGTTTCACCCAGTCAACAACGTCAGCAAATCCTCAGCAATACCATTCCAGTCCTGATTTAGATTAATCGAAGCTACTCTAAAGGAGTGGCCGCTGATGGAAACGGACTCATCAAAGGATTGCCCGGCCGAGGGGTATAGCAGCATTCCTTTGCCGTTTTCCCATCCCGGAACAATTGCCTGATTTCTGACGTAGGCATATAGCTGGTAAAGATGTTGTGAGTGAATCTTTTGCGTATTGTGGACCTGTTGGAAGGCCTCCTTGTAAAACTTGCAATCAATTATGAGCTTATCTTCTGGGCTTTCGTGGAAGATTGAGATGGTCGGCAACCTTGGACAGGTTGCGGTTACGGTTTAAGGTGTAATGGGTTGGTATGGGATTTGTCAATACGGGTTGACTGGGAAGGGCCGTCCGGAGCGCTCCATCGAGAATGGGCATATAAAGCTCGTCGGAGATGGAACTGGCGGAGGACGGCCCGGTTGGGCTTCATGCCGCCTTCCTCCCGGAGTGTCGGCTGTAGGCTTCCATCGGGCTGATCCCTTCGAGCCCCTGATGCGGACGGTTGTTGTACTTATGGAATGTCATCCGCCTCGACAAGGAGCCCGGCCCGTTTCATCGCCTGCGCCCGGCGGTGGAGCATCTGCCGGTGGGTCATCTCAAAAGCCTGCGGCGGCGTTTTCTTCAACCATGCCCACAGGTTGTCAGGCAGATCCTCAATCCACTGGCGCCGCTTCTTCTTGGTCTTCTCCGCGGGCGTCAGGATTCCCCGCTGGGCGAAGTCGATTTCATTGTAGTCGATTCGGGCGAAGGCGGAAGAACGCATTCCGGCGAAGGCTCCGAGAGCAAGGAGTCCACAAATCTCAGGATCGACCTTTTCATTGGCCCGAAAGAGCTGTCGCGTCTCGGGCACCGTCAGAATTTCCGGTTCCTTGTCATGCACCTGGGGACTCTCCACCTTTTTCATGGGATTGGAGTCCAGCCAGCCTTGCTGTTCCCACCATCCCAATGCCCCGAGCAGATTAGGCGGTTCTTCAGAGTCACCTGGGAATATGGAAGCCCGAACAAATGGTCGGCCAGCTCCTGCGGTGTGAATTCCCGGACAAGCTTGTTTCCCAGTTCGTCTTGTAAGTCAGCCAGTGTCCTGCGAACATGTCCGATGTAGGAATGGTTCCGCCCTACCCTTTCCATGCTCGGGATGTAACCTGCGGTGGCAGTTTCAAGGGAGCGGTCTTCCCGGCTCTTCCGTTCTTTCTGCGCCCGTGCCCAGAACCGGATCCTGACGCTGGGCCGTCAGTTTCAGTTGCT
>JAWLGH010000042.1:0-27690 GCA_041685165.1 Oceanipulchritudo sp. | reverse complement strand
CCGGCCCTTCTTCGCGACACGGGCAAGTGCATCAAGTGCCGGCGCTGTGTCACGGTCTGCAACGAGATTCAGGGAGTCGGGGCGCTCTTTCCCCAGGGCCGCGGTTTCACGACCCGTATCGGGCCCGCCTTCACAATGGATCTCGCCGAGGTGGCCTGTGTCCAGTGCGGACAATGCGCCGCCGTCTGCCCCGTCGGGGCCATCACTGAGCGGAGTCATGTCGACGGCGTCTACGCCGCCCTCGAAAACCCTGCCCGGCATGTCATTGTCCAGACCGCGCCCGCCATCCGGGCCGCCCTCGGGGAATGCTTCGGATACGAACCGGGCACCCGTGTCACCGGCAAGATGACACGCGCGCTGCGTAAACTCGGTTTTGACGCGGTCTTCGACACCAACTTCGCCGCCGACCTCACCATCATGGAGGAAGGAACAGAACTCCTGAAACGCCTGCAGGCGACCCTCGTTGAGAATAAGCCGGCCAGGTTGCCCATGTTTACAAGCTGCTCGCCGGGATGGATCCGTTTCGCCGAATTCTTCTACCCGGAATTTCTGCCCAACCTGTCAACCTGCAAGTCCCCGCAACAGATGTTTGGTGCTGTCGCGAAAACCTACTACGCGCGGAAGATCGGACGCTCCGCCGGCGACATCACCGTCGTCTCGGTCATGCCCTGCACGGCCAAAAAGTTCGAGGCGCAACGGCCGGAAATGGACGACAGCGGCCTGCAGGACGTCGACCACGTCCTCACGACACGTGAACTGGCGGAAATGATCAAGTCCTCGGGCATCGATTTCCGGAACCTTGAGGACGACGAAATGGATGCGCCGATGGGGCTTTCCTCGGGCGCGGCCGACATCTTCGCCAACACCGGCGGGGTCATGGAAGCGGCCATCCGGACCGCTTACGAACTGGTGACCGGCCGACCCCTCCCCCTGCATAATCTCCATGTGGAATCAATCGCCGGTCTTGACGGCCTCAAGGAGGCCTCGCTTGTCCTCCAAGACTGCCTGCCGGACTGGGCCTTCCTCGAGGGCGTTGAACTCCGGGTCGCCGTGGCCCACGGGCTGGGTAACGCCCGCAAGCTCCTCGAGGCCATCCGAAGCGGGCGGAAGTCCTGCCACTTCGTCGAAGTCATGACCTGTCCCGGCGGCTGTATCGGGGGCGGCGGACAGCCACGTGTTACCGATGATTCCGTACGCCGGAAGCGCATCGCGGCCATCTACGAGGAGGATGAGGGGAAGCCCCTTCGCGCCTCCCACAACAATCCGCAGATCGCCCAGCTGTACGCTGAATACCTTGGCGCGCCCTTCGGCGAAAAGTCCCATCATCTCCTCCACACGCGCTACACGCCGACGCCAACGGTCGCCCGAAGGTGATCCGGTTTTGGGAAATCAGCCGTCAAGGGGAAGCGGTGTGCCCAGCTAGCAGAAACAACCTTAACGGCCTGCAAGGGATCAGGCTGTCGGTTTCGTTGAGTCGTTTTGCCCAGGATAATTTAAATCATCAAAATGGACTTACCGTCAACCGCCGGATACGGACGCGTACATCCGATGGCGTAGAGGCGGAAGGTTCAATTCCTTTCACCATCCTACTGCATCTTCAGCGTCAGCTTGAGCACGACAAACTCTGCCGGCTTGAGGGGGGCGAACCCGACGAGCAGATTGACGATGCCGTGATCAATATCGCGCTGCGTGGTCGTACTCCGGTCACACCTGACGAACCACGCTTCCCTGGCCGAGGTCCCCGGGAAAGCGCCCTTGCGATAGAGGCTGTTGAGGAACACGTTCACGCTGGCACGGATCTGCGACCAGAGATTTTCGTCATTGGGCTCGAAGACCGTCCACCTCAATCCACGCTCCAGGCTCTCTTCGATGAAGAGGGCCGTCCGGCGGACAGGAACGTATCTCCACTCGGAACCCCGGCTTGCCTGCCCGTGGAGGGTGCGGGCGCCCATGCACAAGGTGCCGTATCCCGGGAATGCGCGGATACAGTTTACCGCCTGCGGATTAAGCAGGCGGGCCTGTGGACTGGATACCGCAAGCGCCGGTCCGGTCGCACCGTTGAGGCTGGCATTCCTGCCTGCCGGCGCCTTCCACACGCCGCGGGTCCCATCCGTTCTCGCATAAATACCGGCGATAAAGCCACAGGGCGGAAAGGTCCGCGGCAGGAAATGATCCAATGGATCCGGCGCCTCTATCCAGGGGAAGTAAACGGCGGCATTCATGGCCTCGCTTCCTTCCAGTCCGGACGGCACGCCGGACTGCAGGGAGGCGACGGTCGCATCCGCCGGGCAGTCGACGATGAGGAAGGCCCGCCGGACGGCACAGAATGCCTGCAGCTGGGCGATATCTGTCGTCTGGGTCAGTCCGGGCACGCAGAGGAGATTGAACAAATCGACATCATCCAGGAGGTGTATGCCTCCACCCGGCTCCAGTAACCGGGTCCGGAACACGCCATCATTCGGGGACAGCGGTGAGCCGCCATCGCCATCGGCCAGGCGGATAATATATGCCTCCCTGCCCCCGTTGTCGAAGAATTGGGATACCGCAAAACCGAGGAGGCTGTCCGCGTGCAGCCCGCCGAAGATGGTTGCGTAATCCCCGAAATTGCCAATCCGCACGGCCTGGTCAACCGGCCCTGTCGGCGACCAGCCGGCAAAGGCGGTGACCGCGGTCGCGACCCCGCTGATTGGTGGCCGGAAGCTGGGCAGTTCCTTGACGTAGACGCCGGGCAGTTTTTTGCGCAAACGAAAGGGCATAGCGGATCCTCGCCCTAACCATTGAAGATTCCGCGCCTGAAGACAATGCCTTAAAGCAGTCCGCCCAAGCTCCGCCGTATCCAGCGCATGAGAAGAATCCAGACGCGGCATGCACCTTTCCGATGACCTTCCGGGAGTCAGGCGGAAGGTCGGCTTCAATTCTTAAGGTGTTGAACAAAAACGAAGTACCCGGGACAGGGATCGAACCTGCACTCCCGAAGGAACTGGATCCTAAATCCAGCGCGTCTGCCAGTTCCGCCACCCGGGCAAGTAAGAAAAGGTTGTTGAAGGGCTAAAGGTGGACGGAAGCAATCCAAAATTGCGGAATCTTGGCCGGACGCTCGATAAAAGGGGCCGGGACGAACAGGTCTTTCTATTGACCCCTAAAGCGTTACTTTAATGACATACCCCAGATCGGGCTGGAAATCCGCTGGCAGAATCACCTCCAACCCATCGTCAGATTGTCGGTAATCGGGTTGTCCGACTCCAAGAACCTCAACGGAGCGAATCGTTCCAATTCCGGTGTGAAAGGCCTTCACGCGGGCTGCTTCACCTGGGGCAACAAGGGAAATCGCATAGAGCGATTCGCCCTTTCTCGTGAACCAGAAATCCCCGGGGGTAAATTCAACATTAAAGCCGGACTCCTCTCGATGTCCGGTACCTGACATGTCAATCTGAGTCGGCCCCTCCTTGCTGACTTCCCACCTTTCGGTTCCATAAACGGCCTCGCCATTGACATCCATCCAGGCACCGACTGCCTCGAGATTACTGACACTTTCGACAGGCACACCACCGAGACCGGTTGGTCCGATATTCAGCATGTAGTTGCCCCCCTTGGAGACGATTTCGATCAGCCAATAAAGGATTTCCCGGGGGGACTTCCAGTCCTGGTCATATCCATTGAAGCCCCACGAGTTATTGAATGTGCCAACCGTCTCCCATGGCTTGATCAGCTCATCCAGATTCGCGGGAATCCGGTTGTCACCCGGAATGGTGTAGTCACCAAAACCATTCCCGATGCGGTGGTTGATGATGATCTGAGGCTGGATCTCGTGAACAATCCTGTAGAAATTAAAGCTCTGTTCGGCATTCATGCGCCCCGGCATGTCATACCAGAGGCATTTCATGTCAGGGAAGTTGGTCATGAGCTCCTTTACCTGGCGATAGGCCTTGTTTTCAAGGTAGGCGTCAAAGCTGTTGGGGCTGGGATCCCAGGTATTCGCCCCGTAGGCAAAATCAGTGTTCTCATCCGCCCAGCCCTTCTCAATGTATTCCGAGACCCTTGAATCCGAACCGTCGGCCCAGTCGATGTTGTGGGAATAGTACACACCGAATTCCAGACCAGCTTGCTTGCAGGCATCATATAACTCGCGGATGACATCCCTCTTGAAGGGCGTTGCATCGACCACATCAAATTCGCTCACTTGTGAGTCATAAAGGGCGAAACCATCATGGTGCTTCGATGTAATGACCAGGTACTTCATACCCGCACGCTTGGCCAGGGCGACAATCGATTCCGCATCAAAGTTGATGGGATTGAAAGACTTCGCCAGCTCGGCATACGCCTCCCGCGGAATCTTCGCCGCATATTGAATCCATTCGGCAATATGCGGTTTGCGCATTTCATGGATTTTCCTCCCATTCCAGACGCCGGCTGGGATCGAATAAAGGCCCCAATGGATGAACATGCCGAATTTCGCATCCTGAAACCACTCGATAGTCTCCGCCTTGGCGGCGTTCATGGCCCGCCATTCCTCAAAATGGACTTCTGGAAGTTTATCCGATGGCGACGCCTGGATGGATTGCTGTGTCACAAGTAAAATGATCAGGATGTAGCTTTTAATGTCCATGAGTTTTCAAACCTTGTTTCGAAAAAGGCAGCACGGCCTCAGTGCCGGTTGGCGCGGGCGAGGAGGGTGAACCCGATGGCCTGGGCGGCGAGATTGGGCAACCAGACGAGAAGTTCCGGGCGCAGGTGAGGTTTTGCTTCCGCCCAGCCGATGACAATCATGGCAAAGTAGTAACCGAAGGCAATAACGAGGGCGAGGGTGAAGTTGGCGTAGGTCTCGGTGCGGCTGACCCGGATGCCGAGGGGGATCGCGAACACGGAAAGGGAGAAGACACTGAAGGCCATCGCAAAGTGGCGGCTGATGTAGTACTGGTATTGACCGAAGCTGATGCGCGCCTCCCTCTTTTCCGGAGGTGACAGGTCCGTCTCGAGCAGCTGGCGCGCGGCTTCCCGACGCTGGAGGAGTTCGGCCACCGTAAAGTCCTTGAGCTTGCGTGGCTTGTGGGCGGTGCCGAGCAGGCTGGCCAGGGGGAGCCGGATGCGGGCGTCGCGGAAGGAAAGAGTCGGCTGGATTTCCTGCAGGTTGTCGGGATTATCAGCATCGCGCAACTCGGTGAAGCCCTTCTGCAGGGTGAGGACGAGGGAATCGTTTGCCTCATTGTAATGAAAACTCCCCTCCTCGGCCCGCAGGAGGCGGACGGCGCGCTTTTCCTCATCCAGTTCCCAGAGCCAGAATTGCTTCATCCGGTCGCGGTCCTTTTCCCCGACATAGATGATGTACCCGGGGAAATCGTGGATGAAGGTCCGGGAGACGATAAACCGGAGCGGATCCTCGCGAACAATGTCATTGAGGATGGCCCGGTAGGAGGCCCGGGCCGCGGGGGCGTGCACGGCGTTGATGTAGGCGGCGACAAAGCTGCCGCAGATGGCGACGAAGAGGACCGGCCCGGCGATGGCGTAGATGGAGATCCCGGCCGATTTCAGGGCGGTCAGTTCGCGGTTGGCGGAGAGGCGCCCGATGACGAGCAGGATCGCGATGAGCATCCCGAGGGGCATTGCGAAGGAGAAGGCGTAAGGAACAAGGAGAAAGAGCAGTTCGCCGAAAAGGGACAGGGGGATGTAGCCCTCCGCCAGGAGCCCGAGGATGTCCCGCATGGCATTGCCGGTGATGAGGATGAAGACGAATACAAGAATCCCCGCAAGGCTCGTTACAATGACGGATCCGGCAAGGTATCGACTGAGAATATTCATCTTCGGCGGCGGTTAACCGGTGCAGGCATCGTAGGCCATCTTCATGCGTTCGAGGGCGGTTTCGAGCATTTTCGGGGGGCAGCCGAAATTGAGGCGGAGAAATCCGGGCGACCCGAAGAAGGTCCCGTTGCTGAGTCCGACCCCGTGCGCCTCGAAATGCTGGTCCGGGCTTTCCAGTCCGAGGGGGCGGACATCGAGCCATGCGAGGTAGGTGGCCTCCATGGGGAACATGCGGATGAGGGGCATTTCCCCGCGGATGAAGGATTGGGTACGCATGTAGTTTTTCCGCAGGACCTCCAGTAAGGCCCTGCGCCAGGGTTCCCCATGGCGGTAGGCAGCCTCACATCCGGCGTATCCGAGGCAGTTGACCTCCGTGATGAGACCCCGCGAGGCCTGCTGGAAACGGCGGCGAAGGCCCTTGTCGGGGACAATGATGAAGCTGCAGGCGAGTCCGGGAACATTGTAGGTCTTGCTCGGAGCCATGAGGGTCAGGGAATGATCCCGGGCCCAGGGATCGAGGCTGAGGAAGGTGTGATGGGGCAGATCCGGATCGAGAATGAGGTCACAGTGGATTTCATCGGAGACCACGATCAGGTCGTGCCGGCGACAGAAGGCAAGAAGCTCGAGTAATTCCTCGCGACTCCAGGCACGACCGACGGGATTGTGCGGATTGCAAAGGATGAAGAGGCGGGTCCGCTCATTGACGGCCGCTTCCATGGCCTCAAAATCAAAGGTATAGCGATCGCCGGCGACTTTCAGCGGGACGGCCAGAAGCTCCTTGTCCTGCCATTCCGGAGCAGAGAGGAAAGGCGGGTAGACGGGGGTGTTTGTCATCACGCTGTCCCCCGGGCTTTCAAAGGCCCGCGAGGCCGCATTGAGGGCCGGCACAAGGCCGGGCATCCAGACAATCCATTCGGATTCAATCTCCAGCCGGTGAACCTCTTTCATGTACTCAATGACCGCGTTTTCAACCCCGGGATAGGGAACCGTATAGCCGTAAACCCCGTGTTCAACCCGCTCGCGCAGGGCCTCCCGGACCGGCTCGGGAGAGCGGAAATCCATGTCAGCGACCCACATCGGCAGGATGTCGCGTCCATGATACTTCTGCCACTTGAGGCTGCCGGTATTCGACCGGTCGGGAAAGGAATCAAAATCAAATTCGGAATGCATTCCCAACGTCATCAGCGCTCCAATGGGCAAAGGCAAAATAAATTCCGTGTCACGGCAATTGAAATTACCCCTATTCGGGCTTTGAAGGGCATTGACAAAGCAGGGGGGTGATTTCTCCTTCAAAAACGTGCAAACTCCCGCCCATACGCCTTGCAAAGCCGTATTGTTCGATCTCGACGGTACCCTTATCGACCATTTCCGGGTCATTTACCGTTGCTATGCCTATGCCCTCAATCAGCTCGGGCTGGAACCGGTCAGCTATGAAAAAGTGCGTGCTTCCGTGGGTGGGTCGATTGTCATCACCTTCGCGAAATTAATCCCGCAGGAACATGTGGAAACGGCCGTAACCCTTTTCCGGGAGGAATTCGACCGCATCTGGCACGAGGAGATTGAAGTCCTGCCGGGAGCAACATGGATCCTTGATGAACTGCGCGACCGGGGCCTGAAGATGGCCGTCTTTACGAACAAGGAGGGCTCCCGGGCCCGCAAGGTCCTTGGTCATATCGGCCTTTCCGGCCATCTGGACGGCATTTTCGGGACGCTTGACACCCCCTGGCGCAAACCCCAGCCGGAGTTTACGCACCATGTCCTCAAGGAACTTGGTGCCGATGCCGAGCACGCCTGCATGATAGGTGACTCACCGTACGACGTGGATGCCGCGGCGGCGGCGGGGATGCCGTGTTACCTTGTTGCAACCGGTTCCCACACGGTGGCACAACTGGAGGAGGAAACCGAGTCCGGTGGGGTATACGAAACCCTCCATGAGCTTGGAAAAGCGGTTTTCGGGCTGGAACCTCCATCGGGGAGCCGGGCCTGAGATGGACAAACAGCCGGAAGCGCCTCCCGGGCATCTGGACAAACTGAGCGGGGTCCTGGAAAAGATCATTTACAGCAACCCCGAGAACCAGTTCTGCGTCGGTGAATTGCGCGAGGAAACCGGCCTGACCCACACCGTCACCGGAGTGCTTCCAAATGTCCAGTGCGGGGAGACGCTCGAATTGTCCGGGGCATGGGAAACCCATCGCCAGCATGGCCGTCAGTTCAAGGTGACGGCTTGCGAGTCCACCCTGCCGGCCTCGGTCTACGGGATCCGCAAATACCTTGGGAGCGGGCTGGTTCCCGGGATTGGCAAGACCTATGCCCGGAAGATTGTCGAGGCCTTCGGGAAGGAGACCTTCGAGGTCATCGAGAACGAGTCGGCCCGGCTGCGCGAGGTCGAGGGCATTGGACCCAAGCGGGTGCGGGAGATCAAGACGGCCTGGGACACCCAGCGGGCGAGCCGGGAGATCATGCTCTTCCTCCAGACCTACGGGGTCTCGGTGCGCAACTGCCTGCGCCTCGTCAAGCGCTACGGGACCCAGGCCAAGGCCATTCTTCTCGAGGATCCCTACACCACGGCCCGGGAAATCGAGGGAATCGGTTTCAAGACAGCCGACCAGATCGCCCGCAACCTCGGGTTTGGCTTTGCCTCCGCCCAGCGCATTGAGGCCGGGCTCCTGCACGTCCTCAAGGACAAGGAATCCGAGGGACATACCGCCCTCCCCCGCAGCTTTCTCATTGAGGAGGCCGAGCGCCTTCTTGAAGTCAAGCGGGAGGATATCGAGCCGCACCTCGGGGCCCTTGTCGAGGACCGGCACATGCTCATCATCGAAGGGACGGACTTTCTGCAGTTGCCGATCAATGACATGCGCGAACGGACCATCGCCCGCCAGGTGGCCCGGCTCCGGGAAACCGCTTCCTGCCTTCCCCCTATCAAGATCGAGGTCGCCATCGAATGGGCCCAGCAACGCAGCCGGATCAGTTTTTCCCTCGAGCAGACGGAGGCCCTCCGCCAGGCCCTCGGTTCCAAGGTCTCCGTCCTGACTGGCGGTCCCGGGACCGGGAAAACGACCATCCTCCGGAGCCTTGTGGAAATCCTCTCCGCGAAGAAGGTCCGCCTCGCCCTCGCCTCCCCTACCGGTCGGGCCGCCCAGCGCCTTTCCGAATCGACCCGGAGCCATGCCTCGACCCTGCACCGGCTGCTCAAGTTTGACCCCTCAAAAGGGGGTTTCACGATGAACGAGGACCACCCGCTGAAGTGCCATTACCTGATTGTCGACGAGGCCAGCATGCTCGACAACGCCCTTGCCTCGGCGATGTTCCGCAGCATCCCCGCGGATGCCCACCTTCTCCTTGTCGGGGACGTCAACCAGCTTCCGAGTGTCGGCTCGGGCAATGTGCTGAATGACCTCATCGAGCGTGCCGGCATCCCCGTTGTCCGTCTTGAACAGGTCTATCGCCAGCGCGAGGAGAGCAACATTGTGACAACGGCCCACGCTGTACTCGGTGGGCGTTCCTCGCCCCCGAAAACAGCGGCCGGCCTCGAGAAGCTTGAACCCCGCTGGGATCTTCAGTTTATCCCGGAACCGGATCCCGCACACTGCCTCGACCTTGTCCAGGAACTGATCGCCGCGTGGATTCCTTCCCGGCTCAAGGGGATCGACCCCATCCGGGACGTTCAGGTGCTGGCTCCCATGCACCGGGGGATTACCGGTATCCGCCAGATCAACACCACCCTGCAGAAACGCCTTAACCCGGGATCCCGGGGGGTCGTCTTCGGGGACACCGTCTATTCCCTCGGCGATCGCGTCCTCCAGACACGCAACAATTACGACAAGAACATCTTCAACGGCGACATGGGCACGGTGACCGCGGTACAACCGGATGCCGGAACCCTCGCGGTCGATTTTGAGGGGCGGGTTGTCGACCTGGAACGGATGGAACTCATCGATCTCGAGCTGGCCTACGCGATCAGCATCCACAAGTCGCAGGGAAGCGAGTTTCCGGTGGTGGTTTTTCCCGTTCTGAAGCAGCATTACGTGCTCCTCCAGCGCAACCTGCTTTACACCGCGATCACCCGCGGTCGGAAAAAGGTCTTTGTCGTCGGCGACCCGGCGGCATGGGCCATGGCGGTTAACAACAATGAGCAGAAACTACGCCACACCGGCCTGCGAACCCGCCTCGAGGAAAGCCTCGGCCTCCGTGCCTAGGGATTGAGGAAGATTCCGGCGATGGCCCCGGTGTAGAGGCAGGCCGCCGTCCCCCCGACCACGGACAGGAGGGCCAGGCGGGAAAGGTTGGCCCGCTGGCTCGGGGCAAGGACGGAAATTCCCCCGATCTGGATCCCCATGGAGCTGAAATTGGCGAATCCGCAGAGGGCATAGGTCGCTATGATAATGGAGCGCTCGCTCAGCAGGCCCTCCTCCGCCATCATGTTTCCGAGTTGCTCGTAGGCGACAAACTCATTCGCGACAACCTTGATCCCGAGAAGCTGGCCGATGGCCATGAGGTCGCCGGCACCGATACCGATGATCCAGGCAAGCGGGGCAAAGAGAATCCCGAAGAGAAATTCAAGGGACAGGCTCTCGAAAGCGCCTCCGGTAACGTCGGCAACAAGGGCATTGAGGCCCGTCACGGATCCCCCGAAGGCAATGAGGTAGTTGAAGAGGGCGATGAAGGCGAGGAAGGTGATCAGCATGGCGCCGATATTGAGGGCCAGCATCATTCCCTGGGTGGTTCCCTGGCAGGCGGCATCAAAGGCGTTGTCGCCCAGTTTTTCCCGGTTGACCTTGAGACCGTAATCCACGGTTTCGGTCTGGGGAATGAGCATCTTGGCAGCCACGATGGCGGCGGGAGCGGAAAGGATGGAAGCGGTGAGGAGATGCTTGGCGAAGGCGGCCTGGGAAGCGGGGTCGCTCCCCCCGAGGATCCAGACGTAGGCCCCGAAGACGCCACCGGCGATCGTTGCCATGCCCCCGGTCATAAGGCACATCAGCTCGGAGCGGTTCATGTTTGAGATGTAGGGCTTGACCATCAGAGGGGCCTCGGTCTGCCCGATAAAGACATTGGCGGCCGCGGCGAGGCTCTCCGTCCCGGAAAGGCGCATTGATTTCTGGAGCATCCAGGCAAAGCCTTTCACGAGGAACTGGAGCCAGCCAAGATAATAGAGAACCGAGGTCAGGGCGGAAAAGAAAATGACCGTGGGAAGAACCTTGAAGGCAAAAATAAGACCAAAACCCGTGAAAACAGTGTCGCCGTCACTGAGGGAGGTGTTCACGCGGTCCCAGAATTCGGGACCGGCGCCGAGAAAGCCAAAGACAAACCGGGTCCCGGCATCGGTGAAGCTGAGCAGGGCGACAAAGAAACCCGAGATCCATTCAATGGGCTTGTCCGCGTTGGGGACTTTCAGGATGATCGCGGCAAGGGCAAGCTGCAGTCCGAGACCGCTGGCCACGAGGCGCCAGTCAATTGATTTCCGGGAACGGCTCATGAGCCAGAGAAGCCCTGTCAGGGCTGCAATGCCGAAGAGCCCCCGTGCCAGCACCGTGATCAACTCCATGCCCATCCCATGAGGCAAGGAACGGTCTACGGCAAACCAAAATCGCCAGCGCCGGCGCCGCTGCGGAAGAGACGGTCGAAGTTGTCAGCGATAGCGGCCGCGAGTTCCCCGGGGCCGGTTTCCCGTAACTCTGCGAGGAGCGCATAAGCCGTCCGGATTTCAGCTGGATGATGAAGGCGTTCCCCGTCGACGGTGGTCAACGGATAAGCGGCCTCACTTTCCGGAGGCGCCATATCGGGGGCATCGGTTTCGGCAAGGAGGCGGTCGGCGGGGCAGGCCCGGATGGCCTCGCGCATCCGCTTGCGGCGGGGAGCACAGGCATAGGCTGAAAAGGAGACATAGGCCCCGCGATCAAGGAGTTGGTGGAGGACTTCCCGCGAGCCGCCGAAAGCGTGCACGAGAAAACCGTTTTCGAGGGGAGGGCCCGCCTTCAGGCGGTCGAGAAGAAGACCCCAGGCGCGCAGGCAATGCAGGGTCGGCGGCAGCCCGGCCTCCGCGGCAATGACAAGCTGACGATCAAAGACCTCGACCTGGCGGTCCTCATCGCGAGGCTCAATCCAGTGGTCGAGTCCAATTTCCCCGACGCTGACCGCGTCCGAATTGAGGTGGTTTTCCAGCCTGACGTCCCAGTCCGCGGGGAGCCGGTCCACTTTCCAGGGATGCACCCCGTAGGCGGCGAGGACACGTTCCGGAAAGGTTTTACGGAGCTCGGCAACGGCCTCCCAGTCATCCGGGCAGGTACCATTGCAGACCTGGGCCTCAATCCCGGAAAAGGGCCTGTCCCCCTTTTTCAAGGCCGTCTGCAGGCGCGGATCCTGGAGATGAAGGTGGGCATCGCGGAACCGGCCCTGGACCTGCTGGCCGTTGGTCACTCCGACTGGTTTGTCTCGAGGCAGGAAGCGGCAAAGCGCTTGATCCGTTCGTCGACTTTTCCGAGGCCGTTGCGGCGGTTGCTCGAGAGATGCTGGTCGACACCGACCTCCTCAAGAAATTTCACATCCCCGGAAATAATGGTCTCCGGATCCTCCCCGCTGTAGTAATCGCAGATGATGGTGGCGATTCCCTTTACGATGGCGGAATCGGAGTCCGCCCGGAAGTAACAGAGACCGTCCTTGAATTCGGGGACCAGCCAGAGTTGCGACTGACACCCTTCGACGCGGAACGGCTCCGCCCGAAGGGATTCCGGAAGGACCTCCCGGTCCTTGGCATAGTCCACGATGTAGGTGAACCGCTCAAAACGATCCGGCAGAAAGCTCATGTCCTCGATTATGCGTTCCCTTTTTTCCTGCAATGCCATACCGTTATGTTCCGGGAGCTCTCCGGGATTGTCAAATTCCTGAAGAGGCCTTCTAGTCGACGCCATGACCAAAGGCACACGTTTCAGGGTCCTCGCGGACTACGAGGTTCATGATCCGCACCCGTTGCAACTGCCGGAGGGTTCAGAGGTAACGATTCTCCGGAGCGACATGAGCTGGCCTGGCTGGCTCTGGGTGAAAGCCGGCCGGCAGACCGGCTGGATTCCTGCCTCCTGCCTGACCGTCACTTCCCCCGGCCCCGGGCGGACCTCGCAGGCCTTTGACGGGACAGAGCTGTCAGCCCGTTGCGGGGAAATCCTGGAAGGGCTCGAGGAGGCGCCGGGTTGGGTCCTTGCAAGGCGCGCAACCGGGGAAACAGGCTGGTTTCCCCTCTTTAATCTGAAACCTCACCAACATACTTGAAGATGCTGGTGCTGTTGGCCGGAAGCGTCAGCTTGAGGGAATGCGGGTGGTTATCCCAGGGGATGGGATCACTGGTGATTCCGCCAAGGTTGCCGGTCCCCTCGCCTCCGTAGTGGCTGGCGTTTGAGTTGATCAATTCCTTCCAGAAGCCGGGAAGGGGAACCCCCAGGGCATAACCGTAGCGGTTGACGGCGGTGTAATGCCCGACGACAAGGAGGGTTTCCCCCGGGTCCCGCCCCTTGCGCAGGAAGGCGATGACGGAGGAGTCTGCATCACCCGCGGAAACCCAGTCGAAGCCCTTTGAGTCGGTGTCATGGAAATAGAGGCCCGGTTCGGAGCGATAGACCTGGTTGAGATCGCGGACGAGGTCCCTGATACCCGAATGATCCTTGTACTGGAGGAGGTGCCAGGAAAGGCTGTGGTCATAGGACCATTCCTCGGATTGACCAAAGTCGCACCCCATGAACAAGGTTTTCTTGCCGGGCCAGGCCCACATGAGGGCATAGAGGGCGCGTAAATTCTGGGCTTTCTCGGGGATACTGCCGGCGCCCATCTTCATGAGCATGGATCCTTTGCCATGAACAACCTCGTCGTGGGAGAAACATTGAACGAAATTTTCCGAATACTGGTAGATCATCCCGAAGGTGAGGTTGTTCTGATGGTACTTGCGGTAGATCGGATCCTTCTGGAAATAATCGAGGGTGTCATGCATCCACCCCATGTTCCATTTGAAGTCGAACCCGATGCCGCCCTCCTCAACCGGCTTGGATATGCCGCTGAAAGCGGTGGATTCCTCGGCGATCATAAGGACGCCCGGGTAGTATTCGTGCACGAGACGGTTCGTCGTCTGCATGAGTTCGATCGCTTCCAGGTTTTCGCGTCCGCCGTAGCGGTTGGGAATCCATTCACCGTCTTTGCGGGAGTAGTCGAGGTAAAGGATGGAGGCCACGGCATCGACCCGGAAACCGTCGATATGGTAGCGGTCAAGCCATGACAGGGCACTTGCGATAAGGAAGGCCCTGACCTCGAGGCGACCGAAGTTCGGGATCAGGGTCCCCCAGTCCTGATGGAAGCCCTGGCGGGGATCCTCGTGCTCATACAGGGCGGATCCGTCAAATTTCCCGAGGGCAAAAGCATCCGTCGGGAAATGCGCCGGTACCCAGTCGACAAGGACTCCGATACCCGCCTTGTGGAGCGTGTTGATCAGATACTTGAAATCGTCCGGGGTACCGTAGCGTTGGGTGGGGGCGAAGTAGCCGGTGACCTGGTAGCCCCAGGATCCCGTGAAAGGATGTTCGGCCAAGGGCATGAACTCGACATGAGTGTAGCCCATTTCGGAGACATACCGGGTCAGTTCAGCGGCCATTTCCCGGTAGGAAAAAGGGCGTCCCCCATCCTCAACACACCGTTTCCATGAGCCAAAATGGACCTCATAGATGCTGATGGGAGCGGTCTTCCAGTCAGTCTGGGCCCGCCTTCCAAGGAAATCCGCGTCCTCCCAGTCAAAGGTCTCCACCCCGCAGATGATGCTTGCATTATGGGGAGGCGCCTCGAAATAGGTCCCGTAGGGATCCGTCTTCATGTGAAGACTTCCGGAGGCATCACGAATCTCGAACTTGTATTTCTGGCCTTCCCCCAGTCCCGGGATGAAGATCTCCCAGACCCCGGAGGATCCGAGGGTGCGCATCGGATGGTAACGCCCGTCCCAGCGGTTGAAGTCGCCCACGACACTGACGCGTTCGGCGCTCGGAGCCCAGACCGCAAAAGCCACTCCGGGGACCCCGTCAATGGTTCGAATGTGCGCCCCGAGTTTCCGGTAAATCCGGTGGTCATCCCCCATATTGAAGAGATAGAGGTCCTCCTCGGTCATGGTGGGAAGGAAGCGGTAGGGATCGTAGAACTGGTGTATCTCGCCGTTGTATGCCTCGACCCGGAGGCGGTACGGAAAGACCTCCGAACGGTCGCTGATCTGTCCCTCGAAAAACCCGTCCTCGTGGAGGCGCTCAAGGGGATATCGCCTGTCTGTTGCGAGGTCCACCACCTCGCAGCTTTTGGCATCCTGCAGGAGGGCACGGACGACGAGACCACCCTTGCAAGGGTGCATGCCGAGGCGGTCATGGGGATGATAGTGGCGTGCCTTGAGAAGGTTCTCGAATTCCGACTTTGAGAGGATCATGTGGGTGGAGCGTTGAGATGGAAACTTTGGATGACCTATCGTGATTGCAGGGAAGTTCCAGCGGCGCAAGCGATTTCCCCGGAAGGGGGCGGTATCTTCGGAGCGGGTAAAATAACACTTGAGCCACTGATGCGGAGACTCATCCTCCCCTCCAACGTGAATACCTTTTGCCGAGTCCTCAGCTTCCTCGTTGCCAGCCTCTGGGCGCTTCCGGCACCCGGCCAGGCCCCCGAGTTGAGTGCTGAACAGCCCATCGCCTACAGCGAGGAGACGGGGCTTCTGATTGCCTCGGAAAATGCCGTCTACCGCGACGAAAACACAACCGTCGAGGCCGATGAAATCCGTTACAACCGCAACGACGAACAAATCGAGGCCCGCGGCAATGTCCGCGTCACCCGCGTGGGCCTGCGCCTTCTCGCCCGCGAACTGACTTACAACACCGCCGCGCGCTCCTTCTCCGCAACCGGTTTCCGGGTTGGCTACCCGCCCCTTTTCATCGAGGGGGAATCCTTTTCCGGAAATCTCGACGCCGTCGATTTTGAGAACATTTCCCTATACTTCCGCGAACCGGTCGAACGGGCTCCCAAGCTCTCCGTCGCCCGTGGGACCTGGGTCGCTGATGACTACCTGCGTGGACGCGGCCTCAGTATCGAAACCATCGGCAACCTCTCCCTCCCCCTGCCCGGCTTCACCTACGCTTTCGGGCAGCCCACCCTCGACGTGGACGCTTCTGTCGGTTACCGGGACAACCTCGGCGTCTTTGGCCAGTCCTTCTGGCTCTATCCCTTTAGCGAGGACCTGTCCCTTGGCGGAAACCTTGATTTCTACAGCGAACGGGGAATCCTCCTCGGCCCCGCGGCTGACTGGACAAGCCGGGACGGTCTCATCCAGGCCTTTGTCAATACCGGATGGATTCACGACCACTCGTCCCGGGAACGGGGAAACGACATCCTTGGCAATCGCATCGACCAGAGCCGGGGATTTGCCGAAGCGCGCCTTGCCGCCCGAAACGAGGAAGGCACCCTTCAGCTCCAGGCCCGCTCCCTCTACCTCAGTGATTCGGAAGTGATGCGGGATTTCCGCGAGGACCGGTATTTTGACACCTATCATCCCGATACCTTCCTCGACTTCACCTGGCAGAGCGACCGCCTGCTCCTGAACGCCTTTGCCCGCTCCCAGATCAATGACGGGTACCGGGTCGTCGAGCGCCTTCCGGAAATCCACGCGGAATGGCTTCCGGGCGAGATTGGGTCGACCGGTCTTGTCCTGCAGGCCCAGGCCACGGCGACCCGTTATCGCACCTATGACAATGACCTTCCCCGGATCACCTTTCCCAGTGGCCCCCTCGGTCTCCCGCCGGTGAATCTCGGCGACATTCCGCCTCCACCCTCCTTTACACCCCCGCCACCTCCGTCAGACCTCCCGCCCCCGGACACCTTACCCTCTGAACCCGCGCCGGATCCCGAACCGGATTCCTTGTCCTTTCGCGGACCCTTCCAGAACCGCCTCGATGCCTCCGCCACCCTTACCCGGCCCTTCCACTTCGATGGCGGAATCTCGCTTGTCCTCCGCGGCGGAACCCGCTGGACACATTATGAATGGGAGGGCACCGGCCCCTCAAGCGAGCGGACCCTGGCCGAACTGGGCTTTGACCTCTCGCGAACCCTCCAGAAAACCTATGGTGTCGGCTGGTCACGCCTTGGCATCGAGGACCTGCGGCACGAGGCCACCACCCGCGTCACCTATCGCTGGCATCCCCGCGACATCGACCGGGAAAAACCCATCTTTTTCAACGAAACGGCCTTTTACCGTGCCCTTCCCCCCGTCCTCGACCTCGCCGACCTGACCCACGGCGACGTCCTGAGAGAGTGGAACGTGGCCCGCCTGGGGTGGGAAAACCGTTTTCTTGCCGCGGGGGACGACGGCGAATTCCGGCCCTTCCTCCGGTTCAACCTTTACCAGGACCTTCTTTTTTCGGCCCCCTCCGGGCGGGATGAATGGGACGCTTTCTACACCGAAATCGAGTTCACTCCCGTGCCCTGGCTGGACCTGCTCTGGATGCAGAAGTATCGCACCGAAGGCTTCCGTACCGAGGCCTCCTTCTTCCGTACCACGCTCCGCAGCTCCGATCTCTGGGCCGTCAGTTTCCAGGCCGAATTCCTTGAAACCGCCATTGAGCAGTACGACCTCGATGGCCGCTACCGCCTCTCGGAAAACCTCGGCCTCTTTGGTAACTGGCAGTTCGATTCCCGCCTCGATACCTGGACGCGCCAGCGCTACGGAATCAGTCAGCGCTTCGGAAATGTCTGGCAGGCTGAATTCTACGTCACCTTCACCGACCAGGACCGGCGTCAGGACGACTTCAGCGTCGGCCTGCGCCTGCGCTGGCTTTCCTTTTAGGCGGTTATCCCATGGCCAAGAACTCTTCTTCCGACCAGCCCCTCATCCGGACTTTCGAACATTCCGTCAGCCTGCCCGTGTTTGAGGGGCCGCTCGATCTCCTCCTCTTCCTCATCCGGAAAAACGAGATCGACATCTACGATATTCCCATTGAACGGATCACCCGGCAATACCTTGAAATTCTCAAGACGATGGAGGCGCAGCGCCTCGAGGTGGCCGGAGAATTCTTCGTCATGGCCGCCACCCTGATGCAGATCAAGAGCCGCCTTCTCCTGCCCAAGGAGGACCGGCTTGCGGGTCCTGTCGACGAGGAGGACGAGGAAGCCGACCCGCGATGGGAACTGGTCCAGCAACTGATCGAATACCGCAAGTTCAAGGAGGCTTCCGGCAGGCTCGGTGAACTGATGGAACAGGCCCGGGACACCCTCTACCGGGATTATTTCGAGCGGGCTGAGGATCGTCCCGAGCGGCCCCTCTGCCCCACCGATGCCGTTCATCTCTGGAATGCCTTCAACCAGGTCCTGCGCCGCCTTTCCGAAAAAATCGTCATTGGCCAGATCCACGATGAAACCGTCACCATCGCCGAGCGCATGGAGGACCTCCTGCAGGAACTTGAACGACGTCCCCATTTCCGTTTTTCGGAAATGATTGAGGGGGATGCCGTCTCCGTCCCCTTTATTGTTTCCACCTTCCTTGCCCTCCTCGAGCTGAGCCGCCTCCGCCGCCTCACCCTCGAACAGGAAGAAAGCTTTTCAGATATCGTCTGTACCGCCGTCACGGAATAATCCTTCTTGATATTTCTCAAATCACCGTAACCTTAAGGTTAGGACTCATGAAAAACGACTCCGCAGCGCATCTCCTTGGAATCGGTCTCGACAATTCCGACGGGCATAAACGCATCACCCGAGCGGAGTCATTTTCCATTGTCGGGGGCTCCGAAGAAACCCATGACCGGATGACAGAAACCCTCATGAAGACGGTTGAAGACCTCAAGGACAGGGGTCAGGCACTCGAGGAAACCGAGTCCCGGGAACTCGCTGAAATCATCCGCCGGAATACGCCAGGGTGAGTTGCATTTTTTTTAAAATACATCCATAATCAAAGGTATCATGTCAGAAACCATTACCAACCTCAATGAAGGTAACTTCGAGGACACCCTCGCCTCCACGGACAATCCTGTGATTGTTGATTTCTGGGCCCCATGGTGCGGCCCCTGTCGCACGATTGCCCCGATCCTTGAGGAACTGGCCTCGGAAAAAGGCGATTCCCTCATGGTGACAAAGGTCAATGTCGACGAAAATCAGCGTCTTGCCCAGAAATACAACGTCCGGGCCATACCGACGATTCTCTTTTTCAAAAACGGCGACCTCAAGGACCAGGCAGTCGGCCTGCTTCCCAAGGAGGAACTGATCCGCAAGGCGGAGTCGCTGTGACCCTGAAAAGCTTTCCCTCCCCTACATAGAAAGGGTCGGGTCCGCCTTGTGCGGCCCGGCCCTGTTTTTTTTGTCCTTTTCAAGCCCTTCGCCCAGTGGCAGGTTTACCCTATGAAAACGGTAGGCATCCTCAATGGTCCGAACCTGCACCGCCTCGGCCGGCGGGAACCCGGAATTTATGGTTCCGAAAGCCTTGACGGGATCCTTGTCCGCTTACGCGCCCTTGCGGAGGAGAACAGCGTTTCCATTGAGCATTTCCAGAGCAACCATGAGGGTGACCTGATCGAAAAGATCCATGTCTGGTCGGATTCCGGGATAATCCTTGGCATCATTAATCCCGCCGGGCTCACCCATACCAGTGTTGCCCTCCGGGATGCCATCGCTGACAGCACAACGCGCTACGTCGAGGTGCACCTGAGCCACATCCATGCGCGTGAATCCTTTCGGCACACCTCCCTGACAGCTCCCGTCTGCCTGGCCCAGATATCCGGGATGGGGGGCTTCGGCTATCTTGCCGCCCTCCAGTTCCTTCTGCAGCTTGAGGCCTGACGACCTCACCAGCCGCCGATGACGAAGGCGGCTTCAAAAAGACGGAGGGTAAGGTTCACCGCAACCGCCGCGACAAGATCGTCAAGAACCACGCCGACGCCGCCCGGGTAGCGTTGCAACCGGCTGATACCAAATGGCTTAAGGATGTCATAGAACCGGAAGAGCCCGAAGCCCGCCAGCATGTAGAGCCAGACGTGCCCGCTGGCGGCCATATTCGGGCCAAGCCCCAGAAAGCAGACGGGAATGGCCACCACCTCGTCGAGAATGATCTCACCCGGATCCCGTTTCTGCAGGCGCCGTTCACCTTCGTCGCACATCAGGACAGCCAACCCGACAAGGAGAAGGATGAGGATCACACTGGTCGCAAGTCCGGCCTGGAAAAAGAGCACTGTATAAAGGCCCAGTCCGAGAAGGGTTCCGTTGGTCCCCGGGGCCTTGCCCCAGTAGCCCACAGGCCCGCAGGTACAGAGTCCAAGGACGAAACGGTCCGGCAGTTGCCGGAGAAACAGTCTCAGCGCGGGATTCATGACGAGGTCCCTGGTCCGGCTTTTCCGGGCATGAGCATCCATCCGTACTTCTTGAAGTAACTCATTCCGGAAGAAAGGGTCAGCCATGCCGCAAGGAGAAAATAGAAATAGCCGTTAAGGTGAACAAAGCGGGCAAAGAGAGAAAGGTCTGTCCCCATCCAGGCGGCCACATCGCGCTCGAACATAGGCACGGCAAAAAGGACACAGATCCCGGTGACCTGCCAGATGGTCTTGCGCTTGCCCGAGGTTTCAGCGGCCAGAACGACGTCCCGGCGAGCGGCCACAAAGCGGAGAAACGTGATCCCGAATTCCCGAACCGCCATGAAGAAAACAATCACCGAGGCAAGAAGGGGTCCCCATGTCGGAAGGGGCCATGCAAAAAGGCCGCTCCAGATGAGAAGGACAAAGGCCCCCAGCGTCATCACTTTGTCCACTGTGGCGTCGAGGATCTTGCCGAAATTGGTCACAAGGCCGTATTTGCGGGCAATGTGGCCATCGACGAAATCGGAGATCGAACCATAGAGGATACAGAGAAAAGCCAGCGTGGCCGCCCCGGTCCAGTTCTGCATGACCAGCCAGACAAGGGCGATGAGGACCACAATCCGGCTGAAAGTGATAAGGTTCGGTAAATGCCTCATGAAAGAGTGTCCATTCTATGCCGTGGGGAAAGGGGGGTTCCAAGGATAATCTTTTCCGGCTTTCCGGATTCAGGAGGTTTCCGGATACGAATTTAACCATTCCTCCTTTTTTTGCTTAACCTGTCCCCCGGATTTGCTTCTTCTTCCTCAATCATGGCCATCGCCATCTATCCTGGAACCTTCGACCCCGTGACCAACGGTCATCTGGATATCCTCCAGCGGGCCGCGCATATTTTTGAACATGTGGTTGTCGGTGTGGCCCCGAATAAGTTGAAGAACCCGCTCTTTTCGGCCGAGGAACGGATCGAGCTGATCGCCGCCAACGTCAGGGGCTGGAATGTCGACGTCCGGCTCTTCGAGGGGCTTGTGGTTGACTTTGCCCGCCGGAACGGTGCTTCCGTCCTCATCCGGGGTCTGCGGGCCGTCTCCGATTTTGAATTTGAGTTCCAGATGACGCAGATGAACCGCGACCTTGATCCGGGCATTGAGACCATTTTCCTGATGCCGGGTGACCGCTATTTCTTCACCAGTTCAACGATCATGAAACAGGTCTCCTATTATGACCCGGAGCGGATCGCCAAATTTGTTCCCCTCAATGTCGCCGCGGCCCTGAAACGGAAATTCAATCACCACTAAGGGCACTATGGCAAAAAAAGGCTCCTCCAAACGTACCATCGGCATTGTCTGGCTGACCATTTTCATCGATCTGGTCGGCTTTTCGATCATTTTCCCGATCTTTCCGGCGATGCTGGAATGGTACCTGCCACGGGAGGAACCGGGATCCTTCCTCCACGGAATGATCGCGTTCTTCGAGAGCCTGACGCAGGGCGTGAACCAGGAATTCCTCGTCGCCGTCCTTTTTGGCGGCTTTCTTGGCTCGCTCTACAGTGTTCTGCAGTTTTTTGCCTCTCCCTTCTGGGGTCGCCTTTCCGACGGCATGGGACGCCGGCGGGTCCTTCTCATCACGACGACAGGGACCGCCCTCTCCTACCTTCTCTGGATTTTCTCCGGAAGCTTCTGGGTCCTTGTCCTTGCCCGCGTTCTCGGCGGTATCATGTCGGGCAATATCGCCGTTGCCACCGCTTCCGTTGCCGACCTCACGGATACCCGGGGCCGGTCGCGTGGAATGGCCCTTGTTGGGGTGGCCTTCGGTCTGGGCTTCATTCTCGGACCTGCCCTCGGGGGGCTTGGCGCCCTGGTCAATCTGGGGGTCAATCCCGAATCCGAGGCGGTCTTTGGCCTGACCCCCTTTTCTTTTCCTGCACTCCTTGCCTTCCTGCTCTCCGTGATCAACATCATCTGGGTCTGGCGGGCCTTTCCGGAAACCCTCGACGCCAGGCACAAGGAGGAACACCTGCGCGACCCGGGCCCGCTCCTTCGCCTTGGATCACGTATCCCGGACGTACGCCGGGCCCTTGTGGTGAACTTCCTCTTCATTCTGGCCTTTGCCGGGATGGAATTCACCCTCACCTTCCTTGCCCTTGAGCGGTTGTTTTACCAACCGCACCAGATGGCCCTCCTCTTTCTCTTTATCGGGCTTGTTCTTTCCCTGACCCAGGGACTGCTGGTTCGCAGGCTCGGACACCGCTTCGGGGAGCGCAACTTCACCACCCTTGGGCTTCTCGCGGGAACCCTTTCCCTGATCTGCCTCTCCGTAAGCCAGTCCCCGGGCCTCTTTTACACCGGGCTGTTTCTTCTTGGATTCGGAGTCGGGTGCGCGAGCCCGAGCCTTTCCGCCCTTGTCTCCCTTTACGCACCGGCCAACCGCCAGGGAGCGGAGCTGGGGGCCTTTCGCTCGGTGGGCGCCCTGGGGCGAGCCATCGGCCCGCTTTACGGAGCCGCCATTTACTGGTGGATGGGATCCCAGACGGCCTACCTCACGGCGGCCGGTCTTCTCTTCGTCGCGGCGCTTTTCTCCCTTTTGCTGCCAAAGCCCGAGAAGGGGGAATCCGCGGTCAGTGTTCCGGCTTCAATTCCCGGGTCATGAGGGCCCGCATGGCCTTGCCGGCAGTCTGGCCTTCAAAGAGGATACGGTAGATCTGCTCAAGGATGGGGGCATCAATGCCCTTGTTGAGGCAGATATGATGAAAGCAGTGTGAGGTGCGGTAGCCCTCAACCGTCATCTCCTTGTCCTCGATGAGGGACTTTACGGATTCACCCCCCGCAAAGCGTTCCCCGAAGGTGCGGTTCCGGCTTTCCCGTCCGTTACAGGTCAGGACGAGGTCGCCGAATCCGGTGAGCCCGTAAAACGTTTCCCGTTTCCCTCCGAGAGCCACCCCGACACGAACCATTTCATGGAGGGCGCGGGTCAGGAGGGCCGCCTTGCTGTTGTCACGCAGGCCCAGTCCGTCACACATGCCGGAAGCGATGGCGTAGACGTTCTTGAGGCAGCCACCCAGCTCGACACCGGTCATGTCATCGCTGGTGTAAACCCGGAGAGCCTCCGAACTGAGGGCTTCCTGTATCCGGGCCCGGATGGGCTGAAGGGCATTTGTGGCGAGGACAAGTGCGGAAGGCTGGCCCTGGGCGACCTGGCTGGCGAAGGTGGGGCCGCTGAGGGCGCCTTGAAAATAACCCGGCAATTCCGCTGTGAGGATCTGGCTGGGGATTTCGTTTGTCCCTTCCTCGAGGCCCTTGCAGATGGTGATGAAGACCTGCAGGGCACGGGCGCCATCCAGCTCTCCCCGCACATGCCGGCAGACTGAGCGGAGGTATCTGGAAGGACAGGCGAGAATGCAGACCTCGGCTTCCATCAAGGCGGGTTTCACCTCAAATCCGACCTGCAGATCGGGCGGAAGCTTGTGTCCCGGAAAAAAGCGTCGGTTTTCCCGTTCCTCTCCCATTTCCATGGCCTCCTCGAGGGTATGCGGGACGAGGGTCACGGTGTGCCCGAGACGGCTCAGGTGAATGGCAAGGGCGGTGCCCCAGGCTCCGGCGGGCAAAATACAGATATTCATAAGGCGGCAGGCCGGACTCAGGCCGGCGATTAAAGGTTTTTTCGGATAAAGGCCTTAACCGTTGCCGCCTCCGGTTCAAGCACATAGACACGCGGCTCTCGATCCTTAAGGGCCTCCAGGGCCGGGGATACCGGGTGGACACCGGTGGCCTCGCGGATGGTGTCCGGAAATTTAGCGGGATGGGCCGTGCCAAGGACAATCCGGGTCCCGTTCTCCGGAAGATCCTGGAAGCCGCAGGCCGTATGGGGATCGACAAGGTAGCCGTAGCGGGCATGCACCTCGGCGATCCGGGCCCGGATGAGGCTGTCATCGGCCCGGCTGGCGGAGAAACAATCCCGGTCGAAAGGTTCAAGGACATGAAGGCCGGTTTCCCTGAACTGTTCCATGATCTGCCGGACCCGGTTGGCATCGCCCTGTTCGTGCAGGTAGAGGAAGCGCTCAAAATTGCTCGCAATCTGGATATCCATTGAGGGCGCCGAGCTCGGTGCGACCGGCTGGACCTCGTAGCGTCCACTGTTGAAGAGCCGGTAGAGGATGTCATTCTGGTTGGTCGCGATGCGCAATCCCGTTACCGGAAGCCCCATCCGGCGGGCCCACCAGCCGGCGAGGACATTTCCGAAATTCCCGGTGGGGACAATAAAGGTTACCTCGTCACGTTCCTCCACCGGGAGCCGCAGCCAGGCGTGGATATAGTAGACACATTGGGCAAGGACACGGGCAAGGTTGATCGAGTTAACCGCACTGAGGTGAGCTTCCCGGCGGAAAGCAAGATCGCCGAAGACATCCTTGATGATCGTCTGGGCGTCATCAAAGGTTCCCTCAATCCCGATGGCGTAGACATTGTCGGCCCCGGTACAGGTCATCTGGCGCTCCTGGAGCGGGGAAACACCCCCACAGGGATAGAGGATGAAGATTGTCACCCCCGCCTTCCCGAGAAGCCCATGGATGGCGGCGGCCCCGGTGTCTCCGGAGGTGGCTCCCAGCACATTGACCGGATTCCCCGTCCGCTGGATCTGGGCCTCATAAAGGTTTCCAAGCAGCTGGAGGGCGAAATCCTTGAAGGCCAGAGTCGGGCCATGGAAGAGTTCGAGCACATGCAGCCGCCGCTCAAGGGTTACCAGCGGGGCAATTCCGGGGTCGTCAAACCCCGCGTAGGCCTTCGTGATACAGGCATCGAGAACCGCCGGATCAAGGTCGGTGGCGAAGAGCCGGAAAAACTCCCGGCTCAGGTCGGCATAGTCGAGATCCTCCCAGGCTTCAAGGCAGGGCTCAATGGAGGGAAGGGCCTCGGGCACGTAGAGCCCCCCGTCCGGGGCCAGCCCGGTGGCCACCGCCTCCGTGAACCCAAGGGGCTCCGCAAGGCCTCGTGTCGAAACGTAGCGCATGCCGGGGCCTATTCCTCCCCCAGGCCAAAGGAATGGTGAATGACCCGGACCGCCTCGTCGGCTTTGTCGAGCTCCACCGCCACGGAAATCTTGATTTCGCTGGTGGAGATGAGCTGGATGTTGATGCCGTTTTCCGCGAGGGCGGTGAACATCTTCGAGGCGACCCCGGAATGGCTCCTCATCCCGATGCCGACAACCGAGACCTTGGCCATCCGGTCGGCCAGGTCGACCCGTCCGCTGCCGATGTTGAGGAGGCAGGCCTTGACCGCGTTCTCGGCGCGGTAGGCCTCATCGGATGGCAGGGTGAAGGTCAGGTTCGCAACCCCTTCACGACCGAGGTTCTGGACGATCATATCCACGTTGACATTGGCATCCGAAAGGCTCTGGAAGACGCGTGCGGCGGCCCCCGGCTGGTCGGGCAATTCACTGACGACAACCTTGGTCTGGTTCTTGTCACAGGCGACGCCCCGGACAACGACGTCCTCAAGAGTTATTTCCGCTTTCACTATGGTACCTGGATTTTCGTTATAGCTGTTGCGCACCTCAAAGGGCACATTGTGTTTATTCGCAAATTCAACGGCCCGGGACTGCATCACCTTTGACCCCAGGCTGGCCATCTCGAGCATCTCCTCGTAGGCGACCTCCTGAAGCTTGCGGGCCTCGGGCACAACCCGGGGGTCGGCGGTGTAGACGCCGTCGACATCGGTAAAGATCTGGCACAGGTCGGCCTTGAGGGCCGCTGCAAGGGCGATGGCGGAAAGGTCGGAACCGCCGCGGCCGAGGGTCGTGATCTGGCCGTCAAGGTTGGTCCCCTGGAAGCCGGCCACGATGACGACCTTTCCCTCGTTGAGCTGCTTGGCGATATCGCCTCCGCTGATATCGACCAGCCGGGCCCTGGTATGGACACTGTCAGTGACAATCCCCGCCTGCGCGCCCGTACGGGAGATGGCCGGTTGGCCGATGGCATGAAGGGCGATCGTCGTCAGGGCGATGGTTTCCTGCTCCCCGATGGACAGGAGCATGTCCATCTCCCGGTCGTCGGGATGGGGATGAAGGGCCTTGGCGTCCGCGACCAGCCGGTTGGTCACCCCTCCACGCGCGGAGACAACGACGACGACCTGATGGCCGGCGAGGCAGCTGTTGTGGATGCGGCTGGCGACCGAGCGGATCCGGTCAAGATCCTTTACGGAAGTGCCTCCGAATTTCTGTACAATCAATGACATCGTAACGGGTTTTTAACCGAGGCGCTGCGCAAAGTCAGCAATGCGGAGTATAAAGGGTTCTTTTTTGAGGGAGCGGTATCGCCGGAGGACGTTCAGGGCGGCGGCCATGGCAGCCTCGCTGCAGAGGTGCGTGGTGAGGACAAGGTGCGCCGAGCCGGGTTCGCCGTTGGGCCGCTGGAGGACGCTTTCGATACTGATTCCCTCGACGGAGAGGATATTGGCCACTTCGGCAAGGACGCCGGAACGATCCTTCACGGAGAGGCGGAGGTAGAAGGAACGGAGGACATCCTCGGGGCGGGCCAGTTCGAGATCCTCTGAAACAACCGGTTCCTCAGGCATGATACCATGCGAAATGGCCCTTCCGGCGTCGACAACGTCACTGATGACCGCACTGGCGGTGGCATCCTGGCCGGCGCCGCGCCCGATGTAAACACTCTCGCCAACAATATCCCCGGTGATGGAAACGGCATTAAAGACGCCATCAACGTTGGCAAGGATCATCTCCGAGGGGACCAGGGCGGGTTGCACACTGGTGAAGACATGTCCCTTCTTGAAATCACGCATGACAAGGGCAAGGAGCTTGATCTTGAACCCGAGGCGCTGCGCCCACTGTATATCCTCAAGGGTGATGTCGCGAATCCCCCCGACGGCCATGTCCTTGAGGGCGATCCACTTCCCGTGAGCAAGGTAGGCAATGATGACCGCCTTGTGGGCGGCATCGAGCCCATCCAGGTCAAGGCTTTCGTCGGCCTCGACGTAGCCCAGGGAACGAGCATCATCGAGGATCTCCGAAAACGGCCGCATCTCCCGTTCCATGCGGGTCAGGATATAGTTGCAGGTTCCGTTGAGGATACCGTAGATGAGGGGGTAACGGTTCACCACAAGCCCTTCGCGCAAGGCCTTGATGATGGGGATCCCCCCGGCAACGCTGGCCTCGAAGTAGATATGCGCCCCATGCTCGCGGGCAAGGCGGAAGAGCGATTCCCCGTGGTGGCAGAGAAGGGCCTTGTTTGCGGTGATAACGGTTTTACCATGACGCAGGGCGGTCTCCGTGAAGGCGAGGGCCTGGCTGGTCCCCCCCATCAGTTCACAGAGGAGATCAATTTCCGGGTCGACCGCGAGAGCCATGGCATCCTCGGTAAGGACCTTCGGGCTGATGCGCAGGTCGCGTTTCTTTGCGGGGTCACGGACGGCGGCCCGATGCAGGCTGAGGCGACTCCCGACCCGGCTCTCGAGCTCGGCCCGCCGGGAACGGATATGTTTCCAGACGCCCTGCCCGACTGTCCCGAGTCCTGCAATCCCGATTTTCAGCTGCTTTTTCTTCATTGTCTGCGTGTTCC
>JAWLGH010000041.1:0-27798 GCA_041685165.1 Oceanipulchritudo sp. | reverse complement strand
CCGTAGCCGAAACCGTCAGGTTTTGGTCCCTCCCCGTAGCCAAAACCGTCAAGTTTTGGTCCTCCACCCCGTAGCCAAAACCGTCAGGTTTTGGTCCCTCCCCGTAGCCGAAACCTGACCGTTTCGGCTCCTTTCCCGCCTTCCCCTGGTCACTCCTTGCGCCACAGGCGGGCGGGACGCCCCCGACACACCGCTCATCCGTATGCGGGCATGTTTACCATAAAGCTTTTCTCCTGCCATTGAATCCCCTTTGCTCGTTGACTTGGATCCATCCCCCGAACACAAGAAAACATGAACCTGCTTCGTAACGAGCTCACTCGATTGAAACGGGTGGCCTACCCCCGGGATGCCGCCCGCGTTCACCAGACAATAAACGAGGAACTGCGTGTGCAGTTCGCCCCTGCCATTGAGGCAATCGCGGTCCAGGGGTTGGACCAGGCCTCCGCTGCCGGCACCTTGCTCCTGGGAATCGCCGGCGAACCGGGTGTTGAAATTCCAGCCGGCGAAAAGCCTGACAGCAGCTGGTTGTACTTCCAGTACACCCCGGAACACGGGGGACGGTTGATCGTGTCCCACCGCCACTTCCTCTACGGTTTGTGGAGCCTGGTGAGCCGTGAATGGGCCGATCAGGACATCGCCAGGTGGTCTGACGGCGTCTTTCTCAAACCCGCCTTTGACGGCGTGGTCGGCTTTGACGGGCATTACGGGTTCTGGCGCCGGTTCACCGTCGGCTATGACGCCGAGGCAGCCATTCGCGAAACGGCACGGATGGGATGCCGTTACGTCGCCGTCAATGCCCTCCCCTCGCCCAATGCCTACGAACACGGCCCTGTCGGCGAGATCTATTTTCGCTTCTACCAGTTCCTGCCCGACATCGACCAGTACGTCGATACCCGCCTCAACCACGGAATCTACCCGCCCGAATACCTGCACGCCAATTTGCTCTTCCTGAAGGAGCAGGCAGAACGCGCGGTTCGATACGGATTGACTCCCGGCATGCAGGTGGCAAACCCCCGCTCGGCGCCCGAGTCCTTCTTTCAACGCTACCCCTATCTGCGCGGCCCGCGCATCGACCACACCTTCCGTTGCTATGAACCGCGTTACACGATGACGCTTGCCCACCCGGTTGTTCGCTGGCACTATGCGACCCTGCTGGAGAACCTTCTCCGGGAGTGCCCCGATATTGGTTTCCTTTCCACCCTCATCAATGACAGCGGATCCGGATTTGAATATACGGAAAGCCTTTACCCCGGACGCAACGGGGGGCCCTACATGGTGCGCGAATGGCGTTCGCATGCGGAGATCGCACGCAGGGCTGCCGAGTTGGTGATCAAATACTACCGCGGGATGCGGGATGCCGGGCGCAAGGTGAATCCCGGTTTTCGCATCCTCATTGGATTGAACAACATTGAGGAGGAGAAACAGATCATTTACGACGGGCTCGAGGATGGCCTGGACCGCCTTGACCGAACCCAGCGGTACGACAGCCGGCACTACGGGAAAGACAACGAGGTCCTCGAAAAAAAGGGTTCACGCCTCGTCTCCTGGGTCTCGGGAGAAGGCAACCCCTACGTCCTCGGGGTTCCCAGCCCCTTCGAGACGGTCAAAAACCTCAAACGCGAATGGGAGGCCGGCGCTTCGAGCATTGAACTGGATTTTGATCCGCCCTCATCGGCACCCTATGATGTGAATCGTTCCGTCGCCCGGGCCTTCATTCTCGGGATCAATGATGATCCCGAGACCGCCGTTCAGGCCGCGGCCCGGGCTTGGGCGGGAAGTGACTATGCGCCAGAACTTGTCGCCTTGTGGAGAGCATCCGACCAGATCGCCGCAAAGGCCCCCGTATGGCCCCTTTTCGGCAACCAGGGATTTGCCTGGTATCGCATCTGGACCCGGCCCATGGTCCCGGATATCGGCCGGATTCCAGTTAAGGATCGGGCCTATTACGAGGACTACATCCTTACCCACTTCAACAACCCCCACAACGTCGATTTCAAGGCCGATTGTCTTTGGGAAATCCATACCGTTGAGGAAATGCAGGCTTTCCTCGGCCTCTATGATGCCTCCACCCTGCCTGATTTGGAGCAGTTGATCACCCGGATCCAGGATCTGCTTAAGGACATCGATCCCACTCATTCGGCCCGCGTGGTTCTCGACGATCTGGAGCAGCGCCTCACGGCCTATTACCACTACAACCGGACGCTCCGCAACCTCGCTGCCTGGATCGTCCACGTGCACGGGTATCTGCAGGCCAACAAGGCCTCCGACAAGAAGGACCACGAGCAGGCCGTTCAGTCGCTCATCGACAATGAACTCGAAAACACCCGGGCCTTTATCAAATTCTGCAGGCAGGCCACCATCCCCTTTATGCCCGTCCACGAACGGGGCGAGTGGATGCACGATTATGGTCCCAATTTTATTGAAGGGCTTCACAAAAAGGTCACCCTGATGGAAACGTATCGAAACGAGACGCCCTACATTGACCCCCACTACATGTGGCGACTGCCACATCCCGATGAGGTCGAAATGGCCCCGGACGTCGACCCCGAAGACTACCTGAAATTCATCTAGGACGCCCCCCCGCGTCTCTCTATCCTCCAACATGTCCTCCCCACGCCTCCTTAAACGCCTTCCGGCTTTCCTTGCCGTCGTCTGGTTGGCCGCCTCCCTTCACACGCTCAATGCGATCGGCATCGAAGCACGCTACACCGTGCTCGCCGCCGAAATACCCCATGCGGCGGAGGGCATGATCGTCACCCAGGTCGGCGGCGAGTTTCTCGCCATCGGAGGGATTCACGATGGAGACTGGCTGCACGGCGGCTCAGTCTACCACGCAGACCAGGAAACATGGGAAACGTTTGAACTGCCGTTTGCGGTGCGCGATGCCGGTTCCAGCTCCGACCTGAAGCGGGCCTGGGTGGTCGGCGGACGCAACCCGGACGGTCTTTCGAGGCAGGCCTGGCAACTGACCCCCGGATCCGATTCGGTTGTTTCCGTGGAAGCCTTGCCCGACCTGCCCGTCGAAGCGCATTCCCCCTCGGTCATTTTCTACAACCAGTTTCTTTACCTTGCGGCCGAAGACGGAAGCGACGGCAACGTCCTGATGCGCTTGAACCTGCGCTCCGTCGACAGTGGCTGGGAACCCCTGCCCCTGTGGTCCGACACTTACTTGCAAAAGCCCTTTTTCGGGGTCCAGAACGACGCCTTGTTCCTATCGGGTCTGCCCCCGGACGGGTCCCCGTCTCCCGTCTACCGCCTCGGTAGCGTCCGTGAAACCGAATGGACGCCCAGGGCCCCTGCCCCGGTGTCCCTCCACCCCACCAACGGTGTTCCCTCCGGCCATTCCAATCTGCTCTTTATTCACACCGACGGAGACGCGGACGAAAGGGAACACAGCCACACCATCATCACCTACAATGCGGTAACGGACACCTGGACGACGGTCGGGTCCGTCGGCGGTCGCTACGACCACTATTTCTTCGAAAGTATCCGCAAACAGAATTTTCTCGCCGGCATCCGCAGTGATGGCACGGGAACCCTTTCAGAGGTCTGGGTGGGCATGGAATCCCGTCCCTTCGGTTTCATCGATTACAGCATCATCCTGCTCTACATCCTTGCCCTCGTCGCGATGGGATTCTATTTCTCCCGACGGGAAAAGGGCTCCAACGATTACTTTGTTGGCGGGCGTAAAGTGCCATGGTGGGCAGTCGGGGTCAGCCTCTACGCGACCGGGACCAGCGCCATCAGCTTCATGGCCATTTCCGGGCGGACCTACAGCACCAACTGGCTTTATTTCACGAGCGTGTTTTTCGGCCTGATGCTGGCGGCCATTGTTGCCCTCATCCTTGTTCCCCTTATCCGCAAGCTCAACATTGTCTCCACCTACGAATACCTGGAGCTTCGATTCCACGTAAGCGTGCGCCTCATGGGCAGTCTGATTCTGATGTTTACCCAGCTTGGCAGCCGCATGAGCGTTGTCCTCTTTCTCCCCGCGCTGGCCTTGTCCAAGGTAACCGGCATCAGCGTGGTGGAAAGTGTCATTGCCATGGGTATCATCGCCACCCTCTACACCTACATGGGCGGCATCAAGGCTGTTATCTGGACGGATGTTGTCCAGGTGATCATCCTCCTCGGAGGCGCCTTCTTCTGCCTGTTTTATGTGACTGCCAGAATCGACGGGGGGTTCGTTGGCTTTGTCACCATCGCCAACGAATACGAAAAATTGAAGATCTTCGACTGGCGCTTGACCCTTGAAGCGGCCACGGTCTGGGTTTTCTTTCTCGCCGCCTTTGCGGGCATCATGACCATTCCCAATGATCAGGTCATGATGCAGCGCGTCCTGTCGACCCGAGATGAGAAGGCTGCCAGTCGTTCCATCTGGACCCTGGCCCTGATCACGATTCCGGGCAACCTGGTCTTCTTTGCCCTCGGGACCGCTCTTTGGGTATTCTATGCCAATTTCCCGGAACGCATGGATCCTAGTCTGCAGTTCGACGCCACGTTCCCGCACTTTGTCGCCCATGAGTTTCCCGTCGGCCTCGCCGGGCTCGTGATCTCCGCCCTTTTTGCCGCCTCCATGTCCACGCTCGACAGCGGTATGAACTCCGTGGCCACCGTCTTCTCCGTTGATTTCTACAAGCGCTTCAAGAAAACGGCCACTGACGATCAGGTCCTGCGGGTGGCCCGCATTGTGACCCTCCTCGCCGGGGCCTTCGCCACCCTCATGGCATTGATCCTCAGCCGTTACAGTCTGCCTTCCCTCTGGGATACGATGATCCTTCTCACCGGCCTGATCGGCGGAGGCTTCGGCGGCGTCTTTGCCCTCGGCATGTTCACCCGCCGTGCCAACGCTATTGGGGCCGTTACCGGCGTCCTCGTGAGCCTCGCCACCGCCTTGTCCGCCCAGGCTTTCACCGAGGTGCACGTCTTCATGATTCTCCCCATTGCCGTCTTCACCGTCGTCATCGTGGGCTACATTGTCAGCTGGTTCACCCCCTATCACAACAAGGACCTGCATGGCCTCACCCTCCACCGCGTCGACCAGGCCCCGAGGCCGTAGTCCCTGTGCTCGGCAAGCAACAGTGCTTCCCTCTCGCTGCAAGCTGGGGAGGCTCTCGGCAGCTTCACTTTCCCTTGTCTCTTGACTGAAATAAGCTCCCATATCACCTTTAAAGGCCGCAGATCGGTGACCCCTTGTTCTAATATGTGTAACCTGTCAGGCAAATCTGTACTGATTACCGGAGCAGCGGGGACTTCGGGCGTTGGCTTCGGAGTCGTGCAGGCGGTGATTGAAGCCGGGGGACGCCCCCTTATCAACGGTCGCGATGCGGCTCGTCTCGACGAAGCACGGGAACGTTTCCCGACCGCTCTTACCGTTCAGGGGGACATTTCCGATGCCGCCCAGGTCGAACGGGTGTTCTCAGAGTCTTTGGAGCAGGTTGAGCGCATTCATTATCTGGTGAATAACGCAGGTGTTGGTCTCCACAAAGCACCGCACCTGTGTGAAGAGGCCGATTTTGATCGTTTGATCGGCGTTGACCTGCGCGGGGCCTGGCTCATGGCCCGGGCCTGGATCCGGCATGTCCTGGGAGAACGGGAACAGGTGGAAAACCCGTCGGCTCTCGTGAATGTGTCCTCGATTCATGGACAGAAAACGATGCCGGGATACGGACTGTATGCCGCCGCAAAGGGCGGGGTCGATGCCCTGACCCGCTCTCTCGCGGTACATTACGGTCGCTGCGGCATAAGAGTCAACGGAGTCGCTCCGGGTTATGTCCATTCTGAACAGAACTTCGATTTGATCCGCAATTGGGCTCAGGACCCGGAGGCCTGGGTCGATGATTTAATTCAGAACCACCAGGCCCTGCCCACACAGATTGATCCGATTGATGTCGGCCGGGTTGTGGTCTTTCTCCTTTCTGAACAGTCCCGGGCGATGACAGGACAGACTCTGGTCGTTGATGGTGGCAGCACGGAGTTGTTGTATCCGATGAATTTTGTATGAAAGCAGGGACCACACGCATCGTCCGCTTTCGCCTGACGGAAGTGATCGTCCCGGCCCGCGCCGGAGCTGTCAACCACCCCGACCTGGAGCGTCCCCTGCACAAACTGCCCGTAGCGGGTCAGGCGGGCTGGAGCCTGCAATTTGACGCCTTGCCAAAACTCTTGATCGAACTTGAACTGGACAATGGAATCACCGGCTTGGGTGAATGTTACCGGGGACATTCCTGGACAACGGTCGAGGCCATTGGAAAGCGACTGCTGGGTACCGCCCTTGCCGATAACCCCCTTCAGCAGGTTCCGGTCGCCCGCTGTCGCGAACATGATGGCTTTGAGCTGGCCATCTGGGATGCCTTTGCGAAAACGCACGGGCTGCGCCTCTGTGATCTTCTTGGCGGACCGGTGCGGGAAGGCGTGAAAGTCGGGGCCTGGACAGGGCATCGGAAAGCTGGAGAAATTCCGGACATGGCGGCAGCATTTGCCCGACAGGGGTTTGATTGCTGGAAATTCAAATGCGACTTGGAGGATGACGTCGTCGCCTGGTGCGAGGCCGTCCGTGACGGTGCCCCCGGAATGTCGGTGATTCTGGATCCAAACGAACGCTGGGAGCAGACACACGAAGCGGCACGGCGTCTACGGGCCCTGGCGGAGGTTGGCAACCTCCTCTGCCTGGAGGATCCTCTGCCGCGCTGGATGCTCTCGGAATACCGTGGCCTGCGCCAACTGGGGCTCGCTCCCATTGTCCTGCACGTTTCCCTGCCCTACATCGAGCATGGACAACGGGTGCATGACGCTATTCTGGCCCTTCAGGAGCAGGCCGTGGATGGCTTCAACTTCAACGGCGGCCTGGCTGAATTTGCCCAGCTTGCTGCCATCGCCACGGCGGCAAACCGCCCCTGCTGGCATGGCAGTGAAGTGGATCTCGGAATCCTGGAAGCCATGTATGTCCATCAGGCAGCCGCGGCGCCCACCTGTATCTGGCCCAGCGATATTTTCGGACGCCTCGTCCGGGAGCACGACTTGCTCAAAAAACCCCTGACGATCGATCCCCCTTATGTCAGGCTTCCGGAAGGACCCGGCCTCGGCATCGAAGTGGACCGGGATGCCACTGAACACTACCAAACGGATTTCAGAGTTTTTGAATGATTAATCCATTTCCACCTACCGATCCCGATCGCCATGCGATTTGGAAAATGCTCGTTGAGCGCGATATTGCCGCTTTTGTCGCCCAGGACTGGGACAGGATTGCCTCAGACTTTATCGAGGATGGTTTCCATGGCCTTGACGGAAATCTCCGGGCCAATCCGGACGGTTGGAGCATTGCTTTCCCCAGCCTCGGTCACTACCGCGACGCATGGCTGAAGCAGGCGGAACAGTTTGGCGTCAGGCATGCCGAACCCGATCCAATAGCGGCAATTCACCGCCTGACCACTTTGCGCGACATTGACGTACAGGGTGACAAAGCCGTCGCGCACAAGAAATTTGACGGAGCCATTGCCATGAAGAACGGCGGAACGGACCGACTCCAGTGGCAGACCCTCTACCATTGCCGGAAGATTGAAGAACGTTGGCGTATCAGCGCCTTTACAGGCTACCTGCCCAACCCGATGGGGTCTCCTGAGATATCGTTAAACGCTCCCGCCAACCCTCCCAAGCAGTTGCCCGCAGGCGCCGCCCAACACGCCACCGCGGGGCCATACTCTCCGGTACTGGAGGTCGATCCGGAAAAGCTGGTCGTCATCAGTGGTCAGGCTGCCCTCGACTCCTCCGGAAAGGTCGTTGGTGATACGATTGAAGAACAAACGCGTGTGACGCTTGAAAATTGCTTCAAACAACTTGCCACCGCCAATTGCACCCCCGCGGACGTGTTTAAAGTGAATATTTTCATGACCGACTTGGATGAGTGGCCACGTCTCAATGAAGTGTACGGGGAAATGATGCCCGAGCCACAACCGGTGCGCACCGCGGTTCAGTCCGGATTGTTGTTCACTCTGAAAGTTGAAATGGAAATGTGGGCGGTGCGGCGATGATCTGGGACAGGCTCACAACCGGGGAACTCAAGCGGGTCGACCACGCCTCCGTCGTCATCCTCCCGCTGGCAGCAACCGAACAGCACGGCCCCCATCTGCCGCTCGCAACCGACCGCTTGATTGCCGAGGGCATATGCCGGTCCATCGAGGCCCGCATGAGTGAACGCGTCCTGATCCTCCCTTGTCCACCGGTCGGCTATTCGGCCCATCACCGGACCTTCCCGGGAACGCTCTCGGTCCCACATGATATCCTCATCGGCTACGCCCGGGGAATGCTCGAATGTGTCCTGGCAGAGGGTTTCCGGAATCTTTTGCTCCTCAATGCCCACGGTGGGAACATGGCCCTCGCGGGCGTCTTGCAGGAGTCACTGGGCGAAGCCTGTCCGGCAGCTCAGATCGCCTCCTGCTCCTGGTGGCAGGCGGCCGCAGACGCTCTCCTCGCCCTCTCCGAGAGCGGTCCCGGCGGTGCCGGACATGCCTGCGAACTGGAAACGTCCCTGATGTTGCACCTGCATCCGGAGGCCGTGCGCGAGGACAAGATTGCCCCGGGCACCAATGTGCCCACTCATCCCTGGGCCGAGAGTGACATGCTCCGCGGATGTCCCGTCCGCTTGCACCGGTCCTTCTCGGGGATGACACGCAACGGGGTTTTTGGAAATCCCGTCAAAGCCTCCGCTGAAAAAGGTGAGCGGATTCTTGAGGCCGTTCTTAGCGCCCTCGTCCCTGTGCTCAACGACCTCTACTCCACAACCTGATTATGGACTGGAAAGACGACACCGAACTCTTTGCGCGGATACGCGCTGAACTCTTCACGGCCGTTGTCGGCGATGTGATGGATACCTTTGGCCGGAAACGCCAGTTCCTTCCGCCCCAGGTCCAGCCCCTGCGTCAGGACATGGTTGTTCTCGGCAGGGCCATGCCCGTGCTGGAAATCGATGACGATGGGGGCGAGGGTCCCGGGCGGGCCATCGAGGCCCTGAACCGGCCTTTTGGCCTGATGTTCAGGGCCCTGGACGAGTTGCGCCCCGGGGAGGTCTACATCTGCAGCGGGGCCTCCCCGCGTTACGCCCTCTGGGGTGAGCTCATGAGCCTCGCCGCAGGCAACCAGGGGGCTTCCGGAGCGGTCGTTAACGGGTATTCACGTGACACTTCCGGTATCCTCAAGCAGAACTTTCCCTGTTTCTCATGGGGTCGCTATGCCCAGGACCAACGCCCGAGGGGCAAGGTTGCCGACTTCCGATGCAGGATTCGTTTTGGTGACGTCGATGTCTCGCCCGGCGATCTTGTCTTTGGTGACATGGATGGCGTCTGCATTATTCCAAAAGCCATTGAGACCGATGTGATCCGGGAATCCCTTGCCAAGGCAACCGGCGAGCGAAAGGTCTTCGATGCCATCAAGGCCGGGATGAAAGCGGAGACTGCCTGGGACACGTTTGGCATCATGTAGCGATCTGATCCATCCACTCCATGCCGGTCCCCGTCTTCAACAACCTCTATAAATCGAACTTCCGGAAGATATGAATACTGGGCAAGACAAAGCAGCCCGATGGGCCACGCAATACCGGGATGAGCTTCTGACCGAGGTCATTCCCTTCTGGGAACGTTATTCGCCTGATCATGATAGGGGCGGATATTTCAGTTGTCTCGGACGTAAAGGTGAAGTCTTCGATACGGATAAGTTTATCTGGCTCCAGGGACGCCAGCTCTGGATGTTTGCCGTTTTGTTCAATCACGTGGAGCCAAGGGACGGTTGGCTCGAGATTGCCGGGCAAGGCGCACGCTTTCTCCTCGAGCACGGACACAATGGTAAGTTTGATTTCTTTTTCCGGGTTGATCGAGCCGGCCGGCCCCTGGAACAGCCCCATAGTATCTTTTCCAATACCTTCGCGGCCATCGGTTTTGCCCAATTGTCTCAGGCGACCGGGAACCCGGTTTATGCGGATGCGGCGAGGCGCAGCTTTCAGCGCGTTCTCGATCGCCGCGAAAATCCGTCCGCTCCTTATGGCAGCAGTGTTCCCGGCACCCGTGATCTGAAGGCATTCGCGTTGCCCATGATTCTGAGCAATGTCGTCCTGGAATTGGAACCGCTGGTCGGACCGGAGGCCGTTGAGTCGATAGGCAATGAGGTTCTTGAGACCATACTCGAAGACTTTTACCGGCCGGAATTGGGATTGATTGTGGAGCACGTCACTGCTTCCGGCGAATTTGCAGATTGCTTTGAAGGTCGACTGGTCAATCCGGGGCATGGCATTGAAGCAATGTGGTTCCTGATGGACCTGGCGGTGCGGTTGAAACGGCCCGATTTAATTCAGAAGGCGGTCACGATAACGCTGGACACCCTCGAATGGAGCTGGGACACCGATTACGGCGGCATCTACTACTTCATGGACTGCATGGGCAAACCGCCCCAGGAACTGGAATGGGATCAAAAGCTCTGGTGGGTTCACATTGAGACCCTCATTGCCTTGCTCAAGGGCTACCAGTTGACCGGATCAGCCGATTGCTGGAATTGGTTCGAAAAGGTTCACGCCTATACCTGGGAACACTTCCGTGATCGAAAAAACGGCGGCGAATGGTTCGGCTATTTGAACCGTCAGGGCGAGGTTCTTCTCGACCTGAAGGGGGGCAAATGGAAGGGCTGTTTCCATGTTCCCCGCGGCCTTTTCCATTGCTGGAAAACGCTGGAAACCATCGCCCATGGCTGACAGCAATGAAACCCTCACACCAATTCTTCAAGCCATGTTATACCTCTTTCAACATGAATTGCATAAATGAATTTGTCTCTCACGGAGCTCGCAGAGCAACACGGAGAGATGATTTGATCTTTGCTCCGTGTGCGCCGTGCCTCCGTGAGAGATTAACTTTGATTTAAGCAAACCTGATTGGATTTGGTATTATTATTCCGCCATGCAAATAGTTGACATGATCGAAATCGCTATCGGGATCGCAATCGGGTCTCGGCAGACCTTTTTATGCAGCAAGGAGACGTCCGAGACCCGATCCCGATAGCGATTTCGATAGCGATGTGTAAACTGTTTCATTAGCGGAGTAATAAGCTGATCTCGGCCTCTGAAGGCTACCGTGCATGCAACCCGAAACCCTCCACGTGTAGAATAATTATCCCTCTGTCCTTCCGCCTCCTGCCCTCCTGCCTTCTCAGCCTTCTGCTGCCCCTCCTTGCGGGGGCAACCCCGGCATCCGTGTCCCCCTCGTGGAAGATTGTCGTCGAGTCACCCGACTTTGACACCCGCGGGTTCCGGGTCCGTCAGGACCGGGGCAACGAATCCTTCTACCTCTGGATGGCCCGCAACCGGGTGAATTTCTGGTCCATCGCCGAGCCCGACCGTCCCCTCCTGCACAAGCTGGGAATCCACCTCACCTACGGCGGCCATGAGCATTTTCTCCGCTTCATGAACCCCACCGATTCCTATCCCTATGATCATCCACTGTATTCAGGGGACGAGGACAAAGCCACCACACCCTAGCCCCCTCCAAATCGAAATCGAAATCGCAATCGCCCCCCGAACCTTCAGGCACGGGCCCATAAGCCGGAAAGACCGGATGGATCGGCCTTGCCCTCGCTCTCCGGCCGCCTCAAGGATGAAACCTCCCATGACACCGTCTGTTCGCGAACTGCTCCTCCTTCATCACACCCACACGGATATCGGGTACACCCATTCCCAGCCCGCCCTCTGGGAACTCCAGTGCCAGTTCATCGAGGAGGCCCTCGACCTCTGTGACCGTACTGCTGAAGCCCCCCCGGAAGACCGCTTCCACTGGACCTGCGAGTGCACCGCCCCCATCGACCACTGGCTCCAGTCCGCCAGCTCGAGCTCAATCGAACGCTTCCGCGAAGCCGTCCGCAGGGGACAACTCGGCGCCGGTGCCCTGCAGCTTCACTATACCCCGCTTGTTACCGCCGCCGAGCTATTCGAGAGCCTCCGTCCCCTTCCCCGCCTGCGCGAGATCCTCGGCCTGCCCCTCAAGGTGGCCATCAGCCACGATGTCAATGGCCTTCCCTGGCCCGTCGTCAGCCTCCTGAGGCAGTCCGGCGTGGAACTCCTCATCATGGGCGTGAACATCCTCTACGGAGGCCATCCGCTCACCCGGCCCCTGGTCTTTGACTGGGAAGGTCCAGACGGAAATCCCCTCCTCACGTTCAATGCCGAACACTACAACGCCTTCGGCCGCGAAACCGCCTGGCACCTTGAAGACCCTTCCCGCATGGAAGCGGGCCTCCAGGCCTTTCTTGCCAACTCCCTGCCAACCGCCTGGCCCTATGACTTCGCCTTCCTCACCGCGACGCATCCCCGCTTTGGCGACAACAATCCCCCTTCCCCCCAACTGCTCCGCATGATCCGCCGCTGGAATGCCGCAAAGCGTTCACCCTTCATCCGCCTCATTCAACCGGAGGTTCTGCTCGAACGGATTCGCCAGTCCCCATCCCCCGTTCCGCGGCATTCGGGCGACTGGACCGACTTCTGGAACTTTGGTGCCGGTTCCAGTGCCCGGGAGACCGCCCTCAACCGGCAGAACCAGGCCCGTATCCAGACCGTCGACCTCCTCGGCGCCGCCATCCCGGTCCCGCATCCCCGCACGGCCGCCTCCCTTGCCCGGGCCCGCGCAGCCGCCCTTCTCTGGAACGAACACACCTGGACCGCCGCCCAGTCCCTCGGATCCAATTCCCCGGAGCAATTAGCCGGACAATGGACCCATAAAGCCGCCACCGCGTGGACGGCCCATTCCCTCTCCCACTTCTGTCTTCGCGAACACCTCGAGTCCCTCGCCCACCCCGAGGGCTGGGAAGGGGAACCCGCCGGACTCCTCGTCTGCAATCCCTCACCCGTGCCGCGCCGTGAGGCCCTTCGCCTCCCGCGGCTGATTGCCGCCTCCATCGAGAAGGAAACCGCCCTCCCCGGTTCCCCTGAACCCCTCCGGGAGGGCCAATCGACCCCGGAAATTCGCACTTGGGACCACCTTTCCAGTCGTTTCCATCAGCTCGACCAGTTCGCCGATACCCCTGACGAGACGACTGTCCGGACCCAGCCCCTTGAGCTTCCCCCAGCCTCTCTGCGCTGGATTCCCTTCTCCTCCCTGACCCTCCAGACAAACGGCGCCCCTCCCCTTGATCCCGCTTCCGGAAAAGCTTCCTGTAATGGCCTCACCCTTACATGGGATCCCGCTTCCGGCACTATCCTCACCGCCGGCAGGACCGGATCGAAAGCCGTCCTCAGCGCCGGCACCCATCCCGTCTTCGGCTTTGTCCGCGAGTCTCCGCAGGGGCTTCACGAACAGGCGGAGTTTGGCGGGCGCGAGGCCTTTTATACCTTCGACTGGGACGAGGTCCACGCCAACATTCCCGGGTGGAAGACCGGTTGGGCCGCCCGCCGTGAGGGCCCCGGTCCCCTGCATCACCTGTCCCTTGCCGACACGCCTGAAGGCGTCTGCCTCACCCAGGAACGGGAGGCCCCGGGCGTCGAGGGTCTGGTTCAGCGCGCCATCCTTCGCCGCGACCGCCCCGCCATCACCTTCGAGGCCTCGTTCACCATGGGCCCGTCCTCCTTGCCGGAAGGGATCTACTTTGTCTTCCCGACCAGCCTCGAAGCCGGCTGGCGGGCCCACTACGACACCGCGGACCTGCCCCTCGAGATGGAAGCCGAACAGCTTCCCGGAACCAACCTCGACTTTGTCACCGTTGGAAGATGGATCTGTCTCCATGGCCCCGGGGGCGGTATCCAGCTCACCTGCCCGGATGCGCCCCTCGTCCAGGTCGGCGATTTCAGCTTCGGGCGACGCCGGAACTCGATTCCCCGCCCCCGCGATCCCCTCCTCGCCGCATGGGCCACCAACAACTACTGGATGACCAATTTCCGTCCCTCCCAACCGGGCCCGGTCCGCCTCCGCTACGAGGTCAGCTTCCACGAAACCTGGGATCCCGTCGCCTGTACCCGCGCCGCCGCCCACCTCTGCGAATCCGTCTCCTGGCACCCGCTCATGGGGTCATGCAGCGACCAGACCGAAGTGCTCGCTGACGTCACTCCCGACTGCGTCCGCCTCCTCTCCCTGCGCCGCCTCGAGGGTGGCATGGAGCTCCTCCTCGCCAATCTGTCCAGCGCCTCCGTGCAGGCCTCCGTTTCCCTCCCCCTCACCGCTACCCCCCCATGGAGCGGGACCCTCGGGAGCCGGGAAATCCGGCCTGTCCTCCTTTCATGACCCCGGCGGATAGACGCACTTTCGGGCCTCGTCGGCAAAGGCCTCCAGCAAGTCCGCTTCCGCCTCAAAAAAGTGGTCCGAGGGACTGAGGATGTACCCTCCGCCTCCCCCGGCCTCCGCGAAACAGCGCCTCACTTCCCGCCGGGTCGCTTCCGGCGTGCATCCAGTGAAGAAATGATACTGGTCGAATCCCCCGATCATACAGACCCGGTCCCCGATGCGGCGCTTCGCCTCCCCAAGCTTCACATCCCCTCCCATTCCCGCCGGCGTGAAGGTCTCCATCGCGTCCGGGCCCATGTCGGCAATCTGCTCCAGAATCGGCATCATTCCCCCGCAGGTATGGTAGACAATCCGCTGCCCGGCTTCATGGGCGGCCTCGATGATCGGACGGTCGTACGGGGCCACGTAGGTCTCAAAGAGGGTCGGGGAAATCACCGTCGTCGAGGCATCCCCGCCACCCAGTTCCAGCAGGTCGTAGCCGGCCCCCTGAAGGGACTTCGCATACGCCAGCTTGCGCTTCTGGAGGATTCCCAGAAGGCTGTGGACCCATTCGGGATCGTCGTAGGTCTCCATGATGAGGTTTTCGATCCCATAGAGACAGGCCGCATCCTGCCAGCAACCTGGCTGGCCATAAACATCAAAACAGCAGATGTGTCCCCGCAGGAGACCGCGGTCCCCGAATGCCGCCCGTTCCGCGTTGATCGCCTCAACGTCACAGTGCGGGGCCGGACAATACTCCCCGATGAGGTCAATATCGTTCGCCTCCTTGATCAGGTGCTCCACGATCCAGCTCGTATGCCGGTTGGATTGCAGAACCATCGAGAGTTCCCCCTTCGGCGTTACAAAGCGGTAGCGTTCGGTCGGGAAGGCCTGTCCCGGGACCGCTTCCCGGAGGATCCTCCAGTCGTCCGAGCAAATGCGCCGCGCTTCGAGGAATCCCATCCGCGCCTGGTCCGGATCAAGGTAATCCCCTGTGCCCGGAGCCGGCTGATGGGCCACTTTCCAGCGGATCGGGTCGAGCCCGAAACGCTTGAAGAAGGCGTCTTCATCCTGCCCATCAAGAAAATCGGCAAGAAAGGAGGCCATCAGGTGATGGGTCGTCACCGGGAGCCGGTCGGGAACCGTTCCCTCAAGGGCCGCGAGGAGGCGTTCTCTGGAGGTCATACCCGGAGCCTGGCATCCCGGAGGCCTTTTGACAATCCTCCTTCCACGCCAAAACGGCCGGGCTTTCCAGCAGGAACTGACTCTCAACGGGAACCGGGGAAGAGGCATGGAGGCAATCCATCTTACGTAAAGCAACAGAGTTTAGATTGACAGAGGCCTGAAACCATTAACCTCTCTTAAGCTTTTCGCGGATTCGCGACAGGAATCCGGAATGCCCGTACCTTTACCTCCAGACGTGAAACCGAGCAGACAGGAAATCAGGCTCAGGACCCTTCAAAGCGGGAGGCGGCCTTGAAGGCATCCCGATTCCGTAAACAGGCCAAAGGGCCGTTCAACAGCCATTTCTCGATGGCAACCTGGGCTGTTCTCCTTGGCCTCTGGATCATCCTCAGCGGCAAAATGGACCCCTTCCACCTCGGCGTCGGCGTCCTCGCCGTCATCTTCATCAACTGGCAACAAACCGGCCTGAGTCCTCTGCGCGGAGAGGATGAACCGGGCTTTCAGACCATCCGCCTGATCCTTTACATTCCCTGGCTGCTCTGGCAGATGCTCCTTTCCTCGATTTACGTGGCCTGGATCATCCTCCGCGATCCCAAAGGCATCGATCCCCGGATGATCAGCTTCTCCTCCAGACAGCCCTCCCTCATCCACCGGGTCATCCTCGCCAATTCCATCACCCTGACCCCCGGAACCCTGACGGTGGATCTCCAGGAAGACCGCTACCTTGTCCATGCCCTCACCCACAGGACCGCTGGTGAAGTCCTCGAGGGCAAGCTCGCGCGCAAGGTCGCCCGCCTTAGCCCGAAACAGCCCGACGCCACTCCGGTCGCTCTTGAAACCGACTCCAGCGAGGACATGGCCTGATGGATCTCGTGATCAACATCTTCATCGCCCTCTTTGTCGTCGCCATCCTGATTCCCTTCATCCGCCTCATCAAGGGACCAACTGTTTTCGACCGACTCCTCTCCATTGGGGCTATCGGGGGCAAGACCATCGCCCTCGTCCTCCTCATCGGGCTCCAGTATGACCGCCTCGACATGTTCATCGACATCGCCCTTGCCTACGCTGTCCTCAACTTTATCTCCGGGATCGTGGTTGCGGAGTACTTCCGCATGAGAAGGGAGGACCAATGATCCCGATCAACGAAATTATCGGCAGCCTCCTCATCCTGGTCGGGCTCTTCTTTATGATCGTCGGGAGCTTCGGGCTTTTGCGCCTCCCTGATTTCTTTGCCCGAACCCATGCCGCCAGCAAAGTCGACACGGTCGGAATTGTCATCGCCCTCATCGGGATCGCTTTCCTCGGGAAGGGACATCTCGACGCTCACAAGGCACTCCTGGCCGCTTTTCTCATTATGCTCACAAACCCGGTTTCGGCCCATGCCCTCGCCAAAGCCGCCCACGAGGCAGGACATAAACCCTGGAAAAAGGAATCGGCCAGTGAAAACTCCGGTTCGGAAAAGAAAGGGACTCCCTGATGCACTGGCTGGTTGAACTGATCATGTATGTCTTCCTGCTGGCCGCAGCCATTGTCGCCCTCAACGTGAAGGACCTGCTCGCCGCGGCCGTCACCACCACTGCCTTCAGCTTTGTCATCGCGATCGCTTTTGTCGCCATGGGCGCCGTTGATGTCGGTTTCACCGAGGCCGTCATCGGGGCGGGCCTCGTCGGGGTTTTCTTCATTGTTTTCATTCTCAAGACGTCAAGGAGGACCCTCGATTGAAAACGCTCCGCTTTCTTTTTCTGGCCGCCTTTTTCGCCATCCTCTTCCGGGCCTCCTTTTCCCTCCCCCCCCGGGGCGACATGAACGCGCCTGCAATGCAGGAACGCAGCAGGTCCGGATCCGTCTCGGCCGGAAGTTATTACATGGAGCATTCCTACCAGGACACGCATACCGAAAACATTGTCACCGCTGTCCTGGCCGATTACCGGGCCTTTGACACGCTTGGAGAAACCCTCGTTGTCTTTGTCGCCGGGGTGGCCTGCACCCTTATTCTCACAAAGCGGAGGAAAGGGTCATGATTCTCGGAACCAGCAGTGTTGTCGTCCGCCTCTCCTGCCGGGTTGTCGCCCGGATCATCCAGGTCTTCGCGGTCTATGTTGTCTTCCACGGGCACTACAGCCCGGGAGGCGGCTTCCAGGGTGGCGGTCTCCTCGCCGCAGCGGTCATCCTGATGCGTATCGGCGAGGGGCTTGAAGCCAGCCAGCGTGAGCTTCCCAACCGCCATGCCCTCCTCCTGGGATCAATCGGAGCCCTCGTCTTCCTCTTATCCGGCATTGCCAATGCCATCTTCGGTGGGCGCTACCTTCAATACGATAGTCTCCCCTTCAAGGCCATTCCCCCAGATGAGTTGCATTACTGGGAAATTCTCGTCATTGAAGTCGGGGTTGCCCTCGCCGTGATGGGAATCCTCGTGGCCATCTTCGATCGCTTGATGGAAGGAGTGCAGGAAAATGATTGAAATCATCGAATCCTACTACGCCTACTGGGTCTGCTTCCTTCTCCTGACGGTTGGCCTCTACGGCATTCTCTTCAAGCAGAACCTCCTCAAGAAAGTCATCGGCCTGACCATTTTTCAGGCCTCCGTCATCCTCTTTTTCATTATAATCGCCTTCAAGGACGGCGGTACGGTTCCTATTTATAATGAGGCCTTTTCCACAAAGGAACCCCTTGGCTACATCAATCCCCTTCCGCATGCCCTCATGCTCACGGCCATTGTCGTCGGGGTGGCGACCGTGGGCGTGGCCCTTGCCCTTTTGATGCGCATCCACAAGGCCTTCGGGACAATTGACGAATCCACTCTCTGGAAGGAGCTGCGGAAATGATCGGCGAGCACCTTCCCATCATCGTCATCCTTACCTACTGTATTGCCGCGCTCCTCATGCCGGCGGCAGGCCTTCTCCACCGGAAGGCGCCCTCCATTCTCGCCTTTGCTTCCGGCCTCGCCGCCCTCGTCTTCAGCTTCATGACCCTCTGGAAAACCGTCAGGGAAGGGGCCTTCAATTATGCCGTCGGGGCATGGCCGCCACCTGTCGGCATCGAACTCCTCGCCGATCCCCTTTCGGCCTTTTTCCTGGTGGTTATCAACCTCGTCAGCACCATCGTCCTCTTTCATGCCCATTTCAGTGATGGGAAGGAATCCGGCGAGCGTTCCATCAGCTATTACGCCTGCGTCATGCTCATGCTCGGGGGCTTCTCCGGGATTGTCGGCACCGCCGATCTTTTCAACCTTTTCGTCTTCCTCGAAATGAGCGCCCTCGCCGGCTACGCCCTCCTCGGCAACGGCAGCGGGCGCGCCGCCCACTCCGCCTTCCGGTACCTGATCCTCGGAACCATCGGGGCGTCCTTCTACCTCCTCGGACTGGGCTTCATCTATGTGGAAACCGGTTCCCTCAACATGGGGGACGTCTCCCTTATCCTCGGCGACGTGGGGATGCAGACAACCGCCCGCATAGGCTTTGTCTTCATCATCATCGGGATTTCCCTGAAGATGGCCCTCCTGCCCCTGCACCAGTGGCTTCCTGATGCCTACACCGATGCCCCCGCCATGAGCACGGCCCTCATCGCCCCCATCGGGGCCAAGGTCGCCGTCTATGTGCTCATCCGGTTGATGTACGATGTCTTTCCCGTCGCGCCCGGGGATTGGGCCTTTCCCCTGCACACGATCCTCGCGATCGCCGGGGCCGCCGGCATCATCTGGGGCTCGGTGATGGCCATTCCGCAGACCAACATGAAGCGGATGCTGGCCTACAGCAGTGTCGCCCAGATCGGCTACATCGCCCTCGGTATCGGGCTCGCGACTCCGTTCGGCTACATCGGGGCCGTCCTTCATGTCTTCAATCACGCCATCATGAAGGCCTGTCTCTTCCTCTTCAGCGCCCGCCTCGAGAAAACCGGCCAGGGGATCCGGATCGACAAGCTCACGCCCGCGACCCGGCGGCGGCTTCCGGTTTCCACGGCCTGCTTTGTCCTCGCCGCCATTTCCATGATCGGCCTGCCCCCGACAGCAGGCTTTTTCAGCAAGTGGTACCTCATCCTCGGAAGCTTGGAGAGCGGCAACGGGTTCTATGTCGTCGTCATTCTCGCCAGCAGCCTCCTCAACGCGGTCTACTTTTTCCGCATCATCGAACGGATCTATTTCGGAAACACGGACACGGATGCCCTGGAACCGGTGCGCGTGCGGCTGACCCGGCGCAACCTCGCCCTGGTCACCCTTGCCCTCTCGCTCCTCCTCGCCGGGCTTTTCAACGTCTGGATCGTCAAATCGCTGATCGCACCCATGGTACCGGCCTTCTAGTCTGCTGATGAACGCTTTCTTCCAAGCATCCTTTCTTCCCCTCCATGCCGTGCTCGTCTCCTTCCTCGCCGTGCCGGCCATCCTCCTTGCTTCAAGGCGGCCAAATCTTCGCGAGGGCATCAGCCTTTTTGCGGCTGTAGCCAAGTTCGCCCTTGTCCTCGCCCTCCTGGGGAGTGTTCTCGACGGCAACCGCCCCGTCCTGGAGCTTCTTCAAATTGCTCCCGGAATCAGCCTCAGCCTCGCTGTTGATCCCCTCGGGATTTTCTTCGCCCTCGTCGCTTCGGGCCTCTGGATCCTCACCACGGTCTATTCCATCGGCTACATGCGCGGGAACCGGGAAGGAGGCCAGACGCGCTACTATGCCAGCTTCGCCCTCAGTCTCTCGGCAACCATCGGAATCGCCTTTTCGGCCAACCTCCTCACCTTCCTCCTCTTCTACGAACTCCTCACCCTGGCCACCTATCCCCTCGTCGTCCACAAGGAGACCCCGGCCGCCATCCGGGCCGGCCGGATGTACCTCGCCTACGCCCTCTCAGCCGGATTACTTTTCCTTGCCGGGACGATCTGGCTGCAGTCCCGCACCGGCATGGGCAGCTTCACCGCCGGGGGCTTCATTGCCGAAGGTCTTTTCAGCAGCTGGGAACTGACGTCCCTCTTCCTCCTTTTCATGGTCGGGGTCGGGGTCAAGGCCGGCATCATGCCCCTCCACAGCTGGCTTCCCGCGGCCATGGTCGCACCCACCCCGGTCAGTGCCCTCCTCCATGCCGTCGCTGTCGTCAAGTCAGGGGCTTTCGGGGTCCTTCGCATTACCGGTTTTGTCTTTGGTCCGGAAACCATGCGGGAACAGGGTCTCGACCTTCTTCTCGCCTGCTTTGCCGGGGCGACCATCCTCCTCGCCTCCATCATTGCCCTCAAGCAGGACGATTTGAAGAAGCGGCTCGCCTTTTCAACCATCGGGCACCTTTCCTACATTGTCATGGGGGCCGCCCTTGCCTCCACGGCCGCCTTCACCGGGAGCGTCCTCCACCTTTCGGCGCATGCCCTCATGAAGATCACCCTCTTCCTCTGCGCGGGTGCCATCTATGTCCATGCCCACAAGACACGCGTCTCCGAACTGGACGGCCTCGGCCGTTCCATGCCATGGACCTTCGGGGCCTTTGCCATTGGTTCCCTCGGCCTTGCCGGGATCCCCCCCGTGAACGGTTTCATCAGCAAGTGGTGGCTCGCCTCGGGCAGCCTCGAGTCCGGGTACCCCCTTGTTCTGGGGATCTTTCTCCTCAGTGGCCTCCTCAATGCCGGCTACTTTTTTCCCATCGTCATCCGCGGCTTTTTTCATGCCCCCGCGGAAACGGAGGAAGGCGCCCACGCCCATCCAGCCTCGGAAGCTTCCCCGTGGATGGTTGTCCCTCTCTGCCTGACTGCCGCCCTTGCCATTGTTTTCGGAATCATGCCCGATTTCCCCCTTCCCTTTTTTGACCTCGCCCGTCAGATCGCGGAATCGGTCACCCTTTCCGGACCAGGTCTTCTCCCTCCCTCTGGATAATCAACCCGGATCTTTCAGCATGCGCACCTACCACTGGATTCTCCTGATCCTCCTGACCCTCGGGACCCTCCTCCTTTCCTACTTCGGGCCCGGGCCCTCCCATCCCCACCCATGGGACCGGATCCCGCTTTTCTACGCCGCCTTCGGGTTTTTCGGCTGCATCCTGACTATTTTTGTCTCCAAGGGTCTTGGAAAGGCCGTCCTGCAGAAAAAGGAGGATTATTATGAGCGCCATCGCTGAGATGCCCCCCGCCATCTGGCTACTCGGTGCCGCCTTCCTCCTCTGCTTTACCCGTAACCGGATCAGCTCGGCTCTAACCGTCCTCGTTCCCCTCGGCGCCCTTGCCCTCCTCCTCCAGATGGATCAGGGCGAATCACTGACGCTCTCCCTTGCCGGACTGGAGCTTCAACCCTTCCAGTTGGGCCCGGTCAACCGGGTCTTTGGCATCATCTTCCTTCTCATTTCCGCCATTGGTGGCATCTACGCATGGCACGTCAATGACCGCTGGCAGCAGGTCATGGCAACCGCTTATGCCACAGGCGCCCTCGGGGTGACCTTCGCGGGGGATTTCTTCACCCTTCTCGTCTTCTGGGAATTGATGGCCGTGGCCTCCGCGTGGCTTGTCTTTGCCAGGCGCCAGCCGGATTCCATCCGTGCCGGTTTCCGTTACCTGATGGTCCACTTTGCCGGCGGGTCCATCCTGCTCGGGGGCATCCTCTGGCACTACCATGAAACCGGCAGTCTCCTCCTGACGACGCTCTCTCCGGGGGATGGTCCCGCCGTCTGGCTGATCCTCGTGGGCGTCTGCGTCAATGTCGCCCTTCCCCCGCTCCATGCCTGGCTCCCGGACGCCTACCCGAAGGCAACCGTCACCGGGGCCATCTTCATGAGCGCTCTGACAACCAAGTCCGCCGTCTATGTCCTCCTCGTCCTCTTCCCGGGATGGGAAATCCTCGTCTACATGGGCGTCATCATGACGCTTTATGGAGTCGTCTACGCCGTTCTCGCCAACGACATCCGCCAGATCCTTGCCTACCATATCATCAGCCAGGTCGGTTACATGGTCGCCGGTGTGGGTATCGGGACAGAGCTTTCCATGAACGGGACAGTGGCCCACGCCTACAGCCATATCCTCTACAAGGCCCTTCTCTTCATGGGCGCCGGCGCCGTTATCCAGGCCACCGGGGTCAGCCGCCTGAGCGACCTGGGCGGACTTGCCCGCAAGATGCGTCCGGCGGTCTGGCTTTACATGATCGGCGCCTTTTCCATTTCCGGATTTCCCCTTCTCAACGGTTTTATCAGCAAGTCCATCATCGTTTCCTCTGCCGGGGAGGCCCACTATCCGGTTGTCATGCTTGGTCTTTTATTGGCCTCGATCGGAACCTTTCTCAGCACGGCTCTGAAAATCCCCGTCTTCGCCTTCTGGGGTAAAGATCCCGGTCTCTCGGTGCGCCCTCTTCCCGCCACCATGTATCTCGCGATGGGCATCGTCGCTTTTCTCTGCATCCTCTACGGGGTTGCCCCCGGTCTTCTGTACGGAATGCTTCCCTATGACCGGACCTATCATCCCTACACCGCCTACCACCTCGTCGAATCAATACAGATCCTCACCTTCACCTTCATCGGTTTCTGGGTCCTCCGGGAAAAGCTCGCCGGTGCCCGCTACATCATCCTCGATACGGACTGGTTCTACCGGCGCGGGGCTTCGCTCGTCGATGCCTGGTTCGTCCACCCGGTCAATGTCCTCTTCACCGTCAGCGCTTTTCTCCGTGGAAAGGTGGTCGAGTCGGCCAGCCGGACCTTCCGCAACCCATACCATTGGTTCAAGATGAATACAGGTCCTGCCTGGGCCTTCCTTCCCGACAGGGAACGCCCTTACCTCGGGGGGATTATCGTCTGGATCCTCATGGCCTTTGTTCTCTTTGCCACCGCCGCGTTCCTTGTCTAGCCATCCTTGCCGGAGCCTGGACCCCCTTTGCCAGTGATGAAGCCGATCCCCCTCCTCCACATCACCGATCTCTATCATCCGCCCCAGGATCCGGACGATCATCTCGACCTTGCGACCATTGCCGCCCTCGGTGGCTCTCTTGACCTTAAGGCCGTTGTCCTCGACCCCACGCGACCGTTTCTCCTTCCCGAGCCGCAGGGATCCGATATCGCCCGCGATCCCGGCTTTGTACCCGTGGCCCAACTCGGGTACCTTCTCGGACGCCCCATTCCGGTGGCCTCAGGGCCCGCAGACCCCCTTGCACGCCCCACGGATGACTGCCACGACCGGCCCGCCCGCGAACAGGCCGGTGTCCGCCTCATCCTCGAGACCCTCGAGGCGAGCGAATCCCCCGTCCTGATATCCTGCGTCGGTTCCGCCCGCGCGCTCACGGCCGCCTTCAATCGCGCCCCCGACCTTCTCCGGGCCCGGACCCGCGCCGTCCTCCTCAATGCCGGTTCCACCGGCGGACCGAAGCGGGAATGGAATGTCGGGCTCGATGTCGCCGCCTACACCGGCCTCTGGCGTTCCAGGCTCCCCATTCACTGGTATCCCTGCGGGACCGACAAAAGCGCCTTCGAACCTGATGATCCGCGCGGAACCTACTGGCGGGCCTCCCACCGCGATCTCTTTCGCGATATTCCCCAGTCCCTCATGGCCTGGTTCGCCTACGCCTATACCGGAAGCGCCCGTGGGGATATCATCCGATCCCTCGATGACCTCGGCAAGGATCCCGTCTGGGAAATCGCCATGAGCGGCTCCCGCCATATCTGGTCAACCGCTTCCCTCGTCATGGCCGCCGGGCTCGAACTTGCCAAAACGCCCGAAGGCTGGCGTTTCACTTCCCCGGAAGCCGCCCGCCAGACGGAGGAATCCTGGCCCTGGCGCCTCGACCCCATCAGCGCCAAGGTCGATCCGGAGGGCCGGGTCACCTGGTCCCCCGCTCCCGGGGCGACACAGGCCTTTCTTTTCGGGAGGAAGGCAGGCAAGGAATTCTCAGCCGCCATGGCCGAGGCCCTCAACGCCCTCTTCCGGCAAATTCCGCTCTGATTAGCGTGCCGGCACCTCGAGGGGAACCGGATTCAGGAGCATAATGGAGATGGCCGTTGCGTAGAGGATGATGCCGACAAAGAGGAAGTAACCGCCGCGTTTGTAGGCCGTCGTCTTGCAGTTGCGCCGCTCAATTACCCGCCGCATCGTCCGCTCGTTTGTCTCATCGAGGCGCTGGGTCGCCCAGCGGAGGGTCATTACCGAATGGTAAATGTAGAAGGCGCAGGCAATGACCACCGCCAGCCCGGAAACAATAAAAATCTGCGCAGCTGTATTTGTGCCCGCGATCAGGCGGCCGGAAAATCCGGTCACCGTCACCACGATGCCACAGAAGCTGAAAAGGACCTGGGCCCGGTTATGCAAGGTGTTGAACTGGCGCTCCAGAACCGCCATCGCGTCCATCAGCCTGCCGCCACACATCTCAAGGATACGCGTGGCCTCTGTCTCGCTGTCCATGGGCCCCGTGTCCTTTAATTCCTTTCCTGCCATCTGTCCGGATTCCTTCCCTCCATCCTGAATTCCGTCCTTGTCGAGGCAAGGGTAAAGCCGCCTTGCGCGGGAGGAACCGAAGCCCTTCAGAGGGAAAGGGAGACCTGCTCTTCCTGCACCCTTGACCCCTCTTCGTCCGCGCGCTTGATATGGGGGCTTTGCCGTCCACAGACCCCTTAATGCCCGCATCATGAACGACCTCTATCAGCGCTGGAAGTCCCTCGATACCCTGATCTCCCAGTGGTGGGACGAGGATACCCGCCGGGCCACCGAGCCCGAAATCCTTGATCCCCGCGTTAACCGGGTCTGGATCCCGGAGGGCGGTGAGAAGGAACGCAACCAGGAGGAGAAAACCCTTCTCTTCCTCCCCTTTCCCTACATCTCCGGCGCCGGCAGTGAAGCGGCCTTTCCCGAGATGTACTGCTGGGACGTCTTCTTCGTCAACTCCGGCCTCCTTCTCCACAACCGGCACGACATTGTCCGCAACCACCTTCTCAATCACCTCTTCTCCATCCTCCGCTTCGGAATGGTCCTCAATGGTAACCGCTCCTATTACCTGACCCGTTCCCAGACGCCCCTCCTCGCCCAGGATGTCTGGCGATACTACTCACACACCGACGATCTCGATTTCCTCTCCCTCGCTTACCCGCTTCTCAAGCAACAGTTTCTGGGATACTGGGACGCCGATCATCACCGCACCCCCACCGGTCTCGCGACCTGCCGCGACCTTGGCGACCCCACCCACCGGCCCGAACTGGCCGCCGAGGCCGAAGTCCTCGACTTCACCCCCCTCTTCGGGGGGGATGTCCGCCGCTGTGTGCCCCTCCAGATCAACTGCGCCCTTGTCGCCTACCTAAGGGCCCTCGCCCGGATGGCCCGTGCCCTCAAGCGTGCCGACGAAACCGCGCGCTGGGAGGAGGAAGCCGAACAACGCTCCCGGCAGATCCGGAAGCTCTGCTGGAATCCTTCCGAGTCCTTCTTTTTTGAATACGATTTTGTCGCGCAAGCCCAGCTCCCGGTCTTTTCCCTCTGCGCCTACTGGACCCTTTGGGCCGAAGTGGCCACGCCCGACCAGGCCGAAGCCCTCGTCGGCCATCTCCAACGCTTCGCCTTTCCCCACGGACTCGCCTTCACCGACCGCATCTATCCCAGTCCCCATCACGAATTCGAGTGGCTCCAGTGGCAGTACCCCGCCGGCTGGCCGCCCATGCAGATGATGGTCGCAGAGGCCCTCCTCAATTTTGGCTACACCGCCGAGGCCCGCCGCCACGCCCGCGCCTTCCTCTCGCTCGTCCTCGAGCAGTACGCCATTACCGGCAAGCTCTGGGAAAAATACAACGTCGTCGAGGGGAACCTCAGCTTCCCCACCGAACGCTACAGCGTTCCCCCCATGCACGGCTGGGCCTCCGCCGCCGTCACCACCCTCGGCCACCTCGCCTTTTCCGATTAGACACGGGAAGGGATTTTCCGATTGGGGAACGTCCCGCTTCCCCCGAGGGTCAAACACGACTTTTGCTCGACAATAGCGGCTCACGGCGATATCACCGCGTCATGAAGGATTCGTTCAGTTGCCCCTCTGTTTCTTCGGTTAACTTGCTCCCGGGCCGCTTCCTCGCCCGCGCCATCGCCATTCTCATCGTGGCTTGTGGAGGATTCCCGGTCCTCAGCACGGGCACGGCCGACCGGGTCGGCGCGGAGTTGGTCGGACCGCGGTCACAGCTCGAATGGGTGCAGAGCTGGTACGGCTGGTATTATCCGGAGGGCGACTGGATTCGCCATGCCGAGCACGGCTTGCTTTTCCCCCATGCGGATCCCGCGACCGGCGGTTGGGCGTATGACGCCGCCCTCCAGCATTGGCTCTATTTTTCAGAATCGTTTTTTCCCACCCTCTATGTCTCAGGCAGCCATGAAGGCTGGTATTTTTACCTGCGCGGCGGCGCCCCCGGGGTACGCTATTTCTTCGCCTACAGTGGCGAAAAATGGCTCCTGGAAACCGAACTCCTTGCCGCGCGGGAAATGGTCTTCGTCCAGGGTGATGAATTTTTCATGCAGGACTACTGGAGCGACACCGGCCAACCCCGGGGCGAGCCCCGGCTGACCGGGCTCGGGGATTTTGAGATCGGCCGCACCGAACTGACCCTGGGAAAATGGAGGGAAGTCCGGGAGTGGGCCGTGGAAAACGGGTATGAGGTCCTCGGCTCCACCGTGGGTGTCGGCTGTGATGACGATCATCCGGTCGTGAATGTCAATTGGTACGACGCCGTCAAGTGGTGCAACGCCCGCAGCGAGATGGAGGGTCTCGTCCCCGTCTACTACCTCGACCCGGGGCATCAGGAGGTTTACCGCGCCGGGGAACACCGGGCACGGGCCGCGGACGTGCGCTGGGATGCAAGCGGATACCGCCTCCCGACCGAGGCCGAATGGGAGTTTGCCGCCAGGGGAGGTGTGTTGTCCCAAGGTTTTCGCTACAGCGGTTCCGACGACGTCGAAGCCGTCGCATGGTATGGGTTCAACAGCTCCGAGGCGCCCTGTGGTCTCTTCGGCACGAAAGGGACCTTTCCCGTGGCCTCAAAGGAACCGAATGAGCTCGGCATCTACAACATGAGTGGCAACGCAGAGGAATGGGTCTGGGACAACCCCGGGCTCTACGTCGAATCGGATACCGCCACCAATCCAAAGGGACCGGCAAACGTCTCTTCCTTTGATTTGGGGGATCGCATGATTCGCGGGGGCGGCTTTAATTCCCTTGAGGATGCCTGCGAAGTCACTTTCCGCGGGGACAGTTCAGCCGGCCTGCGCATCAATCGCTTCGGTCTTCGCCTCGCCCGCACCGTCGCGTCCACGGCAGTCGGCCCTTGACGGCCGTCTCCTCAGGCCGGGGGAATGTTAAACGTGCCCTGGAACAGGTTCTGCGGGTCCCAGATGCGCTTCAGGTCGGCAAGGCGGTCGTAATTGGGACCATAGGCCTCGCGTACCCGATCCATCTCATCTTCGGCAAGCAGGTTGACATAGACCCCCTTCGAG
>JAWLGH010000101.1:0-7064 GCA_041685165.1 Oceanipulchritudo sp. | reverse complement strand
GGCTCCGTCACCTCATGCCAGATCCGGCCCTCGTTCCGGAAGTGCCGATCGTCCAGGGCAAGGCGCTCGACATGATGCGAGTCGATCCAGTGCGAATTCCAGAGGATGGTGTCCGGCTTCTGCCGGTTCTCGAGGACATCATGCTGTGTCAGGACGTAGGCCCCCTTCATTCTCCGGGTCTCCCGGATGTAGGGCTGGTAGGGCCAGTTGCCGTTGTCGGTGAACTCGTCCGGAGGAAGGCCCAGGCCGCCGGCCTCCTCGCGCAGGGCCGCGGGCACGTCGCTGCTGTTGGCAAGGAAATAAAGCAGACCGGCATTGTGGTTGTAGTGGTCTTCAAGGACCGCTTTCCGTTCTTCCCGGCTCCCGTCCGGATAGGCAAACTGTCCGCCGAGGTGCCCGAGGGAGAGAACGGAGGCCTGGACGTTGTTAAGTTCCCACTTCTCTCCCGGTGTCACCACCGTGAATCCGTCCGGACCCGGGGCATAACGGCCCGAGGGATGCTTCAGAAACCCGAGAATCTGATTCAGCGGGGTCTCCGGCTGGGAATGAAGAAAACGCGCCAGGAGGGCAAAGCGTTCCTCCCGGTACCCAGGGGGACGGGCGAAGGGAATCCGGTCCGCGGCGGAGGTCACCGTCACCCGGTAATGATAATTCATCACTTTGCCGTCCCCCTCACCGCGCTCCAGCCGGGCCGGGTCCGCGGGCGTCACACCCTCAATGATGGCCCCTTCCGGATCGAGAAGATCAATCTCCCAGACTTTGTCGAAATTCAGGGCATGGCCCTTGCTGTTTTGGACTTCCTCGAGGCTGTCGATGAAGCGTACCCCGGCATAGGATTCCCCATGGGCCCGGATGGGTTCACGACCCACCGCATACGGAACTCCGGCACCGGCCATGAGGTCGCCTTCGTAACTCGCATCGATAAAGACGCTCCCGGCAAGGACCCGCCCCCCGGTGAGCCGGATTTCACGGATCCGGCCGCTCTCGACGAGGACCTCATCAAGGGGCTGTCCGGTCAGGACGACCACCCCGGCCTCCGCGAGTAAGTCCGTGAAACTGGCAAGGGCTGCCTTTGGTTCCCACCGGTGCAGGGGCGCATCAATCCCGTAATGCTTTCCGATCCGCCTCAGGAAGGTCATCATCCAGCCGCCAAAGGTGATCGGCAGCATGTGCTCGCATTCGGTCGTGCAGATCCCGCTTGTCAGATGACCCCCGATGAAGGGAGAAGCCTCCACCAGAACCACCCGCGCTCCTGAACCGGCGGCCTCGCAGGCCGCGGCGATCCCACCGGGGGTGGCCCCATGGACAATGATGTCAAAGGTTTCCTTTTTGGTCGTCTCGGTTTCGCTCATTTCCCTGATCAAGGTGTCACCCTCCTCTCCCGGGGCCTCACCCAAAGGCGAAGGGCATGGAATCCCCCGGGTTGCTTGAAGCATCTATCAAAACAGAAGTCCCGTCCTTGCGTCCATGCGCCTTTGCGTCTTTTCATGGGAATTTCGCGACAATAGTGCGGGATTGAATGGCGATGGTCCGCTAATACACCACCGAATCGAGGAACAACCCCTGCGCGGGGGCGGTCTGGACCAGATGGGTGCGCTCCCGGGTATCAAGGATGCCCCGCACCTGTGCCGGCTCCAGCTTGCCCGTCCCGACATCCCCGAGGCAACCGGCAAGGCTTCGCACCATGCGGAAGAGGAAACCGTCCGCTTCCGCGATCAGGCGCAGGCCCCGCCCCTCCCGTTCGACCCGCAGGGTGAAGAGGGTCCGGACCGTTCCGTCCTCGCGCTCCTCGCCGGGGTTGGCCGAGAAGGCCGCAAAATCATGCCGGCCGACCAGTTCCGCCGCGGCCGCGTTCATCCGCTCAACGTCAAGACGCCGGTTTCCCAGCGACCAGCGATACCGGTAGGTGAAGGGATCGGCGTAGCCTTCGTAGTACTGGTAGTGATAGCGTTTGCGACGGGCTGAAAAACGGGCGTGAAAAGCGTCCCCGACGGCCTCCGCGCCCTGCACCTGGATCGTCGGCGGAATCCCGCTTCGCAGGGCCCGGAGGAGCTTCCTCGAGCCATGCCCCCATTCGGCATCAAAATGAAAAACCTGTCCCCGGGCATGCACCCCGCTGTCAGTGCGGCCCGAACCGTGAATGACGATCCGCTTCCCTAAAAGGCCTTCAAGGCGCTTTTCCAGGATATCCTGAATCGTGTTCCCGCCCGGTTGCGACTGCCAGCCCTCAAAGGAGGTGCCATCATAGGCAACGATGCATTTCCAGCGCATCCTTCCCTTAATCCCATTCCGGGTCGCCATCCGGAAAATCCGGCACGGGGGCGTTCAGCGAAAGCCAGTCCTGCAGGATCAACGTGGCCGCACCCGAGTCCACGATGCCTTTGCCCCGCAACTGCCGTTCGCGCCGTCCGCTCAGGCCAAGGCCCCGTTCCACGCTGTGCGAGGTGAGCCGCTCGTCAACCCGGTGTACAGGAAGCCCGAAGAGCCCCTCAAGGCGGCTGATGAAGGCATCCACCTCCCGCGCCTTGAAGCCCACCGTCCCGTCCATGTTGTAGGGATAGCCGACGACAAGGTCGGTCACCCTGCGCTCCTCGACAAGGCGCCGCAGATGGGCCAGGCGCTGGGCTTCTTCCCCCTCGACAGCCGCCGGCAGGGGAGTGGCCACGCCCAGCTCGTCGCCCCAGGCAAGACCGATCCGGCGTTCCCCGTAGTCGATCCCGAGACACCGGAAAGCCTTCATTCGCGCATCTCCTTGGCCGCCATTCATCGAACCCCGAATTGTTCTGGGTATTCTAAAGAAGGTGGCCGTGCTGTCCGTCCTCGGCCAGGCGCTTGACCAGTTTCTTTATATCCTGGGCCCTGTCCTTCGGGCAGACCAGGGTTGCGTCCGCGGTATGGACAACAATCAGGTCCTCGACTCCGACCAGGGCTGTCGTGTGCCCGCCCTCGGACATCACAATGTTCCCTTTCCCGTCCTCGATGACGGCGTCGCCGCGCTGGACGTTCCCGCCGTCATCCTTCTCGTAGTGCCGCTCCACCGCCGGCCATTCACCAACATCGTCCCAGTCAAAGGCCGACTCCACCACCCGCACTTTGCCGGCCTTTTCCATGATCGCGTAATCGATGGAGATCTTTTCCAGTCCGGGATAATGCGAGGCCAGCAGGTCGTCGAGGGACTCGCCCTTTCGCAGTCCCTCCCGGATCGCGTCGAGGGCCTTCCAGAGGTCCGGGGTGTGCGCTTCGAACTCCCGGGAAATCACCGGGACGCGCCAGAAGAACATGCCCGCATTCCAATAGTAGTTACCGGATTCAACATAGGCCCGCGCCGTTGCCTCATCCGGCTTCTCCTTGAAGGCGCTTACTTCATAAACCGGGCGGTCGCCGATTTCCGTGGTTTCCCTACCCCGCTCGATATATCCGTAACCGGTGGCCGGATACTCCGGGCGGATCCCGATGGTCACAAGCGCCTCCTCGCTCTCCGCTGCGGCAAAGGCCGTTTCCAGGATCGACTGGAAGCCGGCTTCGTCATGGATGACGTGGTCGGCTGGAAGCATCGCGAAGGAAGCCTGCGGGTCCCGGTGTTCCACGAGCAGGGTCGAGAGGCCGACCGCGGCGGCTGTGTCCCGCCCCACTGGTTCCGCGATCACATTCTCCTCAGGAACCATTGGACAGACCTCGATGACCGCGTCCCGCTGCTCCGCATTGGTGATAATGAGGACATTTTCGGGGGGAACCACCGCTCCCAGCCGCTGCACCGTCTGCGTCAGCATCGGTGAATCCCCGACGATCGGGAGCAGGTGCTTCGGCCGGCTGAGACGGCTCTGGGGCCAGAAACGTTCCCCTTTGCCACCCGCCATGATGACGACATATCGTTGCTTGCTCATGGTCCAAGGCTTGAGCCTCCCCGCAGAAATGGCAACGCAAAGTCCTGTTTTTCAAAGGCGCCCGAGGCATTGCGATCCGCGCAAAAGTTCCCATAGAATCCCCCTATGAGTGTTCAATTTGAGAGCGATCCGCGCTACCGTCGACAAACCATCCTTCCCGGCGTGGGGGCCTCCGGGCAGGAAAAACTGGCCCGCAGCCGCGTCCTCGTGATCGGAATGGGCGGTCTCGGGAGCCCGGTCAGCCTCTACCTCGCCGCCGCCGGCGTGGGAACCCTCGGACTCGCCGATCATGACCGGGTGGAAACCAGCAACCTCCATCGCCAGATCCTCCATGCCGACGAGGCTGAGGGACGCCCCAAGGTGGAAAGCGCCCGCGCACGCCTTCTCGGAATCAATCCCGGTCTGAAAACAGAGATCCTTCCCGACGGCATCACTCCCGAAAATGCCGAAGCCCTCATCCGCCAGTATGACCTTGTCGTTGACGGAACGGACAACTTCCCCACCCGCTACCTCATAAATGATGCCGCCTGGTTGACCGGCACCCCCCTGGTCTACGGGAGCATTTTCCAGTTCGAGGGTCAGGTGAGCGTCTTTGATCCGGCCTCCGGTTCCCCCTGCTACCGCTGTCTATTCCCTCAGCCTCCCGAACCGGGAACGGTCCCCAACTGTGCCGAAGCAGGCGTTTTCGGCGCCCTTTGCGGCATTGTCGGCTCCTGGCAGGCCTCCGAGGCCATCAAGTTCATCCTCGGCCTTGGCGAACCCCTTACCGGTCGGATCAAGGTTATCGACACCCTTTCAGGCCGTGACCAGCTCGTCTCCCTCAAGAAGGATGCCGCCTGTCCCCTCTGCGGCGCCTCCCCCTCAATCACCTCCATTCACAGCGACGCCTACACTGACACCTGCACCGTGGAGAACCCGGGGCCGGATGCCCTCCCCCTCGAAATCAGCCTCGAGGAAGCGGCAGAAAAGCTCAGGGGACCCACACCCCCGCTTCTCCTGGACGTCCGGGAAGACTATGAACGCCGGATCTGCGTCCTTGGCGATGACCTCCATATCCCGACGGGAGAGATCCAGTTCAAGTGGGATGCCCTCCCCCGCGACCGTCACCTCCTCGTCTACTGCCACCACGGTATGCGGAGCCTCTTTGTCGCCCGGTTCCTCCATGAAAAAGGCTTTCAGTATGTCCAGAGCCTGCACGGGGGCGTTGACGGCTGGGCACGCGGCATCGATCCCGCCATGCCCCGTTACTGATCCGGCGGCGCGGGTCCGTCGAGAGGCGCTCTTTTCGGATCCATCCGGGTGTCATCAATCTCCTCGTCGATCTCCTCGTAGGTGTCCTCTTCAAGGAGAGCCGCCCGCGCGGATTCACTTTCAAGGACCAGCGGGAGGCTTTCCTCGGCCTCCTCGGGGGACATCCGTATCCACTCCCGTCCGATATAGATCTCGAGCATGCTGCGGACGTCCGGATCGATCACGGACTGGGCCCAGACCATCGCCGTGGCCGGATCCATGCTCGTGGAGGCAAGGGCCAGGGCCTCAATCGCACCGTCCAGAAGTGGATCCGCCCCAAGCGAGTTGAGCCACTCCGCGAGGGGAGCCGGGCCTTCATTGGCGATCCATTCCTCCGCGATGAACGGGAGCAATTCTTCCCTCTCGGAATCCGGAAGCTCGTTCCAGGTCCAGTCCGCCGCCGCCTCCGGGTTCAAGTAAACCCATTCCCGAAGAATCTCCGCAAGGCCTTCCCGGCGCCCCGGAAACGCCTCCTCAAACCAGTCTGCGGCCGCCGAGGGCTCGGTTTGCGCCCACACGCGGGCAAGGTATTGGGCCGCTGCGTCCTCCGCCTCTGGTGGAAATTCACTCAACCATTCAAGCGCTTCCCGAGGAGGCTCTGCCTGCAGGATCTGTTCCATGACCACGCGCGCCATGCGCGCCTGAAAGGCCTCCGAGGGGAGCTTCTCCAGCAGGAGGAGGGCCGTCTGGCGGTTCCCCATCCCGAGATCCGCCAGGATCACTTCCAGCCAGCGTTCGGCCTGACGCGAGGTGCCTTCCCGTTCAATGACCCAGTTCCAGGCATCCGGAGGCTGGTCTTTACTCCACCCGCGCAGGGCCGAGGCAATGGCCGCCTGACGCTCCTGCGGTGAGGGGACCGAGGTTGCAAAGGCGATCGCGCTGCGCCCGTCATTCTCGGCCCAACCTTCCAGAAAAAGGCCCAGCACCTGGTCGCGGGCCGGTCCGGAGGGAATTTCCCGTAGCAGGCGGACCGATCCCGTCAGCAGGCGTGGCGGAAGCCCCTTGACAAGGCGTAGACAGGCCAGGGCGCGCACGGTCGGGTCGTTCTCCCGAAGCACCGCCCGCAGGGTTTGTTCCAGCTGTTCCGGGACCGCATTTTCCGCGGAGGACCCGAACAAAGCCGCGATATCGACCGGCGTCCCCGCATAACGCTCGATCGTCAACACAAGGTCCCGCTGGTCAAGGGTCAGGTCCTGCCGTCCTTCAGCTCCCGTTCCCGGGGCAAGGTGGAAGGCGAAGGCCGAAAGCATCCCGAGAATAAAGACTGCCCCGAGGGAAGCCAGCCAGGCCACGCCGATTACGGTGGCACTCATCCGTGTTTGTTTCATGGGTCAGTTGAGTTGGGTTTCCGTCAGGGAGGTCTCGGGCCCCTGCCATTCCTTGATGTAGAGATCCCGCTGGGGATAGGGAATCTGTATTCCCGCTTCCTTGAGATGCTGCCAGATCAGGTAGTTGATTTCACTTTTAAAGGCCGCCGGCCGGAGCGTCCATTCCACCGTCCAGACCCAGAGTTCAAAGTCGAGGGAGGAATCTCCGAATCCAATGAATTTGGCGCTCGGTCCCGGGTTCCTGAGGACAGCCCCGTGCTGGAGGCCGGCCTTTTCAAGCACATCCCGGACATGGAAAACATCGCTGTTATAATGGACCCCCACCGGGATGCGAAAGCGTACCCGGTTGTCGCTGTGGCTCCAGTTGATGACCGAGGCCGAGATGAAGCGGGAATTGGGAATAATCACCTCAATGTTGTCGTTCGTCTGCACGGTGGTGCTGCGGGCCCGAATCGATCGCACGGTCCCGCTGGTATCGTCGATTGTCACCCGGTCGCCCACCCTCACGGGCCGCTCGAGGAGGATGATCAGGCCACTGACAAAGTTGTCCGCAATATTACGG
>JAWLGH010000040.1:0-28044 GCA_041685165.1 Oceanipulchritudo sp. | reverse complement strand
GTTCAAATGCAAAATTGGTTCTTGAAATTCATTCTTCAGTATAGCCAAAGGTGTCCAAAGAGTAGAAATTGAACCACTTATGTCAAAATAAAAGTCTTGTTATACAATTCTAATCTTTACGGTGACAGCAAAGGCCTTTTGTCCCGTGTGAGAGGCAACAGGTCCCCTGGATCAAACCTGTCTGTGGAGCCACTCATGAAAGGCTCCCTAGAGAGAGGAACCTTCCCCCTTCAGGTAACCACCGCGATCAAGAAACCGACGCAGGGCTTCAAGGAAATAGTAGTCTCCCCAAGTCGTCCCGGTATCCTTGTTGCCGTTTTTCCAGTTGTAGGTGCCGTGGCCGATGAGGGCCGAGGTGGAATTTTCACGAAAGTAGGGATCGGACATCAACCCGTCCAGCATCGTTGCCGCTGCCTCATGGTACCGTTTCTCCCGGGAGGCGTCCTCAACCAACTGGGACAGCTCCACGAGGGCCGAGGCGGCGATGGCGGCGGCGCTGCTGTCCCGCACGTCATCCGGAATGAAGGGCGAGCGAAAATCCCAGTAGGGAATCGCGTCTTCGGGAAGATTCGAGATGAAGGCCTCCGCACTGATGATGGCCTGCTCGAGATATCGGGCATACCCCGTTTCACGGTACATCATGGAATAGCCGTACAAGGCCCATGCCTGACCCCGGGCCCAGATTGAATGATCATCATATCCCTGATGGGTCGTCTTCCGGATAACCTCACCCGTGTTTTCGTCAAAAATGACGACATGATAGGTGCTCCCGTCTTCCCTGAAAAAATGTTCCATGGTGGTGTCGGCGTGCTGCACAGCCATATCCCGCCAGGCGGGATCTCCCGAGGGCTGTTTCGAGGCCCACATCAGGAGTTCAAGGTTGAGGAGGTTGTCGACAATGACGGTGAGGCGGTTGCCATCATCCCATTCGCCCCAGGACCAGGAGCGGATAGCACCCACATCGGCGTCAAAGCGTTGCGTGAGGGACCGGGCGGCGTCGGTGATGATCTCCTCATGATCACCGTACCCGAGGGTATGGGCCTTCCCGAAACTATTGAAGATCATGAATCCCAGATCATGGGTGTTGGTCCGGAAACGCTCCCCGGCCATGCCTTGCTGGGCCCGTTCGGCAAGACGGCGCAAAACGGTTTCCCCATTGAAATCATATATCATCCAGAGGATCCCGGGCCAGAATCCGGCCGTCCAGTCACGCGAGGCAACCTCAACCCAGTCATGGCCGCCGACCTCCGTGTGAATCGGGTACCGGTTTGCCGCCGAAAGGCTCCCCGCCGTGGCCTTGACCCTCCTTACTGCGTCCGAAAGGGCCGCATAGGCCTCAATGTGACGCGGAGAGGGCTCACGTCCTTCCTCCCAGTACTGATCAAGGGCAAAGTCGTAATACCAGCCGGGTGACGCTGTCCCGGGCACATGACGCAGCCAGCTCCCGCTGTCCAGCCGGTACAGGGAAGGATACCAGTTTTCACGGGTGAAAATCCAGCCAAGGTCATCGTCGAGCCACCAGTGTCCATTACCCCCTTCAGGCCTGAAATGAAAAAGCCACCCGGACCCGGGCTTGTAGATCCATGGGTATTCCTCCGTATGGACGGCACCCATCCAGTCCGACTGGTACCAGCCATCGGGAAGCGTTTCTCCGGGGCCGAGGGGGTGCCCCTCGGCATCCCCTTCCGTTGCCTGTCCGTGGACAGATACCGCCGCGCACAGGAAAAGGACTGTCTGCAAATGTCGGTGTTTCATCCGGAGCCCTGAAGCATCAACTTGGGACCGAAAAGGCTCCCCAGTCCTGACTGCGGAAATTGTAGTACCAGGGATAGAAGATGGAATTGGTGAAGACCCATGCTTCCTGGTCGGGATCCCACCAGATCATCGAATCCCCTCCATTGGACGCGCCGACTACAAACCAGAATTTTTCATACTCGAAGGACCAGAGCCAGGGCCAGTCTTCACCATTGAACCAGCCAAAGCGCTCGCTGAAAAAATCCATGTCCTCATTGCTGTAGGAGATATCCTGGAAGTAGGCACCCCATTCCCCGGCCGGGTCCCCCGTATCCTTCAAGCGCTGCGTGACCGAAGCGCCTGTCCGGTTTCCGGAGGGCAGTTCCATCTCGATTGTTGTGCTCTCGGACGTGGCGTCGTAGACGGCGCCCTCCCCTTCCAGTTCACCACTCAGCGTAAGGATTACCGAGTCCAATGCCTTTCTCGGATCGGAGACGGTAATGTCATATAAGCCGGAGGTCCTCTCAATCAGCATCAGAATGGGCTCTTCGACCGTAACCGAGCCGGACTCTGCCAGTTGCAGGGTCTCCCCGCCCTTGAAAAAGGCGGCCAGCACGGTTCCATCGCTCTTCACCTTTACCGCGTGAACCCCCTCATCCCGGCGCAGGATTTCCATCGGGGGATTCTCCGCAAGGGTCTGCGTGCGGGCCTTGTCCGTATTCGGCAAGGTCATGTAGGCATAACCGCCGTTTTCCGGTTCGGCTCCGTGATCGAAATAAAGCTTGAAGGCGTTGCCTTCCACACGGCCGCTGCTGGTGCCGATTTCCGACCAGTTCCCGGAACGCGCCTCAACCGCCGCTTCAGCGATGCCGGATTCCTCGAGGATCAGGTACCCGATATCGCGGTGCCAGACCCAGTTCCGGCCGTCGAGGTTTGTCTCCTCACCCACGGTCAGGGTCCCGGATTCCGCATCGTCGCTTCCATAGCTGACGGAATCCTCAAACTTGGTGAAATTGACCGTGCTCACAACCGGCATCCAGGGACTCGTCCGACGGCTGCCTTCCGGGGAACGGATCCGGCTTCCAAGGGCGACCACGCCTTCTTCCAACATGAACCATGATTTCCACCCCAGTACGTCATCGTGTTCGAGTCCCATCGCAGAGACCGCCAACTCATTCCGGGTCGCGTTTCCGGCATAGGGGCTTTTTCCCATGTCAGCCCATGCATTTCCCTTCGTCTCCGTGCCATTATGCTCGGCCGTGATACCGGGCAGCTGCTCGTAATCCCAGAGAACCGACATTTTATCGTACTCATCCCCATGGACAAGGGTGAGGTTGACGCCGTCCCCGAAATGGGCGTTTTTCAGGCCCTCCCCGTTGCCCGCTTCGTTGTAGGATGTCCGTTCCGAAACCATCCTCACTGAGGTGTAGTAGCCGTCCCCGTGACGGGTCAGGAAATCCCCGTAATAGAAATTGTGAATCCCCTTTGCGGATTCATGCACCTCTACGGCATCCTCTTCTATCCTGGTCAGCAAGGCGCTCAGTTGCCCGGGATGTTCCGGTTCCAGTTCCAGAAGGGTCTTGATGATGGAGGTGAACCCGACTGCCAGTTCGTCACTACCCGGACGCGATATGGCCCGGCCAGTCGTGTTGTAATCCATCCAGCTTCCGTAGCTCATGTTCCGGATGCCGCCGAGAAGCTGGTTTTCCACGAGGGATACCGCCTCCTCTCCCTGGTCCCAAGGGGTGTCCTTCAGAAGATCGATTGCCCGGATCGAGGAATTCAGGAATTCCCGTCCGTAAGTGGCGTTGTACAACTGGGGCCCGTGTGAGAAAATGGTCTGGTCAATACGGATTCCATCCGAGTTGTCTCCGTGGGGAATGACTTTCAGGACCTCCTCAAAGGAGTCCTCCACGATCGAGGTCAGCTTCGAGGCCCTCCGGTCAACAACGGCCCCGACGGCAGCAAGGTAACCCATATCCGCGACGTTGGCACCCCAGCCATGCGGGTTCCGCAGGAAGTAGTCATGAATCCGGTAATGGTAATTGATCAGCTTCTGGTAAACCGCCGGATGGGTGGTCCTGAGTTCCCGGCCCATGAGGGAGGTTACCGGGACAAGGTCCTTGGGGAAGCCGATATAGGTCCACCACCAGTTGGAATCGATGTAGTCATCGGTCAACCACCGGTCAAGGGCCGATACCGCGGCCGCGTACAGGTCCGGATCGCCGGTGAGGTTACCCATGGACTGGTAGTACACCTGCACCATGAGGGAGGTCCTCTCAATGTGTTCCTGGTAGTCGCTCAGCCCGCGATAACTGAGCCCCTCAAATCGCCCGTTGGCATCGAGGGCTTCCATGTGGTTGCGGGCCACAATCGGATTGGAAAACTCGCTGTAGGAATCAATCAGCCGTTCCTGCATCAGGTTCAGCGCGGCCGCTTCATCGCTTTGTCCGCTCAAGGGACTCATGTTCAATGCCAGGAGCCCCAGGAAAAGGTATTTCAGGGATTTTGGATACATATCGTATAAGTTATCTAGGGGGTTAACAGTTTCAAGGGGAGACATAAAGTCAGGTCCTTCAAAAGGGAGGATGTTTCCGGAGGCGCTTTGCATGAACTTTCAGGGCAAGGCCCACCAGGATGACAAAGGCGGGGACGAACAGGACCACGAACCGGTCTCCCGCCGGATTCGGAAAGAGAAGCAGGCACAGGAGGAAGATGCCCGCGACAAGGGAAATATTTCCCATCAGCTGCAATTGGGAATGGTCCATCGCCGTGCCCTTGGACTCCTCCTTGCTGATCGGGGTCTTCATCCGCTCAAAGAGCTCGTTGATCCTGGCTCGGTTGGTCTGGTTTTCCCATTTCTGAAGGGCCAGAGAGAAAAGGATTCCCAGTACCCCGAAGGCTATCACCCACAGGGCCCGGTCCTGAATGGTCCACACCGTTCCGGTCAGACTCCTGTCCAGAAAGGAATACAGGGAGGGAAGACAGGCAAATCCGAAGATCACGAAAAAGGAAATAAAGGGCAGTCTACGGATAAACAAGCCGACAACGAGGGGCATCGCCACCGGCAACCCGATAATCGTCGACACGACAAAGTAGGCGTCAAAGAGCTGGAAGGTCTGCTGCATCGAGAGCATGAGGGCCAGCACGATCACGATGATCCCGAGGATCCCGGTGGTCGAGCGGCACAACCGCACTTCACGTGACTCCGACAGCTCGCCAAGCTTGAAGAAGCGCCGCAGCCATGGCCAGGTGTTCCGGATCAGGTTTCCCGTCGTCGTGTTCAATCCGGTGTCCATGCTGCTCATCGTCGAGGCAAACATCGCCACGATCATGATGCCTACCAGGCCGTTGGGAAGCAGTTGCATGGCCGAGACGGCGTAGGAGGCCTCAGCCGGATTATCGAGATCCATGGCAGCAACCTCGCCGCCCATCGTGAAACGGGCCACCATCGGCGGGACAACCCAGATCAGGGAACCCAGCAGCATCAGGATGCAGGAAAGCAGGGCCGCGCGCCGCCCTTCCCGCCCGTCCTTGACCGAGAGGTAGCGGGGGGCAGCCGAGATCGAAATGACGTTTGAAAACTGCATCAGGAACACCGCAATGCACCACTTCAGGGTGTAGCGGTCATTCAGGAACTGCCCGGGCTCCTTGATCCACTGGTAATCCCCGGAAAATTCCGGCTTGCTGAAGAAGTCGAGGAAAGCACCAATCCCCCCAATGTGCCTGAGGGCAAGGAAGCAGAGGACAATCGTGATCGGCAGGAGGATCAGGCTCTGGACAAAATCCGTCGCCATGACAGCCCAGCGACCCCCGCTGACAGAGTAGAGCATGACAACGAACCCAATGACAATAATCGTCGCCGTCAGCGGGAAGCCGAAGATGGAGCTGGAAAAGACCCCGAGGGCCCAGAGCTGGATGGAGGCCCCCAGGGGAAAGAGGACCGAGGAAATGACAACATTGAACTGCTCGGCTCCGACCCCGAAGCGCATCTTTATGATGTCGGCCATGGTGTAGGCGCGCGTCTGCCGGAACCATGCCGCGAGAAAGAAATACCCAAGAAGGAAACCGGCGCAGTTGGCGGCGTATATCACGAGGAGGGTCGGCCCGGCCTCATAGGCCGCCGAGGCGTTCCCGGTGAAGGTGAAGGCACTGATGGAAGCCATCAGGGAACTGGTCCCGACGAGCCACCAGGAAGCTTTTCCCCCTCCCCGGACATAATCACTCAGGTCACGGTTAAAGCGGGTGAAGACAACCCCGATTCCAACCAGGAAAAGGAGGTATATCCCAAGTGATATGTATTCCGTTGTCATCCGAGGTACCGGATCCGGTCAAGGGGGCCGCACCCTCTTCCCCGGGCTGTTTTCAGGGGTCTAGTTGTAGAAGTAGACCCAGCTTCCGGGGGTCTCCAGGTTCGATTCCGGCAGGTAAGTGTAGGAGTCGAGGCTGGCGACAATGACATAATCCCCCTCGGGGAAGACCCAGCCAAGGAAGGACTCGTGGAAATACCAGCCGTCACCGTTCGGGCTCGTCCCCCATTCGGTCGGGCTTCCTGTCACATAGCCCCATGCTCCGCCTTCGCCGACAAAATCACCGGGCATATAGATGGAGCGGTTCAGGGAGGAGACCCACAGGTATCCGGAATCCGGATACACCCAGCCGAGAAAATCGCCGGTGTCGACCCATCCCGTGCTGTCGGGCTCGTAGGGTCCCCAGCCTTCATCCTCCACACTGGGCTCTTCAAGATTGGCCCCCGAATAGTCGATGAAGAGATTGTCGAGGTAAATGGGGTCCCGGTCAATCGGAACGGCGACCGTCCCGATGTTCTGGACAATCCCGAAGCGGTAAATGGGGCCGTCGGAACGAACCCGCATCGTCAGGTCGGCGTTGCCCGAGAAGGTGATGGCCTGGGTCTGCTCCTGGTAGTCATCACTGCCCTTGATGTGGACGGTGTAGATGTCCGTTGCATTGTCGAGGACCATCCAGACCTGGTACCAGGTGTCTTCAAAGGGGAACCCGAAGGTTTCATATCCCGATTCATTGTAGACATCAAAGGCGTAATTGAGGTTTGCCACCCGGAAAATCGATTCCATGTCACCCCAGAAAAACTCCCATTCCTCCTTGGAACTGAGCCCGAAGATCGAGTCCTGCTCGAGGCCCCCGACTCCAAGCTCAAAATAGACTGTTGCCACGCCATCCGGTTCAATGGGTGTCGGCAGATCGATGGAATGGCCCACCGCGCCGCCAAAATTATCGCCCTCCTCAGGGCCACCGGAAAATTTGCCAACGAGGCTGTCATTTCCTCCGAGCGGATCAGCGACCGCCTCCTGCGTACCCTCGAATTCGGTATGCGTTCCGTCCTGAAGGTTCTGTGAATCCCCGTCCCAGGCCTCGGTGCCTCCCGATTCAAAATTGTCGATAAGGGTCCATTCGGCCCCTGCTGTTCCCAGGCCGAACGCGAGGGAAGCTGCTACCAGTTGATATGTTTTCATCATTATCCAATCGTTGAGGGTTAATCTTAGAATTAGTCAGGGTTCAAAATTGCAGTTCCATCGTGACCCGGTAGGACCTCGGGGCATGATAGACAACAGAACGACGGGTTTGTTCACCCGCAAGGGTCTCCGGTGCGTCGTAGGTTATCTCCGATTGCGTGACCCGGTCATCGAGCACGTTGTTCACGTTGAGACGCAGGTTGAAAGTGAAGGACTCAAAACGCTTCCGGTAGCTTAGGAGCGCGTCGACATTGTAGCGGGAGGGAAGGTCCGGAGTCCGGTACTGGTTCTCCGTCAGATTGGTCCCCCCGATGGGGACCGAGGTCTGCGATGATCCCTGATAGATGACGCCGCCTCCCAGTGTCCATCCTTTGAGCGGTCCTTCATTGAAGGAATACTTGCTCCAGAGGCTCCCGGTCGTTTCCGGATTGAAGAAAAGGCTCACACCCTTGATCCCGCCCGAATCATGGGTTGAGGGATCGAGTCCGTCACTGTAATCGGTGTCTGAAAAGGCATCCAGACCGAGGTCGTAGACCCACTCGTCAAATTCCGTCCCGACATTTTCCCCCTTATAGGTGGCCGGAAGCAGCTGGAAGGTCGAAGTCGCTTCCCGTTCAAGATGGCTCAGGCTCAGGAGGACCTGCCAGTTATCCGTCAGGGAGAGGGTAAACTGGGCGTCGATTCCTATCGTTTCATCCTCAAAGGGGACAAAGGCCCCCTCCCGCCCGTTGAGGTCCGATCCGGATTGCGACGGGTTGTTGTTGAGGCTGGTTTCCAGTCCTCTCCGGTCGTAGGGGATGGGGACAAAGCCCTCGCTCTCAAGCGGGGTGTCCAAGGCTTTCAGGACGGCTTCCCGGAGCGCGGCCTCGTGCGGTGTCTGGGGATTACTGATCACATTGTAATCTATGTAGTGGTAGGTCTGGGTTCCCCCAAAGAGGGTCTGGCTCTCAAAGACCCCCTCGGGAAGGCTGCTCGAGCTGTCCACGGCGCCACTTTCACGGAAGCCGTCCAGGGCCTCGGAATAGGCATGCCCGCTTCCAAAGAAGCTGGAATGAACGGGGTAATTGATCGGGGCGTATCCCGAATCCCCCGGTTCTCGCTCAAGGGAGATTTCCGGGTCAAAGGGAGGTGTACCGCGGACGGCGGGTTCGCTCCCGCTCGTCCAGCGTCCGGGGGCCGGTGCCGACAGAAAGCGCCAGATGGCGTTTTCCCGTTCAATCTTGTAGGCCGCGATCTGTCCGGAGATACGCCTGTCCATAAGGTCAAACTTCACGCCGATTTCCGAGCTCGTTGTCCGTTCCGCCTCGAAGAAATCATTGTTCCCGTCCTTCAGGCCGGTATTGGGGGAGATCCCCTCCGCCCGCATGACATAAACGGTCAACGAGGGGCTGAGCTGATAACTCAGGGCCGCGGTAAACGTGTCCTCCTCGATGTTCGATTCAAAGTTGTCCCCGCTGTTCAAGGCCTCCGAATCCGAAAGGAACCCATCCGTCCGGTTTTCGCTGTTGTAGGTTTTCCGGTAGCTACCTTCTCCGGGGGTGAAGGCATACGATCCGTCCGCATCAAGGGACCAATTGCCTCCACTGTCTTCAATAAAGCGTGCCGGGATGACGCGGTTCCCGCCGGTCGAGGTGGTCACGATATCTCCCGGACGGCGATAGACGCGATCCGTCCCGTTGTAAATATCGCGCCGGGCTCCGAGGATAAGGAAAAGTTTTTCATCGAGGAATCGACCCTGGTAGACGCCGAAGATACCGTGATAAAAGAGTTCCGTATTCTGGTATTGGCCTCCTGGAGGCGCCATCGGCTCCCCGTCATAACGCATGGGTGAAAAATCGAAGATGCTGCGGTATTTCACCGGGCTCTGGTCGTCCCTGGGACCGGCTGTATCGATGAAGGCGCTTGCCGGGGAGCCCACTGAATAATCGATGTCGTCAAGGGTATACTGGTACCCGAGGAGGATGTTGTGCCGGGCCGTATTGGAGTCCCCCCACCAGAAGGGAGTCGTGAATTCGTAGTTCACATCCGCTCTCACCTGGAAGGTTTCCCCCTCGTTGAGGTCGCGTTCCCAGTAGTAACGCCCCACCCGGTATTCATCATTGGCGATCATGTTGAGTTCGTAACGACGGGCCTCTATCCGGTCCAAATCTTCCGGGGCCTCCGTCGGGCCGTAGGGGAAGAAGACCTCATGGGGGGTCCGGAGGTCCGCCGGCCGGTTGGGGTTGTTGTTCTGGTAGACCGAGGTCGAGAGATTCACATTCCTGGACTCACTTTCCTGCCGGCTGTAGAACATCCCCACCTTGGCATCCATGCCTTCCAGCGGCAGGGGAAAATTGGCATCGAGGAGGATGTTCACCTCGTCCCGCTCAAAAAAGGTGTCCGGTCCGGTAATTCGCTCGGCCGGACCACGGTCGCCGAAGGGATACGGGTCGTTGAACTGGCTGTGGAACTCGGGGCCGGGGTTGTCGCGGTCCCGAGCCCAGTTGTAGTATTCCCCCCATTTGTTGCGATAGACCACGGGGAAAAGGTTTTCCACGATCGACTGCGCCGGAGTCGGCTGGGTGTTCTCAAAGGCTGTCCCGGAATCCAGCAGGAACTGGTTCCCGATCCCTTCCTGGCGCTCATTCCCAAGCTGGACTTCAAAGAAGATATCCACCCGGGGCTTCGGGGTGAATCGCAGTTGAAAAGCCCCGTAGAGGGTTTCCGTGTTCTGGAAATCGGTCCAATGGTCCCGGCTCATGGCCGAGCCCAGGACACGGTAGTCAAGATCCGGAATCAGGCTCGCAGGGCCGGTTATGTCGATGCCGGCCCGCCGGAATTGATTGTCCCCGAAGGAAAGCGAATACTGCTGCTTGAATTCCGAAAGCGGCTTTTTGGGGATGACATTGGCCACCCCCGAAATGACACTCACGCCGTAAAGAAGCGCCTGGGGACCCCGGACAACCTCAATCCGCTCGATGTTCTGGGAGTCCAGGAGGCCGCCGAGGTTGACGCCGTATTCAGCAATACTGCCGCCGACACGGAACCCCAGTCGCTGCTGGTTCGGGATATTGAATCCACGGATGTTGATCGCGTTGCTGAAGGAACTGTTGAGCCCGCCGGAGACCGAGGGGGAAAATTCAGCCGAACCGCCTTCGTTTGCCCCGGCTCCCCCGGCCCCGCTGAGGTCTCCCGTGAAGACGCCCGCGGAATACCTCAAGGCCTCTTCCAGATTAACAGCTCCGGTGTCGTCGATGAACTCATTGTTCAGGACCTCCACCGACATCGGCAGGTCCTTGAGCTCGACCACAAGGCGGGTCGCGCTGTTTGAGGTGAATGACTGGTAGCCACGGCTGTCCTCAGTATCCACGACAAAGGGTGAAAGTTCATAGACAGGTCCGTCCTCCGTCGACAAACCGTCGTTCTGGGCTGCGGCTCCAGTCCAGCACAGTTGGGCGATAATCAATCCGGTAAGGGCTCTTGGCTGTTTCATAGGGAATTTTGTTTCAGGGAGGCGTTGCCGCGCACTGCACGCTTCAAACAGGACGCTGCTTGGCGCCGCCGGTGCGTTGCCACGGCCCGGAAATAAACCCGGCACGGGGAAAACAATGCGGTAATCGGGGTAATGTGCGTCTCAACGGAAAACGGATTTAAGGGTTGATCTCTGCCGCTAGAATGGATCAAGTGTCGTCATTTATGTCAAGTCTAAGCAAACTTTATACGTTTTTATCTCTTCCCCGATGAAACACGCCACGAATTCTGAATCGACAAACCGTACACATACATCCGGAGGCTCCATCACCCTGCCAGCTGAATCCGGGCAGGAGACAACGGTCCGGGAACTCCTCCAACTCTGGAAGGCCGACGCCATCCGTGACAGTGACGGAACGCAGCTCTCCCCGGAACTCAAGGGCTTTGATCTCGATATTTATTCCACGATCTGCCTTGTCCGGGCGGAACAGAATTATCCCCGCAATCACTTCGCTCACCTCCCCCAGAAATACCTGATGTCGGATCCCGTTCACGCCCGCGGGGAAAGGCTCGAAATTGACCTCCTCAAGGGCTACCACCGGGAAAAGTACGCCGTGGACACGCTTAATTCCGCCCACGAATTCTGGGAAGTCATTGACCGCAGCACGGGCGAGCGCGTGTCTCCTGAAAAGTGGGACCTCGAAGCTGATTCCGGACGGGTGATCATCCGTGATTGCCTGCCCTATCACCTCTACACCGTCAGTTTCCTTGTCTTCCTGACTTGGGACACCACCTCAATGTACAACCACCTGACCAACGGATGGACGGGCGACCACGTGATGTCGGTCGATCCCTACCACCGGGAATGCCGGGAATTCCTCATGGATTACTTTGACAAGTGGCTGGCCGCCCATGACGAAACCACCGTCGTCCGGCTGACCACCCTGGCCTATCACTTCGGGGTCGACAACCTGGATGCCGAACAGGCCCTTGATCGCTTTCGGGACTGGACCGGCTATCAGGACACGATCAGCATCCAGGCCCTCAAGGATTTCAAAGCTGAATTTGGTTATCAGCCCACTCCCGAGGATTTTGTTGATGCTGGATTTTACAATCACACCTCCCGGGTGCCCACGCCGGCCTACCTTGATTGGATTCACTTCATCCACCGCTTTGTCGTCGATTTCGGGAAGGAGCTGGTCGCCAAAGTCCACGCCAGCGGCAAAAAGGCGGGTATCTTCTGGGGCGACCACTGGACAGGAGTCGAGCCGTACAGCCCTCTCTTTCAGGAAATGGGTATCGATATCCATATTGGCGCCGCTGAGGACGGGGTTGCCCTGCGGCGGGTTTCCGACGCTCCCGGCGACCAGGTCAAGGAGCTCCGGCTCTATCCCTACTTTTTCCCGGATGTCTTTTCTGAAAACGGAAATCCGGTGCGCGAATCCATGGAGAACTGGATCAAGATCCGCCGCGCCCTTCTCCGGAAACCCGTCGACCGGATCGGTTACGGCGGCTACCTCAGCCTCGCCGCGAAGTTTCCCGACTTTGTCGACCACGTTTCCCAGATCTGCGATGAATTCCGCCTCATCAAGGCCTGCTCCTCCGGACAGGGCTCGTGGAAAGCCCCCGTCAAGGTCGCCATCCTTAATGCCTGGGGACCTCTCCGGGCCTGGATAAACAGTTTCGGTGTGCCCCAGAAGTTCCTCGAAAAGCGCGTCGATGTGATTGCTGTTGCCGGTACCAATCTCCTCGAATGCCTTGCCGGGCTCCCCTTGGAAATCAGCTGGCTCAGCTTTGAGGATATTCTCGGGAAGGGCATCCCCGGGGACGTCGATGTCCTCATCAATGACGGGGACGCCGAAACGGCATGGAGCGGCGGTTCCTGGTGGAGAAATCCCGCCGTAACGGCCGCCGTGCGCGAGTTTGTCGCCCGTGGAGGCGGGGTCATCGGATGTCGCGGGCCCTCGGCCCACTTTTTCCAGGGGTCCCATTTCCAGCTCAAGGATGTTCTCGGCGTCGAAAAAGAACTCGGCCACAGCGTCCAGTCGCCACCCGTCGAGCTTGCCCCGCCGGAACCCCATTTCATCACTCGCGGTCTCGAGTCCGGTATCGATCTCGGTCCCGGGGAAACCGACATCTTCCCCGTCGATCCCAACCTGGTTCCTCTCCGGACCAGCGAAGGCCACATTCAAGCTTCCGCCAATGTCTTTGAGGCGGGAAGGGCTGTCTTTTTCTCCGCCCTCCCCTATAACCTCGAAAATGCCGAAATGCTCTATCGGGCCATTCTCTGGGCGGCCGGCAGGGAAAAGGTTTCAACGACCTTCCGTTGCTCGAATCCCCTCACTGATTGCGCCTACTTCCCCGATTCCGACCAATGGGTCGTGGTCAACAACAGCCCCCTTCCCCAGAGCACTGAAATCCACGCTGAATCCACCTCCTGGAGCCGCTCCCTGGCCCCCTTTGAGGTGGTTTCCCTGCCTTCCACGCCGAGGGCGGAATCGTCCTCCTGATCGCCATCCTTCCGCAGGAACGATCAGGGCACTCGGGTTCCAGCCGGGGCGGAGGCACCCCGTTCCGTCCCTCGCGGTGGTTACCGGTAGCCTCTGGAACGGGGCCCTGCAGCTGTCTGGGCTAAAGGCTTGCCAGCAGGCGGGCGACACGGCAAAAATCACGACATGGATCCCCAGTCCACTTTTTTCGCCCCCGCGGAGCGTTCCAGCGAGGAGGAACTCCAGGCCCAGATCGGTCTTTTCCAGTCCGATGATCTCTACAGGGGATTCGGCAACGCCTTACCTGTCATTTACCTCATCCTGAACGCAAACCGGCAGGTTGTCTATGCCAACGACCGGGTCCTTGAGGCTCTTGACCTGAATGAATTCAGCTGCGTCTACGGCAGGCGGCCCGGCGAACTCTTCAATTGCGTCCATGCCTCCGAGGAAGCCGGTGGTTGCGGAACCTCCCGTTACTGCGAAAACTGTGGCGCCGTCCAGGCCATTCTGGGAGCCCAGTCCGGATCCCGGACAATCAAGGAATGCCGCCTCAACATCGAGGGCAGCCTTGCCGCCGATTTCCGGGTCATGGCCACCCCCATGGAACGCAACGGGTACCGGTTCACCATCTTCACCCTGGAGGATATCCAGCACGAAAAACGCCGCGAAGCCCTCGAGCGGACCTTCTTCCACGATCTCCTCAACACCGCCGGTGGCCTTTCCGGACTCGTTGAGATTCTCGAGATCATCGATGACGAGCAGGAAAAGGAGGAAGTCCTGACCCTCCTCAAAAAGGGCTCCCAGCGCCTCATTGAGGAAATCCATTCCGGTCGCGCCCTCAGTCAGGCTGAATCGGGCCAGTTGGTCCTCAATCGTGCCCCGCACGCGCTTCTGGGGCTCATCTCGGAAATAATCCAGTTCTACGAATCCTACCCGGTTGCCCGCAACCGGCGACTCTGCCTCTCCGAAGCGACTGAACCCATCACGGCGGAGACCGACCGCCCGCTCCTCATGCGCGTTGTCGCCAACCTCCTGAAGAATGCCCTGGAAGCCTCACAGGAAGGCGGCGTGGTCACCGTCGGGCTCCGCAAGGTCGGTAATGAAGCCGTCATTACCGTCCACAACCAGACGGCCGTCCCGCCCAGGGTCCGCCAGCAGATATTTGAACGTTCCTTCTCCACCAAGGGCGCCGGGCGCGGCATCGGCACCTACAGCGTCAAGCTCTTCACCGAGAAATACCTCGAGGGACGGGTCTGGTTTGAAAGCAGCGGGGAAAAGGGCACCACCTTCTCCGTCGCCCTGCCGCTCTGAATCGGGTTCGCCTCAGAGCAGTCCATATTCACGCTGCTTTTTCCTTATGAAATCGGTCCCCTCTTTGAGCAGGGTGTCCCCGTCCGGGGCCAGCTGACGCCAGACCCAGGTACTCATGTTGTCGGTTGTCTCCACAAAGCTCTCCAGGGCCGCGTACCCGGTGTAGCCGATCTCCGCGAGGGCCCTGAAAATCCCGTCCCAGTCGACCTGGCCGGTCCCCGGAATGCCGCGGTCATTCTCGCAGAGGTGATAATGGATCAAATCCGTCCCGGCCTTCCTCGTCGCCTCGTAGAAGCTCTTTTCCTCGATGTTCATGTGGTAGGTGTCGAGGTGGATCTTGACGTTTTCATGCCCGATCAGGTCCTTCAGGCGCAGGGCCTGGTCACAGGTGTTGACGAGAAAGGTCTCGTAGCGGTTCACCGGTTCAAGGCCGATCCTCACCCCCAGTTCGGCCCCCAGTTCGGCCACCGGACGGAGGCAGTCAGCCGACCATTTCCAGTGCTCCTCCGTCGGTCGGTTCGGGAGGGTGCGGACGTGCTGCGAGTAGATGACGCCCGAAAAGCTTGTCCCCCCGATCGCGTGCGTGGCCCGCACACAGGCCTCAAGGTAGGCCTGCCCCTTGCGCCGGATTTCCGGATCCTCACTCGTGATGTCGGTCTCCCCGAGGAGCACCGTCGAGGTGACCGCTCCCAGCCCCGTTTTCTCGAGCCGGGCCCGTACAGCCGCCGCATCAAAGGTCTCAAGGCACATCAACGGGATCTCGATAAAATCCATTCCGAGCCGCTCAACGCGGTCAATCAGGTCAAGGGTCTCATTGCTCCACTGGGAGCACCAGGCGTAGGCGTGAATTCCAAGTTTCATGATGGGCAGGAACGTTCATTAACCGGTCTGACGTCGGAGAAACCTTTACGCAAGGTCCTCTTCCGGTGTATGGTAAACAGTCCATCCTCGTTAAGATCCTATCCTTCCCTCCATGAAAAGAAAACGTCTCCGCCATCCGCTCCTCCTCGCCAGTGTCGCCCTCATCCTCGGGCTCCCCCTCCTTGCCGCCGTATCCCAGCCGGCCCCTTCCCGGGATGTCTCCCCCGAGCTTCTCGAAAAGACCCGTGCCCGCGCCGCCCCGGTTGCAAAGGCCCTCATGGAATCCCTCGAGGGCCGCCTCAAACAGGCCCTCGGGAAAGGGGGTCCCCTCAACGCCATTGAAGTCTGCCAACTGGAGGCCCTTCCCATCACCAGGGATATCCGGGACCGGAAGGAGGTCACCCACCTCAAGCGCGTAGGGGTTCGCCTCCGCAATCCCGCCAATGCCCCGGACCGGCACGAGGCCGAGGCCCTTGCCTACTTCACCCAAAACGGGGTTGAAGCGGGCCAGTTCCCCAAGGAATATGCCCAGGAGATCACCACTTCCGACGGCCGGACCGAACAACGCTACTACCGCGCCATCCCCCTCCAGGCCCGTTGCGTCGCCTGTCATGGTCCCAAAGAACAGATGCCCGCGCCCATCCGCGAAGCCCTTCAGCAACGCTACCCCGACGACGAGGCCACCGGCTTCACCCCCGGCCAGCTCCGCGGCCTCATGGTCGTCGGCCTCACCCCCGGGGAGGAATAAACAAGGAAGGCCGGTCCATCACGACCGGCCTCCCGTTAAATCCTTTTAAACGGTCCGCTTTCTCCTACCGGGCCGAACGGCGCTTCACCATCCGGCGCCGGATAATGAACATCAGGCCCAGCCCGCCCCCTGCCGGCACGAAGGGCCTGTAAGGCCCACCCAACGTCAAGACCCCCGGAAGCCCCATCGAAGCCAAGGGCCTGTAAGGCCCACCCAACGTCAAGGCCCCCGGAAGCCCCCCCCCCGACCCCAAGGGCCTGTAAGGCCCGCCTGATCGTAGCCGTGGCTGATGTCCCGCGAAGCGGGACGAGGCCACGGATATGCGCGTAATACTGGAAACAAAGCCGCATCGCGGCGTGGCGATTATCCCCGCTTCTGGACAGACACAGGTCATTGCGCGGGATTTCCCTTTCAAGGGACTAACGAACCTCCTCCGCGAGGGAAGCCAGTCCCCTCAACTCCGCAATGTAGCCGGACATCGCCGCAAGGTCGCGCTCGTGGTCAGCATCGCGGAAGCCCGCCATGCATCCGTCGCAGAGGACAACCCGGAAATCAGCCTGGTAGGCATCCGTGGCCGTCGAGCGTACACACCATGAAGTGGTGATTCCCGCGAGGCAGACGGTTGCCTTCCGGGAGGCCTCAAGCTGCTGCCTCAAGTCGGTTCCATAAAAGGCTGAAAAGCGCTTTTTCATCACCACCGGATCCGTGCATTGCTGGTCCAGTTCATGGAGGACCCGCGCCCCCGCCGTGTCCCGGATCGTGTAGCGACGCCCCGTCCGCCGCATGTGCGGAAAGGCATCGCTTAAATCGGGCTCAAAGGCCTGCTGAACCCAGAACACCGGGCAACCCGCCTTACGGAAAATTCTCACGCACTTACCGATTGCCTCCACCAGGTCACCCCGCCGTCCCGGGAGGTCGCTCTCCGGCCAGAGCCCCGGATCGAAGAAATCCTCCAGCATGTCGATCACGACAAGGACCGTTTCCTCCGGCTTCAGGCTATCATTCATATCCTGCGATCAAGCCCTCCCCGGTCGCCTCCTGTCAAGGGGTCTCTCTTCCGCGGCACCTCTTCGCGGCTCCCGGCCATCCTCAGGAAGCGTCCCCGCGGATCTGTGTGCCATCCCCCTCGGCAGCGTCTTCCGGGAGCGGCTGCAGGCGCGGCCGGCGCTTGCGCCGCGTACTCACCGGCACAAGGTCGCGCATCGAGTCCAGTCGTCCGAAACAGAGCATGCGGTCCCACGCCTCCAGCTTCCGGTTGGCACGCGGATTCGGAACCACGGTCGTCCCGCGGTAGAGGGTGAGCACATTCAGGTCCCGTTCGTGCAGGCCCGATTCGGCAAGGGTCTTCCCGACATAGGTCGACCCTTCCGGTATGTGGATCTCGGCCACTCCATAGCCGGCGCTGACCGTCAGGCGCTGCCGGATATCAAGCTCCGGAAAGTTCACCTGGGCCGCCATGTAGTCGATGATCGCTCCGGCAATGTCCAGTTGCGTGCAGGTCTCTATCCCCTCGAGACCGGGTGAGGAATTGACCTCCACCACCTGGGGGCCGTCCTTACCTTCGAGAATATCCACCCCGGCCACCTTCAGGCCCATGATCTGGGTCGCCCGGACCGCCGTCCGGCAATAGGTGTCATCCAGTTCCACCGCCTCCATAAGGCCGCCACGGTGGACGTTGCTCCGGAATTCCTGCCCCTGGGCCACCCGTCGCATTGCCGCCACAACACGCCCGCCGACCACAAGGGCCCGGATGTCACGGCCCTTGCTCTCGGCGACAAATTTCTGAATGAGGACGTTCTGTTTCTGGCTCTGCAAAAGCTCGATGATCCCCTCCGCCGTCCGCTGCGATTCCGCCAGCAGGACGCCAATCCCCTGCGTTCCTTCGAGGAGTTTGATGATCACCGGCGCCCCGCCCACGCGCTTGATCGCCGGCAGGACATCCTTTTTGTCGCGGACAAAGGTTGTCTTCGGTATCCCCACATGGTGGCGGCTCAGGACCTGCAGGCTACGGAGCTTGTCACGCGAGGTCGCGATCCCCGCAGCTGTGTTCACGCAGAAGACATCCATCTGCTCGAATTGCCGCACCACCGCCATGCCAAAATAGGTGATTGAGGCCCCGATCCGCGGCAGAACCGCGTCGTAGCTGGAAAGCAGTTTCTGTCGGTAATACAGTTCGGGCTCTCCTTCCTCGAGGTCGATCGCAAACTTGACCGTGTTGAGCACCCGGACGGCGTGCCCACGGGTCTCGGCCGCCTCCCGCAGGCGTCTCGTGCTGTAACAACGTGGATTGCAGGATAGTATCGCCAGTTTCATCGTTTAAGAGCTCCTTTCAATTCAGACAGGTCCCGCCTTTGCCTTCCGCGGCGGCTTCCCAGCGTAGTATGATTTTCCCGAATCAACAAGAAAGCGCCGCCGCACGGCCTCGCGGCCAAGGAGCATCCGGAACCCCATTTCGTCGCGACTCGCCAGGGTCAATTCAATCGGCCAGGACCGGCCTTTTACGATCAGGTTTGTGAGAATCACCGGCCGGATCGTTGCCCGGCCACTCGAATTGCGTACCGAGCGCCATTCGAGGATTTTCGCCTCCGCCTCCACTATGGGAACGTTTTTCCGCTGCACCGGATGAATCTGAAAACGGACCCATTCCAGGCCCTCCCGCTGAAACCGTCGCAAACCAAAGGCATGAAGGGCCGACGAACGCGCCCCGGTGTCGACCTTCGCCTTGATCCAGTCGACCCCGAATTCCGGAAGGCTTACCCATTCCCGCCAACCGATAACCGGCAGTCCCGAACGGGTCCGCCCGCTCCCTGCAGGCGCTGCTTTTTTCGCTGAAGCCTTCATTTGCCAGGCAGTTCTAGCGCTTCCCCGGCCGGTGTCCAATGATTATCCGTCCTCCACCCTATTTCGAGGGGCACACCCCGGATGACCCTCTGAAACGCTCCCCGTCTTCGGGTAGAGGCTGCCCCCGGTAGGCCTCCGCAAGGGCCTGCAGCCAGATATCCCGGTTTGAGGGAAACTCGGCCATCGCGGGTGGCGGTTCCCCGTAGACTTCCGCCCATTCCTCCCGCTCATCCTCGCTCGCGTAGTGCCGGACCCATTCCTCCGCGTCACAGGGACAGCAGTCGTGATGGATGAGCGTGCCGATCGGATTGGGCCCGATCCCCAGCGGCTCCCGGACCACGCGTTCAAGGATGTAATGATACAGTTCCCGGTCCGTGAGGTGGTTTGTCGAAAAGAGGCAGAGATGATACCGGGCAAGGATTTCCACCATCCGCCGCAGGTAGCGTTCCACCGTGTCGTCATCAAGGTCGTCAACCGTTTCAGGGGGATTCATCTCCGCCTCCAGAACCTTGCGAAGATCAAGGCCCTCCTCCTCCGAATTCAGGAAGGTCCGGTCCCCCTCAATCAACCGCTGGAGCAGATCCGTTTCCTCCTTCCCGCCTTTACGTCCGGAACCGCAACCGGGAACCTTTTCCGGAAGGATGCCCGCCAGCTCTGCGGAAAGGATGGGCTTACTGCGTTTGCGAAGGCCTTTTCGTTTTTTCATGGGGTCAGTGTCCATCGACACGGACACTCCCGCAAATCCCCCCAATACCCAATTTCAGGTAGCGCGGACGCGCTTCTTTGGCCAGCCCAAGGGGGCCTCAAGGCCCCGCGCACCCCGTCCCCTCACTCCACTTCCACCATCACTTCGAAGGTCTTCAGGAACCAGGGGGTCATGGGTCCATTCCAGTAGACGGCAAAGGGCTCTCCCGTCGTGGCTAAGCCGTCCTGCCCGGCAATCCATTCAAGCAGCTTCTCACGGGCTTCTTCAAAATTCTCCCGCGAATATCCCCCACGTGCCCCGATCGAGGCCACTTTTCGCTCCGGAACATCCCTCACCTTCACGCCCTCGCTCGCTTCCTCCGCCCGTTCCTCCTGCCCGGGCGCCACCCAGAAGGCCATCATCCCCGGCTCGATCGAGGCTTCCACCGGGGTCGTCATCGATATATTGTGCGCCTTGATATAGCTGAAAAGGGGACCGAACAACTTCCCCGACTGTTCAAAATAGCTTCCCCCTGTCCCATGGTTCTCGAGCAACCGGCCCGCCGGCAGGACCTTGATCTCAATCTCCCCGGGCGCCGTCCGCTCAAAGGCCTTCTCCACTCCATTCGCCGCACTCATGGATAACAGCATGACCAGAATTGTTCCCAACACACGCATTTTCCCAACCAATCCAACCTGCCGGCATTCGCAAACGGGCAGGCCGGAAATGGATCCAGCCGTTTAAAACAAAAACCTGGCTCCCCATGCAGAGAACCAGGTTTCAGGAAAGCCTTCTCAGGCAGTGTAAGGATTGATCAATTTAGAAATAAGACCAAATGCTTCAGTTCTTGGCCCGCTTGGCCCGCAGACGACGACGAACGCCAAGAAAGGCTCCAAGGCCCCCCATCGCAAAAAGAGCAATTGTCGACGGCTCCGGTACCGGAGTTGCCGCAAAATAGCTGTCAGAGAATCCGGTTGCCGGATAAGTCAGGTCATCCCGGTTTTCCCAGGCCCAGTTGTCCATGTTGAAATCCAGGGTAACGGCATAAAATCCCTGATTGTCAGGGGAGTCCTGGTCCTCCGTTAATTCAAAGATTCCCGTGAAGCTCCCGTTGACGCTCGTGGGATGGTTACCCGCTTCAATCCAGCCAGGGCTTGTTTCTGTTCCTTCAAGTCCACCGACTTCGAGATCAAGACTATAGCTGTGATAAATCCCTCCGTCGTTGACATTATCGTAGACAGATAAACGGCTGTAATCATCCGACCCCGCATTGGTTCCCTCCACCGAAAGGATCGCATCCCGCCAGTATGTGCCATCCCAGCCGTCAAAAACCATTGAGGAAGCGTCAACGGAAGAAAAATCATTATCATAAAGCTGCATGAATCCAACACCAGTGTTCCCATTTGTGTTTCCCCATCCAAGTCTCCCATCTGAATCGGTTGTATACCACCAGCTACCCATGGCAACGTTCCATTGTCCATCTTCGAAGTAAATCGAGGCATCCCGATCCTGAAACGATACCGAATCCGTCTCCGAAACCCCGTCCTGGGCATCACTGAGCGAATCATAGCGCAACGCCGTACCCGTGTAACCTAGACGATCCGTACTGAAAATGGCCTGTCCAAAGGTCGTTGAAGCAGTTAGCAGGCCACACAAGCCGAGAACATGAATTGATTTATTAAACATAACAGTTCCTTTTTTTTATTTTTTAAGTAGAAAATTTAGATAAATTAAGGTAATTACCCTATGTTAAATAGCTTTTAATTTACATTGCTTAGTATTATTTAATTTAATACCTTCTGTTATTGTTTATAATACGGTTTAATAACCCTCTGCTCGTTTCCCTGTCTCTTGTTTACTGGAGCCTGTTCCTTGCTCTTTACAGAGATCTTTCCCTATGCACCAAAAGCATGGAAATTGAAGATCTGGATCCTCATGACTTCTACTATTTGACTGCTTGGGTCCGGACATCTGGGGATATCTCTTCGGGAGACGCATGCGTGCCGACCCGTCCCGCGGAAGGCACCAAAGAGGCGGTCGCCTGCAAACACGGACGAAGAACTGAAATCGAGTCTGAAGTCGGAAAATCGCCTCCTTTCAAATGAGCCCTCGGTGGGATGGAGGCCGAATTCGATCATCTGAAAGACACCCTCCGCGGGACCTTCCTCACCCACGCTTGATTTTCCCGGGGCTCCCGGATAGAGATTCAGCCATGAATAAACTCAACTGGGGCATCCTCGGAACCGGCGCCATTGCGCGAGCCTTTACCCACGGGCTCAATCAGTCCCGGACCGGCCACCTCGCGGCCGTCGCTTCACGCTCGGAGGAAAAGGCCAGGGCTTTCGCCGAGGAGGAGAAAATCCAATCCGCCCACGGGAGTTATGAAGCCCTCCTCCTGGATCCGGCAGTCGAAGCCATCTATGTCAGCACGCCCCACCCCTTTCACGCCGAATGGTCCATCAAGGCCGCCGAGGCGGGCAAGCACGTCCTCTGCGAAAAGCCCCTCGCCCTCAATCGCTGGCAGGCGGAGGCCATGATTGAATCCGCCCGGCAGAACAACGTCTTCCTCGCCGAGGCCTTCATGTACCGTTGCCATCCCCAGACCGCGAAACTCGTGGAGTTCATCCGTGAGGGACGCATTGGCCAAGTCCGCATGATCCGTGCCTCTTTCGGCTTTGGTGGAGGGGACTCCCTCAACCCCGAGAGCCGCATTTTCAGCAGCGCCCTCGCCGGCGGGGGCATTCTCGACGTCGGGTGCTACGCGGTATCCGGAGCCCGCCTTGTCGCCGGGGCCGCCATCGGCAAGCCCTTTGACAACCCGGTCAAGGTCCTCGCCACCGGCCATCTCGGGGAGACCGGGGTCGATGAATGGGCCGCCGCCCTCCTCCAGTTTGAACCGGGAATCACCGCCCAGGTCGCCACCTCCGTGCGCGCGCAACTCGACAATGTCATCGAAATCTACGGATCGGAAGGCCGCATCACCCTCTCCGATCCCTGGACCGCCGACCGCCGGAACCCCGTCACCGCCACCCTTCTCATCGAATCCGCTTCCGGCCGGGAGTCCTGCACCCTGCCCGCCCCCGCCACCAGCTTTGCCCTCGAGGCCGACATGGTCGCCGACTGTATTGCCGACGGTCTGTATGAGCCGCGCCCGCCCGCCATGACATGGGACGACAGCCTCGGCAACCTCGCCGTCCTCGATGCCTGGCGGGCGCAGGTCGGTGTTGTCCCCGATGATGAAAAGCCCGTTCCGCGGCACCACGACCTTGCCGGCCGCCCCGTCCGCCTCCGCCTCTCCGACACCTCCCACAACATGCAATACGGCCGCATCGAGGGTCTCGATAAACCGGTCAGCAAATTCATCCTCGGTGGGCTCATCGCCCACGGCTCCTTCGCCAAGGCCCAGGTCCTCTTCGACCACTGGATGAAAGTCGGCGGCAACGCCTTTGATACCGGATATGTCTACCGCGATGCCGATAAAATCCTCGGCCAGTGGCTCGCCAGCCGGCAGATCCGCGATGATGTCGTCCTCATCGCCAAGGGAGCCCATACCCCTTTCTGCAATCCCAGCGACCTCAGCCGTGAGCTCGCCGAATCCCTCGAGAAGCTTCAGACCGACTACACCGATATCTACATCATGCACCGGGACAATCCCGACATTCCCGTTGGGGAATTCATCGATGTCCTCAACGAGCACGTCTCCGCCGGCCGGATCAAGGTCTTTGGCGGCTCCAACTGGTCGCCCGAACGCTTTGCCGAGGCCAACGCCTATGCCCGCAGCAAGGGGCTCCAGGGGATGTCCGTCCTCAACAACAACCTTTCCCTCGCCCGCATGGTCAATCCGGTCTGGAGCGGCTGCCTCCACATGTCCGACCGGGAGAGCCGCACCTGGATGGCCCGCAACAAGGTCGTCCACCTCGCCTGGTCCAGCCAGGCCCGCGGCTTCTTCACCGAACGAACGGACCGGGAACTTGCCTCACCGGGGTTTGATCCCGAATTGAGGCGCTGCTGGATCAGCCCCGGCAATCTCGAACGCCGTCGCCGCGCCATCGAACTGGCCACCGAGCGCGGCGTCCTCCCGATCAATGTCGCCGCGGCCTACGTCCTCAACCAGGCCTTTGAAAGCTTCGCCCTCATCGGCCCGGAATCGGTGCACGAAATCGAATCTTCACTCCGCGGCCTCGAGGTTCACCTGTCCCCCGCAGAGGTTGACTACCTCTGGGGGGATGAGATGAAGGGCTGAAACTCAGGCCACGGGGCCCACGGCCCAACGACAACCGGTCACTGAGGTATCGGCTCAATCGTCGCCTGAGAGGGCGACTCAGGAGGCTCCGCTGACCGGTTTCCGGTAGGTGAGTAATCCCCACCGCAAGAGTCCGTCGCGCCCGGCCTTGACCCAGTGTTGAAGCCCGGCCCGCATGCGGTCGAGATAGTCCGTGCTGATCGTCTCCTTAAGCGAGTCGTAACGGGTTTCAAGGATGTCATGCACGCGCTGGTAATGGCGGGGCAGCTGGTCCGAATGGTCTTCAAAACCGGTCCGCTCCCATCCGAGGGCACGCGCATAGCCGTCGTAAGCTTCCAGTGAACCCAGGTTGTCGAGGTGAATGCGCTCGTAGACAGGTTTCAGGGCCGTCTTGTCGGCGTCCTCGCGTTGAAGCGGGTCGGTCAGGATAAAGACCCCGCCGGGTTTGAGGACGCGGTCGACTTCCGCAAAGACCCGTTCCCGGTCACCGGAATGAAGGATTGCGTCCTGGCTCCAGACAACATCGAAGCTGGCATCCGCGTAGGGCAGGTGCTCAAAATTGCCGTCAACAACATTGATGAGGTCGTCAAGCCCCTGTTCCCGGTTCATCTGCCGGTCCCGCTCGTTCTCGACTTCGCTCAGGTTAAGGGCCTCCACTGAGGCCTTGTAGTGGCGCGCCAGGTATCGGGCGGATCCACCGTAGCCGGCGCCGATGTCCAGAACCCGCGTCTCTTCATTCATGCCGACTTTCTCGGCCATCGTTTCCACGGTTCGACGGCTGGCGTCAAATACCGGTTCCTCGTCCGAAGCGTAGAGTCCGATGTGGATATCCTCCCCGCCCCAGACGGAAAAATAGAAGTTGTCGGCATCCGCGCTGTTGTAGTAACTGCGTGCCTTTTCAACAAGGGAATTGCTTGCGGAATCACTCATAGGGAGACCTCCTTTGCCTCTTCCTCATCTTCTTCATCGTACTTCTTCTCGGCTACGTGGATGTAAAAGTCCGGGTCTTCCGTGCGGTGTGTTTCCTGGAAATCCCCGTAGGTCTTGATCTTCTGGAATCCCACCTCAAACATGAGCCGTTCGGTGTAAGCCTTGCGCAGCGGGAACATGTTCAGGTGATATGTGCTCCCGTCAGGGAACTCGTACCGGAAACGGGCCAGTCCATCGTCCACATGCTCAGGTTCGGCCTTCACTCTGTCCCCACAATAATAATAGGCGTGCTTCGAGGAAAAGCCGTCATCAAGAATCGCGTCGTAGTTGCGCTGGTCCAGGATGAGGATCCCGTCGTGCTTCAGCTTTGCATAAAACTCCGCCAGGGCCTTCCGCCGGTCCCGTTCGTTGTGAAGATGAGTGAATGAATTCCCAAGGCAGATGACGGCGTCGAATTTCCCGTGGATATCCTTGTTGAGCCAGCGCCAGTCCGCCTGGACGGTCCGCAGGATGTGGTTGTAGCGAAGGCCGTTCTCAAAGGCTTTCGCCAGCATTACCGGACTGCCGTCGGAGGTCACCACCTCGAAGCCCTCCTCGATCAAACGGATCGAATGGAAGCCGGTACCCGCCGCCACATCCAGGATCTTATGGCAACCGCGCTCCTTGAGCAGATCGATGAAGAAAGACCCCTCGCTTTCCGCACGGGCCTTCCAATCAATCAGCTGGTCCCACTTGTCAACGAATGACCCGATGTACTCGCTCTGGTACTTGTCGGTCATCCGTATGGAGATGGGATCGTCTCCATAATGTTGTTTTTTCTGGGTCAGGGTTTCTACTAGTTTAGTCATAGCAATCGGCCATATGCCGCCACCCCTCAGGGGAACCGGAAAACGGGCCTGATCTCCTTTTCTTTCAGGTTGTAAGTTAATTCTCATGAGCCCACCGCGCCGGAGGGCACGGTTCACTCACCCTAAAGATGGACAAAAATCCGGGGAAAGCCCAAGCAGAAACTGAACCCTCCTCCCTCATCCGCCACCCCATGCGGCCTCCAGCCCGTTTATTTTGCGCGCCATATCCCTTACGGCGTCGCTTCCCGGCTTCCCGTCTTTTTTATCTTATCGTAAAACAGTCTCAATCCTGGTAAATAAGACCCGTCGAACCGGATCTGAAACAGCAGAGGCCGGATCCCAGCCGGGAGCACCGCATAAAAAAAACCCCTCCGACGTGGAGGGGCTCGGGAAAAACAGGGTTGTCCCTGCTTGTTTCAGGGAAGGATCACCGCGTCAATCACGTGGATGACGCCGTTGGAGGACATAATATCAGTCTTTACGACTTTGGCGTCGTTGACATAGACCGATCCATACTTCTTCTTGATGTCGATTTTTCCGCCTTGAACCGTTTCCGCTGAGGAAAGCTCGACAACATCGGAAGCTGTCACCTTTCCAGGGACCACGTGGTAGGTCAGGATGGAAGTCAGCTGGTCCTTGTTTTCCGGCTTCAGGAGCGATTCAACGGTTCCCTCCGGAAGATTGGCAAAGGCCTCGTCCGTGGGGGCAAAGACCGTGAAGGGCCCTTCACCCTGCAGGGTTTCAATGAGTCCGGCGGCCTCAAGGGCGGCGGCAAGGGTGGAGAAGTCACCGGCGGCAACAGCCGTCGCCACTATATCCTGTTTCTCCTTCGAGTCACTCTCGTGCTCGTGTTCCGCATCACCGGCGCCGCAGGCGCCGCAATGACCAAAGAGTGAGAAAGGCAGGGCCAGTCCGGCCGCGATCAGGGAGATTTGTTTGATGTATTTCATAGGACAGCATCATCGTCTGCTTTGAAACGGATCGTCGGATGAATTGATCCCGGTGGAGCAAATTTCCTGTCGTCGGCGGGGATTGACCATGGACGGTCAGGGCGTCCCCTCAGCATTGGGCGCCGGTGCCGCGTGCCAGGGCCAGCGGACACAGCCCTCAATTTCCGGGAAGGCCACGATATCAGCCCGGCCCTTGAGGGCAAAGGTCGTCACCGCAAAGCCTTCAAGAAATGACCTCGCCCGCTCCAGCGTCCTTCCCGATACGCTCACGTCGTCGACAAGGAGCAGCCGCATCCCGGGCTCCCATCCGCTTAAGTCAAGGGGAACCGTCAATTCCGGGACGTCGCGGCGCAGGACGTTTGCCTCATCCCTCAGGTTCAATCCGAGCAGACGGACAGGAAGCCCGCCCATCTGATGGGCCACCATGAAGGCCGGTACAAGGCCCCCGCGCAGGATGGCCACGATACCCTCCGCCTCCGGAAACGCCAGGGTCCTCAAGCGCTCCGAAATCACCTCCGCTCCCAGGTACGGTTTCTCCATAAGCGCTCAGGCCGCACCGGGTCGATGGCGGGAAAACCACCACCCGATCAGGGCAAGGATGATTAGTCCCGGCAGGGCGTTCAGAAGGGTCCCGGCAAAGGCCGGAAGGGCAAGGGGAAAGGGGTTTCCCGTCAGGTGGAGCAGGCTGCCGAGGCAGCAACTCGCAAGCAGGGCTCCCGCATAGGCCGCCGGTCCGGTCAGGAAGGCCGGCATCCAGGGCTTGAGGAAGGCGGCCCCCAGGAGGGAAAAGACGACCAGCTGAAAACAGAGGACGACCGCCATCGGAACCGGCGGTTGACCGGTCAGAAGGTGATTCACCCAGGGAGCGAGGACGCTCACGCCAACGGCGATCCCCACTCGTCCGAGAAAAAGCGCTCCCAGCGGCGCATAGAAAATCGGCAGAAGGTGAGCCCCGAGAGGGCTGTCATCCCAGGAAGGAAGCAAATGGACCAGAAAGGGAAGGAAAAGGGTCAGGGTGAGGACAATCATCCCCTCGCTGGCCAGTTTCAGGACTCCCGCCCCCGTGAATGTGTCTGTCTTGCTCATCCTTGCGGACTGCCCAAGATCAAAATCCAAATCGCAATCGCAATCGAAATCGCACGCGAAAGCCCGATACGGGCACGCCACACCTTCTCCACCTTTGAATTCAGTCAGCTGCAACGGGAAAGGGATTCGTCGAACCCCCGGCAGTCCCGTCTGCGATCCGGTTTGTGCCCTCACATTCCGGAATAGGTCCGGATCTCAAGGATCGCCTTCTGAATTTCTTCAAGGCAATCCATGACGGCCTTGCCGATCCTGTCCCGGCTCCAGATTTCCCGAATCCACTCAGCATGGGCCTCCCGTTCCTCCTCCGAAAGAAGAAGGCTCTCGAGGTCACAGACATGAACCAGGGAAATCAACACGCGGTCCGTTTCCGAGGCCG
>JAWLGH010000039.1:0-28671 GCA_041685165.1 Oceanipulchritudo sp. | reverse complement strand
CGCTCACCACCCTGCAGACCTACAAGGGGTGGTTCTATGTCTTCCTGACCGCCCTTCTCGCCTTTTTCCTCTGGTACCGCTTTCAGTCCAGGCTGGAGGAGTATACCGCCCGCCTGAAGGAAGAGGAAGCCTTGAAGCACACCACGCTTCAATCCATCGGGGACGCCGTCATTGCTACCGACAGCTCGCAGCGCATAACCCTCCTGAATTCCGAGGCCTCCCGCTTGACGGGATGGGGCGAGGAAGAAGCCCGGGGCCGCTTTTTGACCGAGGTTTTCACGATTGTCCACGGGGACACCCGGGACCCCGCAGAAAACCCCGCCGACAAGGTCCTTCGCACCGGCAATGTGGTCGGCCTCGCCAATCACACCATCCTCATTGGCCGGGATGGACAGGAGTTCCAGATCGCCGACAGTGGCGCCCCGATCCAGGACAATGGGGGCGTCATCAAGGGGATCGTCCTCGTTTTCCGGGATGTTACCTCGGAATACGCCATGCAGGCGGCCATCAGGCTCTCCGAGGAACGCCTGCGCCTTTCCCTCCAGGCAATAGCGGAAGGTGTCTGGGAAATGGATCCCGAAACTGGTGAGACCCACTGGAGCCGCTTTCTTTTCGAATTACTGGAGAACAGGCCCTCCCAGACAGCCTTGAATCCCCTCTTGAACCATATTGTCGAAGCAGACCTCGCAACCACCCAATCGGCCTTCGAAACCCTCAGGAAAAGGACCGGGGAGTCCATTGACCTGAAAATTTCGGTCCGGACGGCTTCGCGGGCCATCCGCTGGATACGGATCAGGGGTTCCCACATCGAGGCTGCTCCTGACAAGACATGGATCTACGGGACCATCGCCGATATTACCGACACCCGGGCCATGGAACGGCGGCTGCAGCTGACCCAGTTTGGCATTGATCATGCCTCCATCGCCATTTTCCAGTTCAATGATGAAGGGCGCATCTATTACGCGAACCGTCATGCCCGGGAGAGCCTCGGCTACGCTGAAGAGGAAATCACCCGCTTGACCGTTGAGGACATTAATCCCCTCACAAACCTGGAGGACTGGAAAAAGCATCGAGACCGTGTTGTTGAAGATGGAGGATCCAGGCGGATAACGACAATGCATCAACACAGGGATGGGCACACCTTTCCGGTGGAAGTCGAGACCTGTTACAGCGTCTTTGAAGGCAAGCTGGTTTCCTTCTCCTTTGTCACCGATATTTCAGAGCGAAAGGCGTCCGAATCACGCCTGCTCCAGTTGAATGAGGAACTGCGTGAGGCGAGGGATCGTGCAGAGGCCTCGAACCGGGCCAAAAACGAGTTTCTCGCCGTCATGAGCCATGAAATGCGGACGCCGCTGAATCCTGTCATTGGCTTTGCCAGCTTGCTGGAGGACGAATTGAGCGACGACGAACACCGGAGCTATGTCCGGAACATCATCACCTCCTCCGAATGCCTCCTCCGTCTGATCGAGGATATCCTGACCTACGTGAAACTCGACCGGAACACCCTCAAACCCGAAAAGGAACCCTTCAACCTCCTTGCCTTGTGCCAGTCCGTCATCACCGATTTCCAACGGCAATCGGCGCATGTTTCCCTCGAACTGGCAGGACCCGAGGACGCCCTCCTCCCGGTGGACGACCCCCTTGATGTCCGTGGCGATGAAAACCTGCTTCGCAGCATTCTCGAGAATCTGATCTCCAATGCCTGCAAATTCACCCGGGAGGGGTCGGCACGTTTATCCCTCTCCAAATCCGCCTCCACCGAATCCGACGGATCCCAGTGGTTTCACTTTGCCGTCATCGATAACGGGCCGGGCATCGATCCCGGGAAAATACCTGTCCTCTTCAAGCCCTTTGAACAGCTCGATAGCTCCAATACCCGGGAACACACCGGGATCGGGCTCGGCCTCGCCATCTGCCGGAAACTCGTGCGCCTCATGGGTGGTGAGATCGGCGTGGATTCCAGACCCGGCGAGGGCAGCCGCTTCTGGTTCAGGATTCCTCTTCAACCGCTGCCGGCAGAATCCCTCCCCAGAGGTGAACAAGAGATGGGAAGCGGCATTACCTTCCCACGATTCCCGGAAGCCTGCGAGATCCTCGTGGTTGAGGACAAGCCGGACAACGCCCTCATCGCGAGTACGGTCCTGAAGAATGCCGGAGCCAAGCCGTTGGTCGTGATGGATGGACGATCCGCCCTGAAAGCCTGTCAGGAAAGAACCTTCGACCTCATTCTCATGGATATCAGCATGCCCGGTATGAACGGCTACGAAACAGCTCGTTCCATAATCGATCACCCCGGTCCCAATCAATCCACTCCCATTCTTGCCCTTACCGCTCATGTCGGATCGGAGACCCTCAAGCGCTGCCGGGATGCTGGCATGCAGCGTCACATTGAAAAACCTATCAGGCCGGGCCACTTTTTGAACACCTTACAGACCTTCCTCCATCCCGACAACTGAAGAAAGGCGGCAGGCATTTCAGTCGGATAAAGGGTTGCGAAGAAAGCGACTCCGGAGTTCTATCACCTGTAAGGTCAGTTTGAAGCATGAAGCGCCTCCTCAGTAATTACTTTCATTCCAACAGCAGAGTCGCACAACTGCTGCGTTTTGCGACCGTGGGCGTCAAGATCAGCGGGATTGATGCCGCCCTCGTATACCTCCTGCCCTGGTTGTTCGGAATGAACCTTTATTTTGCCCGGGTTATCTCCCTGTCCCTTGCCAATCTCGCCGGTTATCTCCTCAACCGTTATTTTACTTTCGGAAAGCATCAGATGGGCTGTTTCTACCGGCAAATGGCCGGTCATTTCGGGATCCATCTTATGGGCGGCCTCATCAATTACGGCATCTTCAGTCTCCTTGTAACCCTGGGTCACCATTACCTGTCCAAAGGGCTGGCCCTGACGCTCCTCCCCCTCTTTGCCCTTTGGGTCGGGGGCCTCTTCGGTCTTGGCTTTAATTTCTTCTTCTCCCAAAAATTCGTCTTCCATTCCCGTAAACAGAGCGTCCACGCTCCCTTATGAGACGCGCTTTCCTATTGAGTTGTCGTCTCCATGTGCAGTGGTTCCTGCAGGCATTCAGCCGTGAGGGCCGGGCCATGGCCCCCATCCGCGGCCGGCGCCTCATTCTTCTCTTCCTTGTTTTTCCACTTTTTCTCGCTCTCCAGGCATGGCACTGGCTCGGTTTTCTGGTCGATGAAATCTTCTTTCGTTCCTATAAAAAGCAGGAAATCCGGGAACCGCTTTTCATAACGGGTATTCCCCGTAGCGGGACCACCTTTATCCACCGTACCCTGGCTCGGGACAAGGAGACCTTCACCACTTTTCAACTCTGGGAAGCCGTCCTTGCCCCTTCCATTTTCCAGCGACGTCTTCTGAAGGCCCTCTCCCGTCTGGATCATTTCCTCGGCAACCCCCTTCATCGTCTCCTTGAACGCCTGACTTCCCGATTTACGAGGGGGCTGTCCCCGATCCATGATGTCGGCCTGCACGCCCCGGAAGAGGATTACCTGTCCCTTCTTCCCGCAGGAGGCTGCTTCATTTTGTTTCTCGCCTTTCCCGCCAGCCCGTCCCTCTGGCAACTGGGGCGGTTCCAGGAGGTTCCGGAAGATCAGCGGGCCATCATGATAAAATTTTACAAGAGCTGCATGCAGAAGCATCTTCATGAAGCTCCTCCGGGACGCCGACTTCTCTCCAAGAACGCCGCCTTTGCCTCCTGGCTGCCCGATCTGCGCTTTGCTTTCCCTGACGCTCGATGGCTGGTCTGCATCCGCGAACCCCGGTCCGCCCTCAGTTCCCAGCTCAGTTCCCTCCGTCCGGGCCTTGAATTCTTTGGAACCCTTTCGGCCGCCGACATCGTCTCCACCGGGATACAGACCATTCTTGCCCATGCCTATCGCCTTCTTCTCGAGGAAAAGAAAAGTTTTCTCATCGATCACCTTGCCGTTATCGATCAACTTCAGCTCCGTGAACATGGGGATCACGTCCTGCCGACAGCGCTGCGACAATTAAGCATTCCCGTTTCTTCCCAACTCCAGGACGACATCAGCAAGGCGGTCCGCCAGTCAAAACAGCAAAAAAGCCAGCATCGCCATCAGCCCCTGCAGGCCCGCAGTGGTCCGCAGGAATTCGGGACCCTGGTGACTGGAATCTACGAGGAGATCCTCCGCCATCCGCATATGACACGAAAATGAACCGATCGCAGAGCTCCAACCAAATGCCTCCCGAAAGGCCCCTCGCTGATGCCAGCGCCCTCCGGGTAGCCCTCTTTTCCGATTCCTTCCCGGAACGCAATGGTGCCGGGGCCTATTATCACGACCTGGCCGGACAACTGGAGCCGGCCCTTGAGGCTTTCCAGATGTTTCAACCGGTGGTCAAGAAACGGTTCCTCAAGTTTGCCCTTCCGCTTCCGGGAGACTCCACCCAGAAGCTGATCACTCCCAATCTCTTCCGCATCCGCCGGGAATTTGCGGAGATTCAGCCACATCTGGTGATCGCAGTCACACCCGGTCCCTTCGGTCTCTTTGGGCTTTACCTCGCACGCCGGAACAAAATCCCGTTTATCACGGCTTTCCATACCCATTTTGAGGGACTGATCCGCCTCTACGGGAACAACATCCTTTACCGCAGCGCCCACTGGTACCTTGAGAAAATCAACTCCGTCTTTTGCAGACGCAGTGAAACCGTGCTCGTCAACAACGCCTCCCTCGTGCCCACCGTGACGAACCTTGGGGCACCGCATGTCGATGTCATGGGAACCCCCCTTTGCAGCGAATTTCTCGAAACGCCTTTCAAACCCCCACGCGGCCACCTCCGGCAGGTTCTTTTCGCAGGACGTCTTGCACCCGAAAAAAACCTCCCTGCCATCCTTGAAGCAATCAAGGCCCTTCCCGATATCCAGTTTGTCCTCGCCGGCGATGGCCCCCTCCGCGGCCGGGTGGAGAAGGCCCGCAAAACCTGTCCGAATCTCCGTCTCACCGGCTGGCTTGACCGGCCGCACCTGCGGGAGGAAATGGACAACGCCGACCTGCTGATCCTCCCTTCCCACATGGAGACATTCGGCACCGTCGCCCTTGAGGCCATGGCCCGCGGGAGACCGGCCATGGTCGCCGCCAGCGCCGGTATCCATCAGTGGCCCGTCCTCGAGGATGCCCTCTTCAAGCTGGAGGAAGGCACTTCCGTGGAGCAGGAACTTCATAAAATCGCGGCCCTGCCTCCCGAAACCTGGCAGAAAAAGGCCCTTGCCGCCCGCCAAGCGGCCCAGACCCTGAATCAGGAGACAATAACCGATTGGATTCGGCTTGTCGTCCAATACGCCCGGTAAGCATCTCATGCCTCGGAAGCAGGCGATTCTCTCCCTTCACGATGTAATGCCGGAAACCTTGACGGAGGTCGAGGAGGTGCTCGCTTACGCCCGTCGCAGAGGCCTCCCTCCCATGACCCTGCTCATCGTCCCCGGAAGAGCATGGTCCCCACGGCAACTGGAGCGGTTGCGGGAATGGGTCGGAGACGGCCACGAACTGGCGGCCCACGGCTGGCTTCACGAAGTCGCCCTCCGAAAGACGCTTTATCACCGCCTTCATGGTGTCCTTATCTCCCGTCACGTCGCGGAACACCTCTCCCTCGATTCAGAGGGGATCGCTCAACTCATGCACCGGTCCCATGCCTGGTTTGCCGAAAATGAATTGCCTGTCCCCTCGCTCTACGTCCCCCCGGCCTGGGCCCTCGGTCGCCTTGAACACCCCCACCTGAGAAACCTTCCCTTCGAGAAGATCGAGGTCCTCCGCGGTTTCGTCTTCCCCGCCTCCGGCAAGCTCCTGCGCCTGCCCATGGTCGGCTTTGAAGCTGACACACGGACCAGGGCAATGGCTGTCCGGGCATGGAATGCGGTTCAGCGCCTTCAACACCGCTTTTCCGGGCGGCCTCTGCGCATTGGTCTGCATCCCCATGACCTCAAACTGGAATGTGCCCGGGATCTTTCAGATTTACTTGCCTGTCCCCTTGAATTTCGATCAGCAAGCGATATCCCTGTAGACTCCTGAACTTTCTTCCAAACCTTTCGGAGTTAGGCGTTGAGAGAGCAGCGTTTACTCCTACCTTGCGACCCAATGGATCCCGCTTCGATATTCCTGTCATTTCTCCGCGAAACATGGTGGCTCACTGCCGAAATGGCTCCTTATCTCCTCTTCGGCTTCCTCATGGCCGGCATCCTGAAGATTTTCTTTACGGAAAAATGGATACGGCGCCACCTTGGGAAGAGTGGCCTCCGTCAGATTGTCAAGGCCGTGGTGATTGGCATTCCGCTCCCCCTCTGTTCCTGCGGTGTCATTCCAGTGGCGGCAGGCATTCGTCGTCAGGGGGGACAACGCGGGGCCGTTGCCGCCTTTACCGCGGCGACCCCACAGACCGGAGTGGATGCGATCGCAGCCACGGTGGGAATGCTCGGCTGGGCCTTTGCCCTCATTCGCGTTGGAATCGCCTTTATTAACGGAATCGTCGCCGGTCTTGTTGTTGAACGATGGGGCGAGCGTTCCACCGAAATTGGCTCACCCTCGCCGGAGGAGGGGGGTTCCTCCCCTCTCGACGATCGGGAATCGTCCGGGTGCTGTGGAGAAAATGAGGAAGAAGAAAGCACTTGCTGCAGTAGCGATCATGATCAAAAGCCGGCGAAAAGCTGTTGCTCCGGGGATGATGATTCCACCGGGGAGCATTCCCCGCCCGCTCCCGCCGCGGCCCTTCTTTCCGGCTTCAGGTTCGGATTCTTCACCCTTCCGCGTGATCTCTTTGGGGCCTTGGTGGTCGGCCTTCTTCTCGCTGGCCTCATCGGGACATTTGTTCCGCAGAACTTTTTTTCCTCCATTCCCGGGGGCCAGTTCGGGGTCTACCTTGGGATGACCATTATTTCCCTGCCCCTTTACGTCTGCTCAACCGGTTCCATTCCCATGGCCTTCACCTTTCTTCAGGCGGGCATGTCCCCAGGGGCGGTCCTGCTTTTCCTCATTGCCGGTCCCGCCACCAACATGGCCACCGTGACCTCGCTCTGGAAGCTGATCGGCCCCCGCGGCACCCTCGGTTATATCCTCTCCATCATCGGTACGTCGTGGATTGTCGCCATCGCCATGGATTTCAGCGGACTCTCCCTTTTTGTCGGGCGATCCGTCCATGAACACAGCATGGAACTCAACCTCTTCCAACAGGGTATGGGGATCCTCCTGATCACCGTCCTCATCGTCAGCAAGGTCTCCACCCGCTTCGCTAAATCCGCCTGATCCGTCGGCGTCCAGGCCCTGATCGGCAATTGTCCGGAGGGCAAATAAAGAAGCCCGCAGCGGATAAAATCACAGACCACGGGCTTCTACTCTCTTGAACTCTCAACTACTCCTAACCAAAAAACCATACTGGACTTAACCCAGTTCCGTGATCCTACTCTTTTTTATGCCAGAAGGCTATCGGGAGAACCCCTGATTTTTCTGGAAAGGCTCCCCCAGAGCTTACTGACCGCGCCGGATAACAGATCCCTGGAAATGAATGCTGAACCGGTATACTTTTTTACGCCTCGTGTGGATCCGGCCAGTTTCCAGATCCAGGCGGTGGGGAATCTCCTCCCGCCGGACGTCCACGGCGGCATGATACCCCCGTTCTGAAAACACATCAATGGCTATGGCCAGTGCCAGCGGGTCATCGAAGGTCTCGTCCTCGGAATTGATGTAGGCGCGGCCGGCAACGGCATGCCGCAGGACGATGGGGATGAATTTCTCCTCAATGATGTCAACGACCTTCTCAAACAGGCCGAGTTGCTTCATGGTGTACTTTTCAAGGCGCTCCACCAGATCCTGGCGGGCATGGACGAGGATGTCCGTGGCAATCGGGACCCGGGAAATGATGTCGTTGGTGCGCTGGTTAAGTTCCAGCGAGCTCTGATACTTCAGCTCCTCGACAATATTCTGTTGAACCTCCTCAATGGACTGCTGTCCGTTGACAAAATGATAATGGAATATCTGCCGCAAGGAGGTCAGCGACTCATAGGTGATTTCCTTGAAAGTGCGATACCGGTTCCGGGCCGCATCCACATTGAGGTCTGTCTTCCGCAGCTCCTTGATCTTCCCGGTGCCGGTGCTTTCCACCTGGCGGTTGTGCTCCTGGACCAGACGTCCGCGATGCAACTGCCGGTTCACCGAAACCGGTTCGTCCACATACAGGACAATAATGTGAAAGATCGGCTTGTGGAATCGGGATTCATACTCGGTTCCCAGATACTTGGACCGCAGGGAGGTCAGCTTCTGGAAGAAGAGCTTGAGGCATTCAACCTGGACTTTCGTGCGCGGAAACCCGTCCACCACAACGCCTGTCGCCTTGGAGGGTTTGAGCAGTTCCTTGAAGAGCAGGGAGGTCACTTCCCGGTCTCCAACCATCATTCCCGCATCCTTCAGGCGCCGGGCTTCAGGGCTGTCGAGCAGGTCAGAGACGACGATCGGCTGTGCTGTCAGGCCGCAGTACTCCATTATGAAGCGCGTCTGCGTCCCCTTGCCTGCCCCCGGGGCCCCGTTCAGCCAGAAGATTTCCCGCGGAAAGGAAAGCGCCTCTTCCCCGAACTCCTCCAGCAGTCCACTCCAGACGGAATTGAAAATGAGCTGGGCGTCCTTGATCTCAAGGTCCATCGCCCGCTCAGCCTTATTTTCTGGTTTCTCAGTTTCCGAAATGCTTTGTGTCATAGTCTGTTACAACACCGTCTCCAGGGTTTCCCGGAGGGCCCGCGCTGATGCCTGCAAACCCTGTTTTTCCTTGGGCCACAAGTCAATCTCGACATGCTCAAGGACGCCCTGCCGCCCGACCACTGTCGGCACGCTGATGGAGAGTCCCTTGATGCCATAGGCCTTGCCACGCTGGCTGGAGGTCACCGGCAGAAGCTGCTGGCGGTCGAGGACAATGGCGTGGACCACTTCCGCGATGGTCGCTCCTACGGCCCAGCCGGCACCACCTTTGCGCCGGATCACTTCCGCTCCGCTTCCTTTCGTGCGCTCGAAAAGTTTCTTCTGCATGGCCGGATTGACGGAACCCAGACCGGACATCGGGAGTCCCCCCACCGTGGCCGAAGACCAGACGGGAATCATGGAATCCCCGTGTTCCCCGAGGATAAGGGCTTTCACCTGCGTCGGCGCCAGTTGCAGCTCCTCCGCAATGAGGGACCGGAAACGCGCCGTGTCGAGCATTGTTCCCAGCCCGAGAATCTGGTTTGCCGGCACATTCAATTCGCGTGTTGCCAGCTCGGTAAGGATATCCACCGGGTTGGAAACGATAAAGAACTTCGCGCAGTTGAGGTGCCCCGCCCCCTTGATCCCCTCAAGGATATTCCGGAAGAGGGACACGTTGCGGTTAATGAGGTCCAGGCGCGACTCGTCCGGCTTGCGCCGCAGGCCTGCCGTGATGACGTAGATGTTACTGTCCCGGGCCCGTTCATAATCGCCGGCATAGATCTTCTGGTCGGCCAGCGATGAGGCCCCGTGCATGAGGTCGAGGGCCTCCCCCTCGGCCATTTCGCTGTTGGCATCGAGTATCTGGATTTCAGATATCATTCCGGCGCACTGCAGGGCAAAGGCCGCGTTTGAGCCGACGCGCCCGCCTCCTCCTATTATCGTAGCTTTCATAAAAGTATCCTCGCTCTTCCGGCCTTCAGGCCTTTTCCAGTTCCGCCATGATCATGTCCGTGATTTCCCGGATCAGGGCCTCCGGGGGCGGATCATTCCCTTCAGCCGTTGATGACGGGGTTTCCAAAGCCGGCTCGTCCATCCGGCAGACCACCCCGGGCCGGAATTCGCCGTTGTCACAGAGCTCGCATTCCTTCCAGGTTTCCCGCTTGTCCTGCATCCCGAGGGATTTGCGCAGTTCGATCAGTTCGCGCGCCTGCGGCTGGGTGATCGTCTTCAGCGGGTTCCCGAGCTGGGAAGCAATCCAGATCGTCCGGCAGTAGGAATCCGTGTTTTCCATTTTCCAATAGGCATCCTCGATGTGGTCTCCCCATGCGATGACCCCGTGGTTGACCATCAGGATGGAATGGTGGTCCCTGGCAACCCGACCCACTTCCTCGGCATTGGCCGGCGTTCCGGGGGTCTGGTACTCGGCCATTCCGATCTGGCCGAGAAAGACCTCCGCCTCGGGTATCATGCAGGTCGGCGGCTGGACGTTGGCCACCGCGTAGGCCGTGGCGTGGACGGGATGGGCATGACAGGTTGCCCGGGCCTTCGGCTGGTTGCGGTAAACCGCGAGGTGTGTCATGCACTCGCTTGTCCGCTTGTACCGGCCCGCAACCTGGCGGCCTTCGAAATCCACCATGGAAATGGTTTCCGGGGTCATAAAACCCTTGGAAATAAGGGTCTGCGTGGTCAGGAAAAGGTTCTCCCCGACACGCACAAGGAGATTGCCGCCATTGCCGTCCACGTAATCCTTTTCCCACATCCGGCGTCCGATATCACACATCCGTTCCTTGATCCGCTCAATTTCAGGGGAATGAAAAAAGGCCTGAAGTGCCTCGGGGGTCTTCGGATCCTCCCGGCGTTCCCAGTAAAAGGTATAATCGGGCAGAATCGGTTCCGCAGGATGGGAATCCGGCGCGGCCGTTCGCCCCGGGGCCGTTGTCGCGGGGGCCTCCTTCAGGAGGTCGCGGGCCGCCGGCGTCAGGATGATGCCCTCGGGCAACGCGTCCGGGGTTTTGCCGGATTGGATCCAGCTTTGGACATCTTTTTCAGTGTAAACACGTTTCGCCATGATGTATTATCTAGTCGGTTATGGGTGGGTTCCAGAAGACCCGGTCGAGAATAGCCGCATTGTAGGCATCGCAAGGCGTGGGTTCGGCAAACGGGGCAGCGGCCTCCCCGCCGTCGGTGTAGGCAATCAAATCGCCTTCGGAGGCACCCAGGTTGTCATAGATGACGAGGCTGTTCCCCTTTCCGGGAACGACCGGCGTGCGGGCCTCCGCATTGTCCGGAAGCGCCGGCATGCCGAGAAGAAAGCGGCCTCCCTCGAAAGCCGGCTCAGCCACACTGAGGGTGACGCGTCCGATTATCCGGGCAAACTTCATGCGACCCGGGCCCCCTTCCCCGCTTTGCCGGCAAGGCATTCAGTTTCATCGACGATTGCGAGGATCATGTAACGAGCCGGCGTGTGCCGGTGTCCCACGCGCTCACTGACACTCTTCCCGTCACTGGTGACAATGACCAGCTGGTGCTCGCCCGCTCCGAGGTCATCAAGGCAGAGGATCGGCAGGCCCGCGTCTTCCCCGGTCTCCGAGAGCGGCTGGCAGATGAGCAGGCGCCAGCCCTGCAGGCTCGGGTGACGGATAGTGCTCGTCGCACTGCCCTCTACTCGGCACATCAACATGGAATCGTTCCTCCCAAATGCGAAATTTCCGGTAGCGGCGGCCCTACATCATCGACAGGCTGTCGACAAGGACGCAGCGCCGCTTGCGGGTAAAGGTGTCCGGGGTGGTGATCCCTTCCCCGGTGGTTGTGGCAATTGAAAAACTGGAATAGCCCTCGCCTCCACTGCCAAGTCCGGCAATACAGGCCCCGTTCTTGACAAACAGGGTCGATTCGAGGGCCCGGGCCATTTTGGTCATGTTCGTCACGTTCAGGGAATGGATCATGGAGGAATGTTTGTACCCATGTTCCGCTACCTTCGCCAGCTCGATCCCCTCATCCACGGAATCGACGGGAATGACCGGAAGCATCGGCATCATCTGCTCCTCCTTGACGAACAGGTCGTCGGCGCCCGTCTCGGCATACAGCATCGGGCACTCAGGCGAAACGGCCAGTCCGGCGTGGCCGGCCAGAACGGAGGCGTCCCGCCCGATGAGGTCACGATTGACGACCGGATGCGAGCCGCCGCCCTCGTCGCCCTTCATCGTGAAGGCAGCCTGCCTCAGGCGGTCCAGCTGGGCATTGTCAAGCCGCCGGGCGCCCGCCCGTTCGAAAGCCTCAAGGAATTTGCGGTAGACCGACTTCACGACAAAGACCTCCTTCTCCCCGATGCAGAGGAGATTGTTGTCATAGCCGCCGCCGAGCACGATGGCCTCCGCGGCCTTTTGCAGGTCGGCGGTCTCATCGACAAGCACCGGGGGATTTCCCGGTCCCGCGCAGATCGAGCGCTTACCCGACCTCATCGCCGCCTTGACAATCCCCGGCCCCCCGGTGACGCAGAGCAGGTTGACCCGCTCATGGGCACAGATGGCATTGAAGGATTCCAGTGAGGGATGCTCAACAATCGTCGCGATATTGTCTATACCAACTTCCCGCTTGACGGCCTCGTTGAAGGCACGGATGGCCACAACCGCGCAGCGAGCTCCTCCCGGATGGGCGTTGAAGACAGCCGCATTGCCGGCCGCCACCATGCTGACGATGTTGCAGGCGATCGTCGGGATGGAATGCGTCACCGGGGTCACCGCCCCGATCACCCCGAAGGGACAGCTCTCCTCCATCGTGATCCCGAAATCCCCGCTCATGCCATGCGGGCTGAGCCATTCGGTCCCCGGGACAGCCGGAATCCCGAGCAGCTTTTCGATCTTGTGGTCAAGGCGTCCGATGCGCGTTTCCTCAAGCTCAAGGCGACCCCATTCCTCCGCGTTTTCCCGGCAGAGGCGCTTGACGATCTGGACAATTTTTTCGCGCCCCGCGAGGCCTTTTTTCGAAAGGGCGAGATAGGCGGAATGAGCAGCCTCGACCGCCGCCTCCGCATTCTCGAAAACCCCGTTTCCGGAACCGCGGGCAGGCGGGACCACGGCTGCAGCCCCTTTCCCCCCGGTAACCCCGTCGACAGCCCCGCTTTCACGGAGCCGCTCCATCACTTCCTCGACTATCGTCCGGATATTTCCAGAATCCATATGCATTATTCCTTTGTCAGTTCCGGGTCTCGTTCGCGTTCACCGGTGGATTTACTCATCGTCACTGTCCCGAGCCGTGTAGCGGGTTTCGCCGAGTACCTCGACACGGTCCACAATGCCGACCACGGCGGCGTCCACGGGCAAAGTCTTCAAGCCGGTCGCCTGCCGGGCGCTGCTGCCCTGGCAGAACATGACCCATTCGCCCCTGCCCGCACCCAGCGTGTCCACCGCCACAATCGTGTTCTGGCCGTGCCGGAATTTCGCCGGATCGGACTCGTCCACCAGCATGGGACGCAAAAGGAGGAGCTTGCGGCCTGTCATTGCCGGGTCTTTTTTGGTCGAAACCACGGACCCGATCACCCGTGCGAGAAACATGCCGTGTTTCTCCCCTACTTTTTCGCGGTGCTGCGGGTCTCCCGCGGGAGGATCCCGAAGACGTCCTCGGCCGGGCGCGGAATAACCTGCACGCTGACGACTTCCCCGACGGCCTCCGCCGCCTGCGCACCCGCCTCGATGGCAGCCTTGACCGCCGCCACGTCGCCGGTGACCGTCGCCGTAACAAGGGCGCTGCCGACCTGCTTGAGGGGGCCGACAAGCTCCACGTTTGCCGCTTTCAGCATGGCATCCGTGCCCTGTACAAGGGCCACGAGTCCACGCGTTTCCAATAGTCCGATTGCTTTGCTAGCCATGATATGTCTGTTCTTCCTGTCGCCTTCCGGCGTTACGTTGTTTCAATGAGTCTCCGGGTTTCGCGGGCCACGACCCGCTCCTCGTTGGTTGGAATAACAAGGACCCGGACCTTGCTTTCCGGAGCGGAAAGGTCCCGCTCCCCTGAAATGGGTTCCCGATTAAGCGTCTTCTCGAGGATGATCCCGAACCCGTCAAGACCCTCGCAGACGGCCTCCCGAAGGTCGCCCTGGTTTTCCCCGATACCGGCGGTGAAGACGATGGCCTCGAGGCCGCCCATCTGGAAGGCGAAGGACCCGATCCAATGGCGGATGGAGCCCACAAGGCAGTCCAATGCGAGGCGGGCCCGTTCATTACCCTTCCCGGCTGCATCCGCGATGTCCCGGACATCGTTGCTTACCCCGCTCAGTCCGAGAAGCCCGGATTCCGCGGTGAGCACCTTCAGGGCCGCATCAAGGTCGAGGTCCAATTCCTTCATGGCGAATGGCAGCGCCATCGAATCAAGATCGCCGACCCGGTTGTTCTGGGGAAGGCCTGACTGTGGGGAGAGGCCCATGCTCGTGCCGATGGCAATCCCGTTGTGTATTCCCGTGATGGAACTGCTTCCCCCCAGATGGCAGGAAACCACCCTCAGGGGTGCCCCTTCAGGCGTCTCTCCCGGTCCATCAACATAAAGCCGTTCCACACGTTGACAGATATCCGGACGTCCCAGCAATGAGGCACTCCTCTCGGCGATAAACTTGTGGCTTGCCCCGTGGAATCCATACCGGCGTACGCCCGCCTTGTACCAGCTTTCCGGAACGGCATAGCGCCGGGAAGCCTCCGGCATCCACTGGTAGAAACTGGTTTCGAAAAGCGCCACCAGCCGGGCCGTCGTCAACCGGCGGAATTGCCGGATGCCACTGGCATAGGCTGGATTGTGAGCGGGGGCAATGTCGGCAATCCCGTCAAGGGCCTCGAGGACCCGGTCATCCGCCTCAACGCATCCGGAGAGGTTTTTCCCGAGGACCGTCTTGAAACCGACGGCATCGAGATCCTTCACGGCATTGAGATGGCCCTCATCCACGAGCCTTTCAAGGGCCTCGCCAATGACCGCCCCGAAGTCTTCCACCCGTTCGTAGCCGCCGCGGGCAAGGACCTCTTCAGATTCCGGCTCCATCTTGAAGAGCCGGTACTTGAAGGAAGTGGATCCGAGGTTGGCGACCAGTACTTTCATCCGTGGGTTAAGGGCGTAAGCGCCTTCAAATAGCCTTGTTGAGCTTCGCGAGGTCGTCGTGCGGCCTCGGTATCACCTGGACACTGACCACTTCGCCGACGGCGTTGGCCGACTCCGCGCCCGCCTCGATGGCCGCCTTGACGGCGGCGACGTCTCCCCGGAAAAACCCGGTGACGAGTCCGCTGCCTACCTTTTCCCAGCCTGTCATCGTGACATCGGCCGCCTTAAGGGCGGCATCTGACGCCTCCAGAAGGGTGATCAGACCCTTTGTTTCAATCATTCCTAATGCTTGTGAAGCCATGGTAACTTGTTTCCTTATGGGTTGGGTGGGATTAAACGTCGAAGTGCTTGAGGAGATCCTCATGGGGACGCGGGATGACATGCGATGACACCAGTTCCCCCACCTTGCGCGCCGCTTCAGCTCCCGCCTCAACAGCCGCCTTTACGCTTCCAACGTCGCCCTTGACCATGACGGTGATTAAGCCGCCGCCGATCTGCACGGTTTTCACCAGGTCCACGCTGGCTGCCTTGACGCTGGCATCACTGGCCTCGACGGCTCCAGTAAACCCCTTTGTCTCGACCAGTCCGAGTGATTCATTCATTTTCATTACCTCTTTTAGTTGGTTGATATTAATTCATTCAACGAAGCAGTTCGACCGGTGTTTCCGGCTCAAGTCCGCAGGCGTTACCCTCATCGGTGTCGATATGCACTTCCAGCTTGAAGCTGGGATCGACGCGCGCCAGCAGGCGGTCAAAGGTCATTCCAAGGTCCCCCCCTATGCGGAGTTTCATGTAATCCCCCGTCTTTACCCCGTAGTAGGCCCCGTCCTCGGGACTCAGGTGGGCATGGGGGGCGGCGCGAATGACCCCTTCGGCCATCTCGAAAAATCCATTGGGGCCCATAAGCATGCAGCCGGGTGTCCCGCTGATGTCCCCCGAGAGCCGGACCGGGATCTTGAATCCGAGGGCGATGGCATCCGTGTAGGCCAGTTCAACCTGGTTGAGGTTACGGCATGGGCCGAGGATACGGAGATTGGAAATAACGCGGCTGCGCGGTCCCATCAGGGTAAGGGTTTCCTTGGCCGCAAACTGACCCTCCTGGTAGAGCCATTTCATCGGTGTCAGTTTATGGCCGGGCCCGAAAAGGGCTGCCACCGCCTCCTCGGTAAGGTGGCAATGACGCGCGCTCACATTGACCACTAAAGGATTCGGAGCCGCCCCGCGGGCGGCCTTGAGGGGCTTTCCCATCTGCCGGTAGACCACTTCGGTAACCAGTTGCTGGACAAAGGCTCGATTGGGATGATTCATGTCTGGTGATCGAAAAACGGTTACTTTTGAAAGATTTTGAGATGTTTCAATCAATTTCATTCACCCGTGTCAAGCGGCGAAGGAAGAATCGGGCCTGCTTCACTCCCTGGAATCCCCAAAGAAACCGGGTTCCGGACCAAGGACAATCCTGAAACCGATGGAGTTCCGCCGGGTTGTGCGGAGAGCGCCTTCCCGTGCCGCGCTGCGGACCCGCTCCACGCTGTCCCGCCAGCTACCCCCACGAAGGACAAAGCCTCTTCCCCGTTCCCGGTTGTGGGGATTTGTGACGGATCCACCGGGGAGGCGGTCCCAGTAGCGGTCAAGGGTCCATTCGGCAACATTCCCGTGAACATCATGGAGGCCGAGGGCATTGGGGGAAAAGGAGCCGGTGGGAAGGGTGCCATAGCGCTCCTCAGCGCTGCGGCCGGCTCCACCCCCGGCGGCATAGGTTCCGTGGAAGTTACCCATCGAGGAATCCGCAAGGGGACCAAAGGAAAAGGCGCTCTTGCTACCGGCACGGGCCGCAAAGGCCCATTCAGCTTCGGTGGGAAGCCGGTAGACATAGCCCTCCGGAAGACGTCCGGCGGATTCCTCAAAGGCAGTCAGGCGGGCACAGAAACGCTTCGCAGCCTCCCACGAGACTGAATCCACAGGGAGGTCCTTGCCCTTGAACTGGCTCGGGTTTTCCTGCATCAGCCGCTCGTAGGTTTCCTGGCGGATTTCATGGGCCCCAATCCAGTAGCCGTAATCGAGGCGGACCTCGGTCAGGCGGCCCTCATTGGGAAGCCGAAGCGGCTCCGCAAGCGGGCTTCCCATAAGGAAGCTGCCGGGCTCTATCCACACGAGATCCACCCTGAGGTAGGGTACCTCGTAGGCTTCCCCCGTCACCGGACCCGGCAAGGGACGAAGCGGTATCGCCCATTCGACTTCCCGGTTGGGTGCCAGTTCGAAGCGCTGGATCACGGTGTGGAAATTCTGGATCACCGCTTCGAGGCGGACCGGTTTGCCCGGAGGGACCTCCAGGGCCCCGGTTTCATCGGGCATGAGCGTGCGCCCATCAAGGGCGAAGCGGGCCTGCAGGCCCTCTGGAAGACGGGGGAAAACCCGGGCCGGTCTCGGTTCCGGGCGCAGGACGACCACTTCATCCGCCTCGTCGGAAAGGTCGACCCGAACCTCCAGGGGGAAGTAGTCCGGGTGTTCAGCCTCTATCCGGCGCTGCCCCGCTTTTAGCTGGAGTCGATGGTCCAGAACCGGTACCGACGGCTCGCCGTCGACGCGAAAGGTGAATCCGGCTGTGGGTAAGGGAGCTCCTTCGGGATCTTCAAGGCGGACCGCCACCCTCCCGGTTTCCGGTTCGAGTGAACCGGCATCAAAGACGAGGTGGTCTCCGGGGTCCGGATGGAGACGTTTCCGAACCGTCCGGAAGCCCTCTTTTTCGATCATCAGGTTGAACGGACCCGAGGGATCAAGGCCTTCAAGGTCCAGGGGCGTCTGCCCGACAAAGGCATCCCCGATAAAGACCCGGGCTCCCCCGGGTTCCGAATAGACCCTCAAGGCCGCCGGAAGAGGTGTCTGCTGCAGTTGAATCAGGACCTCGCCCTCCCCGAGGACGACCTCCCCTGATTGTACCGCCTGGTATTCCGGGTGGTCCCCGTAAAAGACATATTCCGCGGCCAGGAGGCGCTGATCCGGCCGCAATTCACCGGAATCCCCGATCTCACCAAGGTAAAGCACCATTCCGGGCTCAGCGGCGACATGGACCCTCGTACCCGGCTGCCCCCTGACCCGGACCGGAGCAAATGCCGGTAAAAGGGTTACCGATTGCGAAAGAGGTTCCTCCCTCCTCAGCTGGATCCCCAGTTGTTCCGTTTTTCTCCCCGGAGCGGAAACGGTAAGCGCGTATTTACCCGGCTGACCTTTCAGGAAAAGAGAGCCGTCCTGAAGGACAAAGCTGCCTCCCTCCGGGCCCCTAACCCGGACCATGGCCGGCAACGGGGTCACCTCGAGGATAAGGTTGGCCCTGTCCACGCTCGCGACCTGCCTGATCGAGGCCCCTTTCCCGGATGCTTCCGGTTCAGCCGCAATGACCTGCAGGAGGAACCAACCGGCGAGCAGGACGAGAACCCCCGCCATGCCCCGGACGATCATTCGCGAGGACCGCCGGGCATGGCCGCCAACCACCCTTTGAAGGCAGTCCGGAACCGGGATCCGGTCCGCTCTCCGGGATCGCTTTGCCTTCCTGCTGGCCTCCCGTCCCTTCAATTTGTCGATTTCCTCCAGATCCCGCAGGAAACGGCTGTAATTCTGGAAACGGTCCGCCGGCCGTGGCTCCAGACAATGACTGACAAGGATATCCCAGCCTTCGTCAAGGCCCTCGCGGAGCTGGCTCGGGAGGATCCACTTGCGTTCCGGCTTCTCACCCGTAAGCATGAAGTAGGCACACATTCCGAGACAGTAAAAGTCGCTCCGGGGGTCGCGGGTCTTCGAATTCCGGATCTCGGGACTGAGGATTTCAATCGCGCTGAAGCTTTTCCGCTGGTCGACCTGGATGGGCAGGACCGCGGCGCTGACAAACTGCTCAAAAGCTCCGTAATCAATTGATTCAAAGAGCCCCGCGCCCGCAATCCGGATCGCTCCCGCCGCATCGAGAAAGAGAAAGTCCGGGGTCAGGAAAAAGTGTCCCTGGTTAATTTTCCCGCAGGCCTCAAGCCCTTTGCCCAGGGTGCGCAGCATCTCGCGGATGTCCTCCTCCGGAAGGGGCTCCTCGCGCTCAAGGAGGCATGCATTGAGCGACCGGAAGCTGCCGTTGCCTTCGTACTGCACAATGAAGTTGCCCGAGATGCGATGGGTTTCCACGGCTTTCAGGACGCTCGCCGCCTCAAGTTCCTTCTGTTTTTCAAGCGTTTCCCGGTAACGGGTGTAAAAGAACGGGTCCACCCGCCCGAGGGCCTCCGGGATGATATGCAGGAGGACTTCCCGATCGTCGGCCCGGTTCTCGGCACGGTAGAAGTTTCCCAGGATGCTTCCGGCGAGAAGCTCCCGCAGCGTGTAGGGCCCGACGCTGTCGCCTTCTTCGGGAAGCTTGATAAACTCCGCCAGCATCGTCGCTCAGGGCTTGGAGGCCTTTCCTTCCTCCAGCTTGACGGAAAAGGGCCCGCTTTCACTTCCGCTGTAAAGGGTGACATGGGGAAAGGGAATCTCAATGCCCTCGCGGTCAAAGCGCTCTTTGATCTCCCTGAGGATGCTGTTGCGCAGCTTGAGGAAATTCGATTTCTCAAACCAGAGCCCAAAGCGGAATTGCAGGGAGCTCTCTCCGAAATCATTGAAAAGAATGAGGGGTTCCGGATCATCGAGGGCAAGAGGGTTGGCCGCCGCCAGCTCCTTGAGGATCTCCATCACCCGCGCCACGTCCTCCCGGTAGGCCACCCCGATCGTCAAATCCATGCGCCGGATCGGATAACGGGTAATATTGGTCATCGGGTTCTTGATCATCGATTCGTTGGGAATACGGACGAAAAGGTTGTCCAGTGTGCGGATCTTGATCGAGAGGAGGTCGATCGATTCCACAATCCCGGTCACCTCATTGACCCGGACAAGGTCACCGATGCGGAAGGGTTTCTCGCCAATCAGGAAAAGCCCGCTGATGAGGTTGCTCAGGCTTGTCTGGGCCGCAAACCCGATCGCCACTGTGGCGATCCCAGCCGTGGCGAGCAGTCCCCGGAGGTCGAAGCCCAGTTCCAGCAGGACGGTCAGGATGATCACCACCGACCCGAGGTAGAATACCAGTTTCTTGACAAGAAGGGAGAAATGAGGAGAGGCGTTCTCCCTGAGGACCCTTCCGAGAGCAAGGGTGATTCCATAGAGGAGCCCGAGTCCGAGAAGGATCACCACGACCACACGGAAAACCCGCACAAGCTCGGGGTCCTCAAACAACAGGTTCCAGTTGATGGCGGCCAGTGTCATGGTTCTTATTTCCCGAAAATGATATCCCTCCCAAAGCCGGAACTGAAGGTCAAGGGCCGGAATCGCTTCTCCGCCTGCATTTGCGGTTTGGTGATTTCAAGGAGGTTTGTCTCCTCCTCGGGAAGGCTGTTGTTGTAGCGGATCTCGGAACCCCGGAAGGACCCTTCGTAGCGGATGGAAACCCTTTTTGTCCAGAGGTTGCGGTCTCCCGAATAGATCCCGAGGAATTTCGGACGGAAGCAGAACTTCTCGAAAACGAGGTCGTCCTCCGAATCATTGAGGATCTCCACCGGGCAGATGATTTCGTTCGGTTTGGGATCAAGGGCTTCAAAATCCCGTTCGGAGGAAAAGGGAAGGGAGTAGCAATATTCGCCCGAGGTGGGGCCTCCAAACCAGGAATCCGAGAGCTTGCGCGAGGGAAGGGTCCCGATCACATGCTCCCGGCCCTTGTTGGCAATGGCTATGGTCACAAAGACCGGGATCGAGATATAAAAGATTCCCGATTCGCGGCCGGGAATCAGGACCGGATATCCCGGCTTCACGAGGAGGGCCCGGTCCGGAACGGAAGGCCGGAGCAGAAATTCCCGCGGAGCGCCTGAAAAAAGGGTCTTGTTCCATCCAAGTCCCCCCGGAACGACATCCTCGGGCACCAGGGTCAGGTCAAGGACATCCACGGTTTCCCCGTATTCTACCGCAAACCCCCACTCTTTCTCGGCCCGCGCCAGCCACAACCGGAGAGGCCCGAGCCGTGCCAGGCTGACCTGGTCCTCGCCGATCCGCCGTGGGGTCCAGAACTGCCGGAGGTTCCTCATCCGCCCGGGCCCAGGAGGGTTTTGATACGTTCATGGACAAGGTTTACCGGGGCCAGCTTGCCATCGCCCTCGTAGCCGCAGGCCAGCATCCCCTCGGCGGTTTCCATAAGGTGGTGCCCCCGTTGCCTGAGCTTGCCCAGGTTTTCCACGGTCGCCTCATGAGCGAGCATCTTCCCGTTCATCGCGGGGGCGATGAGGACGGGGGCCCGCGTCGCGAGGTAAATGTTGCAGAGGAGGTTCGGGGCCAACCCGTGGGCAAAGCAGGCAATCGTGTTCGCGGTCGCCGGAACGACGGCGAGAAGATCCGCCGAATCGGCCAGTTCGATGTGTCCCGGCTGCCATCCCCCCTCTTCCTTCCAGATGTCCACCGCAACCGGGTTACGGCTCATCGTCTGGAGGGTGATCGGTGCGATTATGCGCGTCGCCGCCTCCGTCATGACCACCCGTACGATGGCCCCGTCGGCAACCAGGAGGCTGCTCAGGTCGGCTGCCTTGTAGGCGGCAATGGAACCGGTCACTCCCAGAAGAATGGTTTTTCCTTTAATCATCAGCTGCTTCCTTGTCCTTGTAGACCACATAGGAGTCCGCGACAAAATCGTGAAGTCCCCTCCGCCGCTTGTTGAAGGGAACCACGAGGCAACTGACAATGGTGAGAATGCTCAGGCCATAGTAGGCAAGGTACAGGACTTCGTTGCTTTCCTGGAATCCCTGCACCGCCTCGACGTCGAGGGGTGAGATCCCCTGCTCGATCATTTTCACCTGCAGGAACATGTTCGGGATCACTGGAAGGATGAAAATTCCGCTCCGCACGACCGCGCCCGCCAGTCCGAGCCATTCCCCGTCCGCATTGACGACACGCAGGCCGAGGGCCAGCTTCCCGGCCGTCCCGCCAAGCAAGCCTTCGAGCACCGGCTTGTAAAGGACCAGGGGCATCATCATCACCATGTATCCGCCAACCGTGTCCATGAACAGGGAACTGACCCCGAAGATCAGCAGAATCAGAAAATCGACGAAATAGGCCGCCACCCGGATCCAGAACCCGGCAGGCTTCCTGCCCTCCGGATCGAGTCGGTTGGCTGGCTCGGAAACAGTATTTTCCAGCATACGAGGCCAGATTAAAGGGGAGATCCGGATCTTGGAAACAATAATCTCCCCCGCCAGGCCTTCGCCCCCCCAATTCTTGACAGTCCCACACCCTTGCCTGAATCTCGAATTCCCGCTCATGCAAAAGCACCCCATAAGCAAATATCTTCCCCACTCCACGGTTGAACTGGCGGACCGCACCTGGCCCGACAACCGCCTCACGACCGCACCTTTCTGGTGTTCCGTGGATCTGCGCGACGGCAATCAGGCCCTCCCCATCCCCATGACCGTCGAGGAGAAGACGGAATTGTTCGACCACCTCGTCAAAATCGGCTTCAAGGAAATCGAGGTCGGTTTCCCGAGCGCCTCCGAAACGGAGTTTCGCTTCCTCCGCCAGCTCATTGAGGAAAACCGCATTCCGGAAGATGTAACCGTTCAATGCCTGGTCCAGTGCCGCGAACACCTTATCCGGCGCACCTTTGAGGCCATAGACGGGGCCCCGAACGCCATCATCCACTTCTACAACAGCACAAATCCCCTCCAGCGGCGCGTCACCTTCAATATGTCACGCGATCAGATTCGCGATATTGCCGTCAACGGTGCCCGCCTCTGCAGGGAACTGCGCGCCGGTACGACCTGCCGCAACGTCCGCTTCCAGTATTCTCCCGAGAGCTTTTCCGATACCGAGCTGGAATTTTCCCTCGAGATCTGTGAAGCCGTGAAGGAAGTCATTCAACCGACTCCCGCAAACCGGCTCATCCTCAACCTTCCGGCCACCGTCGAGCTCTTCACCCCGAATGTCCATGCCGACCAGATTGAGTGGTTCTCACGCCATATTTCCAATCGCGATTCCGTCATCATCAGCCTCCACACGCACAATGACCGCGGGACCGGGATCGCGGCCACCGAACTTGGCCTGATGGCCGGCGCCCAGCGCGTCGAGGGAACGCTTTTTGGCAACGGGGAACGCACCGGCAATCTCGATATCGTGACCGTCGCCCTCAACCTCTATACGCAGGGAGTCGATCCCGGACTCGACTTCAGCGACCTTCCGGGAACCCGGGAAATCTATGAACGCACCACCCGCATGAGCGTTCATGAGCGCCATCCCTATGCCGGTGACCTCGTCTTTACCGCCTTCAGCGGGTCCCATCAGGACGCCATCAAAAAGGGCATGGATGCCCGCCGCAAATCCGATGACCCGCGCTGGCAGGTGCCTTACCTCCCGATCGACTGCGAGGACATTGGGCGCACCTACCAGGCCATCATCCGCATCAACAGCCAGAGCGGCAAGGGCGGCGTGGCCTTTGTCCTCGAGCGCAGCTATGGCATCCAGATGCCCAAGGCCATGCATCCCGAATTCGGGACGGTCGTCACCGCCATGGCCGATACCGAGAGTTCCGAGCTCACCAGCCTCCAGATATGGGAGGCCTTTGACAAGGAATACCTCCGGACAACCGGCTTCCTTGAGCTCGTCGACTATACAATCGCCCACAAACCGCAGGACCTCCACAAGGTCCACATTGAGGCAAATGTCATTATCGAGGGGGAGCGGCAGACCCTCAAGGGCAGCGGCAACGGGCCCATCGCCGCCTTTGTCAACGCCCTCGATACCGCCGGGGTAAAGGATTTCAGCCTCAGGAACTACGCCCAGCACGCGATCTCCCGCGGAAGCGCCGCCGACGCGGTCAGCTTTGTCGAAATATGCCACACCGGTTCCGGACGCAGCTTCTGGGGGGCAAGCATTGATTCCAATGTCGAGAACGGTGGCCTGATGGCCCTCGTCAGTGCCTGTAACCGGTCACGCGCCGTATCAGGCTCTGGATGAGGTAGGCGCTCCCGGCAAGCAGGATAATCGCCGGACCCACGGGCCAGTCCCCGACAAAGCCGAGGAAAATCCCGCCCAGTACGAGGATCAGGGTGATTCCGCTGGCAAGGGCCATCATCCCTCCGAGGGAACGCATCCGGTGGCTCGCCATCGCCGCCGGGACAGTCAGGAGGGCGACCACGAGGACAACGCCCACCACCGATACCAGGAGGACCACGGTGATCGCGATGAGGCAGAGGAGAAGGGTGTAATACCAGCCGACATTCAGCCCGCGCAGGCGGGCCTGCTCCTCGTCGAAGCAAAGGGCCTGCAGCCGGCTGTAACCAAAAATCATGACAGCCGCGAGGACAAGGTCCATCGCCCCCACGAGGACAAGGTCCGTCCGCGAGAGGATGAGAACGTTGCCGAAGAGGTAGCTCATCGGATCGGCATAGCCCGGTGTCTTCGCCATGAAAACAAGGCCGACGGCCATCCCCACCGCCCAGACCGCCCCGATGACCGAATCCTCCCGCTCAAATCCGGAACGGCGGATAAAGGAGATGGCCCCCGCCGCAAGAAGGGCCGCCGCCAGGGCCCCGTAAAGGGGATGCAGCCAGTCCTGTCCGTGGGCCTCGCGGAAATAAAGCGCCGCCCCGATGCCCCCCAGGACGGCGTGGGAGATGGCTCCCGCAACGTAACTGATTCGCTTCACGACAACAAGGCTGCCGGTAATCCCGAAGGCCGGACTGGCCAGCAAGCCCATCAGCAGGGCGATCCGGAGAAAATCGATGTCCGGATCCCAGAGGACTTCCCAGAAGGTCGTCATCTGTCCGGTTCCCTCCCGCCTTCCGGTGGGCCCCCGCCGTCCCCGGTGCTGTGCCGGTGATCAACGGTCTGCAGCGGCTCCCCGTAAAGGTGCTGCATCGTGTGCGCGTCCACTTCCTTCAGTGGATGCAAGGCGGCTGTCCGGTTCACACAGAGCACGTCGTCCACCAGACCCGAAACAAAGGCGGCATCATGCGAAACAAGGAGAATCGTCATACGGTCGTGAAGCGATTTCAGGTGCTCGAGCAGTCTGGCCTCAATATGCGCGTCAACCATCGCCGTCGGTTCGTCCAGCAGGAGCAGATCCGGTTCATTGACGAGCGCACGGGCAATAAGGACGCGTTGCTTCATCCCCCCGGAAAGGTTGATCCATGCCTCCCGACGCTGCTCCCGCAGACCCACTTCATCAAGCGCCTTCTCCGCGGCCAGGCGGTCCGCGCGGGAATAAAAGCCGAATCCGCCCGGCCGCAGTCGTCCCATCAGGACAATGCCCTGGACATCTATGGGAAAAAGCGGGTCAATTTCAATATGCTGGGGCATGTAACCGACACGCGGACGGGCCTTACGCGGCTCCATTCCGAGAATCCGAACCCGTCCCTGCTCTGGCTTGAGAAGTCCGAGAAGGACTTTCAGGAGGGTGCTTTTACCACCCCCGTTGGGACCCACCACGCAGAGGGTTTCCTGCGCGGGAACCGTGAAAGTGATTCCTTCAAGGACTTTCAGCTTCCCGAAGGAAAGATGGAGGTCGTGACAGGCGATAACCGCTGATGGGCTCATCTAGTCTCCTGGGCCTCCGGCGGCAGGCTCCCTTGCTGCGGTGTTCCGGGCCAGGCCGCCGGCAAGGGTTTCCCCGATCAGACGGAGGTTCGCTTCCCAGCCGGGAGCCATTGGATCGACCTCGACAAGGCTTGCCCCGACCGCCCGGGCGATAATCCCGGCATGTTTAGGGCTTTCCTGGGGCTGGATGAAGATAACCCGGATCTGCTTTTCCCGGGCTTCCCGGATACGCGCATGAAGGTCCTTCGCGGAGGGCGCTTCGCTGCCCCCCGCTATCCCGACCTGCCGCAGATTGTAGCGGTCAGCGAAGTACTGGAGAGCGGGGTGATACATGAAAAAGGCTTCTCCCGCATAGGGCTCAAGAAGGTCTGCGAGGTACCTGTCGAGGGCCTCCGCCCGCCGTTTCAGGGCGGCCGCTCCAGCCTCGAAGGCAGCCCGTTTCCCTGGAACCGCTTCTCCCATGCGGTCCGCCATGAAATCAGCCATTTCCATGATCCGGTGCGGGTCCAGCCAGATATGCGGATCAGTCTCCATACCGCCGCTGTCACAGGCCGCACAGGCGCCCTCATGGGCATGACCTGGCGAATGGAGATGCGTCTCCGAGGGCTCCAGGGCCTCGAGCAACTCAACGGCATCCCGCAGATCATGAATGCTCAGGCCACCCGGGGGGTCCTGAAGCTTGTCCATTACGACGGCCTCGTACGGCACACCGGTCCGGAAAAAAAGGTCAGCCTGGGAAATCCAGCTGATAACCGAGGGCCGGGGCTCGAAGACCGAACAGCTGTCACCTTCCCGCTGCAGCGAGAAGGCCTCCACCGCCCCGCCTCCGATGTCTTCCACAAGCGACTCCAGTGGAAGGACACTGACCCCCACACGCAGCGGCTCCCCAACCAGCGGAACGGTCAGTAGCAAGGGGAATATCAGATTCCTGAATCGATTAATGTACATCCTTTAAGGTCTCCATGAACGGGATTATGACAAATCGGTCAAGCCCTCGCAGGCAGGTATTACGGCAACCTGTCCTTCAAGGAACCGGAATTGTCCGTTTGTCAAATCCTGGACTTTGGGCAAAGCTGTATTCGTGTTTCAAACGGGTAACCTTTTTCCGGAAAATCTCCTCGGCGGGCTATGGGATGTCAGCCTGGCGATCTTCCTTGTCCTCGTGCAGGTCGCGGGCCTGGTCCTCGCGGCCCGGGTTGTCCTCGGGGACCGCTCGACGCAGGGAACCATCGCCTGGGTCCTCAGCCTGGTTCTCCTGCCCCTTCTCGCCGTTCCCGCCTATGCCCTCCTGGGACGTAACCGGTTTCACTCCTATGTCCGGGCCAGGCGTCGCATCGACGAGCAGTTCGAGCTCCATTATGCCCCTCCGGCCGAGCATCCTCAGGGCACCGTACCCCCCGGGGAACAGGCCTATGACAAATGGAAAATCCTTGAATCCCTCACCAAGCTTCCCCTCAGCCGGGGAAATGCCCTCACTTACCACTTTTCCGGCCCGGAAACCTTCGACTCCATTGCCGCGGGCCTCGAGAGCGCCCGCCAGTATATCCTCTTCCAGTTTTTCATTTTCCGTGACGACGCCGTTGGCAAACGGTTTGTCGACATCCTCAAGCGCAAGGCCCGTGAGGGGGTCCGCGTCCATTTCCTTGTCGACGCCATCGGCTGCCGCAAACTGAAGGCGGCTTTTTTCCGCGACCTTGAGGCCGCCGGGATCGAGACCGCCGTCTTCCTTCCCGGACGAACCATTCGCGGACGGCTTCGGCTCAACTTCCGGAACCACCGCAAGACCGTCATCGTGGACGGTCGTGAGGCCTGGATTGGGGGCAACAATATCGGGACCGAGTACACCGGCAACCATCCCCGCTTTGGTCCCTGGCGCGACACCCATGTCCGCGTCCGCGGGCCTGTCGTCAATGCCATCCAGCTGGCCTTTCTCGAGGACTGGTACTGGGTCACGCGCGACCTCCCCGAGCTCGACTGGAAAGCGGCCAGGCCCCAGGCCCAGGATGCCCGCGCCCTCTGCCTGGCCACGGGTCCCGCGGACCCGGCGGACAATTGCATCCTGGCCTATGTTCACATGATCAACCAGGCCCGGGAACGGCTCTGGATCCACACGCCCTACTTTGTTCCTTCAGAGGAAATCATTGTCGCCCTCCAACTGGCCACCCTTCGCGGAGTGGATGTGCGGGTACTTCTTCCCGAGGGGTTTGACAAGTGGCTCGTCTGGATCAGTTCCTTCTACTTCCGGTCCCTTCCCCAGCTCAAGCAGGTCCGGTTCTTCCGCTACAAAAAAGGGTTTTTCCACAGCAAGATGCTTCTTGTCGACAGTGAGCTTGTTTCCGTGGGCACGGTCAATTTCGACAATCGCTCTTTCCGGATAAACTTTGAAATCACCCTTGTCCTCGAGGACAGCCAGCTCGTCACGGAATGCCGCGACCAGATGGAAAAAGACTTTGCCGAGGCGGTCGAGGATCCCGACGATCCCCTCGCCTCCCGGGGTTTCCTTTTCCGCCTTGCGGCCCGCAGCCTCCGCCTCCTCTCGCCACTCCTGTGACCCGGGCTCTCCCCCTAAGGGGAAGGAAGGATGAAGCTGTCCCCGGTCGCTTCAATCCATTCGGAAAGTAGCCCCTGCAAGCGTCTGCGCTCCTCCCAGTATCGGGAATTATGGGCCAGGTTGACGTGTTCGAACGGATCCTCATCCAGGTTGAAGAGCAACCAGGGCTGTCCCTCGAGAACGGTGTATTTCCATCCGTCACGGGTCACCACTCCCCGCCAGGGCCGGTCAATGGAATAGCTGTGACAAGTTGGAATGACCCCTTGAAGATACCCGGAATCAGGCGAAACCGGAAGCGCCCGGTCCGGGTACCGCAGGCCGCTGAAGTCCTGCCCCTGCATTCCCTCCGGCACCGGTAATCCGCAAAGCCCGAGGGTGGTCGCCGGGATGTCGGTAATGTTGACGGGAAGCTCGTTCTCCCCGCTTCGATAGGTGTAAAACGGTGGTCCGCCGCCAATGACAAGGGGCACGCGAATGGATTCCTCCCACGGCGAATTTTTCCCGAATTGCCCATGCGAGCCCTGCATGTCCCCGTGATCGCTGAAAAAGAGAACATGGGTGTCTTCCGTCATCCCGAGGCGGTCCAGCGCTTGCCGGATCCGCCCGAAATTCCAGTCAAGGTTTTCGATCATCGCGTAATAACCCGCCAACTGGCGCCGGGCCCGCGAAACCACGTGCGGAACCGCGGGCACATTATCCCGGAGGATGACCCCGGCCGGATTGTGGCGCCGCATCCATTCCTCCGGGGCAATGTAGGGATCATGCGGGGGCTGGACGGA
>JAWLGH010000100.1:0-7460 GCA_041685165.1 Oceanipulchritudo sp. | reverse complement strand
GCGGAGGAATTCAGTTTGCAGGGCGGTGAACTGCTATGCGTGGACGAAGTCCACCGGGCAGGGAACTGGTCGCGTGACTTGAAGAGCATCGCAGACACCTTTCCTGAACTGCGGGTTCTTGCCTCGGGCAGTTCGCTCCTTCACCTGAGGAAGGGGTCCCATGACATCAGCCGGCGCTATGTGCTGGCAGGCATGGGCGGGTTAAGTTTCCGGGAATACCTGCTCTTGCGGCATCAAATCTCCATTGAACGTTTGCCGTTGGAAGTCGTGCTTGAGGAGCACGAGTATCATGTTCCCGATATACTTGCTTCGCTTAAGGAAAAACGACTGAATGTGTTGGAGTGTTTTCTCAGCTACCTCGAGCGCGGGGTCTATCCCTGTTCATTCGAATATGAGGACTCCATCACGTTTGTCCGCACACTCCAGCAAAGCGTGGCCGTTGCCATCGAATCGGATCTGCCCGCTCTGCATCCAAACCTCACCGGGTCCAGCATTCAACGAGTCCGCCGTCTGCTTGCCGCCATCGCTGCCAATGTGCCTTTCTCGCCTGACTTGAGCAAACTGCGCCGGTTGCTGCACATTGCCGACGACCGGACCCTCAAGGATTACCTCAGCTACCTCGAGGAAGCTGGCTTGCTGATCGTCCTTCGCTGTCAAGGCACCCCGTTTCGCTCCATGGACAAGCCTGACCGGATCTATTTGGGCGATCCCAATCTCGCTTTGGCACTCGCTCATCCGACAAGACCCGATCCGGGGTCCTTGCGGGAAACCTTCCTGCTCAATAGCCTGCCCCCATCCATGGAGATCCGGGCCGCTGACAAGGCCGACTTTCTGGTGGATAACCGCTACAAAATCGAAGTTGGCGGCCGCAACAAGGATGCCTCCCGGATTCGCAATCTTGCCGATGCCTATCTTGCCCTGGATGGGCTCCCCGCCGGCAGCGGGCATCGTGTTCCTCTCTGGCTTTTCGGCTTTATGCGGTAGAGGCCGCCAGGAACTCGCCCCACGCGAGCACTGACAAAAGAGCACAAAAGGCACACAGTGGGACACCTCCGGCAGGGATGTGAAACTCTCCACTGTTGAGAAGCATGTCAAAGCACTGGGTAAGCGTATCGAAATCAAAATTGGGTAGCCTTCAGCGGCTTTTCGTCCCGAATGCAACAGAACGGCCTGGTCGATTTTGGGCAAAGCACCGGTCAGAAATGGTAACGGATCGTCAGGGAACCGACGGGTATGTGCTGCTTCTTGTTGTTGCTGTCCCACTTGTGCTGCAACATCAAGAAGGCGTTGGCCTGCCAGCCTGTGGCGAATTTGTATCTGGTGCCCAGCCCCAGGCGGTTCCCTTTCAGGTCGGTATCATCCGACAGATCCCAGAACCACTCGTTGCTGATATACGGAATCCATGCCGTATCCCGGGGGGAGTAGGCCAGCACCAGTTTGTGCCGGAATTCGCTCTGCGCATTGCCCTCGCTCTCACCGGCTTCCACGCGCTGGCGGCTTGAGAGGGTTATCCGGTTCCATTGGTGCGAAAGCGTGAAGTAGAAAATCCCTTCCTGATATGTTGATTCCTTTCCTGAGCCATTCCACTTGTGCCCATACTCTCCTCCCAGCCCGAAGCTGAGATAATCCCGTGCCTTCCAGTCCATTATTGGCTGGAAAGACTGCCTGCGCAGGCCGCGGCCTTCAGTGGAAAAGCGAGACTCTTCCGAGAAGGTGAAGGTCATTTCTTCGCTGAAACTCGCTTTCACCTGTGCACTGAACCAGATTTGCCAGGGCTCCCCGGAGAAAGCAGAGGCACCGGGCAGGCAAAGAAACAGGACGAGAAGAAAATCTTTTAAAGGAGGCTTCATAGTCAAAAGGTTACGGTTGCGTTACGAACGTGTTACACCTTTAGCTAGTGACAAGAATAAACCGTGTCTGAAAATCTGCGCCATGGGTTCCTTGGCTGGCCAAGAGCCCGATGACGTGTCAGCTGCGCCGCCGGTGACATGTGGGTAGGGCGAAGCCTGATCCTGCCAAGACGCGGTGAAGCCCGGGCTTACAAACAACGGAGGACGGCACGCTGAAGCTGGAGATTAACCTGCCCGCCTGAGAAAAACATCAGCATGCCGGTCCACCGATGAAAATGGCCTCAGGGTCGGGGAAGGGAACCAAGGGCAATCCATTCAGAGCAGAGCGATTGATGCTTGGTTCGACCAGTTTGTTTGGCGAACCTTCATCCGGGATGCTTCAAATGACGTGTTGGAATGTCCCTTTTCCAGAGGCCTATTGAAACTGTCGTGCAAACTGTGGGTCCACTTTTATGCAGATTGCATGGTACGGACAGAACGGCTCTCCAGAAGAAGCTTTGGGAGCGAAGGTGAAGGGTGTCTAACGCCCAAGTCAGGAGCAAGGGGTGGTTGGTATCGAAGTCCAACCTGATTTTGGCACGTGGCGTGCGTATTTGCGGGCATCCCTTAGCAACATGGAATCAGATAAACAAAACATCTTCATCATCGGAGCCGATGAGTTCAACTACATGCAGCTCAAGAACCTCCCCAATGCGCAACACGTGACCTATCACGAGTTGCTCTCGATGGATGAGCTGAAGGAATACGGAAAACTGAGCTTTGAAGGGCTTCTCTCCAAAAGCCGGGAAAAGCTACGTTCCCATGACGGGACAATAGATGGAATTATCACCCATTGGGATTTTCCCGCGACCCTGTTGCAGACGGTCCTGACTGACGAGCTTGACCTTCCCGGCCCGCGACTGACCCCCTGCCTGCAATGCGAACACAAGTACTGGTTCCGGCACACCCAGAGGGAAATTGGCCAGGAAGATTGCCGGTTCCAGGCGATCAATCCCTTCATGGCTGAACCAGCCAGGCAGGTGGAACTCGCTTATCCATTCTGGTTGAAACCGGTCAAGGCAACGGAGTCCATGTTGAGTTTCCTGATTGATTCCGAGGAAGAATTCAACCGGGCGATCGAGGAGGTGCGTGCCAATATCGAAATAGTGGCCCGCCCATTCAACGAGGTTCTCGAACGCATTCAGCTTCCGGATGAAATCGCTTCAGTGGACGGATTCTGGTGTAATGCCGAATCACCGCTCATGGGGAGTCAGCACACGGTATCGGGTTTCCTGCACAAGGGAAAAGCTCATCCGTATGGAGTAGTGGATTCCCCTAACTACGACCAGAGCAGCAGCTTTCAATGCTATATCTATCCCAGCGACTTGCCCGAGTCGGTCCAGAGCCGGATGAGGGAAAAGACAGTTGCCCTCATGGAGCACATCGATCTGGGCGAATGCGCGTTCAATATTGAATATTTCTATGACAGGCAATCGGGAGAGGTACGGTCCCTGGAAGCTAATCCACGCGTATCACAATCCCATTCAGACCTTTACCGGCGTGTTGACGGGGCCTCAAACCAGAAGCTGGCCCTGGAGCTTGCCTGTGGCGAGGAACCCGGCAAGCCCTATCGCGAGGGATCCTACAAGATGGCAGCAAAATTCTTTTATCGCGTGTTCAAGGATGCCTTCGTGAAACAGTTGCCTCCAGATCGGGAAGTGTGCGCGCTGGAGGACAGGTACGATGCCTTCATTCTAATCAAGCCCGATGAAGGCCAACGGCTTTCGGAGATGATTGAGCATGACAGTGCAAGCTATGTACTGGCGGAAATCTTTATCGGAGGATCATCCCGTGAGGACCTGCAGAACACTTACGACGCCATCGTCGATGGACTTGACTTTGAACTGGAATGAAGCTGGAAGCCCAACAAGCCTTACCCTGTCCGATAAAGGAGATTGAGCATACGACCATCCCGATGGCCGATGGCGTTGCCCTCGCGGCCCGTATCTGGATGCCGGAAAGGGCCTCCCGGGATCCTGTGCCGGCCATCCTGGAGTTCATCCCCTACAACAAGAGGGACTTCACCGCCGTTCGCGATTCCATGAACCACCGTTGGTTCGCGGGCCACGGCTACGCCTGTGTCCGCGTGGATATGCGGGGAAGCGGGGATTCCGAGGGGGTTTTGCTGGATGAATATATCGAGCAGGAACAGGAGGACGGACTGGCCATTCTGAGCTGGATCGCCGAGCAGCCGTGGTGTAATGGAAAAATCGGCATGTATGGAATTTCCTGGGGCGGGTTCAATGGATTACAGATAGCCGCGCGCCAACCGAAGGAATTGCAGGCTGTTGTCAGTGTGGCCTCCACCGATGATCGGTATGCCGATGATGTTCACTACATGGGAGGATGTCTGCTGGGTGATAACCTGTCATGGGCCTCCACCATGTTCGCCTATAATTCCTCGCCGCCCGACCCGGAATGTGTCGGAGACGATTGGGCCGACCTCTGGCAGCAGCGCATGGAGAAAAGCGGCCTCTGGGTCGTCAACTGGTTACGCCATCAGACCCGTGATGCCTATTGGAAACACGGTTCCATTTCAGAGGATTTCTCCGCGGTAAAGGCACCGGTTCTTGCCGTCAGTGGATGGGCTGACGGTTATTCCAATGCGGTTTTTCGACTGCTTCGAGGCCTCGAATCGCCCTGCCTGGGCCTTGTCGGCCCATGGAGTCATAAATATCCGCATCAAGGGGTCCCCGGTCCCGCCATTGGTTTTCTTCAGGAGTGCCTTCGATGGTGGGACCACTGGCTGAAAGGCAAGCATACAGGCATCATGAAGGAACCCCGGTTACGTGCATGGATGCAGGAGTACGCACCCCCTGCCTCGCGTTATAAGGAGAGACCTGGACGTTGGGTTGGCGAATCCTCCTGGCCTTCAGGGCGTATTCGGGAAAAATCCCTATACCTGAATCCTTATGGGCGGCTGGGCAAGGAACGAACCGGTGACAAGACGAGCCGTCTGTCTTTGCAATCGCCGCTGAGTGTCGGTCAGTTCGCCGGTAAATGGTGTTCCTACAGCGCCACCCCGGACCTGCCGGGTGACCAGCGGGAAGAGGATGGCGGATCCCTTGTCTGGCAAACGCCCCCGCTGGAGGAAGACTGTGAGATTCTCGGTCAGCCCGTTCTCCACTTGCGCCTGTCCAGCGATCAGCCGGATGCCATGGTAGCGGTGCGCCTTTCCGACGTGGCTCCCGACGGCCAGGCAACGCGGGTCTCCTACGGCCTGTTAAACCTGACCCACAGGGAAAGTCATGAGTGCCCGAAGAAGCTGGAGCCCGGACAGGCGTACCAGGTCCGGGTCAAGCTGAACGACTGTGCACATGCTTTTCGCGGGGACCATCGCATCCGGGTGTCGGTTTCCACCTCCCTCTGGCCCTTGGCATGGCCTCCCCCTCGCGCCACCCGGCTCACGTTTATGACCGATGAATGCGTCTTGAAAATCCCGCAAAGGGATCCGGCACCAGAGGATGAGGCCATAGGGTATGAACAGCCTGTGGCCGCGGAGCCTTTGGAATGGGGGCAGCTCGGATCCGCCGATTCCCACTGGAAGCTGGAACGAGACCTGGGTCTCAATACCGAAGTCATGGAGGCTCTCCGCGACGATGGGGTCCGCTACTTGAAGGGCATCGACCTTTCCTTCACCAACTGGGTGCGTGAGCAATACGGTTTCGTGAACATGGATTTTAAATCCGCCTGGGGTGAAGTGTTGTCTACACGAAGCTGGGAACGCGGGGACTGGAAGCCCAGCTTTCGTACACATACGCGAATGACCTGCGACGAAAAATTCTTTTACATTGAAGCGGATCTGGACGCCTGGTCCGGGAAGAAGCGGGTCTTTTGCAAAAGCTGGGACGAGAAAATTCCCCGACAGCATGTCTGACTTCTAGAAATGCAGGCTGTAATCCGTGCGGATCCGGACCGCTGAGCGACCATCATCTTTAAATATCATCCATACCTGCTTAACCCATAGTCATTATGATTATCACAGAAATCCTCTTCATCGCCCTGTTTACCCTGCTCCTTGTCCTGCTTCTCGTCGTGGTCGGCGGCTACCGTTCCCGCGATGCAGAAGCCGGCATCGGGTTAACCATGCTGTTTTTCTTTTTCATTCTCTTCTCCCTCATCTGGGCGTCCAGTGCATGGATCACTCCCTTTGGCCCCATATTCATGGGAATCACCTGGATGCCTATTCTTCTGATCGGCCTTCTCCTGGCATTAATGGTGGCCGCAATCGCCCCCCGGGACACCCCCCGGCCACCGCCAGCCCCCGGGCAGGAACCTGATGAGGCGGAGTTAGCTGTTGGTGGGGCCGCAGCCATGTTTGGCGTCTTGTTCTTCATCCTTGTCATTGGGGCGATCGCCGCGGCTGTCAGTGCCTATGTATAAAGCCCTTTTTCATTCCTCAACCTTCTTTCCCGTATGACTCAAGCCCTATCCAGATCTGAACGCCTGCAAATCGGAACCTCCGGCTGGAATTTTGATGACTGGATCGGGGATTTCTACAGGAAGGGCGTTCGCCAGGAGGACATGCTGCCGCAGTACGCGGAAACCTTTGGAAGTGTGGAGGTCAACGGGACCTTCTACAACCTGCCAAAGAAAGAAACCGTGCACAAATGGGTCAGCGCCACGCCTGATGACTTTCGTTTCGCGGTGAAGGCGAGTCGTTACCTCACACACATGAAAAAACTGAAGGATCCCGACGAGGGAATCGCGAACTTCTTCGATTCCATGAAACCCTTCGGAGCCAAACTGGGACCGGTGCTCTTCCAGCTTCCACCCAACTGGAACTGCAATCTGGAACGGCTCAGGAACTTCCTCGAGTCACTTCCCGGTGAGCATCAATACACATTCGAATTCCGGGACAAGGACTGGTTACGGGATGAGACGTATGACCTTCTGAGCGAACATGGTGCGGCCCTCTGCTTCTATCATTACAAGGGATTCCTGTCACCGTTCAAGGTTACCGGCGACTTCATATACCTTCGCCTGCACGGGCCCTCCGAGGAGGCTTACAAGGGCAGCTACCCGGACAAAGACCTCGAACAATTCGCCGACGAGGCAGATGCCTGGCTCAATGAGGGAATGTCGGTTCACGTTTATTTCGACAATGACGAAAAGGCCTATGCCCCGAATGATGCCCGACGTTTTCGGGAAATGCTCGGGGATCGCGCATGAACAAAGACGAACATACCCGGGTCCAGCCGGATGTGGGTAAAGGAGATATAAGAAAAATGGGAACAGTATCAGCATTCATAACGGATCGCCTTCAGGAATGGGGCGTTCATCGGGTATTCGGCTATTCCGGCGACAGTATCAACGGTTTCCTGGGAGCCCTCCGGGAGGCGGAGGATGCGATCGAATTCATCCAGGTACGGCACGAGGAGTCCGCGGCATTCATGGCCTGTGCTCATGCCAAATTCACCTCCGAGACGGGGGTCTGCCTTGCTACGGGAGGGCCGGGGGCCATTCATTTGTTAAACGGCCTTTACGACGCCAAGCTTGACCACCAGCCAGTTGTGGCCGTTATCGGTCAAAAGCCCCGGCATTCCATTGGCAGCAACACCCAGCAGGAGA
>JAWLGH010000099.1:0-7562 GCA_041685165.1 Oceanipulchritudo sp. | reverse complement strand
CCGCATGACGCGGGGTCAGTATGTCCCCTCGGGAGCCCAGAACATCGGGCTTGAGCCCATTCTTGCGACCGCCCGTCAACCATGGAGGGAAGCCCTCCTCGCCCGCCTCCTCGCGTCGCATCCCACGGAGCAGCGCAACCACCTCATGGAACGGGTCCTGCGCATCTATATCGGGCTGGTTCTCCTGATTGCCCTTGCCGGAGGCACCGTCTGGGCTCTTGGGCTGGGAGCACCGCTGACCGGGCTTCAGGTCGCTCTTTCAGTTCTTGTTGTGTCCTGTCCCTGCGCCCTCGGGGTCGCCTTCCCCCTCGCCCAGGAATGGGCCGTCCTGCACTTGCGACCACACGGCATCTTTGTCCGTTCCGGCACCCTTTTCGGGAAGCTTGGACAGGTCCGCCGGATCGTCATGGATAAAACCGGAACCCTCACCCTCGAAGCCCCCGAGCTCGCGACCCCCGAATCCCTTGAACGCCTTGAACCGGAGGATGAAACGGTCCTTCGCGAAATGGTCCGCTCCTCCCTCCATCCCGTCAGCCGTGCCCTCCGGGAAGCCTTTCTCCAGCGGGAGAATCCCGCCGCCTCCCCTCCGGAAGGGCTCTCCATCCGGGAGGAAGTCGGGTACGGACTCATGGCGGCCTCCGCCGGCGGGACGACCGAGTGGAGCCTCGGCCGTCCGGGCTGGAAAAGCCGTCGCCCGGCGGTTTCCGAGTCTCCCCGGAGCGAATGCGAATTCCGCCGCAACGGTCACCTTCTCGCCTCTTTCGCGTTCCGCGAAGCCCTCCGCGACGACGCCATGGAGGCTGTTGAGCGCCTCGGTCACCGCTTTCCCATGGTCATCCTTTCGGGTGACCGGAACAGCAAGGTCCGCCGGATGGCTGAACGCCTTGGCCTCCACGAGTCTGCGGCCCTTGGGGAACAGACACCCGAAGCCAAGGAGGCTTTCGTCAAATCCCTCGGGGCCCGGGAAGCCCTCTACCTCGGAGACGGCGCCAACGATGCCCTTGCCTTCTCGCAGGCCGCCGTGCGCGGCACCCCCGCGACACCCCACGGACTGCTGCAGGACAAGGCTGATTTCTTCTTTACCGGTCGCAGTCTCGGAGGCCTCCTCCACCTTTTCCGCATCCGCGACCTCCGCCAGCGCGCCGTCCGGGCGGCCTTCTCCTTTGCCGTCGCCTACAACATCATTGTCGTCGCCATCGCCCTCGCTGCCCATATGCATCCCCTCCTTGCCGCCATCCTGATGCCCCTGAGCTCGCTCGCCACCCTGGGCCTCGTGGCCCTCATCTACCGCCGGGGGCAACGAAAGCTTCAGGCTTGAATCCCCGGTACCGTTCTCCGAAGGTCTGCCTGTGCCTGATCCGGTCCAGAGATTCCGCAAACTGACAGGAAGGCCTCGGTCACGCCGCAGCGCCGGCCCGCGGCCTGCGGTCCCCCCGCGCGAATATGCCCTTGTTTCCCTCCTCCTCGTCAATGTCCTCTGGCTCGTCTTCGCCCTTGGCGGAGTCCGCCTCTGGGGGGAACTGACCGCCCTCGGCCTTGCCCTCGCAAGCCTCTTCCTCCTTCCCCGCTGGAACCGGGGTGAACTGCAGGCCCTGCCCAGCCCGGTTTCCCAACTCCTCCGCCTTCCCCTCTTCTGGTTTGGGTTCGGCCTCTACCTTTACTTCTTCATCCAGTCATGGAACCTCGCCTGGGACTGGACCGTGATCCCCGACGGGCGGCCCCGCCTCGTTTCCCAGACACCGCCGGTCCCCTGGCTTCCGGCTGGCCTCGAAGCCCCCTTCAGTGAGACCCATCCCCTCCGCTCGATGATCTTCTACACCATTCCCTGGCTAAGCGCCTGCAGCGCCTGGGCCGGCCTCGGAACGCGGCGTTCCGTCCTGCTGCTGCTCAACGGGCTGGCCCTTGTCGGCGCCGCCTTCGGCCTCCTTGCCCTCTGGCAGCATTTCAGGGGCATGGATCAAATTCTCGGGATCTTCCCCACCGTTCCCAGTCGCCTTGGTTCCAGCATCCCCTTCTGGGGCACCCTCATCAACAGTAATCACGGGGCCTTCTACCTCATCCTCACCAACGGCCTCTGCCTCGGGCTCTTCCTTTCCGGATGGAAGCGCGACCTGAAACGCTTCCGCAAGGGTGGCGGAGCCTGGCTGCTCTACCTCGGCCTCGCCTTCCTGACCACCTTCGCCATCCTTATGGCCCAGGCCCGTGCCGCCATTCTTCTCGTCGCCTTCCAGTGGACCGGTTTTTTCATCATCTGCAGTGTCTTCATGGTCCGCTCCTTCGGGGCCCGGGGGGCCCTTTTTCCGGGATCCCTCCTCGGCCTTCTCCTCATAACCCTCTTTTCCTTTGTCATCAATCCCACGGTCTTCGAGCGCCAGAAGAGCGAATGGATGAAAACCTTCCAGCTCGTCGAGAATCCGGAACTGGAAGCACGCTACTACATGATGCAGATCACCTGGGATATGATCGCCGACAAGCCCTGGTACGGGCACGGAGCCGGCAGCTTTCCCTTCCTCCATCTACCCTACAAGGCCCGGTATCCGGAATTCCAGACCCAGACCACCCGCTGGAAAGACAATCCGGTCACCGGCCAGCGCGAACGGCGGACGGTCACCATCTGGTTCAAGAACGCCCATGTCGATCTCCTCGAATATGTCGTTGAATGGGGTATCATCGGCTGCCTCTTTCCCGTCCTTGCCCTCGGCTGGTTCCTCTACCGCGCCCTCCGTGCCCTCAGGGGATGGGACGCGGGCGGCCTGACGATTCTCTTTTCCCTTGGCGTGGTCTTTCTCGGCGCCTTTGTCGAATTCCATTTCCGGATTCCCCTCGTCCTCCTCGCGTGGTGCCTTGCTCTCACCGCCAGCGTCAAGCTGGCCTCCCTCGAGGCCCGCTGAGAGGGCGTCTCACCTTTTCCAAAGCCAGAATGAACGGGTCCTCCATCAATTTCAAAAACGACCTCAACGAGGAACAGCACCGCGCCGTCACCGCCGGCGACGGACCGGCCCTTGTCCTCGCGGGCGCGGGTTCCGGGAAGACGCGCACCCTCACCTACAGGGTGGCCTTCCTGCTCCTGGAAAGGAAGGTCCATCCCGATGAGCTCCTCCTGCTGACGTTCACCAACAAGGCCGCCCGGGAAATGACGGAACGCGTCCAGCTCCTCACCGGGCTCGGCCACCGTCCAAGATGGAGCGGTACCTTCCATTCCATTGGGGGCCGCCTCCTCCGACGCTATGGAAGCGAAATCGGCCTTTCCCCGCACTACACCATTCTCGACCAGTCCGATGCCGAGTCCCTCCTCACCACGGTTATCAAGTCCGGTGACAAGACCTTCCTGAAAAACAAGGACCACCCGAAACCCAAAGTCATCCACAGCCTCCTTTCCTACGCCCGCAACACCTGCCAGCCCTTCGGTCCCCTTTTCAAGGAGCGCTATCCCTGGCACGAGGCGATCCAGCCGCAGGTCAACGATTTCGTTCAACGCTACGAGGCTGCCAAACGCGAGCAGCAGGTTGCCGACTACGACGATCTCCTTGTCCTCTGGCTGAAGGTCCTGCGCGAATTCCCCGGGATCCGCGAAGCCTGCACGCGCCGCTTCCCTTATGTCCTTGTCGACGAATACCAGGACACCAACACCATCCAGGCCAGCATCATCGACCTCATCGGCTCCCATCACAACATCATGGCCGTCGGTGACGACGCCCAGTGCATCTACACCTGGAGGGGTGCCCGCTTCGAGAACATCCGCAGCTTCCCGGAAAGGCACCCGGGAACACGTGTCTATAAAATCCTTACAAACTACCGAAGCACCCCGCCCATCCTCAGGCTCGCCAACAATGTCCTCGCGATGCAGCCCCGGGACGCCGGATACGAGAAGGAACTGGTGGCCAACCGGGAGGGGCACATGCAGCCCTGCATTGTCCCCCTCATGGACACCCGCCAGCAGGCCCAGTTCCTGGTTTCCCGGATCGAGGGACTCTACGACGAGGGGGTCGACCTCTCCGAAATCGCCATTCTCTACCGGGCCCATTACCAGGCTCTCGACACCCAGCTCGAGTTCACCCGGAGGGGTATCCCCTTTATCATTACAAGCGGGATGAAATTCTTCGAGCTCGCGCACATCAAGGATCTCGTGGCCCAGCTGCGCCTCCTCGCCAACCCGGGGGATTACTCCGCCTTCGAACGGATTCTCTGCCTCCTTCCCAAGGTCGGCCCGGCCACCGTCAACAAATGCCACCAGGCCGCCCTCACCGTTCTCCGGCGCCAGGAAGGCGAGGCCGCGCGGGAAGGCGGCGACCTCTTCGGTGGACCCGGACAGCCCCGGCCCGACCTCTTCACGGCCCTCGCCGCCGATGAGGTCGCCAACCGCATCCCGAAGGATGCCCGCGCCGATTTCCGCAGCCTCGTGGCCACCTTCCTCGAAATCCGGCCCCTCCTGCTGGGGGAGGCTGTCCCCGCCCCGTCGGAGGTTGTCGAGCAGGTCCTCGAGGGCTGGTACGGCGACTATATCCGCAATGTCTATCCGGACTGGGAAAACCGGCAGGACGACCTCACCTCCATCATCCAGTTCGCCTCCCGTTTTGACACCATGACGGAACTCCTTGCCCAGCTGGTCCTCATGAACTCCGAGACCTCGGACAAGCATATCGAGCCCGACGACCGGGCCGTCCGGATGACCACCATCCACCAGGCCAAGGGCCTCGAGTTCCCGGTGGTCTTTCTCATCAGCTGCGCCGATGAGTGGCTCCCGCTCAAGCGGGCCATCGAGGAAGGCGACGTCGAGGAGGAAAGGCGTCTCTTCTATGTCGCCGTCACGCGGGCCATGAACGAACTCTACATTTCCTTTCCAATGCTTCATTCACAGCGCGGCGGCGGTGTCCAGCGCCTCGCCCCGAGCCGCTTCATCGATGAGATTTCCAGCGACTGTGTCGAAAAACTGACCTTCCGGGGAGGCTGGTGAAGCCGCTTCTGCCCTTTTTCAGGGAAGGAGGCGCACCGTGAAGGCCCGGCCCTGGACCGAGTGGTTCCCGACACCGACAACGAGGGTTTCCTTTCCCGCCATCGTCACGTTGCTTGCCCCCCCGCTCCCGCTGGCCATCAACTCGATCCATTCCTCGAAGGTTTCACCGCCGTCGCGTGAAATCAGGAGGCAATGCCGGTAGCGGTCCGGGTCGCGCTGATCCGAACCGGAGAGGACAAGGTACCGGTGGCCCTGCCATTCAAAGCGGGCAAAGGTTCCCAGAAAGCCTTTTTCCCAGGCCTGGAAATGAGGGACCCAGCTCTCCCCCCCGTCCCCGCTGCGGTAAATCGTGGCCGTGCTCTTTGTCGAGGCCAGAAGCCCCCCGGCGGCCTCCGTGAAATCAAAGATATCATAGGTTCCCTCAAGGTCGGCCACCTCGCGCCAGCTTTTCCCGGAGTCCTCCGATTTGTGGATCTTCGCCGTCCCGTCAAAACCAATCCCGGCAAGAACCCGTCCACCCCCGAGGTCGTGGAAGCAGGTCACGTTCTGTTGTTCCAGCGTCGGCAACCCCACCCGTGTCAGGGTCGCAAAGCCGTCCCGGCTCCAGTAGACAGAGGTCTCGCCGCTCTCGTCCATCCGGGCCCCCGCGAGTAGGGTGCCGTCGGACAATTCAAGGATCCCCACGGTGCGCCATGCCGCGATCGTGTTGGCCATCTGCCAGCTCTCCCCACCGTCAAGGGACTTCAGGATATCGCCTTTCCCCGAGGTCGAGGCATACAGCGCGCCGTCCCCCGCCCGGATCATTTCCCGGATGTCCTGCGCCTCAAAGGCATCCCCGGCATCAAAGGTCTTCCGCCAGCGGCGTCCTCCGTCCTCGCTCTTGTAGACGTCCGCCGTCTCCTCCGTTCCAATCAGGATATGCTCGCCGGGAAGGGCAAAACCGCAACGGACGTTCGATTCCCCCTCAGGCTCCAGAACCCCGACGATCGCGTACCCGGGCATCGGCACTTCCGCCCCTGTTTCCTCCCCGAGCAGCACCCCGGTGCTACCTGCCCAGCCTGCCAGAATGACCAGAACCGTCTTTGTCCACTGTTTCATCCCTTCATCCTGCCACCGGTTAATATTTATGAAAAGGAGAAAAATCCGCTCCGTGGAGAAGGTGGAACAAAAAGGGGATCGGCGTCCCTTGACGGAGGGCCCGGAATCGGGAATAAGAGACGGCATGAACCGGTCAAGGACAGCCTGCACGGGTCTATTATTACTCGTGACGGTTATAGTGGCGGCAGCGGACCTGCGCATTGAAACCGCCTTCACGCGCTACTATACGGATGAGGGGATTCTGCCCATCGCCGACTATTTCCGCGACGCGGTGCCCGGGCAGAGCTTCCGGACCGTGGTGTCGAGCGACCCGGAAAAACCGGCTGGGCAGTATTTCATTATGCGGCTCAAGGGCGGGACCGGCAAGGGAACGATTGCCCGGGCAAGGATGACCCTGTACGCGACCGACAGCAAGGAGCCCCGCGAGGAGGAATGGGACCTCGAGGGCATTGATCCGCGAAAATGGCTTTACCTTGGGATTACCGGCACCGACTGGCCCGGCGAAGCGGTGCAACCGCTTGCCTGGCGAATCCGGCTCCTGGACACGACGGGGGGGATATTGGCCGAATGGAAAAGTTTTCTCTGGGAACAACCCTGACGGCCCCGGTCTGGGAAGAGCTTGAGGCCGGGTCGTTTTTCCGGGCCGAGACCCTTGCGGAGACCCTTGTGGGCGGACAGGCTTTCCGCTGGTTTTCTGCTCCCGGAGGCACCTTCTGGGTGGGAACCTGGGGAAGGCATGCGGCCTGCCTTCGCCTTAACGCCGGAGGCGGTCTGGAAACGGCCCTCCTGACCGAATTGACAACGAGGAAGGATCTCCGGTGCTATCTGGGACTGGAGCGGCTTTCCCGTCTCGAAGCCGCCCTGCCCTGCCGGACCGACCCGGTTCTCGCTTCCCTTGGAAGGCGCTGGAAGGGATTGAGCCTGCTCCGCCAACCTCCCGGCGAAGCCCTCCTTGCCTTTATCTGCAGTGCCAACAAGCATATCCTTCAGATCCGGAAAATGCTCGAGGACCTGAGCGAACGGTTCGGGGAACCGCTGAGGGGCACGCCCTTCCGCGCCCTGCCCTCATGGGAACGCCTCGCCGAGGCCCCGGAAGCCGCATTGAGGGATTGCCGCCTTGGCTATCGGGCAGCCCATATTGCGGGCACGGCGGCTTTTCTCAAGGAGCGGCCAACCTTCCTTGACGAGGTGGCCGACCTTTCCACCGGGCAGGCCCGGGAAGCCCTTCTGCAGTTACCGGGAGTCGGGCCAAAGGTGGCTGACTGCGTGCTCCTTTTCGGCTTCGACCGCACGGAGGTCTTCCCGGTGGACACATGGATAGCGCGCATCCTCGGGACCCGTTATCCCGAGCTTGCCGGATGGGACCGCCGTCAACTGGCTGCCTTTGCCCGGATCCATTTTGGTGAAGCCGCGGGCCTCGCCCAGCAATGGTTCTTTTCCGAGGCACGGAATCCCCTTCCGCTTTCCGATGCACCGGTTGAGGGATGAGCGTGCGCCCTGCCGGGCGCAC
>JAWLGH010000007.1:0-79751 GCA_041685165.1 Oceanipulchritudo sp. | reverse complement strand
TTCTTTCCATACCCAAACGGCAGCCGGCGCTTCGTGCCCGGCCCTACCGGACGCAGCTCCGCCACCGGCTTCCCCCGCTTGGTGATACGGTAGGTCACCCCCTCCTCCTGAACCTTCTGCACCAGTTCGGACAGGTGCGTCTTCGCCTCAAAAATGCCGGTTTCACGGGTCTTCATATTAAACCTAGTTATCTAACCAGTTTGAACAAGTCAAGGCTGTTCCGGAAATGCATGAGCAAACAGGGTTGCCTGTCCCCGGGATCCTGTCCCCGGGATCAAGCATGGATGGCCCGCGTAATACGGCGCTTCCGGAAGGCCCTACCAACCCTTAAATCGAATTTTCCGCCCCCCTTTTGGCCGGTTTCTTCCGGTGAGCGATCCTTTAAAGGCCCCACCAGGGGCAACCAAGGTTTCCCCACCCGATCTTCGAATGCTTTTACGGGAGGGTGTAAGCTTGACCGGGACCCGGGCATCCTTTTTTTGGCTTCATGCCGGTAAGATACATTTTATTTCTGAACAGCCTCCTTGCTGCCTCGCTGCTGATTGCCGAGGATAAACCGCTTTCCTATTTCTTCGACCAGCCTTCCTTCGAGCAGGCCCGCATGTCGCCGGACGGGACACATCTGGCCATTCTCTTCGACGTCGGTGGGGCGAAAAACCTTGGAGTCATCAACTTCGAAGACAACAAGCCGACGCCGATCACCGCGCAGAAGGAGGATATCAGCTGGTTCCACTGGGCCAACAACGAGCGGATTGTCTATGGTATGGATTCCGAGACGGATGTTTTTGCCCGCCAGTTGGGAGGGATCTTTGCGGTCAACAAGGACGGTTCCCGACACCGGACCCTGGTGATGCCCGTTGGAACCGGGGCAGAAGGAGTCACTTATCAGGCGAGAATCCCGCGCTACCTTGGTCCGGATCCCCAGTCTGACCGGCGCATTCTCGTCTCCAGGCCGGAGCGGTCTTACCATCATCCGGATGTTTTTTCCCTCGACGTGTATACCGGTCGGGAAAAAGGCCACATGGTAAACACGATTGACGCCCGTTATTTCACCACCGACGTCAATGATGAGATCCGATTCGGGTTCCGGACGGAACTGGTCGGGCAAACCGAGGTCTTCATCCGCGATCCCGATTCGGGAGAATGGGAGGAACTCATCGTCCTTCCGGAAACCGACGCCTACTGGCGCCCCCTGGATTTCTCACCCGGCCGGGACACCTTCCTGGTTTCAACGAATCTTGGCCGGGACAAAAAGGCCGTTGTCCGTTTCAACTGGAAGAGCGGGGAATCCGAAACCGTCCTCAGCGATCCCATCTACGACATCGACCCCTCCCCGATCATGGCCATCCGCAGGAAGGACAAGGTGGCCGGACTCTACTACCAGGCGGACAAGCTCCGTTATAAATATTTCGAGGAACAACACCGAAAACTGCAGGCGTTGATCGATGAAGCGCTGCCGGACACGTTTAACCGCATCCTCGAGGTCAACGAAGCGGGAACCGAACTGCTTATTCAGACGATATCGGACCGCGCAATGGCTTCCTACCACCGCTTGAAGCTGGATGGCCTCCAACTCGAGAAGCTGGTCGATACAGCTCCCTGGATCAAGCCCGGGGAAATGCCGGCCAAGCGCCCCATTTCCTTTGAAGCCAGCGATGGCAAAACGGTCCACGGCTACCTCATTCTTCCCGGGGATTATGAGGCGGGAAAACCCGTCCCGATGATTGTTCATCCTCACGGAGGCCCGTGGGCCCGGGATGTCTGGCATATTCGCTGGTACGGTGACATGGAGCCCTATTTTTACGCCGACCGCGGCTTTGCCGTCCTTCAAGTCAATTTCCGGGGTTCAACAGGCTACGGCCAGGCCTTTCTCCGGGAAAGCGAGCGGAACATCGAGCGCATGGTCCTGGATACCGTGGAGGGAGCCAGGTGGGCAATCAGCGAGGGATATGCGCACCCGGAACGCGTTGGCATCGGGGGTGCCAGCTGGGGAGGTTACAAGACCATGATCTCCCTCGTGAAGTATCCCGATTTCTTCAAGTTCGGTATCAATCTCTTTGGGGTCGTTGACCTTCCCCTTCAAATGGAGCGCTACCTCAAGTGGGAACGGGACCTCGCCTACGATTACTGGGTGGAGCGCTTTGGAGATCCCAAGATCGATGACGAACGGGATTATCTCCTTGAATGGAGTCCGATCACCCATATCGACCAGCTCCGGGCGCCGGTTTTTGTTTATCACGGCATCCGTGACCTCAATGTGGATATCGAGCAATCGCGTCTTCTGGTGCGGGCCCTCGAGAGGCATGACCTTCCCTACGAGAGGATCTTTGACACCGACGAGATGCATTCCATGTCGAATATCGATACCCGTATGCGCCTGTACCGGGCAATCGATGAGTTCCTGGTGCCCTTCAGGGAAAAATGGGGCCTCATGGATTGATTCTTCTGTGGAAGCTGAGGGCCCTTGTCGTCCTTTACTCAACCCGCCGCACCCGTACCGAAGCGCCATAACCTTCGACACTGAGGAGATAGCTGCCAAAGAGGGCACGCTTGATCGTCACTTTGGGATTCTCGGCATTGATGTAGAATGAATCAGGTTGAACCTGCTTCCACACCTGTCCGTTGTCGAGGCGGAAGACCGTGTCCCCATCCCAGCCGGTAAACGTCCCATCAATCCGGCTTTCGATTTCTTCCGAGGACTTGGATTCGAAAAGGCTGGCTACCCGCTCCTTGACGGACTCCAGACCAAAGGCGTCATCCCCTTCAGGAAGATCAGGTCCTTCATGGGCTGCCGGATCATCACGTTTTTCAGGGAGGTCGCCACCGAGCCAGTCATTCAGGACTTCCAGTTCTTCCGGACTCAACTTTTCAAGGCCGGCTTGCGTGAACACCTCGGGCGGCATGGCCTCGCGGATATCATAATCGGCGGCCAGGGGAGCACCGGTCAGGAGAAGGCTGCCAAGGAGCGTTGAAAGGCATCGGGAAAAGGTGGTGAATCGGTGTCTCATGCTCCTGCATTAAGGGGGGAAGGGAAGAAGCGGCAATCCGGAATTCATGCACACTCCGAATAAAGAAATCGGGGCCGCAAGGCGATGCTTGCGACCCCGATGCAAAGGATCAGCCTGTCTCAGAACCGGTCTTTACCAGTCCTTGGAGAGGCGGATGTAGGCAAAGCGCGGTTCCGCGTTATGGAGACCAACGTTCACGTTGGTCACTTCAAACACGTCGAGGGGAGGTGCTTCGTCAAAAACATTGCGGACGCCGACCGTGATGGTCGTGTCCCACAAACCGCTGTAGGCGACCTGGGGATTAAAGCGCCAGTAGGCCTTGACGTTGCCGCTTTCCTCCTGGTCTTCGGCCGCGCCTTGCTCGTATTCACCGATAAAATCGATGAAGAGGCTGGCTGCCCAGTCACCGTAATCCCAGGCGATGGTCCCGTTGGCGCGCCAGTTAGGCTGTGTCCAGGTGCCCTCGAAGAACTCCGTCACGGTGATTTCGTTACCGTCTTCGTCAAAGTCGAGGGTGCTGAACTTGAACTCGTCAACATAGGTGCCCTCGACCTTGAAGCGCCACTGGCCATAATTCTCCGTGCGCAAGGAGTAGGCGACCGCGAGGTCGACACCGGAAGTGCTCTGTTCGTCCAGGTTCTGCCAGTCCGTTTCCACAAACAGAAGCGTACCGGGAAGCCCGGCATCAATGTCCGACTGGGTCGGATCCGCGCGGACGATGAACTGATCGAAGAAGGGATCGCCGGCGTTCTGGATGATCTGGGCGGGGGTAAAGCGACCGAAGACATCGGTCTGCTCGAATTCCCAGTAGTCAATTTCGACGACAAGGCCATCCAGGGTGTCGTTGATTTCGCCCATGTCGAACTGTGCCCCGAGGTAATAGGAATCCGTTTCCTCCGGTTGCAGGTCCGGATTGCCACCACCAACGTTCTTGATCTGACCTTCCGGGTCATCCGGGCGAAGCGGATCGGTGTAGAAGTTCGGGGTGAAGCTGACGCTTCCCGATGAGAAGAGAAGCGGCAGATCCGGCGCCCGGAAGCTCTGTCCGAACGAACCGCGCAGGAGGACCCCGTCCATCGGGGTAACCTTGACGCCAAGCTTCGGCTTGCTGGTGTCGCCGAAGTCGCTGTAATCTTCATAGCGCCCGGCTACCTGGAATTCCGCAAGGTCGTAGACCGGAATGCTCAATTCCGCATAGACGGAGGTGATGTCCCGGTCGCCAAAAACGCTTTCAGACTGGGATCCGCCGACAATGTTGCCGGTCCGGTTGTCATGGGTGCGGATCGAGGTCAATTCCTCGTAGCGATATTCCGCACCGACAGCGGCACTGACAACCCCTGTTTCGAGGTCGAAAAGGTCGCCGTTGGCACTCAGGTCATAGGACCAGAGTTCAAATGAATCCTGGGTGGGATTATTGTTCCGCACGTAGTCAACAATACGCGGATCGTTTTTGCCGAAGGGGTTGGCCCAGACAATTTCCCCGTCAAAATCAACGCCCGTCTGCAGCGCTTCCTGGAGCCGGTCCTCGAAGACGGTATTGGCATTCTCGTTTGTGACCGTCGACTCGGTGAAGAGGAACCCGGTATCAAATGTCCACCCGGTTTCCCCGATGTCGCCCGTCAGGCCGGCGACGATTCGCGGAGTATCGGACTGCACAATATTCTCGCGGACGCCATACTCGATCATCCGCCACCCGATAAACATTTCCTCTCCAAACGGATTATAGGGATTCTCGGGGACAAGGTTCAGGTCGATATTCTCATTCCAGGAGAAGAGCGGCGTCGAGGCCGCGTTGATGCGCGTCTCAACGCGACGGAAGGAAGACTCAAGGTAGGCTTCCAGATTGGGATTCACCTGGTAGGAGAGGCGGGTGTAGAAGCCGCTGTTACGGGTCTTCGGGATAAAGCCTGTGCTTTCCTGATAATTGTAGTTGGTAACCCCCTCTTCGAAATCCTCGGGAGTCAGGTCCTTCGATTCCTCCACGCCGGGGAGGGCCTCCTGGACAAAGGAGTCCGGCATGCCGCTCAGGGTGTAGAAGGTTGCAAAGTCCGGGGTCGCGTTGGCCGTCACGTTGGCGAAGGACGGCGAGTTGGTTTCGTCCATCCAGTCGACATCACGGGCAAGCAGGGGATTCCGCTCCGAGAAGTCCACGACATAGACAAGGCTTGCCTTGCCGCTTTGCGCACCTCCGATAACGGTGGCCTTCCATTCGAAGGAATCCGAATCAATCGTGTTACCGAGGCTGATTTCTGATGTCAGGCCATCATAGCTCTTGGCCAGGTTGACACTGATGACCCCGGCAACCGCATCTGAACCATAGACGGCGGAGGCCCCGTCCTTGAGGATCTGAATGCTTTCAAGGGCAGCTGTCGGAATGGTGCTGAGGTCGACAACGTTCTGGAACCCGTTGAATCCCGGGGTCGCAAAAGGAGCAACCCGGCGGCCATTGATGAGGGCCAGGGTGTTGTTGTTCCCCAGACCGCGAAGGTTCACGGAGGAGACCCCGGGGGTGAAGCTTGTCCCGGCATCAATTGAGGTCAGGTTCTGTCCACTGACAATGGGCAGGGCGCGAATAGCATCGCCCGCCGTGGTGAAGCCTGTCTCCTCAAGGGATTCCCGGTCAAGGTTGATGACCGGGCTGACCGTTTCCAAGTCGGCCCGGCTAATGCGGGACCCAACCACCGTGAAACCCTCGACTTCCTCGAGGTCATCATCGTCCGCGTCCTGCGCAACAGCAGGGAGCGAGAACGCGGCCAGAGCGGCACTGGAGAGACCCAGCCACTTCTTCCACGGAAGATACGAATCGTTTCTCATAGTCATGATGTTTTCTAGTTTAGATTTTTTTTGGTTTGGATGAGCATCTGGAGAAAGTCCTCGAAGGAACCCATTCTCCAATACAACTTATTTACGGGAAGACGCTGTAGAGGGATTGTACCGTAAACGCAATAAGTTTTGAACGTTCCCTTGAATTTTTCGTCGGGGTCCGTTTTGAAGCAATCGGAGCTATCTCAGCGCGTGCGTTCGTAGACCGATTCCACCGCTTCGAGGTACTCCTGGACATTCCTCTGGTAGTCGAGAGCCTGGGCATCCTCAAGGCGTTCAATTGCCGTCCGGTAGTCTTTTTTCTGCACATTCAGGCGCGCGCTCTGGATGAGGGCGTCGACGGCCACGGCATCGATCCTGCTGGCCCGGTCAAAGTAATATTCGGCCTCCTCATAATCGCCTTCGCGGAAGTAATAATTCCCGAGCAGGAGCAGGGCATTGCCGTTCATCGGCTCGATTTCGACAACCTCCTCGAGGATGCGGGCTGCCTCCTTGCTCTGTCCCTGGCCGAGAGCCAGTTCAGCACGCAGGTTCAGAAACTCGGAACGGGCCTCCTCAAGGCCCTCCCCGCCTTCGAGATACCTCTCCGCCCGATCCAGAAACGCCTCCGCGTCCGGATAAAAAGACCGTTGCATGAGCGCCTTGGCCGTACGGATGATCCTCGCCGAGGAAACCGTTCCCTCCGCATTGAAGAGGTCCAGGTAGGGGCGCATGGCGAGCTTCGGCATGCTGTTGTTCAAATAGATGTCGCCGAGGAGGTTGAGAACCGGCACATCCGGGTTTCCGGTCCGGTAAATCACTTCCAGCAGTTTTGCCGCCTCCATCGGTTCCCCGAGGGAAATGTAGGCGTTGGCCATGGAGGTGTAATAGGCGTCCTTGGATCCATCCAGCCCGATCAGGTATTCAAAGGTGGCAATCGCTTCCCGGTATTTTTCCGTCCGCATCAGGGCTTCCGCCTTGCCGACAAACCATTCCCTGTTTTCCGGGTTGAGGAGGGTGGCTTGCCGGTAGGCCTCAAGAGCCGGTCCGTATTGCCCGAGGTTCAGGTAGCAGTATCCAAGGAGACCGAAGGTGTCTCCGTTGGCCTCTCCCAGCTCGATGGATTTGACAATGACGCCCGTCGCTTCCTCGAAATCACCTTGCCGTATCAGGGCCAGTCCCAGATTCTTGTAGGCCCGGAGGAAATTGGGGAAGTCCGTGATTGCCTCCCGGTAGGCCGTGATCGCCCGCTCCAGCTGGTTTTCCTGCAGGAGCATGTTCCCGAGGGTGAAGGTAAGGGCGGGACTGGGCTGCGATTCCTCGGTCGTGTTTTCCTGAATGTAGGTCTCCAGGCGGGTGATTGCGAGCGGCGTCTGCTCATTCTGGATGAGTTCGACGAGTTCCTGGAAAAGGGCCGCCTCGTCCTCCGAGATACTGGGCTCGACCTCGGTCCGGACTCCGTAGCTGCCCAGGAAACGGTCCACAAAATCCGGATTGCTCCAGAGGTTCTGGCTTGTCGGAAAGGATTGGCCCGAAACCGTGAAGGCACAGATAAGGCAGCCGGTGAGAATCGTGAAAAGGTGTTTTATCATGGCTCTAGAGGTTGAAAGGTATCGTTATCTTGTAGCGCGCCCGGACGGCTTCCCCGTCCTTTGTCGGCGGTTCGAAGACACAACGGCTGAGGGCAAGCCGTGTGGGCTGGACAAAATCGCGTGATCCCGACCATTCCAGGACCCGGTCCACGGTTACTTCGCCCTGTTCATCAATGATCAGAGCCAGGGTCACCGATCCCTCGACACCCTGGACAAGCTGTTCCTGCGGGTATTCCGGAATCACCCGCTTGATCATCCGCGGTGTCCGGTCGAGATCAACAATGTCGAAGATCTGCATTTCCCCGGCCACATTCGGATTCACGGCAAAGGAATCGAGGTCGAAGGCGCCCGCGAGGGCTCCCCCCGTTCCGGGATTGAGGGCTGATTCAAGCTGGCTCAGGTCCAGCATCTGGGGCGGTTCCTGCAAATCGGGGGCTTCCTCCTCTTCCTCCTCCTCCTCCGGAGGCGGCGGTTCCGGGGGAGGCGGTTCCGGGGGAGGGATGTTGGCCACGTCGACCGTGCGCAGGGTGCGGTCTCGGGGATCGCCCGACAACGCCTGGGTGAACGGAAGAATGGCAAGGATGGCCAGGGTCATCAAAACCGTCGCAAGGACGATCCGGATAACATATTGGTTCGACCTCGGAACCCGGTAGCCTACCAGCCTGTCACTCGGTTTCCGCATCAGGAATCTTCCGTCGAGATATTCACGGAATTCGCGCCCGCCAGTTTTGCTTCGTCAATGACTCGAACGAGGATGCGCGTCGGCACGTTTTCGTCCGCCTGGATGATCACCGGCATGCGCGGATCATCCTGCACGAGCCGTTTCACGACTCCCCGGACACCGTTGATGCCGATGTCACGACCGCCGTAGACAACGTTGTTGTTCGAGGTGATGGCAATCAGGATGCTGTTCTTCTCGAGCTGGATCTGGGAAGCCGCCTCCGGCTTCGTGACCTCCACTCCCGTTTCTTCGACAAAGACCGTCGTCACGATGAAGAAAATGAGGAGGATAAAGACCATATCGATCAGCGGGGAAATATTGATGCCCTCATCCGCCCCGCGGGCACTGGAAAATACGCGTCGACGTTTCATGACAATTTACCCGTTGTTCTGGTTGCTGTTCTTCTCGTAGAGTTGGACCGTCAGGGCCTCCATCGTGATCAGGCAGGCCTCCATCTCGTTGCGGCGTTTCTGGATCAGCGTCGCCATGACATAAGCCGGAATGGCTATGATGAGGCCGGTCTGGGTCGTGATCAGGGCTTCCGAAATACCGTCCGCAATCTGGTCCACGGTGCTCCCGCCCACGCTTACGGCAAGGCCGCTGAAGGTGGTCAGCATGCCCATTACCGTCCCCAGCAGGCCCATCAGGGGGGCCGTGGTTATGAGGACGAGCAGGTAGCTCCGCCTGCTGTCCACGGCCGACAGGTAGCAACTGATCACTTCCGCATACCGTCCCTTCACATCGCGGACGGTCCGGACCTCTTCCCCCTGGGTGTAGTCCAGTACGGCCCGCAGTTCCCCGCTGGCAAGGATCGGATTGAAGACATACTCGATCAGCCGCTGCCGCTCGACGCGGTAGAAATGGTGCTCCGAGAAAAAATAATAGAGCTTGAAGGCCGTGTAGTAGATGGTCAGGGCGAGGAGCGACAACGGTACCATGAGGATCCCCCCGTCGGTCAGGATCGTCATGAATTCCCTTTGAAACTGTTCCCAGATCGAATTCAACGAAAGGTGCTCCGGGAGGTTAGTTCTTGCGGGTCAGTCCGTTCACAAAGGCCACCGCCATCCGCTCCATGTTCGCCATCACCCCCTGGGCCCTGCGGTTCAGCAGCGCATGCATGATGAGCGACGGTATCGCTACAATAAGACCGAATTCCGTTGTCACAAGGGCTTCCGAAATACCGCTCGAGAGCTGTTTAGCATCCCCGGTCCCGAAGATCGTGATCAACTTGAAGGTATTGATCATCCCCGTCACGGTCCCCAGAAGCCCCATCAGCGGCGCGGTTGCCGCTGTCACGGCGATAAAGGGCAGGAGGCGCTCCAGCCGGGGCTGCACTTCGAGCATCCGCTCATACATGACCTCCTCGATCAGCTCCTTGCTTTCCTCACTGTGCTCGACAGCGTCCATAAGCATCGCCCGGGCAGGACCATTGACGCCCTTTGCCAGTTCCATCGCTTCGTCCCGTCGCCCTTCATTGAGGGCCTTGAGGATGTCATGCAGGACGCCCGGCCGGGGCATCTTCACGGAATAGATCTCAAAAGCCTTGAAGAGCGCTGTCACCGTGGCCAGAAAAGCAAAGAAGAGAATCGGCCAGATCCAGATCCCCCCCTTCTGGATATGCTCCCAGAGCGTGTCCTCCTGGGAGGCCAGGGCGAGGGCGCTTCCAAGGGTCGGATCCACGGGCAGCAGCCCCTCCCCCGAGGAAATGGTGGAACGGACAAGGGTGTCCCGGTCAGGGCTGATCCCCACCACCGGTGGAATCAAGCCCGCCTTGAGGGCCACTCCGGCAGAGTCACTGGAAAGACTGGAAAAGTAATCCATGGGGCCAATCAGGAGGAAATTCCCGCTTTCCACTTCCCCGTTTTCCACAACCGCCTCCCCGGGGAAAATCTGCCCTCCGGCCAGCTCCTGGAAACGGTCGACCGAAACCCTGAGAATGAAGGCCTGGTCGAGAAGGCGCAGGCTCTTCGCCATCTCCTGATCCCCCATGGCCTCGTTCGTCGCGGCGTCGAAGGCCTCTAGCTCCGCTTCATAGAGTTGCTGCTCCGGAAGGGAAATGTCCCGCTGGAAACGCTGTCCGAAATCCGCCACCAGGTTGGCCACATAGTCCAGCTGCTCCTGCCGCTTCTCGACCCGTTCCTGGAGCGAATTCAAATCCACGGAACGGTTGTCCTTGAGGCGCTGGGCCCGTTCAGCTTCACGGCGTTTCTCCCGCAGTTCCGATTTCAGGGTGTTCAACTCCCTCGAGAGGGGAATTTTTTCCTCCTTGATGCGTTCCTGCAGATCGGCATAGCGCTCCATCGATTGCTTCAGGTCAGTCTCGGCACCGGCAGCAGCTCCCTCAAGGTTGGCCGCGTGCAGAGGGAAGGCCGAGACAATAAAGGCGGTCAGGATAATAAAGGCTTTCACGGTATTCATTCAGTTCGTCGGTTAGGAAACCCGGGGCGGCTCAGTTGATAATTACAGGAACCTCGACGAAGCTCGCCTGCTCGGTCCCACGGTAGATGTCAATGAAACTGCGAATTGCGGGAATGAGGCTGTTGTCGTCCCGCCACTCCCATCCATTCTCGGTCAGAACGCCCATCCCCGCATGTTCATTGGCCTGGTCGACATAGTAGGCCGCCCCGATTCCGAAAAAGATCTTCTCCGTCTGGACGGTCCGTCCTTCCTCGAATTCCCGGAATCCCTCCACCACCGTGACCACCTGGTTGAACTTCTGGATCTGCGTCAGGATGGCCACAATCGGCTGGACCCGCTGGCCAATGGACTGGGTCGTCTCCTCCGGATTTTCAGGAAGGCTGTTGAAAAGGGGTGTGAGCTCTTCGCGCAGAGGCTGCGGCAGCAAAACCTCCAGGTTCTTGATGTTCTGTTCCGCCTCCATGATCGATTTCTCGACCTCCGCCTCGAGCGCCTTCACTTCGCGGTCCTTTTCCATCAGCTCCGAACGGCGGGCCTCGGCCGCGCTCGTATCCTCCTCGGCCGACTCAATAATCCCTTCCAGCATCCCGATCTCGTTCTCGTAGATCTCAATGAGGCTCTCCATCGAATTCTTATCGGCCTCCCACCGGGCTTCCTCCTCCGCTATCCGGCGTTCCGTCTCGACCCATTCCTCAAGCGTTGAAACCGCCTCTTCCAGGGGCACCCCCAAACTCGCTGTAACCGGAACACAGGCCGCCCATACAAGCGACATTCCAAAACGGGCTTTCTTATTGTACATGAAAATCCTTGTCCAAGGTTAACCGCAAAAGCCCGAAAATTTCCGGCCTTTACCCCCCTTGTCAAGCGGCTTGTCGGAGAGGACGGCATTTGGGGTGTAAAGGGCAGCAAACCTCAGACAAGAAAATCAACCTTTCCCATAAGAATTACTTGACGATCTGCTCACCCAGTTTAGTAAAACTTATAGATAAATAGCGTATGAACACCTCCTTCCACCCTCTCCTCAAAAGCCGGGAAACGCCTCGCACAGGCTTTCATCCTGCACCCCTTCAGCGACTATCCCCCGAACAATGAAACGTAGAGAATTCATGCTTTCACTCGCCGGCACGGCAGCTGTGGCAGGCTGGACTGGCTGGCGCATCGGGACCTCAGGCGAGGCCCCAGGCAACCTTGCAAAAATCAGCCGGACCTCGGTCGCCCTTGGCGCGAAAGTCCGCCTGACGGTTTTCCACCGCGACCGGGAAACCGCCTCCATCGCCCTTGATGAAGCCTTTTCCGAGCTGAAAAGAGTGGAAAACATCCTCAGTCTTTACCGGCCGGACAGCCAGATCTGCACGTTGAACCGGACCGGCTCCATTACGGATCCGGATCCCTCCTTTCTGGAAGTTCTCCAGACCGCCGGACGCATGTCCGAGCTCACGGGCGGGGCCTTTGACATCACCGTACAGCCCCTTTACCAACTGCATGCGGAGCGTGCCAGGCAGAACACAGTCCCGGATTCCCGCGAACTTGAAGAGACGCTCGCCCGCGTGGACTGGAAGCGGGTCAAGGTATCCCCCGGATCGATAAGGCTCGAAGGGCCCGGCACGGAGATCACCCTGAACGGGATTGCCCAGGGATATGCGGCGGACGCGGTGGGCCGAGCCCTGCGCGCCCATGGTATCGCCCACGCCTTCATCGACACCGGTGAAGTCGGCACCGTAGGGGCCAAGGCCGAGCCCGGGGACGGGGAATGGACCGTCGGCATACGCCATCCCAGGGACAAAGCCGGGCTCCTCACCATCGCCCGTCTCAACGGGCGTTCCCTCGCCACATCGGGGGATTATGAAACCCGTTTTGGCGATGGTTACCGCTCCCATCATTTACTCGATCCCCGTACCGGCCAGTCGCCCGCTGAACTCGCCAGTGTCTCTGTCGTGGCCCCTTCCGCGATGGAAGCGGACGCGCTTTCCACTGCGGTCTTTCTCACGGGCCCCGAGGAAGGCCGGCGCATCATCGAGTCCATAGCCGATGCTGACGCCCTTTTTGTCAGCAAATCCGGCCGCCTCACAAGGACCGCCGGATTTCCCGCCGCCAGCTAACCCCCCTTTCAAGGCTCCTCATGAACGACCCGATCCCGTACATCGTGAGCACCCTCATCTTCATGGGGGTCCTCGGTTTCATTCTCGCCGCCGTGCTTGCCTTTGCCAACAGGAAACTGCATGTGCAGGAGGATCCCCGTATCGAGGAAGTGGAACAGATGCTTCCCAACACCAATTGCGGGGCCTGCGGCCACCCCGGTTGCCGGGCCTTTGCGGAAGCCTGCGTGGCCGGCGAAGCCAACCCGGCGCAATGCACGGTGAGCCCGCGCGAAATGACCGAATTCATCGCCTCCTACCTCGGGGTAGAGGTCGGGGACGAGGAAAAGAAGGTTGCCCGTCTCGCCTGCGCGGGAGGCAATCATGTCGCCCGCATGCGGGCCCACTACGCCGGGATGGACAGTTGCCGGGCAGCCGTTGCCGCCGGTGGGGGGGGCAAGGCCTGTTCCTGGGGATGTCTCGGGCTCGGAGACTGTGACGAATCCTGTGACTTTGACGCCATCCACATGGACAAGCACGGCCTCCCCGTCGTCGACGAAGACAAGTGTGTCGCCTGCAACGACTGTGTTGTCGCCTGCCCCCTCAATCTTTTCGAACTCCACCCGGTCAGCCACAAGCTCTGGGTGGCCTGTAAAAGCCTCGCCGAAGGCGACGAGGCCCTCGCCGATTGCGAAGTCGCCTGCACCGGATGCGCCCGCTGTGCCGCCGATGCCCCCGAAGGCCTCATCGAGATAAAGAACAACCTCGCTGTCATCGATTATTCGAAGAACCACCTCGCCACCCCGTTGGCCATCCAGCGCTGTCCCACCGGAGCCATCGTCTGGCAGGAAAAGGGAACGGTCCGCAAGGGCCTGGCCGCCAAAAAGATCCTCCGCAAGGAACCCCTCCCGGTACAGCCCGACAGAAACTGATTTATCCCCCAGCTCTTTAAAGACACCTATCCTGAAAAATAAAAATCGTTCGAATTATGGCTTCAGAAACTAAACAAGCAAAATACCCCGGAATCCCGGTGGCCATGGACGGCAACACCGCTGTCATCATGTGTGAGCGCGAATCCAGCGATGCTGCTGGCGCCTACCCGATTACCCCTTCCACCCAGATGGGAGAGTACTGGGCCGAGGAAACAGCCAGGGGCCATATCAACATTTCCGGAAGGCCCTTGATTTTCGTGGAACCGGAAGGCGAACACGCAGCCGCCGGGGTGACCGCCGGGATGGCCATGAGCGGCCTGCGGGCCTCGAATTTCTCCTCCGGCCAGGGCATTGCCTACATGCATGAATCCCTGTACGGGGCCGTCGGCAAGCGTCTTCCCTACATCCTGAACATTGGTTGCCGCGCCATCACCAAGACCACCCTGAATGTCCATGCCGGTCACGATGATTACCACCTGATGGACGATACCGGCTTTTTTCAGGTGATGGGGAAAAACGCGCAGGAGGCGGCCGACCTCAATATCATTGCCCGCAAGATTGCCGAAATCTCCCTCACCCCGGGCGCCGTCGGGCAGGATGGGTTCCTCACCACCCACCTCATTGAAACCCTCAAGGTACCCGAACGCGACCTTATCGAGGAATACCTCGGGCGACCCGAGGACATCATCGACACCCCGACCCCCGCGCAGAAAATACTCTACGGCGAAAAGCGTCGCCGCATCCCCATTCTCTGGGATGTCGATAATCCCGTCCTTTCCGGACCAGTCCAGAACCAGGATGCCTACATGCAGTCGGTGGCCGCCCAGCGTCCCTATTTCTTCGACCATATTCCCGGGATAACCGAGCAGTGCATGGCCGAATTCACCCGCCTGACCGGTCGTGAATACAAGCGTATCCTGACCTATAAAAGCGAGGATGCCGAGTACCTCATCATCGGCCAGGGCAGTGTCATCGGGACCGCGGAAGCCGTCGCCGACTACATGCGCCGGGAAAAAGGGATCAAGGTCGGGGTCGTCAACATGACGATGTTCCGCCCCTTCCCCGGCGATCTCCTGGGAAAAATCATCAAGGGGCGCAAGGGCATCGCCGTTCTCGAACGCACCGACCAGCCGCTTGCCGAGGATCTTCCCCTCATTCGCGAAATCCGCTCCACCGTCAGCAAATGCATGGAAAACGGGATGGTGGGTCGCGGGGAATCCCCTCCCTATCCGGAATACGCCAGCTACAAGAAGGACGGCGACGTGCCGCCCCTCTATTCAGGCTGCTTTGGCATGGGAAGCCGCGATCTCCAGCCGGAAGGTGTTGTCGGGGCGGTTGAAAACATGCAGCCGAAGGCCCCGCGGAAGAAGTTTTTCTATCTCTCGATCGATTTTATCCACGACAAACCCTCTTCCCCGAAGAACGAGATCTACCAGCAGCAACTTCAGGAATATTACCCGAAGGTAAAGGAACTGGCCGTCAAGGGAAGCGAGAACCCGAACCTTCTTCCCGATGGAGCGGTTACCGTCCGCATGCACTCCGTCGGCGGCTGGGGTGCCATCACCACCGGAAAGAACCTCGCCATCACCCTTTACGACCTCCTTGGCTACGACATCAAGGCCAACCCCAAGTATGGCTCGGAAAAGAAAGGCCAGCCGACGACCTACTACCTCTCGGCCGCCCCGGAGCCGATCCGCATCAACTGCGAATACTTCTTTGTCGATGCCGTCCTCTCCCCGGACCCGAATGTCTTCAGCCACTCCAATCCCCTCTTCGGCCTGAAAAAGGGCGGGGCCTTTATCATCCAGAGCGACCTCGGTTCCTCTGAGGAGGTCTGGAATTCGTTCCCGGATGCCGCCCGCAAGTACATCCTCGATAACGATATCAAGGTTTATCACCTCGACGCCTTCAAGATCGCCCGCGAAGAGGCCTCTGATCCGGAACTCCAGTTCCGCATGCAGGGAATCGCCTTTCAGGGAGCCTTCTTTGCCGGTTCCTCCCTCATGGAAAAGTCCGGCTTTACCGAGGAATCCCTCTTCAACGCCATCCGCGACCAGGTGAACAAGAAGTTCGGCAGCAAGGGTGCCCGCGTTGTCGAGGACAACATGCGCGTGGTCCGTCGCGGTTTTGATGAAATCACCGAGATCAAGCCCGGCGAATACCAGACCGCCGCCAATCTCAAGGGGGCCCCGAAAACCAACCTCCCGATCATGCTCAAGCGCATGCAGGGCAGCGAGGATCCCAAGAGCAATATTCACCGTTTCTGGGAACAGACCGGCAGCTTCTACCTCGGTGGCCGGCCCAACGACAACCTTGCCGATCCATTCAACGCCCTCAGCCTGATCCCCGCCAACACCGGCGTGTATCGCGACATGACGCAGATCCGCTTCAACCATCCGGTCTGGCATCCCGAGAATTGTACCGCCTGCAGCGATTGTTTCACCATCTGTCCGGACAGTGCCATCCCGGGCCTTGCCATTCCCATCGCTTCCGCCTTTGAAGCAACCATCAAGCGCGTCCAGAAGGCCGGGCATGAGGTCAAGCTCCTCCCCCGCGCCGTCCGCACGGTGGAGAAAAAGCTCCGCGCCAACGCCAAGGCCAACGGGACCAACAGCATCGATACACGTCCTCTCCTTGAAGAGGCGATCACCACCACCATCGATGAGGAAACGGAGAACCAGGAGGCCCTCAAGCAGGAGTTTGACTGGTTCCGTGAGGAAATGGGCGAATTCAAGTTCTCCCTCACCAAGCCCTACTACGAGCAGCGTGAGAAGCAACAGCCCGGGGACGGCGGCCTCTTCGCCATCACCATCAATCCCTACACCTGCAAGGGCTGCATGCTCTGTGTCGATGTCTGTGACGACGACGCCCTTTCCATCATGCCCCAGACGTCCGAGTCCGTGAAACACCTGAAAAAGGAATGGGATTTCTGGCTCGATCTGCCCAATACCCCGAAGGATTTCGTCCGCATCGATGACCTTGATGAAAAAGTCGGGGCCCTCGAGACCATGCTTCTCGACAAGACGGTCTACCAGTCAATGGCCTGCGGTGACGGTTCCTGCACCGGTTGCGGGGAAAAGACGGTCCTCCATATCTTCACCAGCACCATCACGGCCCTCATGCAGCGCCGGGTCCAGAAGCACATCGCGTACCTCGACACCCTTATTGACCGCATCGAGAAACGTATCCGGACCAAGCTTGCCGACACCGTCGACATCAGCGACCTCGGAAGGGTCAAGGAAGCCGTCTCCTCTCACAAGGACCGGGACCTCAAGCTCTCCGCGCTGGCCCAGGAACTCGACAAGGGCAAGGCCGGCTCGCCCCTCGACCAGGAATGGCTTGCCTGGATCAGCGATTTGCTCGGGAAGCTGAAGGACCTCAAATGGCGCTATGTCGAAGGCCCCTCCAAGAATGGCCGGGCTCATCTCGGCTTCCAGAACGCCACCGGGTGCTCCTCCGTCTACGGGTCCTCATGGCCCTACAATCCTTATCCGTTCCCGTGGTCCAACCACCTCTTCCAGGATGCGCCTTCCGTCTCCCTCGGGCTCTTCGAGGGCCACATGCGGAAAATGGCCGACGGCTTCAGGGCCATCCGTCTCGCCGAGGCGGAACTTGAGGATAAACATTATACCGAGGTTGAGGAATCCCTTAAATTCTTCGACTGGAAGGATTTCACGGACGAGGAATACCTCCTCAGCCCGCCGGTCGTCGCGGTCGGCGGTGATGGTGCGATGTACGATATCGGCTTCCAGAATGTGTCCCGCGCCCTCATGGCCGGCAGGCCGCTGAAGATCTTCGTCCTCGACACCCAGGTCTATTCCAACACCGGTGGCCAGGCCTGCACCTCGGGCTTTGTCGGACAGGTCTCGGACATGGCTCCCTACGGTCCCGCCTGGAAGGGCAAGAACGAGATCCGCAAGGAAATGAGCCTTATCGGGGCCGCCCACCGGACGGCCTTCATCCATCAGGGCAATGTCTCCAACTACACCCACCTTATCGAGGGCTTTATCGACGGTCTCAATACCCGCCGCCCGGCCCTCTTCAATATCTATGCCGTCTGTCAGCCCGAACACGGGGTATCGGACGACTCCACCCACATCCGGAGCAAGATGGCCCTCGAATCCCGGGCCTACCCGCTGATGCGCTTTGATCCGGATGCCGGGGACTCATGGGAGGAATGCATCGATCTCGAGGGGAACCCCTCCATCGATGAGGACTGGCCCGTCTACAACCTCGAATACGTCGACGACGAGGGAAAGAAGCAGAGCATGGAACTCCCCATGACCTTTGCCGACTTCGCCGTCGAGGAAGCCCGTTTCCGCAAACACTTCCGGAAGGCTCCCCAGGATACATGGAACGAGAACATGGTGCCCCTCGCCGAGTTTATCGAACTCGAGGAGGAGGACCGGGAGGACCTCTATCCCTACATCTGGGCCGTGGACAAGAAGAACCGCCTCATGCGCGTCCTTGTCTCCGAGGAGATGGTCCATTCCACCGAGGAACGCCTCGATTTCTGGAATACCCTGAAGAGTCTGGCCGGCCTCACCAATCAGATCGACCCGGAGGCAATTGCCCAGCAGGTACGCGGCGAAACCGCCCAGAAGCTGGCCTCCGGCCTGATGGCGATGCTCTCCGGCGAAGGGGCTCCGGCCCAGCTCGTCGAAGCCGCCCCCGCCGAAGTCAATGGAAGCGCGGCCAAGGAGGCTGCTCCGGCTGCCGACACACCGGCCCCGGGCGCTTTCGAGCCTGCCTGGATTGACCAGTCCGAATGCACGTCCTGTGATGAATGCGTGAACATCAATCCGAAGATCTTTGAATACGACGCCAACAAGAAGGCCTTCGTCAAGGATCCCAAGGCAGGCCCGTTCAAGGATATTGTCCGGGCCGCGGAAAAGTGCACCGGCCGGTGCATCCATCCCGGCACGCCCGCCAATCCGAATGAGAAGGGCGTCGACAAGCTGATCAAGCGCGCGGAGAAATTCCAGTAGAAACCAACCCGGAAACAAACCCCGGCCCCATAGAGCGCAAAGCATGGCAAATCCACTCAGCAATCTATTGAACCTCGGTCATTGGTTCGGTGATTCCTTTTCGCACGGGATTCATCCCCCCGAGAACAAGCACTTCACCGCCAATAAACCGATCCGGCGTCTGCCCTTCCCCCCCGAGCTGGTCATTCCCCTCTCCCAACATGCGGGCGCACCGTCCCAGCCGGTGGTCCATGTGGGACAGGAAGTCCTGCGGGGTCAGGTCGTGGCCAAGGCCGGAGGATTTGTCTCCGTCCCCCAGCACGCCCCCGCCACCGGCGTCGTCAAGCGCTTCGAGCTCAGGCCCACCGCCAAGGGACCGCGCACGATGTGCCTCATCCTCGAGGTCTATCCGGGGGACAGCCAGGAGGTCCGCTACTTTGAACCGAGGAACGTGGATGAAATGGCGCCCGGGGAAATTGCCCAGGCCGTTCAGGACACCGGCCTGGTCGGCCTGGGCGGGGCCGCCTTTCCCACCCATGTCAAGCTCTCCCCACCGAAGGAACATTCCGTTCACACCGTCCTCATCAACGGATGCGAATGTGAGCCCTTCCTGACGACCGATCACCGCGTCATGATCGAACAGGCGGCCGATCTCATCGCCGGAACAAAGATCTTCATGAGGGCCCTCGGGGCGGAGAAGGCCATCATCGGGACCGAGGACAACAAGCTGGACGCCGTCGAAGCCATCCGGAAGGAACTCCCCGCGGACGGATCCATCACCGTCAAGGCCGTCCCCACGAAATATCCCCAGGGAGCCGAGAAAATGCTCGCCAAGGCCCTCATGGGCCTCGAAATCCCGTCCGGCGGTTACCCTTCCGCTGTCGGCCTTGCGGTCTTCAACGCCTCCTCAACGGCCCAGCTGGGAAGGCTGCTGCCCATGAGCCAGGGTGTGATTGAGCGCGTGGTCACCATCACCGGGCCCGGCATTGAACATCCCGGCAACTACACGGTCCCCATCGGGACTCCGCTGAGATTCATCCTCTCCCAACTTGGCTTCAGTGGCACCGCCCAGCACCTCATCATGGGAGGTCCCATGATGGGCGGAACCGTTTCCTCCCTCGATGTCCCCATCACCAAGGGGTGCGGCGGAGTCCTTGTCCTTACAGAGCAGAACATGCAGGGCTCCCTTTCCCAGGATGCCTATCCCTGCATCAGCTGTGGAAAATGCCTCGACGCCTGTCCCATGAATCTCAACCCCTCCCAGATGGGGAAGCTTGCCTACAAGCATCGGTACGCCGAAATGGCCGAGTCCTTTCATCTCAACGACTGCTTTGAATGCGGTTGTTGCAGTTATGTCTGCCCCTCCAATATCCCCCTGGTACAGTACTTCCGGATCGCCAAGTCGAGCAACCGGGAACAAGCCCGGAAAGCCTCATGAGCGCCACGTCTCCAAACGTCATCCTGCGAACGTCCCCCCATTTCCGCTCCACCAACCGGGTGGACGTGATCATGCGCAATGTGGTCTACGCCCTTCTCCCGGTGTGCGCCTTTTCCGTCTACCAGTTCGGGATCAGCGTCCTCGCCCTCCTCATAGTCTGCACGGCCACATGTGTCGGCACCGAGGCCCTCATCTGCCGGTTGTCCGGGAAACCCTCCTCCGTGGGGGACTGGAGTGTTGTTATAACCGGCTTGCTCCTCGGCCTCATCCTGCCCCCCGGCTTTCCCCTCTGGATGGCGGTTGTCGCCTCGGCCTTCGGGGTCGGCGTCGGGAAGATGTTTTTTGGCGGCCTCGGTTTCAATGTCATGAATCCGGCCCTTGTCGGGCGGGCCTTCGCCCAGGCGGCCTTCACGGTCCCCGCCACCACGTGGACCCCCTACATGGCGGAAAACCGTTTCACCCAGTTTATTCCCACGACCCTCACGGCGCCCTTCATGAAGCCGCCCCCGATCAATGACTGGATAGCCTCGGTCGTGCCCGACGGCTTCTCCGGGGCCACGCCGCTCGCCCTCATGAAGTTCGAACAGGTTTCCACCGATACGATGGAACTCCTGATCGGGACAACCACCGGATCCGCCGGGGAAACCTCCAGCCTCCTTATCCTCGCCTGCGGCCTCTACCTTGTCGCCCGCAGGATGATGGATTGGCGCATTACCTTCAGCGTCCTCCTGGTCGCGGCCCTGACCTCGGGCTTCTTCTACATGCTGAACCCGGAGGTCCATCCCGACCCGGTTTTCACCCTTCTTTCCGGCGGGCTGATGCTGGGAGCCGTCTTCATGGCCACCGACATGGTGGCCTCACCGGTGACCCCCCTCGGGGTCTGGATATACGGCGGCATGATCGGTTTCATCACCGTCATCATCCGCCTCTTCGGGGGTCTCAATGAAGGGGTCATGTACGCCATCCTTCTCGCCAATGCCTGTTCCCCGCTTATCAGTGCGGTGACCCAGCCGAAAATTTACGGAATCGCGAAAAAGAAAGGCGCGGCATGAGCGACGAAACGTCACCCCTTTCCACCCCCGCCAACCCGGGCCCCGCTTCCCTCATCCTCACCCTCGGCATCATTGCCATGATGTCAGGCCTGCTCGTCGTCACCACTTACCAGGTGACGAAGCCCATCATTGCCGCAAACCGGCAGGAGGCCCTCGAAAAGGCCGTCTTTTCCGTTCTTCCGGAGGCCACCAGCAAGGTGAATTTCCGACTCGACGAGGAGGGTCTGAGGCGGCTCGAGGGTGATGAAATGGGGCAGGCCAACCTCTTCGCCGGCTATGATGAAACAGGCGAACTGGCCGGTATCGCCCTGGAGGGTGCGGCACGCGGTTATCAGGATGTGGTCCGTATTCTCTACGGGTACTCGCCCGAATCCGAATGTGTCATCGGGATGACCGTCATGGAAAGCACGGAAACCCCGGGCCTCGGGGACAAGGTCGAGACGGATCCCGACTTTCTCGCGAATTTTGAATGTCTCGAAGCTCGTCTCAACGAGGCCGGAACAGCCATGCGCAACGAAATCGTCACCGTTAAAAGCGGCGAAAAGACCGAGCCGTGGCAGATTGACGGCATCTCGGGAGCAACCGTTACCTCCCAGGCCATAGGAACCGCCATCCGGAGGAGCTCCAGGGAGATGCTGCCCCTTATCGAGAAAAACAAGGAATCGCTCAAGAGGACCATCGACGAATGAAGCGGGTAGTGAAAGGACAACAGCCATGGTAAGAGATCCACGATTGCCGGAGCCCTTGAACTGGGGCACGTTTACCCAGGGCTTATGGCGCGATAATCCCGTCTTCGTCATGCTTCTCGGCCTCTGTCCCGTTCTCGCCGTGACCAATACGGCGATGAACGCCCTCGCGATGGGTATTGCGACCACCTTCGTCCTCCTCAGTTCCGGCGTTCTTGTGTCCCTTCTCCGGAAACTGATTCCCAAACAGGTCCGGATCGCGTCCTACATCATCATCATCGCGACCTTTGTCACCATTGCCGACTACGCCATCATGGCCATCAGCCTGGACCTCTATAATGCCCTCGGGGCTTTCATCCAGTTGATTGTCGCCAACTGCATAATCCTAGGCCGAGCCGAGGCATACGCCTCCAAAAACCAAGTCGTGAACGCCTTTGTGAATGGGCTTGGAATGGGTCTCGGTTTCACCTTCGCCCTCCTCTGTCTCGGGGTCGTCCGGGAAATACTCGGCAGTGGGACCCTCTTTGGTCTTTCCCTTTTTGGCGCCGATTTTCAGCCATGGGCCATTTTTGTCCTTCCTCCCGGCGGGTTCTTTGTCCTCGCGTTCTGGCTTTTCCTTTTCGCCGTCGTTCGCAAACACCGTTCCCATTCCAGAATCCAAGAACAGGAGATCGCAGATGCAGCCTGATTCCCTCACCTTCATTTTCCTCAACGCCTTCATCATCAATAATTTTGTCCTGGCGATGTTCCTCGGACTCTGTCCGTTTCTCGGCGTTTCCGGGAAGATCAAGACGGCCTGGAACATGGGCCTTGCCGTCATCTTCGTGATGCTGGTGAGCTCAAATTGCGCTTACTTCATCAACAAGCTCCTCGTCCGCTACGAGCTCGAGTTCCTGCGTCTGATCTGCTATATCGCGGTTATTGCTTCCGCTGTTCAACTGGTGGAAATGGCTGTCAAGCGCTTCAGTCCGGCCCTCTTCCGCACCCTTGGCATTTTCCTGCCCTTGATCACGACCAATTGCGCCATTCTCGGGCTTGCCCTCTTCCAGACCAACCGGAACTACAATTTCACCCAGTCCCTCGCCTTCAGCATTGGTGCCGGAGCCGGCTTCACCCTTGCCCTGATCCTCATGGCCGGCCTGCGCGAGAAACTCGAACTTGCGGATGTCCCGGATGTCAGCATGGGCGCCGCCCTCAGCCTCACGCTTGCCGGGCTCCTCTCGCTCGCCTTCATGGGCTTTGCCGGGCTCGGAGGATAAGATCATGGGAACCTACCTCATCACCGTGTTCATCATCCTCGCCCTCATGGGCGGTTGGATCGGGGTACAACATCTCTCGAGGTCTTTTGCCCGGCGGCATCCGGAATGGGGCCCTCCACGGGAGGAAGGTGCTGGATGCGGCCTTTTCTGCTTCTGCCGCAACCGGCAGAGCTGTCCCAAGAGCCAACTTAAGAACCTTAAAAAGGGGCATCCCGACCAGAAGCTTTAACCAGAAACGTCACCCAGGAGTAGTAATCAATGAACCTTACGGAATACGATATCAGCAACCCCTACAAGGCCACCGTCGTCAAATCAGACCGGATCACGGACGAAAAGACGGACGAGGTCCGTCACATTGTCCTCAATGTATCCGACGCCACTTTCCAGCATCTGGAAGGCCAGAGCATCGGGGTCCTTGTCCCTGGCCCCCATGAATTCGGGAATCCCCACCACATGCGGCTCTATTCCATCGCCAGTGCACGGCAGGGGGAGGAAGAGAACATGTCGGAAATTTCGATCTGCGTCAGGCGCTGCTTTTATATCGATGATGTCAGCGGGGAGCGCTATCCTGGCGTTGCCTCCAATTTTCTCTGTGACCGGAAACCCGGTGATAAGATCCAGCTGACGGGGCCCTATGGCCGGCATTTCATGCCCCCTCGGGACAAGACCTGCAACATCCTCATGATCGGGATTGGTACCGGCATTGCCCCGTTCCGCGCCTTCCTGAAGCATATTTACGACGAACGGCGGGAATGGCAGGGCAAAGTCCGTCTTTTCTATGGAGCCAAGACCGGGATGGACCTGCTCTACATGAATGACAAGAACAACGACCTTTCGCTTTACTACGATCAGGAGACGTTCAAAGCGATCGAAGCCTTCAGTCCGCGTCCCCACGTCGGCGCGCCGGAGGATATGGGTCGAACCCTTTCCGAAAACAGGGAGGAAGTCTGGGAAATGATCCAGGATCCCAAGACCTACATTTATGTTTCCGGTCTTGCCCGGCTTGAGGAAACCCTCGATACCATCCTCAGTGCGATGGCCGGTTCGGAGGAAAAGTGGGAGGAAATGAAGCAGAAGATGATCTCCGAGGGACGCTGGTCCACCCTCTTCTACGACTGACCGGTTCCATGGGATAATCCCCCTCGCCGCAAAGGCGTACCGGTTTATCAACGCCAATGGACCTTTCCGTATCCTACCTTGGCCTGAACCTCAGGAATCCTTTTCTTGTCGGAGCCTGTCCGCTCGTCTACAAGTTGGAATCCGTCCAGGAACTGGAAGCGGGTGGGGCTGCGGGGATCGTTATGCATTCCCTTTTCGAGGAACAGATTGCCCGCGGAAACGGGCATGATCGCCCTCATTTCATGGACAACAAGGGGACCTTCAAGGAGTCGGGAGCCTTTCCCCTCAGCCCGGAAAACTATCTGCAACACCTTCGGCTCCTGAAGCGACATCTCGGCATTCCCGTCATAGCAAGCCTCAACGGCGTTCGTCCCGGGTCCTGGATCGCGTACGCGCGTCACATGGAGGAAGCCGGGGCGGATGCCATTGAGCTCAATCTCTACCTTGTTCCCAGCAGCGACACCGCCTCCAGCAGCGAGATTGAAAAAAACCTCCTCGACATCGTCGAAGCCGTCGGGAGACAGCTTTCCATTCCCCTCGCCGTCAAGATTTCGCCCTTTTTTTCCGGACTTCCCCGGTTCGTCAAGCGGCTTGAGGAATCCGGCGTCGACGCCTTGGTCCTTTTCAACAGCTTTATTCAGCCGGATATCGACATTGAAAATGTTTGTTACCAGCCGAACTTGAAGGAGCAGGAATCCCATTCCCTCCTCCTGCGCACGCACTGGATTGCCACCCTCCACGGTCGGACCCGTCTCGATCTCAGCCTGAACGGGGGAATCCAAAGTCCAGAGGATGCCGTCAAGGGGCTCATGGCCGGCGCCACTTCCATTCAACTGGTAAGCTTCCTGCTCAGTAACGGCCCCCGTTTTATGCGTTTCCTCCTCGATGCCTTCGAGGAATGGATGGAGGTCCACGGATATACGGACATCGACCAGATACAGGGGCTTCTCAGTTTTTCCCGGAACAGCAACACCGAGGCAGGGGCACGCGACCGTTACCTTCGCACGCTCCAGTCATGGAAAAATCCTTGATTAAAGGACAAGGGAGGTTCCCAGCTTTAGCCAGAGCGGCATTGTGATCACCGAGGCAAAGGTTGTCGCAAGGACAACTTTGACCGCCACCGAAGCATCACCGCCATAATGCCGGGCGAGGACAATGGGAAGAATGCCCGCCGGCATGGCGGCCTGTACGAGGATGACCTGCCTCAGTTCCATCGACAGACCCGGAAGCCAGGCCGCCACGAGCAGGAAACCCGCCGGGAGAAAACCGAGCCGCATGGCAATCGATCCGACGTGAATCCTCAGGTTCCCGAAAAATCCCCGTTCCTTCATGAGATCGGCGATGGCCGCCCCCGAGAGCAGGATGCCCACCGGGATGCTGCAGGCCCCGAGCATGTGGATAAGCCGCGAACCCCATTCCGGAACATGGCTGTCTAGGCCGAGGCCGTTGACCAGCAGGGCCACGCCGAGGGCGATGACAGGCGGATTGAGCAAACGCTTCAGGGATCCGGGACGGAACTCTCCCGAGAGAAGGAGGATTCCGGCCGTCCAGATGGCCGCCTCGACGCCGACATTGTGCACCAGCAACACCCCGAGGACCCGCCGGTCGTCGAAGAGGGCGAAGATGAGGGGTATCGGTATGTATCCGTAGTTGTAGATCCCGTTGCAGAAGGCAAAGGTCCGCAGGCCTTTTCCCCGGGAGAGCCCGATCATCCGGGCCAGGACATAGGCGGCCAGAAAACCGCCCGTCGCCGTCAAATAGCCGACGACCGGTGCCGCGATAAGGTTGGGCGCCTCCTTAACGGCCTCGTTCCCGATGATGAAATCAAGGAAAAGACAGGGATAAAAGACCCGCACCACCAGCTTCATTATCGAGGTGTCCGCCTCGCGCCGGATGACATCTCCCCGTCTCAGCCCGTAGCCGAGGCCAAGAAGGACAAAGACCGGCAGGGCCGCGCCAAGAATCACCTCTATCGGCAAGGTCATCCGTGGACCCTAGAGGTTCCAGCTACCCCCGGAGGGCCGCTTTTGAAACTCCCCGAGGGCGGTGCGTTTCCACTCCCCCACGGCGTAAAGAATAAGCAAATACACATAAAAAGCCCCGACCAGGGAAAGGAAAAGGGGATCCGGCAGCGGTTGGTTGGCGCAGAATTCCTCCACGAATGTGGGGAGGGAGTCCGCCTTTCTCACCTCGATCGTGTGCACGATCCATGTTCCCACCAGTATCAGGTAAATCCATACATAGTTCCTGCGAAAACGCCGCGAAAGCGCCTCCAGGAAACTTATCTTGTAGGAGGGCAGGATAAGATCCTCCCCCATCTGGCGGCGCCAGTTTCCTTCAAGGCGCTTGCTCGAAAGGGTCACCACCGGAAAAATGAAATGGGATTCCAGCATCCGTACGCGGGCCCGGTAGGCGTCGTAAAAGCGATACCGGCGCGCTTCGATGGTGAGGAGCAGATAGAGGATGAAATTGGCGAAAAGAAAGAGAAAGTTGCTCGACCCGGCATGGTTCCAGGCGAATGAGACAATCCCCGTCAGGCCGATGATGGCCCAGTGGGTCGTGGTGTCGAAACGCTGGCGCCAGACCATCATCCGCCCGAGTTCCCCACGGTAGAAGTGCACCATGGCGGTGGCATAATCCTTCGGGAACTGGTAGCAGTCGTCGGATTCCATCTTCACCGCGGTCAGGTTCCGAGCCAGTCGAGGGTTGCGAGGAGCCACATCGTGCCGGAGTTGAGCAGGGCCATCATCACCGCCGCGCTCCCCATGTCCTTGGCCCGCTTGGCATAGGGATGCGCATCGAGGGAGATATAGTCGACAATCCACTCCAGGGCGGAATTCAACAGCTCCACGCTGAGGACAAGGAGCATGCTTCCGACAAGAAGGGCCTTGAAGACCAGTCCGACCGGATAGACAATCGCGATTGGCAACAGGAAGACAAAGAGGGCCATCTCTATCCGGAAGGCCAGCTCGTGTTTGAGGGCCGCCGCCAGTCCCGCAAGGGAATAGCCGCCGGCTTTCAGCACGTGTTGGACCGGCGTCTCCCCTGCCGTTTTCGCTTCTGTTCGAAGATTTGCTTCCCGGACGTCTTTATCTGGCATAGGTGGGCAGCATGACCAGCCTTCCGCCTGACTCAAGTTTGTTTACAGGGCTCGTATCGACCGATTTCGATTGGGTGCCGATTTCCGTGCCCTTCCAGGCACGACGATCTTACTCAGCGGGGAGGTAAACCCATGCCCCGCTCCCCTCTGAAAGGGCCCTTTCCGGAAGATAGACCCACTTCTCCAGGGCGGCCAGAAAGACAAAGTCATCCGAGGGAAAGACCCATCCCAGGAAGTCCCCCGTGTCGACCCAGGCACCGTCCGTAAGCGGATAGGGTCCAAGATCGTAGGGGCCCCACGTCGCCGTCGGCTCCAGCACCAGCTCATCAAGGGCAAAATAGGCCGGGGTGTTCATTCCGAATTCACCCGTGTCTGTCGATTCCATGCTGAAACCCAGCTCCGCCACGCTTCGGTTGCCTCCGGATCCGGTCTCCGAGAGTCCGCTGAGGTCCACTTCCCGCCACTCTTTCAGGATGAAGTCGTCTTCCTCCTCCCCTCTGAAATCGGCAAGATAGACCTCCACACTCCCCAGTTCCGTGCCGTCCGACGCGTATCCGGTAATCGTCAGGAGAAGGTAATCCGGATAATCGCTTTCCACCTCCTCGGGTGTCGCCGGGTCATCCCCGAATTTGCGCGCAAAGGCATCCCCGTCGCGCATCGCCAGCGCCGCATAGGTCGTGTTGGTCAGCAAAACCCGCTCCGGAGCCTGCCAGCCTGCCGGAAGTTTCAACGCCACGGGGGCAAACCCGACTGCATGGACGTCGCCCTCGCCAGCCGCACCGGCATAGGGACTGTACTGGTTCCCGACACCCGGCGTCTCCGTGTCCCCGGTCGTCGAGTAGGACCAGCCCGCCCAGCTCATCCAGTCCGGATTATAACTGTTTTCGAAGAATACGCCTCCACTGCTAAAGCCCCCCGCCTCGTCCGAGCCGTTGTAGTAGGTCCCCCCCCCTTCTCCTGTATACGCTTCCAGCGGCGGTACCCCAAGGTCCACATCCTCCAGCCCGATCACACGTTCGTCCTCTCCCGTCCCCGTCTGGCCCGAGGCGTTGAGGAAGGTCAGTCCCGCCAGCAGCACCGCCAGCATAATTTCCATTTTCGTTTTCTGCATCTTATTGGCAGATGAATGCCAATAAGCGCCGGCGTCAAGACCGGAGGTCATCGTCTGGTGATCGCAGGGGAAAGGAGACGGCGTGAATCAGGAGAAAAGGCCGGGGGAGGAACGGCTTCGGAGGCCAACCGGGGCATCAAGAATTTCCCTGTATAGAACCGCTTTACGAAGGGAATTGGGATCGCGCAAGCCCTTCATGAGTTCGCTGCGAAGGACAGAGGGGGGAACGACATGGCGATAGGCGTCAACGGGTTTTGAAGCCTTGGTGCGCCGCGCATGGACCCCCGCTTTCTTCTCTATATCCCGGGCCTTTTTCCGGGCTTCGGTCTGGCGCTTGCGGGACTCCTCGAGCCGAGCCTGCTGACGCCGGAGACGTTCCTCAATGCTCAATTCAGTGGAGGGCGCGTTAGCGGAAGAGGGTCCCTGCGAGGAGGATGAACGTTGAGCCCGGTAGGAACCTTCCGCACCCTGGCCGGCAGGAACCGGGGAAGGGGCAGGTGGCTCCGGGCGGGGGGCCGTGGAGGCAGCCCCCTTTTCCGCAGACTCCTTGCGGCGTCCCTCCATTTTCCTCTGGATTTCCTCCCTGATCTGGCGGGCCCTTTCCAGAGGATCGACCTCATCAGGCGCCGCTTCCTCATCCGGAGGGGCGGCATCCTTCTTTGACCCGAAGAACTGGGCAATCCCGTAAAGGAGGAAAAAGAGGATGGGAATGAGGGCCTCCCAGTCAAAGGAGACAGCCTCATAGACAAACTCGGTGGGCATCCTCATGGTCCAGCGTTCCGGCGGTGGGTGGGCTGTTCAGCCGCCACCTCAGGACTCACTCGATTCATCCGGCTTGGCGATCGCTGAACGCATATCGGTGTCGGATTCGATGTTTTTCAGGCGCATGTAGTCCATCACCCCGAGGTTTCCGCTGCGGAAGGCCTCGGCCATGGCAAGCGGGACCTGAGCCTCGGCCTCGACCACCTTGGCCTGCATTTCCTGAACCTTGGCCTGCATTTCCTGCTCGAGGGCGACGGCTGCGGCACGGCGGATTTCAGCCTGGGCCTGGGCCATGTTCTTGTTCGCCTCTGCCTGGGCCACCTGCAACTGGGCTCCGACGTTCTCCCCGACGTCGACATCCGCGATATCGATGGAGAGAATTTCAAAAGCGGTTCCCGTATCGAGTCCGCGGTTGAGGACATTGCGGGAAATGGAATCGGGATTCTCGAGAACCCACTTATAACTTTCCGCCGAACCGATGGTGGTCACGATGCCCTCACCGACACGGGCGATAATGGTTTCCTCCTGGGCGCTTCCGACATAATGCTCGAGATTGGAGCGCACCGTCACCCGGGCCCTGGCTTTGACCTGGATGCCGTCCTTGGCGACACCATCAATGGTCGTTTTCCCACTGTTGGGGTTGGGGCAATCGATAACCATTGGATTGATGGAGGTCCGGACCGCCTGGATAATGGACTTCTCGGTTCCCTTGGTGGCAAGGTCGATCGCGCAGGCCTGGTCCCAGCTGAGGGGGATGCCGGCTTTCTGGGCGTTGATCAGGCCGGAAACCGTCTGGATGATGTCACCTCCGGCCATGTAATGGGTTTCAAATTCATTCACGGAAATCGCAAGCCCCGCCTTCACGGCCATGATGCGCGCATCGACAATGACCGAGTACGGCAGTTTGCGAAGATACCGCATGGCGATAAGGTTCCACATGCTGACCGGGGCACCGGAGGAGAAGGCCTTGAGCCAGACACTGAGAAAGGATCCCACGATAAAGAGCAGGATCAGGAGGATGATCAGGCCGAGGATGGCACCGATCTGGGGTAGCGCGAGAGCGAGAACGTGATTCATAATTTTTCTACGATAAGTTTAAAGGTTTCGTTGCGGACGACCCGGACGGGGGTCCCCTTCTCCAGAAATCCACCTTGAGCGGTAGCGGTATGAATGGAACCACTCACTTCCACCTTGCCGCTGGGGGCCAGGGTTGTCAAGGTGACGCCCTCGCTCCCGGCGAGATTCTCCTCCGTCCAGCTCTTGAGATTGGTCGAGAGCGTCGATTTCAAGGAAAGCTGCTCCCCGAAACGGGTTTTCGAAATAAAACGGATCTCGAGAAAGAACATCAGGAAGGCGCTGATGAGGCCAAGGCAGAAAATGGCCACGGCCCAGGCCGCCCCGAGCTCCATGTAGGCAACGATGCTGGCCGCGAGGAGGAAGAGCCCGCCGGCAACGGCAAGGACACCGCCTGGAAGGAAAATTTCAAAAAAGAAAAGGACAAAAGCAGTCAGGATCAGGCCGATAATCAGGGTCATGAGCGTGTCTCCTCCTGTTTGTCTACCAGCAGACTGAAATGGCGGTAGCCGACGACGACCACCGGCGTGCCCTTGTCGAGGGATCCGATCGGCACGGTGGCCTGGTAGCGTCGGCCGTCAATCTCGACTTCTCCGAGAGGATGGAGGGGACCCACCACAACCCCGGTCGAGCCGACGTCCGGGAGGGCCGTTGCATCCGGGGAGTCGCTGCCGCCTGTCACCACCGGGTCGGGCATCGGGCCGGCCGCCGAATGGACAAGACGCCCGTAGATGGGCATATTGGGCAGGAATCTCCAGATTAGCCAGAGCCCGGCAAGGGCAATGGCGAAGGCTCCCAGAATTTCATAGAGGGCCATCCAGAGGGAATCCATATCGACGGTGAAGGAGAGCCCTCCCGGTGAATCCCCATCCGGGACAGGCCAGATATCGGAAAGCGACCAGAGCAGGGAGCCGAGGATGAACGCCAGTCCCAGAACAAGAAACACAAAGGTACCGGGCAGGAGGAAAATATCGACCACGATGAAGACGAGTCCGAGGAGAAAAAAGAGGATTGCTTCAAATCCGGCCAGACCAGCGAGGTAATTGCTTGCGAAAACAATCGCCACGAAAACGAGTCCGGAAATGCCGAAGATCCCGAAACCCGGGGTCTTGAATTCGACAAAAAGGAGCAGAAACCCGAGCCCCAGGAGCACCGGGGCAATCGCGTCAAGATACTTGGCGGCTTCCTCGGACCAGGTTATTTCAAAGGTTTCCAGCTCGGTCATACCCTCCCCATAACGCTCGTCAAACAGGTCTTCGACGCTTTCGGAAACGCCTGCCGCGAGAAGCGGTCGTGGGGGATCGCCATAGGTTTTGGCGGCTTCTGTCGCGGTCAGGGAAAGCAGTTCGCCCGCTGGCTTGAGCACCTCCCCGTCGATTTCGAGCTCATAATCGAGGTCCGCCATAGCCCTGATGACCTCTGCCCGGTAAGGATAGGTCTCGGTGTAGCTGCGCATCCGTGCAAGGAGGTAGCTGTTGATCTTGGCCTTCATGCTCTCGTCAATTTCCTGGCCACCGCCGGAAACCACCGCCGCCGCTCCCATGACCCCGTCCGGGGCGAAATAGATGGCATCGGTGGCCATGCTGATGTAGGCCCCGGCAGAAATGGAATCCTTGTTCACATAGGTGATGGTTTCCCCCTCGAACCGGTCCAGCAGTTCCATCATGTCCAGGGTGACGTCGAGTCGCCCACCGGGTGTATCCATGTCGAGAACAAGGACCTGTACATCCCGTTCGATCGCCTGCTTGATGCTGCGCCGGAGAATAAAGAGATTGGGCTTGGAAATCGCTTCTGTCATGGGGACCCGGTAAACATGCACCTTCCCGTCCTCCGAAACCAGGGAAGCCGCGCGCTCGGAGGGCGAGAGGCCGGGATCAACGGTCGCTTCGCGCTCCGTGACCGCGGTTTCCCCGTCCGCCGGAGGGGTGTCCCCGGAGGTTGAAACCGATTCAGGCTCCGACGCCTCCCCTGAGGGGGCTTCCTCCCGGGAGGGGGCTTCTTCCTCTCCGGATCCGGGTGCGGGCTCACCCGTCGATTCATCCTGACCGGCAAGGCCTGCGGTGCCTGCAAGAAGGAGATAAAACAGAAGTTTGCATGAACGGATCATCGTTAGTACCAGTTAAGCTGGTTTTTACCGCTTCACAAGTTTTCATCATGAAGATTCTTCCTCCCATGGAGGCCCGAAAAGCCCTTCTTTCCCTCGCCGGCGAGCTCGACCTTGATCCGGTGGGAATCGCCCCTGTCCGGAAGGAGCGACGGCAGGAATACTTCAAAACCTGGCTTGCCGGGGGCCAGCATGGGGACATGGCCTGGATGGAACGGAATCCCGAAAGGCGTACCAACCCCGCCGAGGTGCTTCCGGAGGCACGGTCGATCCTTGTCTTCGGTCTCAATTACTACCAGCCGGAACCCGCCCGCCGGGGCCGGATCGCCAAGTACGCCCTTGGGAGGGACTACCACAAGGTCATCATCAGGAGGTTGAAAAAAATCTGCCTCTGGCTGCGCGAACTCGGGGCCGTAAACCGCCCCTACGTGGACACGGGACCCCTTCTCGAAAAACCTCTCGCCGCACTCGCGGGCCTGGGCTGGCAGGGAAAGAACACCATGGTCCTCAACGAGCGTGATGGCCAGTGGCTCTTCCTTGGTTTCATTCTCACCTCTTACCCGTTCCCCCCTGACAACCCGGTGGCTGATCGCTGTGGATCCTGTACCCGCTGTATCGACATCTGCCCGACAAAAGCCATCACGGCCCCTTACCAGCTTGATGCCCGGAAATGCATTTCCTACCTCACCATCGAACACAAGGGCCCCATTCCCCCCGCCTACAGGAGGCTCATCGGGGACCACCTCTACGGATGCGACGATTGCCTCGATGTCTGCCCATGGAACAAGTGGGCCCGGCAGACGCGGGAGGCCGCCTTTAGCCCGAGAGCCTATCCGGACCTCAGGGAGCTTCTCAAGCTGGATGAAAGCGGTTTCAACTCCCTTTTCGCGGGATCGCCAATCCGCCGCCTTAAACGGTCCCGCTTCCTCAGGAATGTCTGTGTCGTCCTCGGCAACACCGGCACCCGCGAGGATCTTCCGGCTCTCCGGGAAGCCGTCGCCGAGCCCGATCCCCTCATCAGCGAGCATGCCTCATGGGCGGTGGAGGAAATCCTCTCCCGCACGGATTGAAGCCGGCTGGACCGCTGTCCCTCAACCGGATTCCCAGCGGGACCAGTTTTCCGAACGCCCGTCATACAGCCACCCCGGCCACTGTGCGGAGAGGAAAACCCACCCTTCGGCTCCGTAGCTCCAGGCCCAGGTTCCGGCGGACATCGGGCCCCCTTCAGGGATAAAGAGCCACTCATTCAGCCCGGCGTGGAGAACCCAGGGAAACATCCGGTCATTGAGGGCTCCCACCGGGGTCTCCTTGATCATTTTCTCCGGCGGCAGCGAGGGCAAATCCGACCAGGGACTGTAACGGCTCTGGCGGACTCCCGGCGGACGGGTCAGGTTCACCCCGGAGGAATCGACAAAGAGGTCGTCGAGGTAGAAGCTTCCCTCGCAGTGGCGGGCGTTGTAGGAAAGGGCATAGCCGGTCAGCGGGGAGGATGTGCCGTTGCGGAAGGGGATCCCCTCGGCCAGAAGGACGCGCTCCGGATAGTTGCTCCCGCCCCGGATATGGACCGCGTAGGTGTCCTCGGCATTGTCGATCACAGTCCAGACCTCGTACCAGGTCTCCAGCTGGAGGAAATCATCATCAACCGGGACGTACCGGTTCTCCTGACGGGCCTCCAGTTGATTGAGACTGAAGTAAATCCGCAGCCCTGTTTCATAATCGCCCCATTCGTCCACTGCGGGCACGTCGGTTACCCCGAAAACGGCGTCAATCTCCGGATTCGTGTAGGCAAACCGCTGGTAGACCGTGCCCACGGCCCCCTCCGGAATGACCGGAATGGGAACAGTGGCCCGGTAGATACCGGCACTCCGGTGACCGGTGTTAATCGAGAAGACGGTGCTTCCCGAGGGATCGAGGGGATCCGGTAGCAAGCTTTCGGAATGGTCAAGCGTCTTGCGGACGTCCCAGGCAAAGCTTCCCTCGAAGTCATCCACCGGGTTCCAGGCTTCCGTGCTGCCGGGAACCGGGACCACCGTGGCCTCCGCCCGGGGCCAGGACCGTGAATCCAGGGTAACGCCGCCTTCCGCCTCGTAGTAGCGGATCATTTCCAGCCCGGCGAGGATAAAGGCACCGTAACCGTAATCCTTTTCCGTCAGGATTCCGTTGTTCCGGGCCGGACCGGCCCCGATCTGCTGGATCGATTCAAGAACCCCGTTTCCCCGTAAAAGGGAGGCCAGCCCGCTCCAGCCTTTCTCCACTACCGGTCCGTAGGTTCCGCGGTCGAGGAGGCCCTCGTTAACCCCGTAGGCAATTCCGTAAATGAAAAAGGCGCTTCCGCTCGCCTCGCGTTCGGAACCGTATTTTTCCGGATAAAGGAGGCTGCTCGCCCAGAGGCCGTTGTCCTCATCCTGGATCGCCGCCAGGCTCCCCGCCATTTCGCGCAGAAGCTCCACATAGTCCGCCCGCCGGGGCCCGTCTTCCGGCATGTACTGGAGCAACCGGACCAGTCCCCCGATGACCCAGCCATTGCCCCGGCTCCAGAATACCGGGGCCCCGTTCGGTTCCCGGTCATCGAAATAGCTCTGGTCACGGTAGAAAAGACCGTATGCCGCATCGTAGAGATGGTCTGTGACGTCCCACCATTGTTTATCGATAAAGGAGCGGTAGCGGTCCTCCCCGGTTATTTCAGCCAGTTGCCAATACACCGGTGGCGACATGTACAGGGCGTCACACCAGTTCATGTCGATCCGTCCCGGCAGCGGATCCGCCATCACCCGGTCGAGGCGCGCCTGCACATCCTCGATCCAGCGGGTTTCCGGCGACGGCTCCAACATGTAGAGCTCTAGCCAAGACTGGCCGATACAGTGGTCGTCGGCGTGGTAGAATCCCTTCCCCGCGGTCCGCTCGTACAGGGTCCAGCGGGCAGCCTCCCCCTTCTCCACAATAGCCTCCCGGTAGGCCTCCCCGCCTGTTGCGGCATAAAGGGCGCTTACCCCGGTATGGAAAGCCCCGTTGACCCAGCCGATGCCCCCCTGACGGGTCGTCTGCCGCTCAACCTGCCAGGAGAAGGCGCGGTCCAGCATTTCCAGAATAACGGACGGATCCGTGATGTCCCCCCAGTCCACCGGCTTCCAAAGCTCGACCCGGTCCCGTACCGCGTCGGTCTCGCCGGTCGCCAGTTCCCACGATACGGGTGCCTCCGTGTGGCTCTGCAGGCGCAGGTAGAGCACCTCCCGGGGGTCAAAGGTCTGTGGCTCGCCGGTCTCCACTCCCCCTTCTGCCAGGCCGTCATGAAGGAGGAACCAGTCACGGTAGTTGGTCGATCCCATGAGGGCATAGGCCGGGGCTGCCTCCCCGCCGGAGGCCATCACATAGGCGGCTTCCACCAGCGTGGGATCGTCAAGCAGAAAGGAGGCCCGGGAAGCCGCCCCGGTGCTTTCCCATCCCGCACCTGGAAGCCCGTCCAGGAGGAGCATCGGATTCGCGTCCGTCTCCGCGACAGCGTTCCGGACCGGCACCTGGGCCGGAAGGGTCAGGGGGAGGATGAGACACGTAAGGACAAGGCTCAACAGCCGGGCAGGGGAGATCCGGTTCATGGCAGATGGGGGCTGGGGATTCAGCTTCCCTTTTAATAATTATAACCCTTTCCTGACAAGTTCCTTTTCGGATAATCACACCCGGGGCAGTATGGGGCAGGCCGGAACCGCTTGACCCTTAAAAACGCGTCTGGAGGCCGCCGCTGAGGGACGTCCCGGGCATCGGGTATCCCGGGCGATGCTCATAGGATTCATCGAGGAGATTGTCGGCCCGCAGGTAGAGTTCAATCCTCGCTGACCCGGCTGTGAATTCCCGGCTGAGGCGCAGATTGAGGAGGGTATAGGCCTCGATGGAGCCCCTCGGGTTGTCAAAACGGGTGTCAATGATGCGTTGCTCGTCGACCAGCTGCAGGTCGCCGCCGAGGGTCAGTCCCTCCGCCAGAAGCCAGTCAGCGCCGACGGTCAGGGTCCACTCGGGTGCATTGGGAACAGAGGCATCGGCGTCAAGCCAGGTCAGGCCGGAAAACAGTTCCAGTCTGTCGGAGAGCCGTCCCTGAAGGCTCAGTTCACTGCCGCGGACGGTATAGTTGCCAAGGTTGAAAATCCGCCCGGTCGGCGGCGGGGGTGCTATCCGGAGGGCATTTTCGACGGAATCGTGAAAGAGCGCGATGTTGAGGACAAGGTTCTGACCGAGGGGGGCCGAGAGGCCGGCCTCCACGTGGTCGATCTGCTCCGGGAGGAGGTCCTGCCAGTCGGCCCCCACGTTCCACGGCGGGGGCCGGCGGCCAAAGACACTGACAAAGACACCGGGATAGTTGTGGCTCCTGGCATGATTGAGGTAGAGGCTGAGGTCACCGCGTTCATAGAGCAGTCCGGACTGCCAGGCGCCCTTGTCGGCAAAGGTGTCATGGATGAAGACCCGGCCCCCGAGCGAAAGAAGCAGCCGGCCTTCCTCAAGGGTCGGAATCAGATTCCATTCGCCCCGGAGAAATGGTCCGGCAAGGTGGAACCGTTCCTCGTTGAAACGGTTCTCCGGCCCGAGGGAAAAGGCCTCCGTGACACGGCCGCCGAAGGAATCAAAATCGGCCCCGCCGGCGATGTGGAAGGTCGACCCGTCATACGCGAGGGCCGTGCGCAGTCCATGGTTGCCGTAGCGGGTACGGGTGTTGAGAACCTGTCCGGGAAAAGGCGGCGGAGGCGGGGCATGCCACTGGCGCCAGTCGAGGTCACCCACTTCCGCGTACACCTTTGCGCTCAGGTTCCAGTTTCCCCTTTCCCGCCGGATCTGCCCGAGGTAAAACTGGTTCTCGACTTCATAGCGCTCGACAATCGGAAGCGAGGTTCCCTCCCGTTCGGGATCATTGGCGGCGGAGCTGACAGCCTGCGCGAGGAAACTGATTTCCCAGCCTCCCGGGCTCGTCCAGGCGGCCCGTCCCTGGAAAGCGGAAACCTCCCCGTCGCTGTTGTCGCGGTGACCGTCGCTTTCCCGGTGACTGGCACCGGCATAAAGGTTCAGCCCATCCCCGGCATACCCCAGCCCGGTCGTGAGGGCGCGGGTCTCCCAGGCTCCGAGCTCAGCGCGGAAGGAACCGGACCAGCCATCTGCAAGGGCCCGGGCGGGGACCAGATTGACAGCCCCGAAGGCCATGTTTCCGAAGCGGACCGGCTGGGGACTCTTGTAAACCTCGATTGAGGAGCTGAAATCGGTTGGAAGGGTGTCGAGGAGGGGATGCGTCCAGACGCCCACGAAACGGGGTATCCCATCCGTAAGGGTGACAATCTGGGCCCCCGGCCGGCCTGAGCCCTGTCCCCGGATATAGATGGCCCCGCCATCGCCGCCCCCGAAAGCGCCCACTACGTTGTAACGCGAAATACTGATTCCCGGGACCCGCCTCAGGGCCGCCGAGAGGTCTCCCGCTCCAAGGGCATGAATCTGTTCCTGTCCCACCCGCGTCAACGCATCCCCGTGCGAGGTAATTTCGCGCTTCTCGATGACCGGTCCGTTTGCCACTTCGTACGGTTCCAGGTCGAATACAGGTTCTTCCCCGAAAAGGCTTGCCGCCATCAAGGTCACCAGGACAGGGGCGGCGGCCCGGCGGCGGATAGTCGCTCGTGCTGTTGCAGGAAATGCCATTGTCCGCCACCTGACCGCATTCCTTCCCTCCTGCCAAGGAGAAAGCTTTCCCGGGGGTCGTAGCGGGTCGGTTCCCTCTTGCCTCCATCCATTCCCCCGCACAGCTTTTCCTCATGATCAAGCAACTCGCCCATGTCTGTCTCCACTCCGAGGATCTCGAAGCCACCCGCCGCTTCTACTGCACAGGCCTGGGAATGGAAAAGGGCTTTGATTTCCAGCGCTCCGAAGAACACTTCGGGTACTACCTCAAGGCCGGCTCGCGCTCTTTCATCGAGGTTTTCAAAGGCAGCCCGAAAGCCGTTGGCAACATCGACCACCTCGCCCTTGAGGTCAGCGATATCCACGCCCTTGCCGATCACCTGCGGAAGCAGGGCATCCCCGTCAGCGACCCGCAACTCGGCGCCGACAATTCCTGGCAGGCCTGGCTTGAGGATCCCTCCGGTGTCAAAATTGAACTCCACGAGTACACCCTTGAGAGCTCCCAGCTGACGGGACTGACCTGCGTCCTCCAGGACTGATGCCCTCTCCAGGCCCCTCTCCTGGATATCCCTCCCCGGGCCCCCGCTGGGAGGATTTCTGACACCCTCTTCCCGCCTATTGAGGGCCCGCCGTTTTCGCTTCATGGAACAAGGTCCCCGCTCTTCCGCTTCGGGAGGGCCCGATCGCCGGGGACGGCTCTTCCTCAGCTCCGCAGACGGACCAGGGTCGCTCCCCACCCCCCGGCTGTCGCCGGAGCCAGTTCATAGGAACGGACCGAGGCGTGCCGCTCCAGGAGGGCATGCACCTGCTTCCGCAGGATTCCCGCACCCTTTCCATGGATGATCCGCAGATCACGGATCCCCTTTTCCTCGCAGGCCTCGATATAGGCCAGCACCACCGCCTTCACCTCCGCCGGACGGAAGGTATGCAGGTCAAGAACACCGTCAACCGGCACTTCCAATGGCTCTTCCTCGTCCACAGGGCCAATCCTCATCCCCGGGCCCTCCCCTGGCGAGCTTAATTCAGCGCCATTCATGCTTCGGATACCGCCCGAAAAGGTCCTTCCGGATCTGCGGATACTGCCGCTCCCAGAAACCGTCGAGGTCATCCGTGATCTGCACCGGACGCCCGTTTGGGGCAAGGATTTCCAGCCGCAGCGGTTTCCGGCCCTGGCAGATGAAAAGGGCCTTCCCCGGGACATCATAGAGCTGCTGGATCCGCGCCGGGAGAATCACCGTCCCGTCGGCCTCATAACGGAGCTTCACCCCCCCGCCTCCGGGAAAGGTGAAGCGCAGAGGGGTCCATTCGTCCAGCAAGGGGAGAAGCGTCTCCGGGAGCCAGGTCCGGATCACCGGCATCACCTCCCTGTCCTTCACTTCCTTGTAGGTCACCGCCCCCTCGCAGATCTGCTCCGTCAGCAAAAGGCGGTCCTCCTCAGTGATCGGCCTGATCTCCAGCTCCGGGCAGGCCTCCGCCAGCACGTTGACCCGCCGGATCCAGGTCTCGCAGGCCACATCCCATTTCTTGAGAACCCATCCCTCCCGGTGGATGTGTTCCGCCAGCACCTCCCCGGCCCGCACCGGATCCGGGCTCCCCGTCTCCTTTTCCCGGAGAACCAGGTCCCGGAATACCACCACTTCCACTTCCTCCACCCGGCGACGCTCCACATCCATTCGCTCCACCCGCCGCACGTGCAGGTCCTCCGGATAGAGGTCCGCCAGCCAGGCCTCCTCCACCGCCGTCACCGCTCCAAGAAAGAGAACCGCCTCCCCCCGGTATTCCCGTTCCTCCATGTCCGCCGAAACCAGCAACGGCGCTTCCCGCACCAGGCTCTCACGCCGCAGCTCTCCACGGCGCCCCTGCACCAGAAGGCAGCGCAGGCTCCCACGGTCCAGACGCCGCCCCAGCTGGTCCACGTACCCCGTCAAGATGCTTTTTGCAAAGGCCTCCACCGTCGGGACCTCCTCCTCGACTTTTCCCGTCAGCCGCAATAACTGCTCCCGGACCCGTTCCGCCTGACGCAGACGCCCCCAGTGAATGCCCCATTCACGGCAGAAAACAGCGCCCTCCCCCGCTACCCGTTCCCATGCGAGGACCCCCTGGAGAAGGTCCGATACCCCCTCGGCCGCCTCCCACCAGCGTTCCCGTTCCCGTTCCCGCCTTTTGTCACCAATCGGTAAAATAATTCCCCGCCCCTCGAGGAGGGCAACTGCCGGAAGGACCCACTGCAGGCAGCCCCCTTCCCGGGCCGCGAGAAGGATACGGCTGAAACGGGGATGCAGGGGGAACCGGGCCATCTCGCGTCCGAGGGGCGTAAGGTCGCCCTCCCGAACGGCCCCGAGGTCCTCGAGGAGGCGGCCGGCACGCTCCCAGGCGAGGGCCGGGGGCGGCTCCAGCCAGCGAAAGTCAGCCCATCCCCCATGGGACATCAACTGGAGCCGGGCTTCGGCAAGGTCGAGCCGCCGGATTTCCGGAAGGGTCTGTTCAAGCCGGTGCTCGTGGTCTTTGCGCGACCACAGGCGCAGGCACCTCCCCGGGGCCAACCGGCCCGCGCGGCCCGCCCGCTGCTCCGCGCTGGAACGGCTTATTTTACCCGTCAGAAGGGTGTTGACCCCCCGCCGGGGATCAAAATGCGGCTGTCGCGCCAGCCCGCTGTCGATAACCGTCCGGATGCCCGGAAGGGTCAGTGAGGTCTCCGCAATGTTCGTCGCCACCACCACCCGCGGCCCGCTTCCAGGCTCGACCGCCCGGTCCTGGGAAGCCGCATCCAACTCCCCGTAAAGCGGACAGAGTTCCCAGCCCCGCGCCTCCCGCAGGCCCCGCAGGGCCTCCACGGTGCGAAGGATCTCCCGCTTCCCCGGCATGAAAATCAGGATGTCCGCCTCCGCGCCTTCCGCGAGCGCTTTCCGGAACCCCTCCGCCGCGCGCTCCCAGGGCGGTTTCCGCTCCCCCTCCCCCAGATGGCTGGTCGCCACCGGGTAGACCCGCCCCTCCGTCTCCAGCAGCGCCGCCTCCGGAAGGTACCCCCGCAGCCCCCCCGTCTCCAGGGTCGCTGAAAAAACCCCGATCCGTCCCTCCCAGTCCGCGGCCTGCCGCCTCACCGCCAGCCCCAACCCAAGGTCCCCCTCCAGATGACGCTCGTGAAACTCGTCAAAGAGTATCCCCCCCACCCCTTCAAGACCGCCCGGAGAAGCCATTTTCCGCAAAAGTAACCCTTCAGTGACAAAAAGCAGGCGGGTCTTTTCCGAGCGTACGGAGTCAAAGCGGACCTGGTATCCGACCGTCCCGCCCGGGACCTCCCCGAGCTCATGAGCCACCCGCCGGGCAAGGAGGCGGGCGGCCATCCGCCGGGGCTGAAGGATAAGAAGGTGCTGCCCGTGGGGGATGAAACCGCCTTCGAGCAGGAAACGGGGAATGCGGGTCGATTTGCCGCTTCCGGTGGGAGCCCTGAGAATGAAGTTGCGCCGGGTCGACCAGGCGGTCTCCAACTCGTCCCGGAAGGCGTCGATAGGGAGCGGTATGAGCATCCCAAAGGGATAGCCGCCCGGAGGGACAAAAGAAAAGGAAAAGAAGTTGCCTCCCGGAACATTTCAATTCCCCTGTAGCCTCATGAGCCTGAACGAGACCATCGTCGCACCGGCTACCCCTTCCGGCGAGTCTGCCCTCGCCGTCATCCGGGCCTCCGGTCCAGGCGTCCCCGAGCTGGTGGCATCCCTCTTCGGCCCCCCTCCCCCACCCCGGCAGTTCCGCCTCGGAGCCTATCCGGACCGCCACGGACGCATTCTCGACTCCCTCCTCTTTGTCCACTTCCCGGAGAAAGCCTCCTTCACGGGGGAAGCGGTCCTCGAGATGACGCCCCACGGCAATCCCTGGCTCGTCCGGAAAATCCTCGATGACCTCATTGCGCGGGGCTGCCGGCTTGCCGAACCCGGCGAATTCACCCGGCGCGCTTTCCTCAACGGCCGCCTCGACCTGACCCAGGCCGAAGCCGTCGCCCAGCTCATCCAGGCCCGCTCGGACCGCTCCCTCGAGGCCGCGCGGCGGCAGCTGGCGGGCTCCGTCGGGGATACCGTCCGTCGTTACGTCGACCGGCTCCTCGCCCTCACCGCCCAGCTCGAGGCCTATATCGACTTCCCCGAGGAGGACCTCCCGCCGGAGGAGGCCACCGGGCCGGCACAGGCCCTCGCCCTTCTCCTCCGCGACATGGACAACCTCATCGCCACCCGCCGCTATGCCTCCCTCATTCACGACGGCGTCAAATGCGTCATCCTCGGCGAACCCAATGTCGGAAAGTCCAGCCTCCTCAACGCCCTCACCGGGGAGGACCGGGTGATTGTCTCCGCCGAGCCCGGGACAACCCGCGATTACGTCGAGGAACGGATCCATCTCGGTTCCTACCTCCTCCGCGTCATTGATACAGCCGGCCTGCACGAAGCCGCCTCCGCCCTCGAACACCAGGGCATCAGCCGTTCCCTCCGGCAGATCGAGTCCGCCGACCTTCTTCTCGTCGTCCTCGATTCCACCCGCCCCGCCCCGCGCCTTCCGGCCCCCGTCGGCGACCTTCTCGGGAAAACGGCCACCGTGGTCATCGAAAACAAGGTCGACCTGGCTGAAAATACCGACCTCAGCCACTTCGCCGCCCCCTCCCCCCATGTCCGCCTCTCGGCAACCACCGGTTCCGGTCTCGGTTCGCTCCGCGAGGCCGTCCGCAAGGCCCTCGAGAGCGGCCTCGATATTCCCGATGAAACCGCCGTGATTGTCTCAGCCCGCCACGCCGAGGCCCTCCAGTCCGCCCGCACCGCCCTCCGGGAGAGTCTCCGCAAAGTCCGTGCCGGGGAGCCTCCCGAGCTCGCCGCCTCCGACCTCCACGCCGCCATCGATTCCATGGGGACAATCGTTGGGAAAATCGACAATGAGGCCATGCTGGATCGCCTCTTCAAGCAGTTTTGCATAGGTAAGTAATTATCAACAAGCATCTTATGAATTTTCAAGCCTCCTATGACGTCATTGTTTGCGGCGCCGGGCACGCCGGTTGCGAGGCCGCCCTCGCCGCCGCCCGGATGGGTGCCCGGACGCTCCTCCTGACGGGAAATATCGATACCATCGCCCAGATGTCCTGCAACCCCGCCATTGGCGGCCTCGCCAAGGGACACATGGTTCGTGAAATTGACGCCCTTGGAGGCGAGATGGCCCTCAATACCGATCTCACAGCTATCCAGTTCCGTCTCCTCAATGCCTCCAAGGGTCCGGCCGTCCGGGCCTGCCGTGCCCAGTGCGACAAAAAGGCCTATCAGTTCCGCATGAAACACACGCTGGAGCTTACGCCGGGACTCGATATTTTCCAGGCGGTCGTCTCCGGCCTTGTCTACCGCACCGGGCGGGTTGTCGGGGTTGAAACCCAGCTCGGGATCACCTTTGGTGCCCGCACGGTCATTGTCACCACCGGCACCTTCCTCCGTGCCCTCATGCATGTCGGCCGGTCCAAGTCAGAGGGTGGGCGGATGGGTGACTTCAGTGCCAAAACGCTGTCGGGTTCCTTTTCCGAGGCGGGGATTGAGCTTTCCCGTCTGAAAACCGGCACTCCATGCCGTCTGCTCGGCCGCTCCATCAATTTCGATCTCCTGCAACCCCAGCATGGCGACCCCCTCCCCACCCTCTTCGGGTTTTACGATACCCGTTCCGATGAGCCGTTGTTCCACGTGGAACATAACAGACGCCGGTTCACCCGGGCCTTCGAGGAACGGATGTTCCACGTGGAACACTCGCGCCAGGAACGGGCTGGCTGGCTCCCCGGTGACTACCAGGTACCATGCTGGACAACGGAAACCCGCCCCGAGACCCACCGCATCATCCAGGACAACCTCCATCGGTCCGCCCTCTATTCGGGGGAGATCGAAGGCACCGGCCCCCGATACTGCCCCTCCATCGAGGACAAGGTGGTCCGCTTCAACGACAAACCCCAGCACAAGCTCTTTCTTGAGCCCGAGGGAAGGAACACCGACGAATGGTACATCAACGGCCTCTCCACAAGCCTGCCCTTCGATGTCCAGATGGACCTCCTGAAGACCATCCCCGGCCTTGAGGCCGCCCACATGCTGCGCCCGGCCTATGCCGTCGAATACGATTTCGCCCAGCCGACACAACTCTTTCCCAGCCTTGAATCAAAAAAGGTCGAAAACCTCTTTTTCGCCGGCCAGATCAACGGGACCTCGGGCTACGAGGAAGCGGCCGCCCAGGGCCTCGTTGCGGGGATCAACGCCGTACTCAGGCTGCGCGGGGAGGACCCGGTTATCATCGGGCGGGAATCGGCCTATATCGGTGTCCTGATCGATGATCTGGTAACAAAGGGAACCACCGAACCCTATCGAATGTTCACCTCGCGGGCCGAACACCGCCTTCTGTTCAACCAGGGGTCCGCGGAAATCCGTCTCCTCGAAGTCGCTGGCCGCTATGCCCTGGTTCCTCCAGACCGTCTGCGGCGGATTAAGGAAAAGCGGGACGCGGTCGAGAAATGGGTCGATAAATTTGAACGCGAGACCCGGAGTGGGGGAACCTGGGGCGATTACATCCGCCGGAACGGTGACCCGGAGGGCCTGCCGGCGGACTTTCACCTCCTTCCGGAACCGACGCGGGAGGAAGTCCTCTACCGGGTTCGCTACCGGGGCTATCTCGAACGCGAACTTCGGATGGTGGACCGCCTTCGCCAGACGGACCGGATTCGCATTCCCGAGGGGTTTACCTACAAGGGAGTCCCGGGTCTGCGCGCGGAATCGGCCCTGAAGCTGGAGCAGATTCGCCCCGTCAACCTTGGCCAGGCCTCGCGTATCTCAGGTGTCAACCCGACCGACATCAGCATCCTCATGATTGCCCTTAAGAATCAATAAGTTGCTGTTATTCAGCAGCTTATGGATTTTATGCGCCTTTTTCAAGCCGCCCCCGGAGGAGGCGTAACATAAATGTTGCTCAATTGGCATTGCCCCGGGCGGGCAAATTCATTGTTACAGGGTGACAAACGTGTTTCAAGGATGACAGCGGTACAGGGAAAACGAATTCTGGTTGTGGATGACGAACCGGACGTGACGGAACTCGTCTCGTACAAGTTGAAGCGGGAAGGGTACGAGGTGGAGATCATCAACAACCCTCTTGAAATCATGGGCACGGCCCGTGAATTCTCGCCCGACCTCTTCGTGCTCGACATCATGATGCCGGACCTTGACGGGATGAAGATCTGCCGGATGATCCGCGCGGACCGCAAGCTCAGTACCGTCCCCATCATCTTCCTGACGGCCCGGGGGGAGGTTGAAGACCGCATCAAGGGGCTCGAGAGCGGTGCCGACGACTACATTTCCAAGCCCTTCGACACCAAGGAACTGGCCCTGCGCATCGGGCTGATCCTGAAGCGCATGGCCAAGGAGGGCAGGGCGGAGAACCGCCGCCTCGAGGTCGCCGACATCCTTCTCGACGAGGAGCTTCACCAGGTGACGATGGGGGGAAAGCTCCTGGACTTGACGGCAACCGAGTTCAAGCTTCTGAAGCTCCTCATGGAGCGCAAGGGGAGGGTACAGACCCGCGAGAACCTCCTCGTCAATGTCTGGAACTACGACACGGACACGGAGACCCGCACCATCGACACCCACATCCGGCGCCTCCGGGAAAAGCTGGGCCAACGGGCCGAGCTGATCGAGACGGTCCGCGGGGTCGGCTACCGGATCAACGAGCCGGACTGAGGGTTACCCTATTTGTAGTTATTTTGTCATTACTTATTGCAGCCCTTCTGGTCCTTTGCGCCTACCTCGCCCTCCGGCTGCGGAGGACCCGGGTCCTCGTGGCGGAGCTTCTCGAGGCGAGCCGGAGGGGGAAGCCGGTCCTCCTCGACCGTAACGACGCCGTGACGCGGGCGCATCAACTGGACAAGCTGATCCGGGCCTTCAACCAGCTCATTTCGGACAAGGCAACCATTTCGAGCACCGGGCAGGAATACTTTGAGCAGATCCAGACGACCCTTGGCAACCTCCGCGAGGCCGTCGTCATGGCCGACCAGGTCAACACCATCCGGCTGGCCAACCCGGCTTTTTCGGAACTGACGGTGGAGACCGGGGACGTCCTCGGCCGGCGGCTGGACCTTTTCATCGAGGGGGACGCCTTCCACGAATTCCTGCAGGAGATCCACACCAGCGGGGAGGGGAGGCGGCAGGAACTGGAAGTCCGGATCAACGGGCGCACGCGGTGGATTGAAGTGAGTGCGGCCCCGCTCCAGGACAAGCAGCGGTCCGATGACAGCTATACCCTGTTTGTCTTCCACGACATCACGCGGCAAAAGGGCCTGGAAAAGATGCGCACCGAGTTCATCGCCAACCTCTCCCACGAACTCCGGACCCCGGTCACCGTTATCAAGGGCTTTGCGGAGACCCTCATTGAGGACGAGGATGTCCTGACAGGGGAGGAAAAGACGCGTTTCCTGAAGAAGATCCGGGATAACGCGGAACGCCTCCACAACCTCCTCCAGGACCTCCTTCTCCTGTCCCGGATGGAGTCCACGGAGACAGTCCTCCAGCTGGAGCCCGTAAGGTTGTCCGAATTCCTCGCTGACCTTGCCGAATCATGGGAGAGTCAGCTCGATTCCGGACAGAAACTTGAACTGGACTTCGCCCCGGGCGATGACACGGTCATGGCCGATCCGCTGCGCCTCACCCAGGTGGGGACAAACCTTTTCCAGAATGCCCTCGGCCACGCCCGGGGATTCAGCACCATCCGCCTCTCCACCCGCCTGGAGAAAGCGGGAGTTCGCCTTATTTTTGAAGACGATGGAAGTGGTATCCCGGAAAAGGATCTGCCGCATGTTTTCCAGCGTTTCTACCGGGTTGACAAGAGCCGTTCCCGGGAATCCGGGGGTACCGGCCTCGGCCTGTCGATCGTGAAGCACATTGTCAGTCAGCACAAGGGGGAGATCCGGGCCCGGAGCGAGCAGGGCAGGGGAACCACCATCGAGATCCTTCTTCCCTTCCCCCCCGGGAGGGAAAACGCGGATTTCACGCCCCGTCGCCGGGAAGAGGCGACACCGCCGCGCTGAGGGAACGATAGGATCCCGCGAGCTCCTGAAAATAGGAGGCGTTTTCAAAGGGCCAGGGAGCTCCGGCCCGGATTTCCCAGCGCGGATGGGAGCGTATTTGCTCCAGGCCCCATTCGAAGCAGCCTTCGTGATCAGTTCGAAAATGAAGGGCCGCCCCGGGGGTGGCGAGGGCGGCGAGGGCCTCGAGAAGGGCCGGCTGGAGGATCCGGTTTTTAAGGTGACGTTTTTTGGGCCAGGGATCCGGAAAGAGAATAAAGCAGCGTTCGAGGCCACGCTCCCGTGGCCATGCTTCGAGGAATTCCGTGACTTCCGCCTTGAGGAAGTGAAGGTTCCCGAGTGCCCGCTTGGACCGTTTCTGCTCGGCCTTTTCGATGCGGCGGTTGAGAAGATCAATTCCAAGGCAGGCCTTCCCGGGATGCCGTTGGGCGTAAGCCGTCAGGAAATGTCCGTGCCCGCAACCGATTTCAAGGGTGATGCCGGTGCCAGGGGGATACATTTCCGAAAGGCGGTTCCTCAGGGAGCCGACCCGGAAGGCCCGGGCCTCCAGCTGGCGCTGGTGCTCGGCATTGCGGGCCGCCACCGCGGGATCTATCGTGAAAGCCATATCAAAAAGACAAACTGCAGGACAAGGCATCCCCCGATGACACTCCAGAAGAAGATTCCGGGGAGGTTGGTGCCGGGCTGGCGCTCCTCAAGGGCCGGCGGGGACACGGGTCGTTCCTTTCCGGAGGGAAGGACTCCCCGGTCGCGCAATTTGCCGAGGTCGCCTGTGATGTCACGTCCTTTCACCATGGGATTACTATTAGTCTCTTCTTATATAATATAAAAGACTTCTTCTTAATATAGGCTGTCAATATCTCAATATCTCTGCAAGTGCCTTCAAATGAAGGGGTTGAAAGGCATTTTTTTGTGGGGAACGATGTGCCCGGCGGCCCGCCCGGGTGGGGGATAACCTTACTCACAGGATGTTCACAGACGGCTCCACACGTCATTCGCCTTTTGTCCCCGTTCCCCTGTTGGTAAAAAAACCACTCAAGGGTTGACGCCTTGCATAAAGCTATCCATCCATGCCTCTTTTCAGGCTCCGGGATCCTATGATGTCAATGAGGTTCAAGCAGTTATTCCAATTTCTATCGCCCCTGATACTGGTCTTCGCGACCAGCGAACTGCATGCCGTATCCCCCAGTCCTTACCGGCTTCTCGACGGCACACTGCTCGGATTGCCGATAACCAACTCGATGGTCATGAGCTGGGTTGTTTCCCTCGCCATCATCTTCGGTGTCCGGGCCCTCGTCGGACAGCCGAAATTGATCCCTTCAGCCGGACAGGCCGTCGTCGAGAGCCTTCTCGGCGGGATCCGCGACATCATGGAGCCCATCGTCGGTAAAGGGTTGATCCGGAAAGTCTTCCCGCTCCTGATCGGCCTTTTCACCTTTATTCTCATCCAGAACTGGAGTGGAATGCTCCCCGGGGTGGGGGCTTTCGGGCTTTACGATGAATCGGGGAACCTCAAGTACTGGATGCGTCCGGGCAATGCCGACTTGAACATGACCATTGCCCTTGCCCTCGTGGCGGCCGTGGCTGCCTGGGGGTACTTTGTCCTCCGCTACGCCGGAATCAAGGCCCTCGTCTATGACCTGTTCGGGAACAAGGCTGATCCCGGAGAGGTTCCCAGAATCATCTATTTCTTTCTCTTCCCGATTTTCTTTTTCGTCGGCCTGATTGAGGTTGTCTCCATTCTCTTCCGCCCAGTTTCCCTTTCCTTCCGTCTCTTCGGCAATGTCTTTGGAGGAGAAAGCCTCCTCGTCAACATGACCAGCCTGGCCTCCTGGATCGTGCCCGTACCCTTTTATTTCCTGGAAATCCTCATCGGCGCGGTGCAGGCGTTTGTATTCACCCTCCTGACCGCTGTCTACATCGGGCTTATCTGCAACCACGGAGGCGACGAGGAGCATGCCCACTGACCCTTTCGCGCTGGGACCGGTGCCAGGGGTAACCAATCCCCACCGCGTGCCGGACAGCGGGAATCTGATTAAGAACTGAGAATCCTAAAAAACTAGAAATATGAACGTTATCATCGCAGCAATTGAGGGAAACCTTCATCATGGTCTCCAAGGTGCCATTGGCTGTGCCGCCGCCGCTATCGGCGTGGGCATGGTGGGCACGAAAGCCGTCGAATCCGTCGGTCGGAATCCGGGAGCCTCCGGGAAGGTCCTTGTCCAGTCGATTATCGGGATGGCCCTCGCCGAGGCTATTGCCTTCTACGCCCTTTTCCTGGGACGCTGATTTAAGGGGCACTTCCGGACCTGTTCCGGAGGTGCCCTCTTTGTTTTTAACCCGCTTACGGCAACCGCTTTTCCCGTTATGTTGGATTCTCTTCTTTTCCTTGCAGCCGCCACGGACTCCGCCGGTGAGGTCGGTCTCGCCGGCCAGTTCGGAATCGACCTCAAGATGATTGCCGCCCAGGCGGTCAATTTTATCGTGGTCGCCTTTCTTCTCTGGCGCTTTGCCTTCAAGCCGGTCATGGCCACCCTCGATGAACGTCAGGATAAAATCGCGGAGGGCCTGAAATTCGCCGAGGAATCGAAAGCCCGGCTCGAGGAAACCGAGAAACGACAGGAGGAAGTGCTCCGCGAGGCCAACCGCAAGGCCCAGGAAATCCTCCTCGAGGCACGCGACAAGGCCCGGCAGTTTGAAGAGAAAATGAAATCGGAAACCGCGGGCCAGATCGAGGAGATGCGGCGGCGGGCCGAGGAAACCAATGAACAGGAACGCCAGAAAATGCTGGCGGAAGTCCGGCAGGAAATCGCCCGTCTCGTGGTCCTGACTTCCGGCAAGGTCCTCCAGCGCGAATTGAGCGGTGATGAAAAGTCCCGGCTCAATAACTCCGCCGCCGAGGAAATAACCCGGCTCAACTGACCATGGCGGGGGAAAAGGACATCAAGGTGGCAAAGCGCCTCGCCCGGCTCATCGTCGATGCCGGGGAGGAGCGCATCGGGGAGCTGAAACCCGCCCTGGAAAGCATTCTCCAGGGCCGTTCCCGGGCCGACCGGAAAGCCTTCCTGAAAGCCTTTCACAGGGCCGTGGCCCGCGAGTGCCACAAAGACACCCTCATCATAGAATCAGCCGAGCCCCTTGCCCCGGAAACGAGAAAGAACCTTGTTGCCTCCTTCAGCGAGGGTCATGAGCGCATCCTCCAGGTTGAAGAGCGCATCACCCCCGGACTGATTGCCGGAATCCGTGTCCGCCTCGGTGATACCGTCTACGACAGTTCCCTTTCCTATCGTCTCGACTCCCTTGCTTCCCGCATCCACTGAATTTCCCCTAAGGTACGCTTTATAGACCATGAGCTCCATTCTTGAACAAATTGAAAACGAAATTTCCTCACTGACGACTGAAGCCGGCAAGACCAACACCGGCGTCATCCTTTCCGTCGCTGACGGCGTGGCCAAGGTTGAGGGCCTCTCCGAGGTCATGTACAACGAGATGGTCGAGTTTCCCCACGGAATCACAGGCATCGCCCTCAATCTGGAAGAGGACACTGTCGGGGTGGTCTGCCTCGGGGATGCCAACCTCCTCAAGGAAGGGGACGAGGTTAAAACCACCGGGACCCTTCTTTCGGTTCCCGTGGGCAAGGAAATGCTTGGCCGTGTTGTCGACGCCATCGGGCAACCCGTCGACGGCAAGGGTCCCATCAATGCCAGCGAAACGTTTCCGGTGGAAAAAATCGCCCCCGGCATTATCCCCCGGAAATCCGTCGACCAACCGCTGCAGACGGGAATCATGGCCATCGACTCAATGATTCCCATCGGACGCGGCCAGCGTGAGCTTATCATCGGGGACCGTCAGACGGGTAAAACGACCATCGCTGTCGATACCATTATCAACCAGGCCAAGATCAACCGCAAGGGGCTGGCCTCGGGTGATGAAAGCTTTCGTCCCGTTTATTCCATCTATGTGGCTGTCGGCCAGAAGAACTCGACGGTTGCCCGCACCATCAAGGCTCTCGAAAAGGCCGGGGCCCTCGACTACACGATCGTCGTCGCCGCCTCCGCGGCCGAAAACGCGACGAATCTCTTTCTGGCCCCCTTTGCCGGTTGTGCCATGGGGGAGTGGTTCATGCAGAACGGGATGGATGCCCTCATTGTTTACGATGACCTCTCCAAACAGGCGGCCGCCTACCGCCAGATCTCTCTCGTCCTCAAGCGCCCAGCGGGCCGCGAAGCCTATCCGGGGGATGTCTTTTACCTCCACAGCCGCCTCCTCGAGCGGGCGGCCCGCCTCAATGCGGATAACGGGAACGGATCCCTGACCGCGCTGCCGATTATCGAAACCCAGGCCGGGGACGTCTCCGCCTACATTCCCACGAATGTCATTTCCATCACTGACGGGCAGATCTTCCTCGAGACGGATCTGTTCAACCAGGGGATCCGTCCCGCTGTCAGTGTGGGGCTTTCCGTCAGCCGGGTGGGTTCCGCGGCCCAGATAAAGGCCGCCAAACAGGTAGCCGGCAAAGTCAAACTGGAACTGGCTGCCTACCGCGAGCTTGCCGCCTTCGCCCAGTTCGGGTCCGATCTCGACGCGCGCACGCGCCGCCAGCTCGACCGCGGGGCCCGGACCGTCGAGCTTTTCAAGCAGCCAGCCTATTCCCCGAAATCGGTGGAAATCCAGGTGGCCCTCCTCTGGAGTCTCCAGAATGACTTCTTCGACGATATACCGGTGGATCACATTGTCACCGCCGCCACCTCGCTGCAGGAATACCTGGAAACGAGTCAGGAGGAGCTCCTCAATTCCATTCTCGAGAAGAAGAAGATCGATGATACGGTCGAATCCAGATTGAAGGAAGCCGTCACCGCCTGGAAATCCACTTTCACCACCGACTGATCTCCCGCTTTCCGCGGATTGCCTCTTCCTGAGCCATCATGCCAAATACGCGCGACATACGAAACCGTATCCGGGGGGTAAAGAATACCCAGAAGATAACCCGGGCGATGCAGCTGGTTGCGGCCTCGAAAATGAAAAAGGCCCAGGACCGCGCTCTTGAAGGCCGTCCCTATTCCCTGCAACTGCGGCGGATGCTTGCTTCCCTGACCGGCAAACTCGAGGATTTCCAGCACCCGTTTCTCGAAGACCGGACCATCAACAAGCGAGGCATCCTCGTCATTTCAACGGACCGCGGGCTCTGCGGTCCCCTCAACGCCAACCTTTTCCGTGAAATCGCGACCATAGAACGTGGCTCGGCCGGGTTCATCACGATTGGGCGCAAGGCCCGCCAGTTCATCAGCCGGACCAACCGTGATCTCCTCGCGGACTTCCCGGTCTCCGAGGAGGCCCCCTTCAAGGAATTGCGCCCGGTGGTTGAATTCCTCATCGAGCAGTACAAGGAGCGGTCCATCGATTCCATCGAGGTTCTTTATCCACGTTTCCGCAACACGCTCGTTCAGGATCCTGTTCTCATTCCCTTCCTCCCACTCGACAACCTGACTGCCTACGTCAAGGAACAGGCCCGCTTGGAAAATCAGAAACTGGTGGAGGACAGCCGCGAGCTCATTTTTGAACCCGCCCCGGAGACCATCCTCCACAGTCTTCTGGACCGCTTTGTTAAACGGGAGATCTACCAGATGCTGATTGATGCCCGGGCCTCGGAACACAGTGCCCGGATGGTTGCCATGAAGGCAGCCACCGATAATGCCAGCAAACTGACCGATTCCCTGACCCTGCAGTACAACAAGGCCCGCCAGGCCGGTATCACCCAGGAAATTCTCGAAATCACCGCCGCTGCCCAGCACTGACCCGCCCGGGCACGCCCTCATTTTAAAATCAAGCCTCAATCATCCCCTTCCACTATCATGAGCCAGAATAAAGGAAAGATCGTCCAGGTACTGGGTGCCGTTGTTGACGTCCATTTCGACGAAGACCAGATCCCCGCCATCTACCAGGCGCTCCATGTCCACTACGAATACCAGGGAAAGCCGACCACCCTTACCCTCGAAGTCCAGCAGCATCTCGGGGAAGGTATGGTGCGCGGTGTGGCCATGTCCACCACCGAGGGCGTTGTACGCGGCATGGAGGTTGTCGACACCGGTGACGCCATCACGGTGCCGGTCGGGGAGGGCGTCCTTGGGCGGATCTTCAACGTCACTGGCGATGCCGTGGATCAAAAGGGCGATGTCCAGTACAAGAAGCGCTATCCCATCCACCGCAACCCGCCCGAACTGGTTGACCAGTCGACGGAGGCGGAAATCCTGGTCACCGGCATCAAGGTCATTGACCTCATCTGCCCCTTCACCAAGGGCGGGAAGGTCGGGGCGTTCGGCGGGGCCGGCGTCGGCAAGACGGTGGTCATCATGGAGCTGATCAATAACATCGCCAAGTCCTATGGCGGATATTCCGTTTTCTGCGGGGTGGGTGAACGGTCCCGTGAAGGCAACGATTTGTATCATGAAATGGCCGATGCCGGGGTCATCGATCTTGAAAACATTGAGAATTCCAAGGTCGCCCTCTGTTACGGCCAGATGAACGAACCACCCGGGGCCCGCATGCGCGTCGGGCTCTCCGGCCTTTCCATGGCGGAGTATTTCCGCGATGAAAAGAGCCTCGATGTTCTCCTCTTTGTCGACAACATCTTCCGTTTTTCCCAGGCCGGTTCGGAGGTTTCCGCCCTCCTCGGGCGGTCCCCCTCGGCGGTCGGGTACCAGCCGACCCTGGCCCAGGAAATGGGCAACCTTCAGGAGCGCATCACCTCCACCAACAAGGGTTCCATCACCTCCTTCCAGGCCGTCTATGTGCCCGCGGACGATTTGACGGACCCCGCTCCCGCGAGTACCTTCGCCCACCTTGACTCCACGATTGTCCTCGAAAGACGGATCGCCGAGCTGGGCATTTATCCCGCTGTGGATCCCCTCAATTCCACCTCCACGGCCCTCGATCCGGCCGTTGTCGGGAAGGAGCATTTTGAGGTTGCCCGCGGCGTCCAGGCCGTCCTTCAGCGGTACAAGGACCTGCAGGACATCATTGCCATCCTCGGGATTGACGAACTTTCCCCGGAGGACAAGCAGGCCGTCTACCGGGCCCGGAAAATCCAGAAGTTCCTTTCCCAGCCCTTCAACGTGGCCGAGGTCTTCACCGGCATTGCCGGAAAGATTGTCCCTGTCGAGCAGACCATCAAAGGTTTCAAGATGATCCTCGACGGGGAACTGGATGAAGTTGACGAGAACGATTTCTCCTACAAGGGAGGAATCGACGAGGTTCTGGAAGCCCACAAAAGCAACGATTAAAGCTGTCCCACCGCCATGTCCTTGACTCTCGAAATTGTCACCCCCGAGCGGAAGGTTCTCTCTGATGAGGTGGATCATGTCGTTCTCCCCACCGAAAAAGGCGGGGAAATCGATGTTCTCCCCGGCCATATTCCGCTCATGACAATGATCGAGCCGGGTCAGTTGACCTACTTCAAGGGCGGAAAGGCGGAATCAATTGCCATCGACCGGGGATTCATCGAGATCATCGGGAACGTTGTCCATGTCCTCACCGAAGCCGCCATCGAGGTTGAAGAAATCGATCCACAGGCCCTGGAGGACGCCCGCCAACGGGCCGATGACGCCCTGGAGGAAGCGCGGGCCAGTGGCGAGGATCCGGAAGTGCTGGAGCAACTGGAAACCAAAGCCCGCTTCACCGTCCTCCAGAAGATTATTACCGAGAGTAAGCGCTGATCCGCCCCAATGCTGTTGCCATCAGCCGGGATGTGGCTTTTCTAGGGGTTCATGTCGGGATTCGATGAGAATATCGTGCGGGAATATTTTGAACTCCACGGCTTTCTGGTCCGGCAGGTTCGGAAGTACCAGGTCCAGTCGAGACGGAAGATGGCCGAGGAGGAAATCGACCTGCTCGTTTACAATCCCACCTTTGCCAAAGGGGACCGGGAGGCCCAGTTTCTTCTCTTTGCCTCCGAGCTCCCCTTCGTTCACCGCGCTGTCGTTGTCGTGAAAGCCTGGCACACCACGCACCGCTTTACCCCCAACCTTCTCAAGAGCAGCTCGGAAATCCTCAAATTCCTCGAGAAGAATGTCTCCAGGGCGATTGAAGGCAGCTTTGCCGATTCCGAGGAAACCTTCGGCAAGGGGGGTGACCTGATGCGGATCCTTGTCCTTCCCGGTCTTCCAACAAGCGAACCCTACCGGAGTGAGAGCATTTCCCTTCTCCGGGAACAGGGTGTTGACGGCATCATCAGTTTCCGGACGATGCTTATGGACATCATCGAAAAAATCGAAGTCAACCGGAGCTACCAGAAAAGCGAGTTTCTCCAGATTCTCCGCGTCCTGAAGAATTACGACCTCATCAGGGAACCGCAGTTGGGCCTCTTCAAGGATTAGGGATACCCCGGGCCAGCCATGGAAAAAGGACACCACGCAACCGCCGTCATTCACAAGGCAACCCGCCTTTCTTCCGAGGTCACGGTGGGGCCCTACGCTGTTGTTGAGGATGGTGTGGAAATCGGTGCCGGATCCATTATCCGTGAGCATGCCGTCATCCGTTCGGGAACGATTCTCGGCCCCAAATGCCTCGTTGATGCCCATGCCGTCATCGGTGGCCTTCCCCAGGATCTTGGATTTGACCCCCGCACACCCTCCGGGGTCCGGGTTGGTACCGGCGTCACCTTCCGTGAGGGGGTCACCGTGAGTCGCGCCACGGTGGAGGGAACGTTCACCGAAATCGGGGATCACGCCTTTCTCATGGCCAATTGCCATATCGGACACGATTGCCGTGTCGGAGATCATGTCATTCTGGGCAATAATCTCCTCCTCTCGGGCTGGGCCTCCGTGGGCGAACACGCCTTTGTCTCCGGCGGGGCCGGGGTGCACCAGTTTGTCCGCATCGGAACCTCAGCCATGGTCGGGGGCGTTGGCCGTGTCAGCCAGGACCTCCCTCCCTTCTGCATGATGGCGGAACGCAATCGCCTTGTCGGCCTCAATCTCGTCGGTCTCCAGCGCAGAGGTCTCGAACGGGCGACGATTCGCGAACTGAAACGGCTCTATGCGCTCGTTTTTTCCTTCGAGGGGCGTCCGCGTGTCCTTGCCGGGGCGGCCCTTGCCGACGGTATGGCGGAAAGCCCGGAGGGCCGGGCCTTTCTCGAATTCATAAGCGCAACCAGCAAAAAGGGAATCATGCGGCCGGGATCCCGTAAGGAATCATGAAACGGCTTCTCCCAATCGCCCTCACGTGCGGCGATCCCGCGGGAGTCGGGCCGGAAATTATCCGGAAGTGGCTCGATGAAGATCCCACCCGTGCCGGGAGGGTCTGCCCCATCGGGTCCGAACCCTGGCTCCAGTCACTGCCGGCGGAGGGCCTTGTCTGTCCATCGGGAAAACAGCTTTTCGCCCCGGGATCGCCAACCCCCGAAGGAGCCCGGGTTTCCTGGGAGGCCCTTGAAATTGCCGCCCGCGGCTGCCTCGAAGGGCGTTTCCGGGCTGTTGTCACGGGACCGGTGAACAAGCATCAGCTGGCCTCTGTCGGCTATCCGTTTCCCGGACAGACGGAGTTTTTCGCCAATTCATGGGGCGGCGTTCCCTCGATGGCCTTTTCCTGCGAGCGTCTCAAGGTCGTCCTTGTGACCTGGCATGTGTCCCTCGCCACGGTTCCCCGCCAGCTCGCGGAGGAACCCGACCTGCTCGACCGCGCCATTGTCCACGCTGTTGAATGGGGCAACCGGACCGGTCTTGCCGAACCCCGCATCGCCGTCTGCGGGCTCAATCCCCATGCCGGGGAGGGAGGCCTTCTCGGGAGCGAGGAGAAGGATCTCCTCAATCCGCGGCTCAAGGTTCTACGCGGGCTCTATCCGGGAGTGAGTGACTGTCTTCCCGCAGACACCGTCTTCCACCGGCTCCTTGCCGGGGAATTTGACCTCGCGGTGGCGCTTTATCACGACCAGGGCCTGATCCCGGTCAAGACCCTCGGTTTCCATACCGCGGTCAACCTCACCCTCGGCCTGCGGCATTTCCGGGCCAGTCCCGATCACGGGACCGCCTACGCTATCGCCGGCAAGGGAATTGCCCGGACCGGCAGTTTCGCTGCCGCCGTTGAGCTTGCCGACCGCTATACCCAACTACCTTTCCAGGTTGAAAGGTGACGACAATTGACTAGGATGCAGGTATGACCGTTTCCTCAATCCCTGTTCCCGAAGGTGTCCGTGAAGCCGATGAGCGGCTGGTACGGGTGACGGAGGCCGCCGCCGCCAAGCTGGCCTCCCTCCGGGAGCGCGATTCCTCGGGACCCTTTCTACGCGTGCGGGTCACCGGTGGCGGATGCAGTGGCCTCGCCTACAAGCTCAAGTTTGTCGGGCAGGCAAAGGCCGGGGATCTTCTCGTGCGCTCCGGGGATGCCAGCCTCCTCATCGACACGAAAAGCGCCCTTTACCTGAAGGGGATGACGCTTGATTATTCCGACAAGCTGGTCGCCGGCGGCTTTAAATTCAACAATCCCAACGCCAAGGCAAGCTGCTCCTGCGGGGAGAGTTTTGCCGTCTAGGCGTTGGCTTGGTGAAGCTCGCTCTGCCAATGGCGGATGGCTCCGCTTCGTTGCGGGGCCGTAAAATTGACCCACCACCGGTTCAATCCGCAGGATCTCATGTAGCTCGCGGTGGGCCAGGGTCCTTCCTTCACCATGCGGTAGCTTTTCCAAGGTAAGCGGGTCTTTTCGAATTCGGGGAGAACGCCGCGCTTGGAGAGCGTCTCCACGAATTCGCGTTTCGGTGAAAGGATTTGCTGGCGCCATTGCCGAAGGATATCCTCCACATTCAGAGGAAGACAAAGACCGCGGGACATCTCCGCGAAATCCCGGAGAAAGGCCGAGGCGCGGGATTGGATGTGCGGGGCTTTTGATCCTTTAACGGCCGCTGTGATGAAACTCTCCACCGGAGGAAGGAGGAGGTGAAGGGGCTCAAAATCGACCGGGCCGATGATTGACGCTTTTTCCTCCTCCCGTGGCGGAAGGAGACTGAGGTCACTCCTGGGGTCAGGAAAGATCGAGACCGCGAATCGCCCCTTTTCCGGATCGCGGATCTCCGGCAGCCAGGGCCAGGAGGCGCCCAGTTCCTTCCCGAGGGTGGTGAGGAACCCGGAGCCTTTGCCGCAAAAGCCAATGGGTCCCTCCCGGTTTGCCAGTTCCTGGAACAGGAGGGTCAGCATCGGACCGATAAGGCGGTATCCAATGTCATCAAGGTAACGTTTGCGGGGATCGGGTTCCCGGGCAACCTGCTGTTCCCGCTCGCAGACCATCACTCCGTTGGCAAGAAGGGCTCCGAGGGAACCGCCCTCGGCAAGCGCATGGGGCCGCTGGTCCGGGATTTCCGGCGAAAAGGTCAGGCTTCCCGGGGCCTCGGAGTGGGGGAGGCTTACGGAAACACGCTTCGTGGTGGCGGGATCCGGACCAGTGACCAGCCGCTCAAAACCGTTTTTCTGGAGCACCAGCCGGACAAACAGGTCCGGAAAGGAGCTCTCGTTGGGAATCTGGAGAAAGAGGTCCCGTGCGAGCGCCTTCGTGTACAGGTCGAGAGCCCAGGGACTCGGGTAGGAGAGTTCCATCCAAACTTCCAGTTCCGTACTGTAGCAAACCTGGTCTTCCCCGGCCCATTGGGGATTGCGCATGCAGCAGGTTTCTATCCGCGCCTTGAGCGGTTCCGAGCGCATCGTTCCCTCCACCGCTTTCCGCTCCGCTGCATATCCACTGTATTTTGACGGATCGCGCAGGCAAAGGCGCTTTTCAACCAGTTCAAAGACGGGCTCCGGCTTGAAGAGCCGGAAGTGGACAGCGTCAAAGAGGTCAATCCGGAGGGTGGTTGATTTCCGGATTTCCGGATGGTCGAGAAGCTCCTCGACACGGGTTATGACGTGCTGCGTTTCCATGGAAAAAACGAGACCATGGGCACCACTCTGAAGGGGTCAAGCCTCTCTCCTGCCGCCCTCGGGCGGCCCGGGTCCATCATCTCCCGGGCGCCTCGCCCGACCAGGTTTCCTGGATCAGGTCGAGTACTTCCTGCGGGGGTTCCGGCGGGGGTTCCGTCGGGGGCGGCGGAATGTCGATTTCGTTGATATCCGGAGGCGGGCTCGGGGGTGTGAAATCGGGCGGTGGTGGAGGAGTGAAGTCCGGGCGGTCGCCAACAGCGCCGCTGGCATTGGTTTCACGGGAATTCCCGGAGGATCCGCTTCCGGAATTGCCTTCGGCTTCCTGGGAAGCCTGTTCGCGGCGCTTGGCCGCCTCTTCCCGCAACTTCTGCAGCCATTCCGGAGGAGGGGGAGCCTTGCCGCCTTCCCGCGAACTGCTGCGGCTGGCCGGCCGGATGGTCCGTCGAACCGGCCGGTCGGATTCGTCACCATCCGCTTTCGCCCGGGTCGACTGGCCGCTCACGGGCATCGGGGTCGGGTTGGCGTCAAGGCTGGCCAGCTGAATGGGATGTTCCTTGTCATTGAAATAAAGGGTGAGGGTTTCCGACTGGGGATCGTAGTCCCGGACTTCGTACCCGTCATAGGCTTGCCCGGCCTGGACCCATTTGCCGCTCCGGGAACGTTGTTCACTGACCAGGAAACGGTATTCCCCGCTGAGCATGTAGACGCCGCGGAATTCATATGCGGAAGCCTCCTCCTGTCGCCGGTTCTGGGGCCGGCTCTGGGTCGGGGGGGACCAGTCGGGGGGAAGAAAGGGGGAGCGCTCGAGGATACTGGGGCCTCCGGACGGGTTTTCCGAGGAGTCCTGGCCCGACAGGCCCGCTGCTCCCGGCCCACTGATCATAAGGATAAGACAGAGGGTACGGGCCGGCACGGCCTGTATGAGGGTCTGGGGAATTGGAAAAACCATCTTGGAAATATGGGGTTAAACCCTGAACAGGAAGGTTAGACACCGGTCAATGACCAAAGTTGCAACTTGATCTAATGTCTTCCGGTGAACATACCCATTTGTCTGCAACACCATGGCCCCGCCCCTGATAAAAGTCGAGTCAGTTGACAAGGTTTACCGGATCTGGTCGCACCCGCGGGCCCGCCTGACGGGATCCCTCGCGGCGCGGCTGGCCCGTGCGGGACGCCTCCCGCGTCCCTTGCGGAACCCGGCCGCGGCTTATGCCCGGTCGGTCTACCGGGAGTTCTTCGCCCTGCGCAATATTTCCTTCGAAGTGGGGAAGGGGGATACCATCGGGATCATCGGGAAGAATGGGTCCGGAAAATCGACTCTCCTGAAACTGATTGCCGGGACCCTTCATCCGACGGCCGGCCGGGTCGAGGTCACGGGCCGGGTTGCGGCCATGCTTGAACTGGCGGCCGGCTTTGAGCAGGAATTCACAGGACGGGAGAATGTTTACCTCAGTGCCTCCATTCTTGGGCTGTCGCGCCCGGAAACCGAGGAACGCTTTGAGGAAATCGCCCGCTTTGCCGATATCGGCGATTTTCTCGACCAGCCGGTAAAGACGTATTCAAGCGGAATGCTGGTTCGCCTCGCCTTTGCCGTGCATACCGCGGTCGAACCGGAGATTCTCATTATCGACGAGGCCCTCTCGGTTGGCGACGAAACCTTCCGGCGAAAGTGCTTTGCCCGCCTGGACCGCCTCAAGGAGGAGGGAACAACGATCCTCTTCGTCTCCCATGACCTCGGCTCGGTGGTGCACCTTACCGAGCGGGCGCTCTTTTTCCACGAGGGGGAAATTGTCATGCAGGGAAACCCGAAGGAGGTCGTGACGGAGTACCAGCGCTACTGCCATGTTTCCAAGGCGGAGAGCCACAAGGTCGTCGCGGCCCTCAAAGCCGGAAAATCCACCGGAGACATCGGGATGGCGGAAAAGCCCGATTCCGGGCCCCGGGAGCCCTCCAGCCCGAAGGAATCCCTGCCGGGCGGCCCCGCCGCGACGGCCCAGTACGATCCCCATTTTGTCTCCCAGAGCCGGGTCGATTACGCCTGCCACGGGGGGGAGATTTCCGGGCTCCGCCTCCACGATGAGGGCGGCGGGGAGGCCAATCTCCTAACCCGGGGGCGGCGCTACATCTTTGAATACCGCATCCGTTTCTCCGAGTCCTGCCGGGATGTCACCTTCGCGATGCTCATCAAGACCCTCAAAGGACATGAACTCGGGGGGAGCCGCACCCTCCCGTGGGACCAGTTCATCGAGGCCGTGGAACCGGGACAGTGTTACCGGGTCCGCTTTTGCTTCCAGACCCTTCTCATGCCCGGGGTCTATTTTCTCAATGCCGGGGTCGAGGGCGTGATTGAGGGAAAACGGGCCTATGTCCACCGCATCATCGACGCCCTTCCGTTCCGCGTCCTTCCGGAAAAGGAACTGATGCCCACGGGAACGGTCGACTTTCTCATTGAGCCCGAAATGCAGCTTGTGGAGGATCCCTCTTCATGAGCCGAGACCACGGCAAGGCGCTCCTGATCCTCGGCATGCACCGGAGCGGGACCTCCTATCTTGCCCGCCTCATGCAGTCCCTCGGGGTCTTCATCGGGGACGAGCTGGTCGGACCCCAGAAGGGCAACCCGCGGGGGCACTTTGAGGCCCGTCCCATGCTGGCCTTCCATGAGCGCCTCATCCAGGCCCGTCTCGGTCCTGAACGGCGGGCCTTTGACGACGGGATGCTTGTTCAGGAACCCCTTCCGGCCAACTACACTGAAGCCGAGAAGCGTGAGGCCGGGGAGCTCCTCGACGATCTTCGCCGATCCGGGGCGTGGGGCTGGAAGGAGCCGCGGACCTGCCTCTTTCTTGATTTCTGGAAAGGGTTCCTCCCCGATGCGGAGGCCGTCATTGTCTATCGCCATCCCCTCGAGGTCCATCAATCCCTCCTCCGGCGCGGCCACTGGGACCTTGCCCTCTTTCCGGACCAGGCTTTCCGGGCCTTTGCCGTCTACAGCCGGGCCCTTCTCCGCTGGGATCCCTCCCGCGCCTTTGTCTTCAATGCCAATGCCGGCTTTTCCGACCCGGCTGCCCTCGCGCAAAGGCTCGCGGATCGCTTCAACCTCACGGCTCCTGAATCCCTGCCCGTGTTTCATCCGCAGGAATTCAGCATGATGCCGGTGAGCCGTCCCCTCCACCGCCTTGCCGGGCTCCTTTTCCCGGAATCCACGGCCGCCTTTGACGCCCTCCAGGAACGGGCTTCCATCCCCTTTGCATGGGCCTCGCGCGACGATGACGAGGCCCTCGAGAACCTCTTGGAGCGGTTGACACCCATCGTTTCCCGGCTTCCCGCCGAGGGCCGGGCCCGCCTTGCCCCGCTTCTGGACTGGTGGTCCTCAGGGACCGGTGGCGACCCCTTCGCCCGCTATGCCGCCCTTGCCCGGGAGATCGGGGAGCGCGTCCAGCGGGTGGAGGCATGGAACCGGGAGGCCGCGGAAATCCACCGCGAAAACAAGCGCCTCGCCGCCGACTACGAAAAGATGGGGCGCGACTACGCCCGCCAGCAGGAATTCCTGGCCCGGCAGGCGGCAACCCAGGAAAAGGTCTGGGCCGAATTGAAACGCACCGGCGAAAGCTGGACCGAACAAAAAGCGCTCATCGAGGACCTTCTCCGGGAAAAACGGGCCCTCCTAAAGGAACTGGAGAGCCTGCGGGGCGTGGACGGGCCGACCAAGGATGATTGATGAAAATCTGGATACGGACATCGGAGATCCCGCGTTTCTGCGACCGGGGACCCCACCCGCTATGGGGATTGGTTTTTCCGCGCCGCGGCCGGTGCCGGGCATGAGGTAAAGGTCCTTGTCGTGAACAACGGGCCGACGGACCCGACCGAAAGTATACGTAAACTGGATACAGGGCTTGAATCGGAGTTCCTGCAGGCCATCAAAGAGGACGCCCCGGGAAAATACAGTCAGGTTTGCCTCCCGGCCAGTGGGGAGCACCCCGTCCCAGGCAAGGCGATGGGGTAAGCCCTTTCATGCGCCAATCCATGAGGAATTGAATAGACTTGTAATCCGACACGTTAATTTTGAGGTTTATCGCCCATGAACGTTTCCGTCGTCATTCCCTGTTACAACGAGGAGAAGACCATCCGGACGATCGTCGGGCGGGTCCTGAACGCTGGCATCAACCTGCACGAAATCATCATTGTCGATGATTGCTCCATTGATGGGACACGGGCAATCCTCCGGGAATGGGAGGACGACACCTTGGTGAAGGTCTTCTTACACGAGGTGAACCAGGGAAAGGGGGCCGCGCTCCGGACCGGGTTCACGAAGGTGAGCGGGGACATCGTCATCATCCAGGATGCCGACCTTGAATACGATCCCCGGGAGTATCCGGTTCTCCTTGAGCCGATCCTCAACGGCGATGCCGACGTGGTTTTCGGTTCCCGCTTCATGGGAGGCCGACCGCACCGGGTCGTCTACTACTGGCACATGCTCGGCAATACTTTCCTGACCCTCATCTCCAATATGCTGACCAACCTCAACCTGACGGACATGGAAACCTGTTTTAAGGTCTTCAAGCGGGAAATCCTCGACCAGATCCGGATTGAGGAGGACCGTTTCGGCTTTGAGCCCGAGGTCACGGCCAAGGTTGCCCGGCTCGATTGCCGCATCTACGAGGTCGGCATCTCCTACTACGGAAGAACCTACGCCGAGGGGAAAAAAATCGGCTGGCGTGACGGCGTCCGGGCCATTTATGCCATCTTGAAGTACAACCTCTTTAAACGTGCTTGAACCGGCCGCCCGCCAACGGACGGGTTCGCCGAGCCGGGTCACGCCCGCGTGAAAGAACTGCATGGGTATTCCCGACGCCATCATCCTCATTGCCTACTTTGCCCTCATCCTCGGGGTCGGCTGGTGGAAGGGCCGCCGGGAAACCTCCGTCGAGGACTACTTTGTCGGGCGCCGCCAGGTACCCTGGTGGGCGGTGCTCGGTTCCATCGTCGCAACCGAAGTCAGCGCCGCCACCTACCTTGCTGTTCCCGGAGTCGGGTTTTCGGAAAACATGACCTACCTCCAGTTCGGCATCGGGAGTTTCGGGGCGCGCATCTTTGTCGCGACGGTGTTTGTCGGCGCCTTCTACAAGGCTGATTGCCTGAGCATCTATGAATACCTGCAAAAGCGCTTTGGGGGCCGTACCCAGGCGACGGCCTCGGTTTACTTTCTCGTCACCCGCATCCTTGCCTCGGGAGTCCGGCTGATGATCGCGGTGACCGGGTTCTCCGTCATCCTCGGGCTTCCCTTTGCCTGGAGCCTTCTCCTCTTCGGATTCATCACCCTTGCCTACACCGTCATGGGCGGCATCCGTTCCGTCATCTGGACGGACTGCATCCAGGGGATTGTTTTTATCGCCGCCGGCCTCGCCTGCGGCGCCTGGCTGGTCAATGATCTCGGATGGGTGACCCTGCGGGAAATCGGTACCGGGGCTGAGCGCTGGGAAATGATCCGCTGGTTGCCCGAGGGGAGCCGTATTACCGAGTGGTTCAATGACCCGCAATGGCTGCTCACGGGGATCCTCTTCGGCTTTGCAAGCACCGTGGCCGCCCTCGGGACGGATCAGGACATGGCCCAGCGGCTCCTCTCCAGCCGCAGCGCCGGCCATGCCCGTCGGAGCCTTGTCCTCAGCGGCTTCATTGCCCTCCCCGTGGCCGCCCTTTTCCTTTTTGTCGGCATCGCCCTCTACGCCTGGTTCCAGGTCAATCCGGATCCCGCCTTCCCGACCCGGCTCCTCGATGGGCGCGCGGAGCCCGATCCGGACCGCGCCTTTTCCCACTTCATGACCCTCGCCGAACTGCCCGTCTGGCTGCGGGGCCTCCTCCTTGCCGGGGTGCTTGCGGCCGCGATGTCGAGTCTCGATTCGGCCATGGCCGCCCTCAGCACCTCCACTGTGCGCGACCTTCTCCAGCCCCTTTTCCCGGCCGTCACCTCCCCCTCCCGGTGGCTCTGGACGAGCCGGGCCTTCACGGTCCTTTTCGCCTTCCTGCTCATGGCCGTCGCCTGGTCGCTCCGGGATGGCGGCACCTTCCTCTGGCTCGCCTTCAAGATCACAAGCCTCACTTACGGAAGCCTTCTCGGGGTCTTCCTGCTCGGCCTTTTCAGCCGGCGCGGAGCCGACCGGATCAACCTGCCCGCCATGCTCGCGGGAACGGCCGTCGCCGCCACCGGGCTCTGGCTTGTTGAAAGCGGACGCCTCCCGCTCGCCTGGACCTGGCTCCTCCTCCTGGGAACCGCCACGACCGTCATCATAGGGTCTTTCCCTTCCGGAAAGATCCCTGCCGGGCTCAGGTAAAGACCGAATGGTGCCCGGCCCCCGGACCTGTTATCCTGTGGTTTCAGGGCAGGATTACTACTATGGCAATTTTAAAAAGGAAGCAGAACCGGCAGTCCGATGTCTCCGAGCAGGCGTTGTTCAGGCGTTATTCCCCGATGGTCCTTGCCATCATGGATGAAATCAACCCGCTCCTCGAGCCGAAGGTGGATCCAAGGGAAGTGCTGGCGATGGCAAGCATGTATCTTGGCCGGCTCCTTCGCCAGCGCCATGACATCACGCGGCAGGAGCTGAGAAAGTCGGTCGAGAAATACCTTGTCGACACATTCGCCATCGAGATGCATCCCCAGACCGGTTCGGAAGGGTCTCAGGGAGATGCTGACCGGGGGGATGATCTCAGAGGGAGCCGCATCCTTGTCGTCGACGACAGTGCCATGGCCCGGCGCCAGATCCAGTTTTTCCTCAACCGGGACGGTTTCGAGGTCTTTGAGGCCAAATCGGGCGAGGAGGCCCTCTGGCTCGTAAACGAGGTCGACCCGGACCTTGTCCTCATGGACATCGTCATGGAGGAGATGGATGGGATGGAAACCTGCCGGCGCATCAAGGAGGACCCTCGGAACGCCACTCTCCCGGTGATTTTCCTTTCCGCAAGGGGGGAACGGAAGGAGATTGTCCGCGGTTTCAACTGCGGGGCGATCGACTACATCGTGAAACCGTTCCATCCCGCCGAGAGCCTGACCCGTATCCGGACCCATCTTCGCGTGAAACGCCTTGCCCAGATCCGGGAAAAGCACATTGCGGAATTGAATGCCCTCAATGAGGAAAAGGACCGTGTCATGCGTATGGCTTCGCACGACCTCCGCAACCCGGTTGCCGCCATCGCCGGCCTGGCCGGTTTCCTCAAGGAGGACACCTCGAACCTCAGCCCCGAGCAGCGCGAGATTGTCGATTGTATCGAGGATGCCGGACAGAGCGTGGTGACGCTCCTCAACGAGCTCCTCGATGTGTCCGCGATCAACAGGGGCAAGGGCACCCTTTGCGGCGATACTGTTTCGCTTCCCTGCCTTCTCCGGAACCTTTCCCAGCTTTTCAAGGGGGAAGCGGCAAGAAAGCAGATTGGACTTACCGTCGAGGTGGAAGAGGCCCTTCCGGAGATCACCGGGGACCGCCAGAAGCTCCGCCAGGTTGTCGACAACCTGATCAGCAACGCCCTCAAGTTCACCCCTCTGGGGGGGAGGGTCCGGATCGGTTGCCGAAGCCTGCCCGGAGATCGTGTCATCCTCGAGTTCGAGGACAACGGACCGGGAATCCCGGAAGGGGAAAAGGACCGTCTTTTCAAGGAATTCGGGAAGACCTCGAACCGCCCCAGCGGGGGGGAAAAGAGTACCGGTCTCGGGCTTTCCATCTGCAAGGGCATCGTCGAGACCCACAAGGGGACGATCCAGTTTGAGAATTTACCTGAAGGAGGCGTTTGCTTCAGCGTAATCCTGCCAGTAAAATAACGGGACGGCTTCAGCCCGTCCCACCAGCCCTGTAAAACGGAAGGCGGCCTCCCTTCCGTTTTATTGTCTCCGGATCCCGGCAAAGACCGCCGCGACCGCTTCCCGGTAGGGGAGGGCCCGGCCTTTTTCCTGGCGGCTCTTCTCCTGGAGGTAGCGGGCCGCCCGGTCGACGAGCTTGTAGTTACTGGGCCGCACATGGGTCATGAGGTTGCTTTCAAAACGTCCCATCCGGCCCATGACAAGGGTGCTGTGGAGGTTGAGGAAACACTTGAGAACGAGGTGCCTGAGGAGGAGGGGCGCCTTTTCCATCCCGAGGGAATGGGAGAGGCCGGCAAATTCGAGCACCGGTCCGGGACGATGAATGAGAAAGGGGAACTGGCGCCGGTCCGGATGGCGGGTTTTCCGCCATCCCGGTGCCGCGGCCGAGATGTCGTGTCCGAGCAGGGTCTCCAGCGAACCTTGTCCCTTGAGTTCCGGCCATTCAAGGGTTCTTGGGGAGCGGTGCAGAAGCGCCCTCCAGGCGGCTTTGCTCCCGGGGCATCCCGGGAGGGAAAGGTACCATGGGCTGAGGGCGTCGCCGGCCCGGTGACGATTCTCGAACGGGGGGATGGAAAAAGTCGGGGAACGCTCCGTGGTGTCGGTGAGGACGGTGATTCCGTAGGTGTCGGTTTGATACAGAATAAGACCGCCTCCCCCTAGGGCGGTCGCCTCGGCCTCGATGAAGGGCGCGGCAAAGGCGAAATCAAGGGAGTTGATGATCCTCGCGAATTCCCGGACAAGGGTCTCCGCGGGCTCCGCCCCGAGGGCTTCGCCGAGGGCGGCCCCGGCAACGAGCATCTGCACCGTTGCGGCCTGGAGGCGGGTGCTTCCGGAGAGGGCCATCGGCCCCACTTCGAGGCAGAAAGGATGTATGCGGGGTGATTCAAGGACGGCGCGGGAGCGGGCGACGGTGCTCCGAAGGCGTTCCGTCGGGTTGCAGAAGAGAAACCAGGGGGCTTCCCCCGAAAGCTCCGCGGCCGCTTCGCAGGCCCCGATGACAAAAGGGGTTTCGCCGCCCTCGGTGATCGCGAGGAGAAGGTCCCTGGGGCCGAATCCGAGTTCGTGGAGCTGCCTTCGACCGTATTCGGGGTAATCCTCGAAGGCCTCCAGGGAACGGATGAGGGCGGTGTCGCCCCCGGCCATGAAGGCGATGACCCGGTCCGTTCCCGGATTGTCCAGCCACCTTTCCCGGGCGATGGTTTCGATGGAGAGGGCAAGGCGGCCGGTGGCCCCGCACCCGGCAAGGAAAATGCGTCCGCCGGCACGGAGGGTCCGCCGCATGGATTCGACGAGCTCGGGCAGCGGTCCAAGGCGGTCCCCCAGCCGGCCAAGGGCCAGCCGGTCGACCCGGTGGAAGGTGTCGATGGCGGTGTGAAGGTCCCTCTGGGCGAGCCCGGCTAGGCCGGCGGTCTCCGGGTGAGGCTGCTCGGTGACGAGGTCCCCGAGCTTGAATTGGTCGGCGACCTTGAGGTAGGCTTCCAGTTCCATGGTCGCCAGATTCGCCCCGGACCGGTCCCGGGTCGAGTTTTTCCCTTGTCGGCTCCCGTCAAAGCACATGACCTGCCTTTTTCCGGATTTTCCTGAACCGACGACATGCTTTTAATCACGACAGCCCTGATGATCGAGGCCCGCCCCCTTGTCTCCGCCCTCGGGCTGAAGGCGGTCGGGGAGGGGCCTTTCCCGGTCTATGAAGGCGGGGACCGGTTCCTCCTCGTCACAGGGACCGGTTCCCTGCGCGCGAGTGCCGCCACCGGCTGGGCCCTCGGGCACCATCCGGGGATTGAGGCCGCCCTCAACATCGGGTTCTGCGGCGCCTCCCCCGGCTGCGCACCCCTCCATGCATGGCGCTACGTCCACTCGGTACGGGATGAGACCACCGGCCGGATGTCGATCCCGGATATCCTCCTCAAGCATCCCTTCGAGGAGGCGGCCCTGATGACGGTTCCGCGGGTTGTCTCTGAGGACTCGGGGCAGGCGACCCTCGTCGACATGGAGGGGAGCGGTTTCTACGAGGCGGCCCGTCAGGTCCTGCCCCCGGACCGCATCGCCCTCCTGAAGTGGGTTTCCGACGCCCTTACGGGACGGATCGATCCGGAGCGGGCCGCACGCGCCTACGCCGGCTCCCTCGAGCCGGTCGTGGCCTTCATCCGGAACTGGGGCGGCGTGGGAAATCCTTCCCGGGAGGCGGTCGGGGACCCGCTCGCGGAGGAGATTCTTTCCCGGCTGCGGCTGACCCGGACGCAGGAATCCCAGCTCCGGAAATGGGTCTCCGGGTATCTTGCCCGCGGGGGGGACCGCGGGCGGCTCACCGGGATCCTGCCCGCGGACACCCCGGATACCCGTCCGGGCAACACGCGGGCCTTCAACCACCTCAGGGATGTACTCGAAAGCTAATACATTTTCCCATGTCTACGTGGAGGGGGCCGTCGCCGAAAGCCGCCGGGCCCGCCGCATCCTGGAGCGCTTCCCGCGGAGCACGATTGTCATGATCGACGACTACAACAATGTCTTCGGCAGGGGACGGCAGGACTTCTGGAGGCAGAAGGCGAGCCCGAAGCTCATCCTTGCGGCAAAGAAGGACAACCTCCTCTACCCGGGGAACTGCTTTCTCCAGGAGAGTGCGTATCCGAATTTCTGTTACAATGCCCTTGTCCTTAACTGCCCCTACGATTGCCACTACTGCTACCTCCAGGGGATGTATCCGGGCGCGAACGTGGTCGCCTTCGTCAACCTCGAGGCCCATTTCGGGGCCGTGGAACGCTTTGCCGGCGCGCGCCCGGATCCCGCGGAACCGGTCAGGCTGGCCATTTCCTACGACTCCGACCTCCTTGCCCTCGAGGGAATCCTCGGGTACGTGCGCGAGTGGACGGAGTGGTCCCGCGGGCAGGAAGCGGTCGAGGTGGAGGTGCGGACAAAGAGCGCCGGGAGGCGGTTTTTCCGGGAGGTGGAGGCCTCCCCGCGGATGCGAATGGCGTGGACGCTTTCGCCGGCTTCGGTCTGCGAGCGCTATGAGAGCGGGGCGCCCCCGCTCACGGCCCGGCTGGAAGCCCTCAGGGAAGCCGTTGGCGCGGGCTGGCGGGTCTCCCTCTGCCTGGATCCTGTTCTCAAGGTTCCCGACTGGGAAAGGGTCTACGGGGAATTTATGGACGAGCTTGCGGAGGCCGTTCCCTGGACGGCGGTGGAACAGGTCGAGGTGGGGGTTTTCCGGGTCGGGGTCCAGGCCTTCCGGCGCATGCGGAAACGGCCGGGTACGGACCTCTTGCATTATCCCTTTGAGCATGCTAACAACGCCGTTTCCTATAAAGGAGCGGTACGGGCGGAGATGATGGATTTACTCCGGACCCGGCTGGCCCGGACAATTTCCCCAACAAAAATTCATTTATGGACATAGCAATCGTGACGGGAGCTTCCAGTTCCCTTGGACTGGCGATCTCGAGCAGGCTCATACAACTCGGGTTCCGGGTGTACGGCCTGGGAGGTGATTACAAGGAGTGCCCCCTCAGAAACGTCAACTTCAAGCCGGTCTCCTGTGACCTCGCTGATCCCGAAGCGATCGAGGAGGCATGCAGGAAGATCCTCGAAGCGGAGAAAGGCGTCTATGTGGTCATCAACAACGCCAAGTTTTTCGGGAGACGACCCTTTCAGGAAATGGACGCGGCGGAGATGGAGCGCATCCTGCGCATCAACCTGCTCTGCCCGCTTGTCCTGAGCCGGATCCTGGCCCCGAGCCTGAAAACGTTGCAGGGTTATTTTATCCAGCTTGGCTCCCCCTACGCCGACGCGAGCCGGGGCGGCCCGGTCGGGGCGGCGGCCTCGGGCGGATTGAAATGGATGGGCGAAGTCCTTTTTGAGGAGATGCGCGAGCACGGCGTGAAAGTGAGCCATCTCTCTCCGGAGCCGAACCGTTACCGTGAAGGGCGCCTGTCGGCGCGGCCCGGAGCCCGCACGGAGGCAGCCATCGACCCCGAGGCGGTCGCCCAGGCGATTGAACAGATTCTCCAGAGCCAGTTCGGGAATATCATCACCGAACTGGTCCTGCGACCCCTGCGTGTCAGCGAGCCCGACCAGGATCCAGTGGTGCGCCTGCCCTATCCGGAACCAAAACCAGTCCCCTACACCGTCCCGCGGGAAATGATCGAGGCCGAGGAACAGCTGGAGGACGAGCAGTTTGAGCGCGATGAGCTTCGCCGTGAGGAGCGCCGTCGCGGGAGCAAGGAAAAGGAAGGCGCCGAAAAACCCACCCGGGAGGAGAAGCCCCGCCGGAAACGGGAATCGGGCCGCAAGGACCGGAAACCGTCCGGCCGGGAGGCCGGCCAGACCGGTAAAAAGGAGGCCGGCCAACCCGGGGAAAAGGAGGCGGTCCGCGAGGCGCCTCCGCGGAAGCCTTCGAGGGAGCCTGAAGCAAGGGAGTCGGCGGTGCGGACCGGGGACGGTGTCCCGAAGCCGGAAACCAGTCCCGAGGGACCTTCGGCGACCGGCGGGAAACGGCGGCGGCGTTCGCGCCGGAAGCCGAAGCCGCCAAAGGCCGAGGTCGGCTTTCTTGACCGGCAGGGGGGGCCGGAAACCCACGAGGGCGGCCCGTCGCCGGTATCCAGGGCGGCCCCGGAGAAACCTTCCCGGGCAGAACAGGCGTCCCGTCCGGAACCTGAAAAGGCGGTGCCGGTGGAACCGGAAAGCAGCACCGGCGAAAAGGCCGAGCCCCCGGCAACGAAAAAGGCCGGAGTGAAAAAGGTGGCCCGCAAGGCGACGAAAAAATCAGCGGCCCGGAAAACGGCGGCCAAGAAGACGGCCACTCGAAAGGCCGTGAAAAAGACCCCTGCCAAGGCGGCGAAAAAAGCCGCCGCGGCGAAAAAGGCGGCGACAAAGAAGCGGCCGGCCCGCAAGGCAGCGGCGAAGAAGGTCGCTGACAGCGGGGAAAGCGGTTGAAATTACAGGAAAAAAGGTGATGGTATGTCGGTTTTTGTGCACGCATTCCATAAGCAATCATGAGTAAAGATTCCAAAGAAAACGAGGGGGCAAAGCCCGCGGAGGAAGAGGCGGAAGCCTCTGCTGAAACACCGGTTGAGGAGGCGGCGACAGCGGACACGCCCACCACGGAGGAAAACGAAACAGGGGAGTTGCTCAGGAAGCTCGATGAAGCGACCGCTGAAGTGACGGTCCAGAAGGAACGTTATCTGCGTACGGTGGCCGACCTTGAGAACTACCGAAAGCGCGCCCTCCGGGAAAAGGAGGAGGCAAGGAGGCAGGCCAACTGTGGCCTTGTGGAAGACCTTCTTCCGGTTCTCGACAACTTCCGGCTCGGACTCAAGTCCGCTGAAATGCATGAAGGGGGAGCGGCCTTTGCGGAGGGATTCCGGATGATCCTGACGCAGATGGAAACCGCCCTGAAACAGAATGGTCTCGAGGAGATTAATCCGGAAAGCGGTGTTTTTGACCCCAATTACCACGAGGCTGTCGGGCACGTTCCGCACGACTCGATTGAGGACGGCCACATCGTCGAGGTACAGCGCATCGGCTACCGTCTCCATGAACGGCTCCTGCGGCCCGCTGCGGTAATCATTTCGAATGGCACCCGCTCCAAGGCGCAGGAAGCGGAAGGTCCTGAAACGGAAGAAGAATAGGCTCCATGGCAAAACAAGATTATTACGAATTGCTCGGCGTTGGCCGGGATGCCTCAACCGCTGAGATCAAGAAGGCCTACCGGAAAAAGGCGGTGGAGTTCCATCCCGACAAACACAAGGGCGACAAGGCCATGGAGGCCAAGTTCAAGGAAGTTTCCGAGGCCTATGAGGTGCTCAAGGATCCGGAGAAAAAAGCCGCCTATGACCGCTACGGGCATGCCGCCTTCGAGCAGGGCGGCGCGGGTGCCCGTGGAGCGGGTGGTGGAGGCGGGTTTCATGATCCGTTCGATATCTTCCGCGAGGTCTTTGGAGGAAGCGCCTTTGATGACTTTTTCGGCGGTGGGGGCGGTGGATCCCGTGGTGGAAGCGCCAGCCAGGAAGGTGCCGATCTCCGCTATGACCTTGAGATTTCGCTGCTGGAGGCCTACAAAGGCGCTGAAAAGGAAGTATCCTACCGCACGGCGGTACCCTGTGACCGCTGTACCGGATCAGGCGCGGAACCGGGTTCCAGCGTCGTCACCTGTTCGACCTGCGGGGGAGCGGGACGGGTTGTCAGCTCGCGCGGCTTTTTCCAGGTCCAGCAGGCCTGCCCGACCTGCGGGGGAGCGGGGCGGATGCCGGAACGGCGCTGCAGCCAATGCAATGGCGACGGCCGCGTGGTTCAGAACAAGACCGTGAAGATCCGGATACCCGCGGGAATCGCGACCGGGCAGAAACTGCGTTCCGCGGGCAACGGCGAGGCCGGCACGATGGGCGGGCCTCCGGGAGACCTCTACGTGGTCGTCCATGTGAAGGACCACGATATTTTCGAGCGCAAGGGTGACGACCTCTACTGTGATGTGCCGATCAAATTCACCCTTGCGGCCCTTGGAGGAACGATCGAGGTCCCGACGCTTTCGAACACCAGCGGACGGGTTTCCCTTAAGATTCCGGCGGGTTCCCAGGACGGAACCGTCTTCAAGCTCCGGGAGCGGGGCATGCCCAGCCTGCGGGGTGGTCCCAAAGGCCATCAGTTTGTCCGGGTCCACATCGAGGTCCCCAAGAAGCTCAATGCGGAGCAGCGTGATCTGCTCGAGAAGTTCGCCAAGTCCTGCGGGGATGCCAAGAACCCCCTGGAGGAGAGTTTCTGGGACAAGGCGAAAAAAATCTTCGACTAGGCGGGAGGAAAGCGGATGCGGTTCGCCATTCTTGGATCGGGAAGAGGGAGTAACGCGGAAGCGCTGCTGCAGGCCTGGAAAGCCGGGGTTCTCGGCCGGGCGGAACCAGTGGCGATCTTCAGCGACCAGCCGGGAGCGCGTATCCTGGGTCTCGGCAAGGACCTTGGTATTCCCGGCATCCATGTGGATCCGGGTCCCTTCCGGACGCGTTTTTCCCCGGAGGCGGAAGTGGCCTTTGCCGAGGCGGTCCGCTCCATGGAAGTCGACCTCGTCGTCCTCGCCGGATTCATGCGCGTCCTCAAGGCGCCCTTCCTGAAAGCGTTTCCGGACCGCATCATCAACCTGCATCCGAGTCTCCTTCCCAGTTTCAAGGGCCTCGAGGCCATCCGGCAGGCCTGGGAATACGGGGTCAAGGTGACCGGTTGTACCGTCCATCGCGTTTCCGCCGAGGTTGACGGGGGCGAGATCCTTGACCAGGAGGCGGTCCGTGTTGATGAAATGGATACTCTTGAATCCCTGACGGAGAAAGTGCACGCCGCCGAGCATCGCCTCCTGCCGCGGGTTGTGGCCCATCTTGCCGGAGGTCCCGCGGCATGATTGAAATCCGCCTGCCGGTTGATGCCGGCCTGACCCAGCGGCTTGAGGACCATTTCTGCGAGGCCTTCCAGCAGCACTGGATGCTCAATGAGAACCGGCTTACAGGCCGTCTTGACCTCTGCGGCTATTTCTCCGGCCCGGAGGAGATGGAAAGTGTCCTCGCGGACCTGAGGCGGACCTTCCCCGAGCTCCCGGACAAACCGGACATCCTCGAGCTGGAGGACCGGGACTGGAAGGAGGCCTACAAGCTGCATTTCAAGCCCTGGAACGAGCGCGGGCTCCACTGGGTGCCGGTCTGGGAAAAGGAGCAGTATGACCTGCCCCCCGGGGAGGAGATTGTCTACCTCGACCCGGGAATGGCTTTCGGGACCGGAAATCACGAGACTACCCGCCTCTGTGTCCGCCGTCTTCTGGACGCCCGCGACGCCTGGGGCCCTGAAAGCGGGGAAAAGCGGATCATCGATGCCGGCTGCGGTTCCGGCATCCTTGCCATCTCGGCCCGCAAGCTGGGATTTTCGCGGGTTTACGGCTTTGATCTCGATCCCGATTCCGTCCGCATCAGCCTCGACAACGCCGAGCTCTGCGACCTCGGGGGACGGATTGATTTCCGCTGGTCCGACCTCACGGAGGGGCTTGAAGGCGAGGGCGCCGATCTCCTTCTCGTGAATATCCTCGCGAACATCCTCTGCGAACATGCCGAGTTGCTCTGCCGCTCCGTCAACCCGGGAGGCTGGCTTGTCCTCAGTGGGATCCTGGCCCGGGAAGTGCGGGAGGTGCATGCCGTTTTCGCGCCCCTTGTCTCCAGTCGGACGGGCCGGCTTCCGGAAATGGATGCGCGCCTCGATGGCGACTGGGCGGATCTGCTCTACGCCTTTTAGCCACGTGGGTGTTTGAGCGTGACGGATTTCTGCCAAACAGGGATTAAAGCTATGCAAAAAAGGACTTGATGTCCTGAAAAGAATAAGATTAAGGTGTGTGTGTATGATTCAGCGACACTTGAGGGAAGAGCTCCTGAGGCAGGTCGAGGAATTTCCAGTGGTGACGGTGATCGGGCCGCGGCAGGCGGGAAAGACGACGCTGGTGCAGGAGGAGCTGGCGGGCTGGGGATATGTAAGTTTGGAGGATCCGGACACGCGGCGGTTGGCGGAGAGGGATCCGCGGGCGCTACTGGGGCGGCTGGGGCGGCGGGTGATTGTGGATGAAGTGCAGCGGGTTCCGGAGCTGTTGAGCTACCTGCAGGGGAAGGTGGACGAGACGGGCGAAGCGGGGCAGTATGTGCTGACCGGGTCGCATCAATTGCAGCTTCGGGAGGCGATTGGGCAGTCGCTTGCGGGCCGGACGGGAATTTTGCGTCTTCTTCCGTTGTCACTTGGAGAGCTGGCAGCGTCAGGGAAGGGGATGGGACGCTTTGAGGAGGCGATCCACCGGGGTTTCCTGCCCCGGCTGCATGTGGCGGGGCAGCGTCCACAGGCAGCGTACAGTGCCTATTATCAGACCTATGTGGAGCGTGACGTCCGGCTGTTGATTCATTTAAAGGATGAGATGCTGTTCGACAAGTTCATGCGACTGTTGGCGGGTCGGGTGGGGCAACTGGTGGACTTTGCATCACTGGCGGGAGATGTGGGAGTGGATGCGAAGACAATACGCAACTGGATCTCGATCCTTGAGGCATCGTTCCTGGTGTTTCGCCTGCCCCCTTACTTTGAGAATTTCGGCAAGCGGCTGATCAAGTCGCCAAAGTTGTATTTTACGGACACGGGCCTGCTCTGCTATCTGTTGGGCATCGAAACAGAGGAGCAGGTGCTGCGGGACCCGCTGGTGGGGAGCCTGTTTGAGAATCTGGTGGTTCTGGAGTGCCTGAAGGCCCGTTATCATCAAGGCAAGGAGGCGGGTTTGTACTTTTTCCGCGACAGCAACGGTAATGAGATCGACCTCCTGCAGGCGGCCGGGCGATCCTTGCATGGCATTGAGATCAAGTCGGCATCGACCTTCCATGAATCCTTCAAGAAGAGTCTGAAGCGTTTCCATGAACGCATTGCCCCCTTGCAGGCGCGCACGATTGTCTACAACGGCGAGCCACTGGATTTTAGTGACGGCGTTTCAGCGGTGCGGTTCGACCGGATTGCGGAGCGGGTGGGATGAGCCTCTGAAGAAGCCTCCGTCTTTCAGCGGAGGCTAAAATTGGACCCGGGAAGTGCGGGAGGTGCATGCCGTTTTCGCGCCCCTTGTCTCCAGTCGGACGGGCCGGCTTCCGGAAATGGATGCGCGCCTCGATGGAGACTGGGCCGATCTGCTCTACGGCTTTTAGCCACGTGGGTGTTTGAGCGTGACGGATTTCTGCCAAACAGGGATTAAAGCTATGCAAAAAAGGACTTGATGTCCTGAAAAGAATAAGATTAAGGTGTGTGTGTATGATTCAGCGACACTTGAGGGAAGAGCTCCTGAGGCAGGTCGAGGAATTTCCAGTGGTGACGGTGATCGGGCCGCGGCAGGCGGGAAAGACGACGCTGGTGCAGGAGGAGCTGGCGGGCTGGGGATATGTAAGTTTGGAGGATCCGGACACGCGGCGGTTGGCGGAGAGGGATCCGCGGGCGCTACTGGGGCGGCTGGGGCGGCGGGTGATTGTGGATGAAGTGCAGCGGGTTCCGGAGCTGTTGAGCTACCTGCAGGGGAAGGTGGACGAGACGGGCGAAGCGGGGCAGTATGTGCTGACCGGGTCGCATCAATTGCAGCTTCGGGAGGCGATTGGGCAGTCGCTTGCGGGCCGGACGGGAATTTTGCGTCTTCTTCCGTTGTCACTTGGAGAGCTGGCAGCGTCAGGGAAGGGGATGGGACGCTTTGAGGAGGCGATCCACCGGGGTTTCCTGCCCCGGCTGCATGTGGCGGGGCAGCGTCCACAGGCAGCGTACAGTGCCTATTATCAGACCTATGTGGAGCGTGACGTCCGGCTGTTGATTCATTTAAAGGATGAGATGCTGTTCGACAAGTTCATGCGACTGTTGGCGGGTCGGGTGGGGCAACTGGTGGACTTTGCATCACTGGCGGGAGATGTGGGAGTGGATGCGAAGACAATACGCAACTGGATCTCGATCCTTGAGGCATCGTTCCTGGTGTTTCGCCTGCCCCCTTACTTTGAGAATTTCGGCAAGCGGCTGATCAAGTCGCCAAAGTTGTATTTTACGGACACGGGCCTGCTCTGCTATCTGTTGGGCATCGAAACAGAGGAGCAGGTGCTGCGGGACCCGCTGGTGGGGAGCCTGTTTGAGAATCTGGTGGTTCTGGAGTGCCTGAAGGCCCGTTATCATCAAGGCAAGGAGGCGGGTTTGTACTTTTTCCGCGACAGCAACGGTAATGAGATCGACCTCCTGCAGGCGGCCGGGCGATCCTTGCATGGCATTGAGATCAAGTCGGCATCGACCTTCCATGAATCCTTCAAGAAGAGTCTGAAGCGTTTCCATGAACGCATTGCCCCCTTGCAGGCGCGCACGATTGTCTACAACGGCGAGCCACTGGATTTTAGTGACGGCGTTTCAGCGGTGCGGTTCGACCGGATTGCGGAGCGGGTGGGATGAGCCTCTGAAGAAGCCTCCGTCTTTCAGCGGAGGCTAAAATTGGACCCGGGAAGTGCGGGAGGTGCATGCCGTTTTCGCGCCCCTTGTCTCCAGTCGGACGGGCCGGCTTCCGGAAATGGATGCGCGCCTCGATGGAGACTGGGCCGATCTGCGCTACACCCTCTAGAATGGGTCCCCGGAGACGGGAAGGCGGGCGTGGACGGATTCCGGGATGGCTCCGGGCCTTCCGGTCGCGATCCGGACAAAGACCCATTCCGTTTCCCCGCGGGCCAGAAGCTGCCCGTCTTCAAGGCGCCGGAAGGCGTACCGGCGCGTCGAGCGGACGCGGCCAATCCCGGTCACCCAGGTCAGCGCCTCGAGGGTGTCCCCGGCGTAGGCCGGACGGAGGTATTCGATGTGATGGGTCCGGGCCACCCAGGTGCAACCCTCGGTACGGTTCACCTCCGCTCCCCCGACGGCGTTCCAGTGCTCCACAGCGAGATCCTGCATCCACTGGACATAACGGACATTGTTGACGTGGCCGTTTTCATCGATCGCCTCGCCCGGGACCGTGAAGGTTTTCCTCATCACGGGCAGTGGTCTGCCGTCGCTTCCAGTCATGGGCGGAAGTATGAAGCGGCTTCCCCTGCTGGCAATGGTGGAAATGTCCCCATCAAGGCGAGGCAAGGCAGGTGGCCGGGGATAAGGGGCTTCTTGACCGTTGGGCAGGCCCTTCCCTCCGGGGGACCTTTACTGATTCAGCACGATGAAAAAAGGAGTCTTGACCTCCACCGCGGAGGCCGCCTTATTCCCTCCTTTACCCCTTACCAGGCGGGCGTAGTTTAATGGTAGAACTCCAGCCTTCCAAGCTGGCCGTGGGAGTTCGATTCTCCCCGCCCGCACCATGCTTCGCTCTTCGAGCTTCGCATGGCGCAGCCATGTGGATGATTAATGAAAAGCCAATGGGGATCATCAGGGTATATCCATGGATACGCGTTATCCCAAAAGTCTGGTGATGGGAAATTCATTCTCGGCGGGTTGGCATTGGACCCATAATTGTGGTTGAATCAGTGAGCGACAGGAAATTCACTCAACCGTATCCGTTCATCGACCGGTTCATCATGAAATACGCCTTGTTCCCAAAAATCCTCACAATCAGCATTGCATCCTTGATCCTGTCACTGTCCGCTCTCGCCGATCCTCGCACTGTCAACATCTGGCCCGGCAAAGCTCCGGGTGAATCGAAAACCGGTGAGGCCGAGTCATTCGAACATAATCGTGTCTACCACGTCAACGATCCCGCACTGACCATCTATCTGCCGCCGGCCAATAGGGCGACAGGCGCGGCTGTGGTCGTCTGTCCCGGAGGAGGTTACAGGAGGCTCGCTATCGGGCATGAAGGGCAAGATGTCGCGGAATGGCTGAACAGTCTCGGTATCGCGGCCTTCATTCTCAAATACCGCATGTATGATTACGGTCATCCCGCACCGCTTCAGGACGCCCAGCGGTCAGTGCGGTTGGTGCGGAGCCGGGCAAAGGAATACGGTGTCGATTCCGGGAAAATCGGCATTATGGGCTTCTCGGCGGGCGGACATGTGGCTTCTTCCGCCGGAACACATTTCAACGATGCTGTGTACGACAGTGTCGATGATATCGACAAGGCGAGCGCACGTCCGGACTTCATGATGCTCGTCTATCCCGTCATATCCATGCAGGAGGGAGTCACGCACAACGGCTCGAAGAGGAATCTCATCGGCGAAGCCCCATCGCGGGAACTCGTCGACTTCTATTCGAACGAGCTGCATGTCACACCTGAAACGCCGCCGACATTTCTCGTACACGCGAGCGACGATACCTCGGTACCGGTCGAGAACAGCCTCCGGATATACCGGGCACTTGTCGCGAAGGGTGTCCCGGCAGAGCTGCACATTTATGAGAACGGCGGCCACGGATTCGGGCTCGGTACGGGGGAAGTTCCAGTGGAAAGCTGGCCCGGACTCTGCGCGGTGTGGCTGAAACGCGTCTGCAACTGATGAACGGAATCCTTCAGGAAACAAGACTCAATCCGCTGCAAGGGATGGGAAATTCAATTGCGCCCGGTTGGCCTTGGTCGCCCGGGGCTACATCTGATGGCCCGTTGGCCCAG
>JAWLGH010000098.1:0-7624 GCA_041685165.1 Oceanipulchritudo sp. | reverse complement strand
AAATCAACCGGCGTCCGCATCGTCTTGAAGAATTCATTGATCCGTTCCCGGTTGCGGGGGTTTTCGAAGCGATTGAGGGTGATGCAGATGAGGGTAGCGATAATCCCCGAAATAAAAATCCACATGGCCCGGTGCTGAATGATCCAACTCTGGTCATGGACTAAACTGTCATAGAAGGAGATAAAAGAGGGAATGAGGCAGGCTCCGAAAATGATGAAATAGGAGAAGAAGGTAAGACGCTTCACCCAAAGCCCCATCAATTTCGGGAAGGCGAGGGGAAGCCCAATGATGGAGCCGATCATGAGGTAGGCATCAAAGAGGATAATTTCCTTTTGCAGGGAAAGGAGGATTGCCGCGATGATGATGAACCCGCCGGTGCCCCCGATGTGTTTGATGGCGAGGAAACTCATGATTGCGGTAATGGCCATCATGACGAGACCCTGGACAAAATCGGTGGCCATGACAGCCCATTTACCCCCAACGGTTGAATAAGCCACCGCGACACCGCCGATGACGATGATGGTGGTTGTCAGGGGAAAGCCAAAGACCGCGCTGGTAAACATGCCGAGGGCCCAGAGCTGAATCGACGCAGCCAGTGGGCCCAGGACGAGGCCCGTGTAGACGGATAATTGTTCGACCGCTGTGCCAAATCGGGCCCGAAGCACATCGGCTGTCGTGTAGGCTCTTGTCTGCCGGTACCATGCTCCGAGGAACAACCAGCCGATGAGGTAGGAGACGCAGTTTGCGACGTAGATAATGAGAAAAGTCGGCCCGGCCTCAAAGGCAGCCGAGCCATTGCCGGTGAAGGTGAAAGCGCTGATTCCGGACATCAGCATCCTGGTGCCAACGAGCCACCATGTTCCTTGCGCGCCGCCGCGAACGAAATCGCTCATGTTGCGGGTCAGGCGTTTGAAGCCAAAACCCAACCCCATGAGGACGATCTAGTAGCAACCCAGCGTAATGTATTCCAAATGCATGGTATTGGATTAATGGGGTGTTTGGTTTGCCGCTACAGAGGAACCAGGAGTACTGAGGCGGGAGTTCGGATGGTGTTCGGGGGAAGGGCATCGGAATCCGGGAGAAGATCGGCAATCGTGGAGAAGAGGGGAAAGGAATTGGGTTATCAACGAGGGGCGAACATTCAGATTGATCCCTCATTAAGCCTGATAGGGGAGTCAACGGTGGTCGTTTTCCTTATAGTATGATTCTCTGGGGAGCCCACGGGCAAAATGCACAAAGGCCAATTGGTAGTTCCGCTGGCAAAAATTCCCTCCATGTGGAGGCCGGCGGCTGAGAATTTTACCATTGCCGGTTGGATGAGGAGGGGGTTCCTTGCAGGAAGACTGATCTGGCAACTTCTCATGATTGAATGAAATGGCTTCAACTGGTGCTATCCGGAAAGAATTGGAAAAGGCCCGACGACATTTGTTGGAATTGTCGACGCGGAATCGATTGCTGAACATTCCGACTTCCGCGCGGGCGAAGGTGGTCCGGATTGTGGACGAGAAAAGCGAGGAGATTTACCGCATGCTGGTGCGGGAGAGTAAGGCCTTCCGCTTTCTGGCTGCCCCGGTCGACCATGCGGAGGATGATGAAGAGTTCAGTCTGGAGGAAAATGGATTCGATCAGCCGGAGGAGGAGGAGGGACCCCGTGCCCGGCACAAGGATACGAAACTGCAGACTCGTTTGAGTTCCAAAAAGCTGCAAAACCGACTGCTCTCGCTGCATGTCGATGCGCGTACTTATATGGAAGAGCAGGGGGTGAATATTCTTTATCTGGCGATGGGGCAGTTGAAGTGGTTTGAGGATGAAAATTCAGATACACCTCGTCTGGCTCCTCTCCTACTGGTCTCGGTGCGGCTGGAACGGTCATCCGCAGCCTCCCAATTCAAGTTACGGGCGATGGAGGAGGATCCCAGTGTCAATTTAACGTTGCACGCCCGTTTGGAAGAATTCGGGATCCGGTTACCCACGGTGGAGATTGATGAAGATTTTTCGCCGGGGGACTATTTTGACCAAGTTGCGGAGCGGGTGGAAGGGGTAAAAGGCTGGGAGGTTTTCCCGGATGCCATGGTGCTCGGTTTCTTTTCCTTTTCCAAATTTCTGATGTATCGGGATCTTGATGGGGAAAACTGGCCCGAGGGGTCCGCGATTGAGCAGAATGAGTTGGTCAAATCACTCATGCTGGAAGGTTTTTCGTCTGAAGGGGACAGGATCGATGAAACCGGACACCTTGATCAGCTGATACCGGTTGAGCGGTTGAACCATGTGATCGATGCGGATTCGTCCCAGTCCGTAGCGATTGAGGAAGTACGGAAGGGCCATAATCTGATCATACAGGGCCCTCCCGGTACCGGAAAATCGCAGACGATCACCAACCTGATCGCCACAGCGGTATTGGACGGCAAAAAAGTGCTTTTCGTGGCTGAGAAAATGGCGGCGCTGCAGGTGGTGCACCGTCGTTTGCAAGAGATTGGTCTTGGGCCCACGGCGGTGGAACTACACAGCCATAAAACGAACAAAAAGGCTTTTCTGGAGGAGTTGGGAAAGACGCTCAAGGAACCGCGGCCGGTCTGTGAGGACCGGGACCGTCGGATTGAGCGTCTGGAAACTATCCGGGAGCGGCTGAACCGCCATGCGGATTGTCTGAATCAAATGCTGGAGCCTTCCTCGCTGACGCCTTTTCAGATCATTGGCCATCTCGCCTACTTGAGTAATGATGAATCGGATACGCCAGCCAAGCCTCTTGCCGGAGCGGTCAACTGGACCCCGGATGAGCGCATGGCGAGGGAGAACACGATCCGCCTCATTGGAGAGCGGTTGGATCAGATTGGCCCGGTGCAATCGCATCCATGGTACGGAGTTCGGGCGGAAGCGATGTCGAAATTTCAACTTGATGCCATTGATGAGCTGGTCCGGCAAACGCAGGCCTTGTTTGAGCCGCACGCGGCGGCTGCGGAGCGGCTTTGGGAAATATTGCAGGTGCCAGCGAGGGAATCCCACCGGGATCTTGAGCATGCCTATCAACTTGGGGAAAGCGTCCTGCGGGCACCCCTGCATGATCCCTCTTGCGTGGAGCATTCGTTCTGGGATCTGCCCCTCGATGAAGGGAAGCAAATCGTTGAATCCGTGGAAGCTTTTCAGAAGGGCAAGGCGGAGCTGGAGGCCATGGTTATTCCCGATGCCTTGTCGGTGGATTGGGGAGAAACCCGGCAGAAAATCGCTGCTCATGGAGGGAGTTTCTTTCGGTTTTTAAACGGGGAGTACAGGCGGGCTCTTGCGCATCTGCGCGGGCTCTTGAAGAATCCAAAGGAATTGCCCGGATCGTTGGAAGAGAGGCTTCATTTGATTGACACGTGCCTTGAAGTGCAGGAGAGCCGGGCAGCGATTGAGGAATGGGAAAATCAAGGAAAGGCCGCCTTTGGCTGTTATTGGGAAGGAGCTGATTCCGATCCTGCTGTATTGCGGGAGTGGACGACCTTTTTGGGGGATTTTGAGGACAAGCATCTGCAGTGCGCTGTTCGTCGTGTCCTTGCCATGGACTTACCCAAGGAGGACCTTGCCGGCAGGCTGCGGGAGAGTCAGCGGGCCGGCGAATCCTTTTATGGATCCTGGGAGCAACTGCGGGGGCGGTTATCCCTTGATGACGCCTCCGCCTTTGCGGTGGAGAATCCGGATGAGGTAACCCTGAACCAGATGAGGAATGTGCTGGAAAAATGGGTACAATCGAAGGAGAGTCTGTCGACCTGGATTCAATACTGGAACCTTAGCGAGGAAGGGCGGCGTTACGGCCTCCCGGATCTTATTGATGCAATCGAGGCCGGCGCGTATACGGAGGAAGAGGCGGTACGTTTGTTTCAGCGGTCCTGTTATCGCGCCCTGTATGATTTTGTCATGCAGCAATACCCGGAGCTGAAAACGTTCGATGGGCAGACGCATGCGGGATTGATCGAGGAGTTCCGGAAGATGGACCATGAGCGGATTGAGCTGGCCCGGATTGAAGTCCTTGCGGCGCATGCGGACGGAAAACCCTCCGCGCATCATGGTCGGGGCATGCTGGGAATCGTCCTTGGTGAGATTGCCAAGAAGCGGCGGCATATGGCGATCCGCAGGCTGATTGGATGTGCCGGGGAAGCGATTCAGGCGATCAAGCCGGTTTTTATGATGAGCCCTCTTTCGGCGGCACAGTTTCTGGAACCGGGAAAAATTTCCTTTGACCTGGTCATCTTCGACGAGGCCAGCCAGGTAAAACCGGTGGATGCTCTTGGAGCGATAGCGCGGGGGAGGCAGGTGGTCGTGGTCGGGGATAATCAACAATTACCGCCATCCAATTTCTTTTCGCGGGTGGAGCTGAGTGATGATGCGTTTGAGGAGGAAGAGGAAGCTCTTGCCGCTGCCGGGGATATGGAAAGTGTCCTTAGCCTTTCCGGTGCGCGCGGTTTGCCCAACCGGATGCTGCGATGGCATTACCGGAGCCGCCACAGTTCCCTTATCGCGGTGTCCAACCATGAATTTTATGGAAATGAACTCTTTATCGTTCCCAGCCCGCTCAGCGAACATGCGGATTTTGGGCTTAAGTTTCAGTATGTCGCCGATGGGGTCTATAACCGGGGAGGCCGGCGACAGGACAATAAGGTAGAGGCCCGTAAGGTGGCGGAATGTGTGATGCAGCACGCTCGGGAAAATGCCGGACAGTCCCTCGGCGTTGCTGCATTCTCGGTCAGTCAGCGGGATGCCATTCTTGATGAACTGGAGCTTTTGCGGAGAGAGAATCCCGATCTGGAAACATTCTTTGGCGCGGCCCATCCGCATGAACCCTTCTTCGTGAAGAACCTTGAAAACGTGCAGGGGGATGAGCGGGATGTCATCCTTATTTCCGTCGGATACGGAGCGGATGCCAGTGGTTATTTGGCCATGAATTTCGGGCCGATCAACCGTGATGGCGGCGAGCGGCGGCTCAATGTTCTGATCTCCCGGGCGAAATTCAAGTGCGTTGTTTTTTCCTCCATTCGTTCCGACGAGATCGACCTTGGGCGTAGCCGGGGCAAAGGCGTACGGGCCTTGAAGACCTTTCTGCAATACGCCGAGACGGGCATCCTTGGGACCGCGCGGACAGATACCGGGCGCGGCCCGGATTCTCCATTCGAGATGGCGGTGCAAAGAGCTTTGGAGGACGAAGGGTATCAGGTGTATTCCCAGATTGGGGTGGCCGGGTTTTTTATCGACCTTGCGGTGGTGGATCCGGAGCAGCCGGGACGGTTTCTCCTTGGTGTTGAATGTGATGGGGCCAGCTATCATTCCTCCCGTTCGGCGCGGGAGCGGGACCGGCAACGCCAGATGGTTCTGGAAGACCATGGGTGGACCTTGCATCGGATTTGGAGCACCGATTGGTTTCTGCGTCCGCAGGAGGAACTGGCGAAAACCATTCGGGCGATTGAAAGAGCCAAAGTTTTGCAAATTTCGCCAACTTCCGGGGAGGAGGAGTCCGGGGGGCAGAACCGTCTCCCGGTCAATTGGGTCGAGGAGCCATCGGATGAGGCGTCCGCATCCATCACTCCCTTGTATGAGGAATATCGCTGCGATCCTCCCGGCGTAGAGCTAACCGAGGCTTCTGTAACTGTTTTGAAGGGCTATGTGAAAGCCATTGTCGCGGTTGAAGGCCCCATTTATGCGGAAGAATTGGTCAGCCGGATGAAAAGGATCTTTGGTCTCGGCCGTGCCGGGCGTCTCGTTCAGGAATCCATCGACAAGGCCATCGGCGCCGCCTGCCGGGCGAGGACGGTCAAGCGCAAGCATGATTTTCTGGCCTTGCCGGATCAAGTGGTCCATGCGCGCGACCGCAGTGAAGTCGAATCCAATACCTTGAAAAAGCCGGAGCGGATAGCTGGGGAAGAGATTCAGGCGGCTGTTCAATTAGCGATTGAGAATTATCACGGGGTAGCGCGGGAGGAAATGGCTTCCGTGGTTGCGCGCTTGCTGGGAATCCGGCGAACGACCCCCGGGATGGAAAAGGCGGTAAAGGCTGCGGTGGGAAAACTACTGCGCTCCGGAGCGATCCAGGAGATGGATGGATATCTGCGCTAAAGGCCGCAACCCTGAGGGAAGGACGGGATTGGAAGGAATGGATGTAGGAATCAACGATTGGGGTTCAGGCCATTCATAGATTTCGATTCCGCTGGATGCAGGTAGCGCAGTGGCCCGGGAGTTCGGTCCTCGGGAGCGTCAGGGATAGTCGACCGTTCGGTGGGAAAGCCCGCCTTGGGTTTCCGCTGGCCGGATGGCTGCGGGCGCTTCGCCGATTTCCTGGGCGCGTTTGAGGAGGGCGGCACGAAGTTCTTCACGGATTTCCTGGTGGGCCGGTGCGCCAATGAGATTGCTCAGTTCGTAGGGGTCGGTGCGCAAGTCGTAGAGATGAGTCTCGTGGTATTCCGGAGCAGTGGCCTCGCTCCGGTGGGCCTCATCGGCCGTGACGGCGTATTTCCACCGCCCGGTATGGAGGGCGCGTCCGGGCGGCATACCCGTGTCGCCGAATTGGATATAGGCGGCATCGGGTAGCTCCGGAGCCTCGCGTCGACGAGCCAGCGGCAGGAGGCTCCGGCCTTCCACCTCATGGGGAATCGGGATGTTTGCGCTTTCAAGCAGGGAGGGCATGACATCGACCAGCGAAACCGGACGGTCGTGCAGGCCGCCGCCCTGCCAGCCAGGTCCGCAGAAGGCGAGCGGCACGCGGACGGACGATTCGTGGGGGCTTCGTTTGTATTCAGCGTTTCGTGTTTTGAAGTGGCAGCCATGATCGGAGAGGCAGACGACGATGGTGTTCTCCGCCTGACCGGTGCTCTCGAGGGCGTCGAGGATGCGGCCGAGGTTGTCATCAAGCCGTTTGATCATGGCGCAGTAGCCCGCCCAATCGCGGGGAGCGCTGCCACCAAGGGCGCGGAGGTCCGGCGGGAGCCAGGCATTTGCGTAGGTGCGCTCCATTCCGTGGGGTGCGGGGTAGGAGTCGTCGGTGTTTTGATGGTGGGGCTCCAGGTAGGAGAGAAAGAGCAGGAAGGGTTCGTCGGCCATTTTGGAGCGGCGATCAAGGAAGCGAATGGCGGCGTCGGTGAGGGCGTCGGACCGGTAGCCGGGAAGTTCGTGGGGTTGGCCGTTCCCGTCCCAGAGTCGAGCCGAATACGGACCCGAGACCAGCTCGGTGCAGTTGGCGGCGAGCCACTCCTGAAAGCCGGCGCGCCGATCTGCTGGAACCGCACCGGGGCCGGTGTTTTCAGAAAGGTGCCATTTGCCCATGTAGGCGGTATGGTAGCCGGCCTGTTGGCAGAGTTCGGCCAGCATGGGGGCATCCGGTCGCAGCTCGCGCCCGTTGCAGTGCACGCCGGTGGTGGTTGCGTATTGTCCGGTTTGCAGGCAGGAGCGGGCCGGTCCGCAGACTGGCTGCGGGGTGACCGCGCATTCGAAGAAGCAGCCCCGGCGGGCAAGCCGGTCGAAATGGGGCGTCAAATGGTCGGGGTTGCCATTTGCGCCCAGCGTGTCCCAGCGCTGTTGATCCGTAAAAAAGACGAGGATGTTGGGTTTAGGCATGATAGAGAATATTTTGATGGTGATTCCGGAATTAAATGCAGTCAAA
>JAWLGH010000097.1:0-7641 GCA_041685165.1 Oceanipulchritudo sp. | reverse complement strand
GCTGACCGTCCCTTTGTTATCGATGCCGTCACCGATCCGGAAGTGCCGACAATTCCTCCGCACATTACATTCACTCAGGCAAGGAACTATCTCAGTTCCGCCCTGAAGGGGGATGCGGAACGGCTCGGATTTATCCGCCAGACGATCAAGGACGTCATTCGACCGGACTAAGCTCCCAAAACTTCTCAACCCAGGATTGATTCAAAATGAATAAAAACAGAGGTAACAAGCGACCGAGACCGGAACAGACGCCGGCTGAAATTGACGCCATCCCGGGGCAAGAATACGGGGAAGCCCACCCAGACACGGAACAGCTTGAGGAGGAACAGGAGGATAACGCGCGGGATCCGGAAAAAACACCTGATTCAGCTGAAAAAACCAGTGAGATTCCGACCGAGGATGAGCAGCAAATGACTGAAAACGCTGCCGAGGAAGGGGTTGAGCGCGCTGACGATGATCAGCGCTTTTTCGGCAGGGATGAGGGTCGTTAAAAAGGGCCGGGGGAAGCCCATGGTCGCTGATGGATCGAGTTTGATTGATCAGATCAGGGAAAGGTAAAGAGGTGATCCCAGCATTACCTCATGGTGGCATAGTGCCAAATAATCAGGACGATCAAGCCGGCAAGCAGGATGATATAGGTGACGCCGAACACTTTGACGGCCTTCTCCTCGCGGTCCGGGGTGCGACCTGTCTCAGCTGTTTGGGGGACTTCTCCCTGACCGCGATCCGGGGGGATGGCGACCAGCAGAAGCAACATGACAAACAAGCCGACGAGAACAAACGGCATCCAGGCGACCCCGTGCATCATTGGCCCGAATGGGGCAACCCAGAGCCCGCCTGCCCAGATAAGGGGGAGGAAGATCAGGAAAAAGAATAGAAAGGCCAAGCCGGCCCCGTACTCCTCACGTCGGCTGCGATGCCCACCGAGCGGGATAAGCAATATGGTGAAAAGGATGGCAAGTAGAATCGCGATTAAAAAATGAGTAAGGATCATGGCGTATCTCTCCTGTGATGAACGTTGACCAGGGTATAAAAAAGCCACCCCCTGGTTACTCCAAAGGGCAGCAGTACAAAACGGTTTCTTCTTACTGTGAAACTTCGAGCTTGTAGGAGAGTCCGCGTTCCAATTGCTCGGCCTCGATAGCTTCTGTGGACTCGACCATATCGGCATTCAGAAGGTCTTCGATTTTGATGTCGAACACGAGATCCGGTCCCTCGGCACGGACAAATTCCGTTGTTGGAATGGCATACCGGGTCACGGTGTTGGTATCCAGCATGAAGTCTGTCGGGGCTATGATCAGGTAGGGAGTCAATTCATGATCAACGCTGAGGTACACGTCCGTCAGGTATCCAAGGATACCGCTTTCGGTGCTTTCAACATTGTGGAAATCAAGCCGATCGAAGAATAGAATATCCCCTTCGATGGACACGGGTTCCACGTCGAAGGTCTCGGCAACCTCTTCGATGTTGCTCTTTCTGCCAAAAAAGCGATCGAGGTTTTCCGGGAGGACGGTGCCCTCTGTATAGGCTGCCTTCTCAACGGAAACAACGTAACGGTCGTCCTTCCAGGAAATGGCTTCCGCGGGAACGGCCCGCTTCGTGCCGCCGACATCAAGGAACCCTCCCGTCATGACAATTACATGTGTCAGGCGAGGAACATCGCCAAGATCGAGGACGAAGTTGACCATGTCGCCGACCTTTTCTCCCTCTTTATCGAACACGTCGTAGCCAAGGATGTTGGTGGCGGAGACGATCTTGATTGTCTCCTTCTGCATCGCTGAGTCCCCGGATTTTTTATGGGATTCGGCGATGAGGGTGGTGGAGGGTATGAGGCAGACGATGATGAGGCTCATTACCCTTTGTAGTGATGTGGTGTATTTCATAACGATTCTTTCAGTGTTAAGGTTCAAGGTGAACTTTCGCAGAAACCATGCCAGTCGACGGGTCCCCTTTGAAAAGGGCTTATCGTGCGTGCGACGCAGTTCCGCGTTCCCAGACGGCGTGTGCAGGATGCATTGCCGGGGAAAAGAACTTGTGCAGGATGCAGGCATGATTCCCGGGCATTGGAAAACCCTTCTGCCGATGGACGGTGCATAGTCCCAGAATGGCAAGTACAACCATTGGATCACTCAGCCTATATCCTGCTTTTTGCTCCAGTCGTCGATCTGGCGGTTGGCTTCTTCTTTGGTGACGCCGTATTTTTCCTGGATCAGACCTGCCAGGCGCTCTTTCTCACCGTCAGCCTGGACAAGTTCCTCATCTGTCAGGCGCCCCCATTGGGCTTTGGCACTGCCGACGAGTTGTTTCCATTTTCCTTTAAATGTATCGCTATTCATAACCTGATTCCCTCTTTGGTTGTTCATGAATCTGAAGCTTCGGCCTCTAATTCATTGTAGGCCTCGACGACATTGTTCCATGCCTTATTGACGCCTTCCTTGGTAGAGTCCCAGGTGTCGGCGGAAGCATCGCCCGCCTTTTCCAATTGTTCCTGGAAGGTTTCACTCGCCTTGTCGTATTGTTCGACAGCTTCATCCGAAACGTCTCCGGATTCGTTTTTGATAGTCTCCGCATTGCTCTCAAGTTCGGCGTATGTTCCTTCCATCGCGGAGACAAACTCATCCTTCTGGTCGGCGGAAAAGTCAGCGACTTCGCCCCATGCATTGGCGATGGAGTCCCCAGCCTCTTCGGCTGATTGCCGGACAGCGTCACTGGTGTCCTCGTAGGCTGTCTCGCTTTGATCCTGTGAACGGTCGGAACATCCCCAGAAGGCGAAGGTGACAAGGGCGAGTGGGAGGAGAATATGTGTTGTTTTCATTATTATTGGTCCTGTTAAATAAGGTTTTAGATTTTAGATTAGAGAGGAATGGTTGATTGCCGTGTCCTTGCGTGCTCACACTTCAGGTGGACGCCCTCGGAACGCGCGCACCACAAGGGAGATTACAAGCAGGACGAGAAAGATGAAGAAGATGATCTGCGCGATTTCCGCGGCTGCACCGGCGATGCCGGTAAATCCGAGAGCACCCGCGATTAAAGCGACGATGAGGAAGATAAGGGTCCAGCCCAGCATTGTTGATCTCCTTGGTTCCGGGTTTTTATTTCGCTTTCCGCCAGGATGGTGGAAGCCCCTTCCGGGAAGCAGTAACCTGTTACCCGCAGAAACCATGCCAGGGGCCTTGCCAACCTCCCGGGGCGGTTTTACCCGCAGGAGGACGCCTATTGGTCTTCCCGGAAGCTGCAGAATGCATCATCCGGGACAGGATTCTCTGCAGAATGCCGCACCGTGTGGCTGCCCAAAAACCAGAATATATCCGCCTCAGGCAGGCCCTTGGGCCTTTGGACTGGCTTACCTTCTCAGTACATTGTCTCTACTGATCGACGCCTGGCGGATTCACGGAGTCGATGAAGGCAAGGTCCTCCTCGGAAAGTTCGCCGTCGGCGGCGGCGCAATTGGCGCGTGCCTGGTCGGCGTTCTTCATTCCGGGAATGGGGCAGGTCACCGCGGGCTGGGCGAGGGTGAACTGGAGGGCAATATCTAGGAGCGAGCGTTCCGGGGTGACCAGCTGCTTGAGCTTGTCGGCGATGGCAACCTGATGCAGGAAGCGTGTCCGTCCATCACCCTCGTTCCATTTCTGTCGGACCTGGTCTTCGAAGACGGTATCGTTGCTGAACTTTCCGGTCAGGATGCCCATGCTGAGCGGTCCGCGCAGAAGGACACCGATGGCGTTTTCAAGGCAATAGGGAAAAAGCTCCTTCTCGGCGCCCCGGGAGAGAATCGAGTAATTGATCTGGCAGCTCGCGCAGGCACCGTTGGCGTTGAGCGCCTTGAGGGAGTCGAGGTCATTGGTGGAAATCGCATATTCCCGGATTTTGCCCTGCGCTTTGAGCGATTCGAAGGCCTCGAGGAAGACTTCGGGATGCTCAGGTTTGCCGATATGGCACTGGTAGAGGTCGATGGTGTCGGTTTTCAGGCGGTATAGGCTGGCGTGGCAGGATTCGGTGATGCTGTGCACGGTCTTGAATGGCAGCTCGTCCCCGAACCGACGTCCCCAGTTACCGACCTTGGTCGCAAGGTACACATTGTCGGGTCGTTTGCCCAGGGCTTTCCCGACCCGTTCCTCGCTCTGGCCCATGCCGTAGGCGTCCGCGGTGTCGAAAAGGTTCACTCCGCAATCACGGGCGGTACTGATGGCAGCCATGGCATCCCTTTCGGCGACGGGGCCCCATTGGCCACCGATGCCCCAGCAGCCCATCGAGACCGCACTTACTTCCCATCCTGTTTTTCCCAGTGTTCGGTACTTCATACGGCATACTTATCAATCCTTCCGGCAGAGGGCCAGAAAATTTAAGGCTCCACCAGAAACAGCGGATGGAAAAGGCGGGAAGAAGGCATGCTTTCGCAAATTCCATACGGCCACACTATCCGCGGCCTGTCCTTGGACCGAAAAGGGAAAGGAACGGTCAGGAAGAGGGTGTGCCGCGACCAACATGGCGTCACCGGCCCGGAAAACCAGCTGATAGGGGGCCCCGCGATCAACATCCAGATCCGGCTTGAACCTGCGGATTCCCTCCACGGTCAAACCCTTGTCAACGATGTCGGTCAGCCCTATATGTTCCAACTGTTCCTTTACCACGGCATCCGACGGGTTCGTCAGGCTCACAAGGAGAAAGCCCTGTTTTCGCCGTTCTCCAAGGCCATCAATGGCGTCGGAGTGAGGGTGAGCTTTCCCATTACAGGGGCTATTATGGCCTGACCTGCTTCTCCCTTGCTCAAGACGATCCCATTGCGCTCTTCGAGAAAAATCACTTTGGGAGATGGGACTGTTTTAGTTTCCATCAGGATTTTATCCGCTTGGAAAACCTGTGGAAATGTTTCCTGAAAGATTCTCTATGGCTTTTTACCTGAAACGCATTCCTTGATAAGAATCCGCTGCTACCTCCGTGGGTTAGACTCTTGTAGTTGAGATGTTCAATATTCTGGCCTGATATGACTTGTACGTCTCGCTTCACGCGACGGGGTGCCGAGGAGGTTTATGTGCCCTTGAATTCAAGTATCCTGAATCCGAGGAAGGCGCATGAGGTGGACGCTCCCGGCCTCATACCGGACAGCCGGGAGACACATCAATCCTGGATGCTTTCTCCAAGGTTCTCCACGTCCTGGCCAAGCCCGTCGGCGGTCTGGCACCCGTTGAAGGCGAGAGAGACAAAGCCGATTGCCGCAATTAGGAGAATGAAACGTTTTGGATTTCTTTTCATCGGTACAGTCTACTGCACCCGGGCTTTCCCGGAAATGGGGTCTAACCCGACCTGTTGGCGCAACCTGTGCAAAAAGGAAAGCCCCCCGAAAAACGGGGGGCGATCCTGGGGATGCTGTTGCGACTCAGCATCTGTATGTCAGTCCTAGCGACAAGACGAGCTTGAGAAAAGTGTTTTCACCAGTCCGGATGGGGCATCCCGTCCGCGGTTAAGGCGCTAATTGAGAAGGTAGGGTCAAATTCCTGTTTCCTTCAGGTCCGGCGCCCTGAAAGGAGCTGGATGAGGACAACGATGACTGCGGCAACGAGAAGGATGTGGATGAACCCCCCCATGGTGTAGCTGCTGACGAGGCCGAGAAGCCACAGCACGATAAGGACGACTGCGAGTGTGTAGATCATATTATTTGCCTTTCATGTCAGGCTGCTTGGGCTGGCCGATGGAGCCGAAAAAAGGCGTTGAGTTTGCGATGTGGGGTACGGCCTGTTGAATGCCGTTGTGCCGAGGCGACATCCCGACCGGGTCCCCCGAGGTTTGGCATGCACCATTAAAGGCATCTAAAGTGCCGAGGAAGGCGGCATGGGATTCGGATGGCCTTTTCTTCATGTTCCCATCGTACGCCTGGATAGGTTGCGGCGAAATAAGGTAAAACCCTACTTCAAGCCAAAATGGATCCTTTCGAAGCGGGTTTGAGGAAGTACCGGGATGGCACATGGAAAAACGGAAACCCGGCTGGAAGCAAGGTGCTGCCGTTAAATATCGATGACACCTGATCTGATGGCGTGGCGGGTGAGGCCGGCGGTGTCGTGTATGTTGAGCTTGCGCATCAGATTCGCGCGGTGCTTTTCGACAGTTTTGATGCTGATGTCGAGGATATCAGCCGTTTCCTTGTTGGCCTTTCCCTCAGCGATCAACTGGAGGACTTCAGATTCGCGCAGGGTGAGGGGAGGGTGCTTCAGCGTCGTTTGTCCACCAGAAATGCCGCTTTGGGGGTCCCGGAAGCGGCGGAGAATGGAGGGGCTGAAGTAGCGCCGTCCCGCGTGGACCTCGCGGATCGCGGCGGTCAAGGCGTTCCCGGGTGCATGTTTGAGGAGAAAGCCCGTCGCCCCGACCTCAAGTGCTTTCGCCACATAGGCGTCTTCAGCGTGTGCTGAAAGAATCAGGACACGACTTCCGGAAGCCTTGTCCATGAGTTGCCGGCAGGCTTCAAGCCCGTTGAGGAGTGGCATCGCAATGTCCATTAAGACCACGTCCGGCCGCAGGTCGGCAGCCATGGCGACGACCTCGTGACCGGTTTGCGCCTCTCCCACAACGGTAAAATCGTCCTCGGCTTCAATGAGCTTTTGAATCCCCTCGCGCACAAGGAGGTGATCTTCGGCAAGAATGAGGGATATGGGTTTTTTCATGAGCAATCCTCATCGGGAGGGACAGGCGGCCCGGCTTTTGCCAGGGGCAGCTCCACACGGATAGTGGTTCCCTTGCCGGGCGCCGAGGCGATATTGAAGCGGCCTCCGACCATTTCCACGCGTTCCCGCATCCCAACCAACCCCAGTCGGTTAGGCTTCCGGCCGGAATTCCCGTCTTCGATGTCGAAGGCCTTTCCATTATCCCTGATCTCCATCTGCAACTGTTGGTCCGTTTGCCGGAGTGTCAGGCTGACCTCCGTTGCTTCGGCATGCTGGGCAACATTGGAGAGGGCGGCCTCCGCGACGCGGAAAAACGCCACCGCCGGGTCATTGCCGAGGGGCGGCAAATCCCCGGGAGCGGTCAGATTAGCGGAAATCTTCGTTTCCCTGGAAAAGTCCTCAATAGAGGCCCGGAGGGCCGGGATCAACCCGAGGTCATCGAGGACCGTCGGGCGCAGGTCACGCGCGAATCGGTGTACATTCTCAACCGATTGCTCGACGAGGTCCTGCGTTTCGAGGATCTTCCCGCTCATCTGGCTGTTGTTGGCAGTGGCGTCGCGGGCGAGGGAGGCCAGATGCAGGTTGATCGCGACAAGCGTTTGCGCGACTTTATCGTGCAAATCGAGACTGATACGTCTGCGTTCCTCTTCCTGGGCATGCAGGAACTGGTGCGAAAGGTTGCGCAATTTTTCCTGCATGGCGAGGGCTTTCACGAGCATGTTGCTCTGGTGTTCCTTGCTTTCCCGGAGGGCTTTCTCGACCGCCTTTCGTTTGGAGATTTCCGCTTTCAGGGCAGCGTTGGCGGCCTCGAGGGCCTCCACCCGGCGCTGCACCTCCGCGGCCCGTTTCAGGGCGGTGATATCGGAGACGGCAAGCTGGCAAAGGGGCTCCGCGGAAAGCCCTTTCGTGGAACGGACCCCCTGCAAATCGACCCAGATCCCGTCATCAATACCGTTGTCCATAGCCAATTCGCAGATTTTCTTCC
>JAWLGH010000038.1:0-29898 GCA_041685165.1 Oceanipulchritudo sp. | reverse complement strand
ATTGATAGGAAATTCAATTCAGACTACTTGGGCCGGTGAACAGGATCGCCGCTGAATTGAGCCCTTGCAAGGTTAAACCTGGCGGAAGCGGCTGAAGCCCCCTGCCAGGCCAGCATCGAGGTCTCCACCGCCAATCGGTTGGCCAGAGGCTGGTGGCGGGCGGGATCCAGCAGCTGCCGTTCTAGGAGGCCTGGGGTCCGGGTGCGAGGCTGTACCCGGCTGTGGTTAACCGCTCCGCGAGCGCCTTGATGTGAGCGGGGCCCACTTCGCAGCAGCCGCCGACGATGGTTGCGCCCTTCTCGACCCACTGGAGTACATGATCCGCGTAGGCGTCGGGGTCCAGATCCTTGCGGGCCTCCAGCACATCCACGGTACCGCCGGGCTCCAGCGCGGCCACTGACGTGAAGGCATTGGCGTAGGCGCCAAAAGGCACGCCCAGCTCCCTGAGCACATCCATGGCCGTGGTCAGGGCCTCGGGCACGGCGCAATTGACCAGAACCGCGTTGGCGCCGGCGTCCACGACCGCCTTTGCCGACTCGGCCAGGGACTCGCCGGAGCGCAGCTTGGTGCCGTCCGCATCGTCCACTGTGAATGCCGTCCAGACCGGCAGGCCGCTCTCCACCGCTGCCATGGTCGCCGCCCGTGCCTCGTGGGCAATGGACATGGTCTCGCAGAGGAAAAGATCCACGCCGCCAGCCTTCTGGGCCGCCACCATCTGGCGATACTCCCTCAGGCAGGTCGCCTCGTCGTGGGCTACCTCCGGGCGATAGCTTGCCACCAGCGGGGGCAAACAACCCGCGATTCGTGCATCCCGGCCGCTTTCCCCGCACGCCTGTCGCGCCGCCTTCAGCGCAGCGGCTTGCAGCGGTTCGAACCAGTCCGGCTGGCCGTCGCGGGCGAGGCGGGTGGGCGTGGCGCTGTAGGTGTTGAGGGTGATAACGCGGGCGCCGGCATCAATGAAGTCGCGATGCGCGTCGACCACCAGGTTCGGCTCATCGAGCATCACCTGGGCGGACCAGAGCGGGGAGGCCGGCTGCTCACTGCGCTTCTGCAGTTCCTGGCCCATACCGCCGTCCAGCAGTACGATTGGGTCTTTTTTCGGAGTCATTGTGCGCTATCCTTATTGACTGATCTTCTGGACCGTATCCGTTATTGTCAGGAAATTCAATTCAGGCTGCTTGGTCGGCGAGCAGAATCGCCGTTGAATTGAGCCCTTGCAAGGTAAAAAGATTGCGATCCCCGTATTCAAGATCGGATGACGGGCCTATCCGGTGACGTCCATTGAGGAAATCCGGGCTGGATTGCAAGGGCGGCGCGTAAACTGGCGAGAAGTCGGAGACAATAGATGTGAATTCAACACACGTTTTGAGAGCCGTTGATGGAAAATTCGACGGCTTAGCCGGTGATGAAGACGGGTTCATCCTCTGGAGGAATGGGGTCAATGCCGTCCCAAGTGTTTGCACCGGTCGCCCACTGTGCCAGCGGGGTGTTCTGCCATTGTTATTGATACGAAATTCCTCTACAATGGGGTTTGAGACCACGGTGAGGTCGAATGAGGGAGGCGGCTCCAGGGAACAGGACCGAAAGGAAACCGTCGATGCCGAGGGCAATGTCGTCCGCGTGGACCAGGAAGAGAGCGCCTGCATGCTCTACACCTATGACGCTTTGGGCAACCTGCGTCAGACCAACGCCCTCGGTGAACTGAAATGGCAGATCGATGCGGCGGGCACGGTAACGACCATGACTTGATATGGAGGTGCTGGACAACGCTTGCCCATTCCCCACGCTGCCCAACAGGTTCTTCCCCACAAACCGCCGCAACTCCCCGAACCATCAACTTCCCAGACGCTTTCCGTTATGTCAGGCAACACCGCTCCCCCCACCATCCCGCGCAAATTCCTCCTTTCCTTCGTCTTGGTAACCATTCTTTTCGCCCTCTGGGGATTCGCCAACGACATCACCAATCCGCTTGTTGCAGCCTTTAAAGATGTCTTTGTCATCAACAACGCCCAAAGCAGCTGGGTGCAGATGGCCTTCTATGGCGGCTACGGCACCATGGCCATTCCCGCCGCCCTTTTCATCCGTCGCTATTCCTATAAAGCCGGGATCATTATCGGCCTCACGCTCTACGCCATCGGCGCCCTGGCCTGCGTGCCGGCTGCCAACATGGCCAGCTTCAACCTCTTCCTGATTGCCCTGTACATTCTGACTTTTGGCCTGGCTTTTCTCGAAACCACCGCCAATCCCTACATCCTTTCCATGGGCCCGCCGGAAACCGCCACCCGCCGACTCAATCTCGCCCAGGCCTTTAACCCGGTCGGCTCACTGACCGGTATGGCGGTGGCCAGCCTCTTTATCCTCTCCAACCTCCAGGTGGAAGATTTCCGCTCGGATTTCACCGGCCACCGGATCGATCAGGGCATCGTGCAAACCGTCGATCTGGAACATGAGGTTCTCCCGTTCCTCCAGGCAAGGGACCGGGTACCGGTCAACGATGCCGTTCTGGCCGAATATGTCCGCGCCAACCCGGAGGCCGGTCTCGATCAGGTGCTGGCCGACTACAAGGCAGGCAAGCTGGAAAACTTTATGGGGCTCAACCATCGCGAACTACAGGCGAACGACCTCGATATCATAGCGACCCCGTATTGGGTCATCGGCCTCATCGTGATCGCCGTCCTCGTCCTTTTCCTCATCAACAAGCTCCCCAAGACCACCACCGGTGAAGACGAGCGGGAACATTCCACCCTCCGGGAAATCCTCGCCCGGCTGGCCAAAAACCCGCTCTACCTCAGCGGTATCCTTGCCCAAATGTTCTATGTGGGGGCCCAGATCATGTGCTGGACGTTTATCATCCAATACGCCCAGGAGAATCTGGGCATGGATAAAGCCACCGCCCAAAATCATAACATCGCCGCCATGGTCATCTTTGTGAGCGGGCGCTTCATTTGCACCTACTTCCTCAAATTTGTCAGTCCGGGCGCTTTGCTGGCTGTCCTTTCCGTGGCTGCCATGGCCACGACCCTCGGCGCGATTTACCTCGAGGGAATGGCCGGCCTGTACTCCCTCATCGCCATCTCCGCCTGCATGTCGCTCATGTTCCCCACCATCTACGGGATCGCACTCGATGGCCTCGGCCCCGACGCCAAAATCGCTTCAGCCGGGCTCATCCTCGCCATTGTCGGCGGTGCTTTCATGCCCCGCCTGCAGGCCGGTATCATGGACGGGGAAACGTTTATGGGCACCACCGCCGTGCGCGGTTCCTTCTTCCTGCCCTTCGTCTGCTTCCTCGTTGTCGCCGCCTACGCACTCTTCACCGTCCGCCAGCACAAACGGCAAAAGATGGTGCAGTGAACCGATGCTCGGCTGCTGCCTGCACCGACTCCACAGTAGACTGAAATTTCTGCAAAACCGCTGTCGCCGGTTCGATGATGCCATGACATGTGTCCGTTTGCGGTTCAAAGTGCACCCTTTCGCAAACCGGGAAAGGGGGCCCTGTTTTTCGAGGCCGCCTTGTCATGGTCCGGCCAACGCCGCCATCGGCAAGACCCGAGAGCATGAGACCGTGCTTCAGGAAATACGGATCGGTCAGTCGCTGTTTAGCGCTTTATACTCCGCCAAAACGGCGTTGAGGCGGGATCATCTGGCATCAACTCAAGTGCGCCGTCCGGTTGGGGGACCAGGTCTGACCAGGTGGAGAGGTCTGGACTCGACTGGAGGATGCCGGTGTGCGAGAGCGTGGTCTTCTCCCCGGAAGCGTCAATGGAGAGGAAAGGTTGCTGGTCGGGAATCATCCGCCGGACGATCCCATCGCCCTTGTTGATGAGGTAGATCCGTCCTGGAGTGTTGACGCTGAACCGGAGGTCGGCGCGACCCCGGAATCCGAGGCCACGCGCGCCGCGGGCTTCGTTCATCATTTCCAGGAAGCGGGTGGGGGATCCTGCCTGATTGAGCAGGACCAGTTCGCGGAGGCCATCCTGACCCCCGTTGAGGGGGTCATCATCGACGTTGAGTATGAAGGGGGTCCCCGTCGGAAAATCGGCCAGCACCAGGTGTCCGTCCAGGCCGGTAATGCAGGTACCCCTGGCGACCCCGGAAACGGTAACCGCGCGTCCACCCGAGATGCCTGCCGGCAGGCTGGCGACCATGCCGGTATGGTCGTATTCGGCGACTGGATCGGTCAGGCCGGTGAGGGTGTTGCCTTCGAAAGGAAAACTGCCTTCCCGGATGTCCCATCCATAGTGGGCGCCATTGGCGAGAAGATTGATCTCTTCCACCGCATTTTGTCCGATGTCGGCAATGTAGCCGGCTCCCGTGACGAAATCCCATCCGAAACGTTGTGGATTGCGGAGGCCGAAGCAGTAGATTTCGGCCAGGGTGTTTGCCTTTTCGTCGGCGGCCAGGGCATTTTCCATGACGATGCCGTACTGCCCGTTGGCACTGTCATTTCCAAGGGGGTCGATACGTAGAATGGCTCCGAAGGGATTGGACGGATCTTCCCCGTTTTCCTGGGGATCGCCCCCGGATCCGCCGTCACCGATGGCGATGTAGAGGTTGCCATAATCCGGATGGCCGGGACGGGCCAGCGGGTTGAAGGCGACAAGTCCGGCGTTGTGGTTGCCATAGGGTTGCTTCAGGCGCATTAACTCACGAAACGGGGCGGATGGATCTGCCGCGGCAAAAACATCCGTTTCCGGGGAATCGGCACGCCATTCAACCAGTAGCGTATGGAAGGCGGTTGATCCCCCCGGATCGAAATCCGGGGATTGGCTGGTATCGTTCGAGCTGAAAATCGTATAGAGGCGACCGTAGCCATCGGTACCGGGATTCAGGAAATCCGGATGAAAGGCGAATCCCTGGAACCCGTCCTCTAAGCCAGCACTGATTGCCAGTGACGGGTAATCCCTCAGGTCCAGATATTCGGTGACCGTTCCCGTCGCCTCATCGAAAGTATAGAGCACGCCGCGTTGGTCATTCACAAAAAGGCGGCCGCCGGGATCCTGTGTGAGGACATGGAGCCGGGGCGGATTGTTGGTCCGCGAGTCGGGGATCGTCGCAACAGCTTTGACGCTTACGGAAACGTCGGAGGCGGGAATAGGATCAGGAAAGCGGTCCTGGGCCTGGGTAAGGGGGGCTGTAAACAGGGTAACCCATAGACTTACGTGTAAAGGCGACATGGGGAATGGTAGCGATAAACCTGAATTTTCTCAACCCAGTCCGGTGAATCCACCGCTTTTCCCAGGCCCTTGAGCTTAAAGAGCGTGAGGCCCTTTGAGGCCCGAAGGCGTCCGCTTAACGCTGGCTTTTGCCCGGAGATCCCGGAATAATCCGTCGATTGGCTTTTGGTCCCGTCAAAGAGGCTTTCTTATTCCCTTATCAACTTACGCTGTTGGCAAATGCCTGAGGAACGCCCAAGGTTGTCTGCATGAAAAACAAGCGAATTGCAGTCACTGGAGGAAGCGGGTTAGCTGGCATTTGGATTCTCAGGCACCTTACCGAACAAGGCCACGACGTGGTCAATCTGGACACCCGGCACCCCGCGGAAGAGCTGTGCCGTACGATCACCACGGACCTGACCCAATCCGGCCAGGTCCTGAACGCCCTGTCGCCGTACGGAACCCAGAACCCCGAGCCCTACGATGCCGTCATCCATTTTGCGGCGATACCGAACGCACACCGCTGGCCCAACGACGAAGTTTTCCGGGTAAACACCCTCTCGACCTATAACGTCTTGGAAGCCTGCGCCATTCATGGGATAAAAAAAGTCGTCCTGGCTTCAAGTGAGTCCTCCTACGGATTATGTTTTGCCCAGGAATTCTTTCCGCCGCAATACCTTCCCGTGGATGAGGCCCACCCGCAATTGCCCGAAGACAGCTATGGCCTGAGCAAGATCCTGAATGAAATCACGGCGGAAGCATTCCATCGGCGCACCGGGATGCAAATCATATCATTCCGCCTCGGCAATATCGTGACGCCGGAAACCCATGCAGCTGTGCACGAGACCTTTTCCGCACCGGAGAAACGGCTGCCCATCCTCTGGTCCTATATCGATGCCCGCGATGTCGCAATCGCTTGCGAACTCGCCATTGAAAAGGACGGCCTTGGCTGCCAGCCCCTTATCCTCGCTGCCAATGACACCTCGTCGAACATCCCCTCCGCAGAGCTGATCTCCCGCTTCCTCCCGGAAGTCAAGGACCTTCGCGCGACGTTTGCAGACCGGGAAGCCTTAATCTCCAACCGCCGCGCTCAAGATCTGTTAAACTGGGAGCAACACTACTTTCTGATCTAAGGAAACAAAGGGGGGATATGCCATAGAACCCCTACCAGACGATCGGCGGAAACCGCTGGGCCTGGCCAAGATTATCCTCCGTCTGGGAGAATTTCGGGACCAACGCAGCCTCCATCCATTCACAGGGATAGCCGTGATTGCAGGGCATTTTGTCCTTAAGCGTTTGATAGGCTTTGTCCGGGATATCCCAATTTCCCGCCTCCATGGATGCGGAGAGCTGATCCACCTGGCGCGCGCCTGCTATGACCGAGCTGACCGCCTGATCCTTTAGAAGCCAGGACAAGGCCACCGTTGTCGGCGATTTGCCCAGTTCCTCTGCCGTTTGACAAAGCGTTTCCACCAGGTCCATGGACTCCTTGGATATATAACGCTTGTTCAACCCTTTCATGGATTGAAAGCGGTCACTTTTCGAGACTTCTTCCTGGTCACGGTACTTCCCGGTCAGCATTCCCGACGCCAGGGGACTCCAACAAAGCATGCCCATTCCCTGATCGACGCAGGCCGGGAGAATCTCCGTTTCGATATCCCGCCGAACGAGGTTGTAGAGATACTGTCCGGAGATAAATCTGGCACACCCATTCCGTTCAGCAGCCGCATTAGCTTTCATCAATTGCCAGGCATAGAAATTGGAGCAACCCACGTAACGAATTTTTCCGGCTGTCATGAGGTCGTCCAGGGCCCGCATCGTTTCCTCCACAGGGGTATAGGGATCGGGCCCGTGAAGCTGATACAAGTCGATGCACTCGATTTCCATCCGTTTCAATGAAGCCTCGCAAGCCTCCACAATGTGTTTGCGCGACGCGCCTCGTCCATTGACCGTATCATCCATCGGAAACCAGCACTTCGAGGCAATAACCAGTCGGGTCAGGTCTTTCCCCTTCAGCGCTTTTCCCAGGATACGCTCCGATTCACCTCTGCCATACAAATCCGCCGTGTCGATGAAGTTTCCACCCTCCTCAATGTAGGCATCCACAACGCGCTTTGACACCTCCAAGTCGCACCCCCATTCCTTGTTGCCAAAGGTCATCGTTCCCAAACACACCCGCGAGACCGCGAGTCCGGATTTTCCCAGATACCGATATTTCATGTTTATAATTATTAACACCAACCCCTGATCGCCAATGATAAAATGACGTATCACTGCGCTGCTCGATATCCCTTGACCGCCCATTGCGTGAATTTGATAATTATTATATGCGCGTGATCCGTCTGCAACAGCCCGGGGATTTTCAACTCCTTGAACGCCCCACGCCGCGTCCCGACGACCTGAAGGAAGGGGAAGTGCTGGTACGCGTCCAGCACATCGGCCTATGTGGAACGGACATCCATGCCTATGGCGGCCGGCAACCCTTTTTCGAATATCCGCGCATCCTCGGGCATGAGCTGGGGGTGGTCGTGGAAGCGGTCAACGATCCCCGCAGCCAGCTTGAGGAAGGTGACCATTGCGCGGTGGAGGCCTATCTCAGCGCGCCGGGAGACCGGGCCTATGCCATTGGTAAAACCAATTGCTCGGCCAGCACACGCTGCCTTGGCGTACATCTCGACGGGGGGATGGTCGAGCGCCTCATTCTGCCCGCTGAAAAATGCCATTTTTCCAGTCTTCCGACGGACCAGTTGGCCTTGGTGGAAACGCTCTGTATCGGGCATCACGCCGTGGAACGCGCCCGTTTGCGGGGAGATGAGACGGTGGCGGTGATCGGCCTTGGCCCGATTGGCCTGGGAGCGCTTTTATTCGCCCGTCTACGCGGTGTCCGGGCCGTCGCCCTGGACCTAAGCGCGGAGCGCATCGCCCGCGCGCGTCGCATGATGCCGGGTCTCACCGGTCTGCATTTGGAGAAGGACAGGCCCCTTGTGGAACAATGGCGGCAGACTGGCCTGGACCATGGTCCAGAGGTGGTGTGGGATTGCACCGGCCATGCTCCATCAATGGAAAATGCCATCGAACTCGCCGACCATGGAGGAACCGTCGTCCTTGTCGGGATTGTCAAGGAGCGCCTGGGATTTTCCGATCCCGATTTCCACAAGCGCGAGTTGAGTATCCTGAGCAGCCGCAACGCCACCGCCGGCGACTTCCGCGCGGTGATCAACTTGATGGAATCCGGGCTTATCGCCCCAGCGGACTGGATCACCCATCGCTGTTCCCTCGACACTTTTCCCGAAACCATTGAAAAATGGCTACAAACCGAATCAGGCCTTCTCAAAGGCATGATCGAAGTTTTCCCCGATTCCCAACCTCAACCCGCTTTCCCATGAGCTCTCCCTCCCTCTTTTCCCTGCATGGACGCCGTATCCTCATCACCGGAAGCTACCGCGGCCTCGGCCTCGCCATCGCCCGCGGACTGGCCCAGGCCGGTGCCACGGTGGTCCTCAACGGCCGCAACGAAGAGGGTGTCGCCAAATCCGTTGAAGAGCTTCGGACGGACCAGCTGGACGCCCATGGAGCGGCTTTCGATATTTCCGATGAAGCGTCCGTAAAGGACACGCTGGAGCGGATCAGGAAGGACCTCGGTCCCTTGCACGGTCTCGTGAACAACGCCGGCATACAGCGCCGGCACCCGCTCCATGAGATGCCCGTGGAGGATTTCCGCCTCGTTCTCGAGACCAATCTGACGGCGGCCTTTCTGACTGCCAGGCACGTCGTTCCCGACATGATGCAACGCCGTAGTGGCAAAATCATTAACATGTGTTCGCTGATGAGCGACCTGGCCCGCCCCACCACCGGGAACTATGCCGCCGCCAAGGCGGGCCTGCGCATGCTCACCCGCAGCATGGCCGCGGAGTGGGCTTCCCATGGCCTGCAAATCAACGCTATTGGCCCCGGTTACTTTGCAACCGAGATGACGCGCCCGCTCAAGGAAGACCCGGAATTCAACGAGTGGATCTGCGGCCGGACCCCGGCCGGACGCTGGGGTGATCCCGATGAGCTGCAGGGAGTTGCCGTCTTTCTCGCTTCGGATGCCTCCAATTACATCAATGGGCAGATCATCTATGTCGATGGCGGGCTGACGGCCGTTATCTGACTTGCCTGGGCCCATGCCAATTGTCGATATTTGCCCCGGGATCGGTTAAACCTCACTTATTTCGTCGACAGTTGGACCGGGAACGACAACCAAGGACGGCACGTTCCCCCGGAGCGCGTGGAAAACACTGGAAAAGGCCAGCTCGGTCGCTTACGAGGCCGGCGACCGCCTGCTCCTCAGCAAGGGGCGAACCCTCGAAGGAACCCTCCGCCTGCAGGCCCGGGACAAATCGGTAAAGACGGATCGTTCGGATAGTCTACTACATAGCGGATCCCATCCTGGGAAAATTCGCCGCCTTCCCGCTTTTTCTCAATCAGGCAGGCAAATGACGGCTTGACGAACTTCCGGGGTGATACGATTTTTTTCCTCATGCGTAGGTTATACTGTTCCGGAGACTGTTAAATCCGTAAACCTCTACGCAACAGATCATTAGCAACCGAATTGTCGAGGAAATATTACGACTCGACCTTATTGGTTTTGGTTTGAACGTCGCCTTGGATGCTTTTCAACAGTCTTCAGTTCCTCGTCTTCTTCATGCTTGTGGCAATGGTCTATGCCACTGTTCATCGGCATCTCCGGCTCCGAAACGGATTTCTGCTTCTTGCCAGTTATGGCTTTTACGGGGCATGGGACTGGCGCTTTCTAGGCCTGATCCTGATTTCCACTCTTGTTGATTTCAGTATATCCAAGCGATTGCCGGATGTTGCTCCAAGGCAGCGACGGCAGCTGGTAACGGTCAGCCTGATCGTTAACCTGGGAATTCTGTGCACCTTCAAATACCTTGATTTCGGGATTCAAAGTCTTGTTGAAATGGCTTCCTGGGCAGGCTGGGATCTGGACGTGAAGACCCTTGGAATCATTCTCCCGGTGGGCATCAGTTTTTACACGTTCCAGACCATCGGTTATACACTGGACGTTGCCGCGGGCAGGCGACGCCCGGTGAACAGCCTGCTGAACTTCGCCCTTTATGTGGCTTACTTCCCCCAGCTTGTGGCAGGGCCGATCGAGCGCTCGACTGCGCTTCTGCCTCAGCTCGAACAGGTAACACACCCCGGATGGGAGGAATTCCGGCGCGGGGTCCTCTGGGTCCTGAGTGGATATTTCTTCAAAGTCGTTTGCGCCGACACGATCGCCCCCCTTGTGGATGAAGCCTACAGTCGCCCGGAAATGATCGGCGGGCCGGTCCTGATCCTTGCCACGCTGGGCTTTTCCGTCCAAATCTTCTGCGATTTCGCGGGCTACTCGCTTATCGCCCGGGGCATCTCTGAATGGTTTGGCATCCATTTGATGGAGAATTTCCGCTCTCCCTATGTGTCCCTATCTCCAAGGGAATTCTGGCGCCGGTGGCATATCAGCCTGTCGACTTGGCTTCGGGATTACTTATACATCCCGTTGGGAGGAAGCCGTCGGGGTACGGCCCGCAAATGCTTGAACCTGCTGATCGTCTTTTCCCTCTGCGGTCTCTGGCACGGGGCCGGTTGGAATTTTATTCTCTTCGGCGCGTTCTGGGGAGTCTGGCTTGCGGGCTATACGATCTATGAGAATCTTCTGTCAGAGTACGAAAGACGAGCGCCGGAGAGTCTTCCGGTCCAATGGTTCAGGGACAAAATCCCCTTCTCCCGTCCCATGAAGGGACTGATTGTCATGGTGGGAATACTCGTTTCGTGGGTATTTTTCCGTAGCCCCGATATGAGGACCGCCCTGAACATTTTCGAGGCGATCCTGACGGATTGGCACCTTGACCCAAGCTTTGGCTTTTACGCCCGCAGCGTCGGCATTCTCTTTGTTCTCGTCTGGGGCTACAGTTGGCTGCAGGAGTACCGGAATGACCAGGATTTCCTGCTCAAGGAGCCTAAGTGGATTCGCTGGACCCTTGTCTCCTTCTCCATCTTCTGTCTTCTGACCGTTGGATTCCGCCCTGTCCCCTTCATTTATTTCCAATTCTAGCCGGATGACGCGGGTTAAAACAGTTCTCACTGCCTTCCTTGCCCTGATTCTCGGCGTTTTCATGACCGAGGGATTCCTCAGGCTATTGATTCCTGTCGAGACGCAGTTCGAGACATGGTTCACCCCCGGTATCGAGGTGTGGGACGAAACGTTTGGACCCGTCTACCGTTCCAACTGGAAAGGCACCATGCGCCACATGGACGGAATTTATCGGGGAATTCCCCTCGCACTTGACGAAAACGGCTTTCGCCCGGCAGTCCGTAACTCCCTTCCCGGAGAGCCGAAAAGGGTGCTCCTGCTGGGAGGCCGCTCCGCGATGATGTCATACGGATTGTCTGACGAAGCGTCCATCGCGGCCCAGTTGGTAAAAGCAGCAAACCTGCCGATGGAAGCTCAATCCATCGCCCGGGCAGGGGGCAACCTCTTGCGCAACTGGAATCTCTTTCTTCACCACATGTCGGACCAGGAATGGGATATTGTCGTGATCTCGCACCTCAATCCCTATTTACCGGCCTATGCCGATCATTCCGCGTTTAACGAAGTTCCACCTCCCGCTCCGGAAGATTGGGCATTCCGTTACATGGATGGAATTCTTCTCTGGCGTGACGGCCTGTTCCTCGAGATCGGCCGCCCAGCCTTCCAGTCGTATCTGGGATATGGACTGGTTCGCCTGGCGGATTCCACGCTGAAGGCATTTGACCGCTGGGGAGGACCTTCCTCGGAATCCCCGCAGGATCGCATTCGTGACCGGGGTGTCGCACCCGATCCGTCAATGCTCGAGGATTACCGGGCATTTCTCGAACATGTTGAACATTACTTCAAGCAACGCGATATCCCCGTTCTTCTTCATTTTGTGCCGAGGCAGTTCGCCGAACCTGATCATCATGCCCCCTTCAGGGAGGCCCTCGAGACCTCCTTCGATGTCGTCGACCTCCATCAGCGGCTCCATGGACATCTCGGCCCGGACGCCTTCATTGCAAATGGGCACTACGGCAGGGAACTGGCACGCCTTATCGGGGAAGAACTCGCGCGGGAGGTCTCCCTGCGCCTAGCGAAAAGACAATCCGGGATTCCCGCTACAGAGTGAACGCAACTTTCGGAAAGGGAGAGATGACATGGTGTTCCCGCGTGTGGGAATGGACCGCACGCTGGCAACGCTATGACATCAAAGACAGGGGATAAAAAAATAACGGAAAAGCTCGAAACCACCAAGCCTGGAATCGAGGTGTGCCGCATTTTGCGGATCAACGTGTACCAGGTTTTTGTGATTCAAACTGTACCCCTTTGAGGCAGGGATGAGGGGTTGGTTTGGGGATCGGATACGCCCTCAGGATAATCCATGTGATCAATCCGGACGAGGCGTAACCGCCCTCGATCACCCGCTTGGATGCCGGGCCGAGGATCGGGGCACGCGAGCGCGCCATCTTGTGCCGGTACTTGGGGCGCACAATCTCACGCCTGAAGCGCTTCGGAGGGGTGATGTCGACCACGAAGGTCGATTCCTCGCCAATGCGTTCGTAGCCCCGGTTGCCAGGCGAGAAGCCGCCCGGACTTATTCCTTGATCAAGTGATTTGGAAAATCGCGCGGGCGTTCGCACGCCACCTGCTCCATGACCTGCTGTAGCTGACGCTGGAGCATATAGATGGTGTGTCCGGCTCCACGTTCACCGAGGGCGGCAACACCATACATGAAGGTCCGCCCGAGAAAAGTGAAGTGTGCCCCCGAAGCCATGGCGGAAGCAACATCGGAACCGGTGCGAATGCCGGAATCCATCATCACGGTGATTTGATCACCGTATTTTTGTGAAAGGTGAGGCAGGGATTCGACTGTGGCGTGTCCTGAGTCAAGCTGGCGACCGCCGTGATTGGAAATGATTATTCCATCCGCTCCGATTCGGACGGCTTTCTCGGCGTCCTCCTCGGTCACGATGCCCTTAATCACGAGTTTTCCTTTCCATTTGTCGCGAAGGGACTGGAGGCGGTTCTCGGAGAGGCGACCGTCAAAGGTCTTGTTCATGAATTGGCCGAGGTGTTTCATGCCCCGGCCCTTTGGGATGTAGGGCTTTAAGGTTTTGAATTCCGGAGCACCGGCTATGAGTTGGGAGAAGGCCCAGCGTGGCCGCGTGGTCATTTGCATGACGTTGCGTAAGGTCATGCGAGGGGGGATGGAAAGGCCGTTGCGGATCTCCTTTGGACGGTAGCCAAAGGTGGGGGTATCGGCGAGAACGACGAGGGTCTGGCAACCGGCCGCAGCGGCCCGGTCCAATATGGCGTCGCGTATGTCTTGTTCCGCGGGGTGGTAGAGTTGAAACCAGAAGTGCCCCTCGGTCAGCTCGGCCACCGTTTCGATGCTGGCGGTGGCCACGGTGCTGAGGCAGAATAGGATGTTGTTATCATGAGCGGCCTTGGCCAGGATCTCGGTCGCCCGAGGCCACATCAGGCCCTGAAGGCCGATAGGGGCGATCCCGAAAGGAGCGGCATAGGTGTGGCCGAAAACTTCGGTGCTGGGATCGCTTCCAGAGTAATCGCGCAAGTAATAGGGCCGCAGGTGCAGGTCGCGAATTTTGGCGGTGTTCCGCTGCAGGTTCATCTCTGAGTGACAACCGCCCTCGAGGTAATCCATGGCGAAGCCGGGCACGCGCCGGTGGGCCTTGCGTCGGAGAAAACCGATGGAGGGATATTCAGAGGAAAAGGCTTCTTCGGCTCGCATCTGGTAAACGATGGAGATCAACCATTCTCGGGCAAGCGTATTGTCCTTTCAAAAGCGACGGACTCCATTCGTGAAGCAGATGACTTTATCCTTCTTCTGTCTGCCCGAAGCTGCCGGGAAGCGGGAGCAAAAGGCGGGGTGGCAGACGCGACACTTATTCTAACGATTCTCAGTTTTTGCACGCGGTCCGGGCAATCTCATTCCTGTCTTCTCAATTAGGCATGCCTTCACTCCGGGGCGCTTCGCGTTCATCGGCATAGGTATGAAAATGCGTCGCCTTTTCGAAGTTGAATATCCTGGCGATGAATACCTCGGGGATCTTCTGAGAGCGGGTGTTGAGGCGCTCGACGGCGTCGTTGTACCCGTCGCGCATCAGCGCGATCTCGTTTTCGACGTCGGTCAAGGTCTGCATGAAGTCGGCCACAAGTTTCTGGGCCTTGAGATCGGGGTAGGCTTCGATGGTGGCGACGACCTGATTGCGCGCCTGCTCCTGGGCCTGGATGGCCTCATCGTCGTGCGAGATACCGGAGGTGGAGGTGCCAGAGCGCGCCCTGCCGAGCGCCTCCTGGAGCTCGCTTTCGTGAGAGAGGTAACCTCGGACGGTGCCGGCGAGGTTGGTGATGAGGTCGAAGCGCTTTTTAAGGGCGATGTCGATATTGGACCCATTTCGCTGGACGCGCTCGCGCAAAAAGACGAGGTCGTTGTAGTACAGGAAGAAGAGCGCCACGAAGAGGTAAGCGACCGAGAAGCCGGCGGTCGCCGTATACAGCGCCGGTCCGAAGGAGCCGAGGGTGCCCGTGACGCCGAGGCCGGCGACAAGGGTGGCGATGATGCCGACGTTGAGCAGGTGGAAGCTGGTTCGCGCCTCGCGGTACATGACCTCGTCTTCGGGCAGCGAGCTGACGATAAACGGCAAGTCGCCGTCGCCGTTGGTCAGCACGAGACTTTCATGGGTCGCCGTGTCGATGGTCGCCGAGCCCAGCGCGTAGATGGGCTCGGCGGGGGTGATGATCCACTCCGTGTAGCTGTGGTTTCCGGAGCGGCGGGTGCGCTTGTCGGCGGGGATGAAGCGGGCGCCGATATCCTCGATATACATGCGTCCGGAGTCGTCGCGACAATAAAACGAAGTGCTCTTTTTTTCGTCGCGTACGGTGCGCCACTTGGTCTTTTTGCCGCTCTTGTCCTTCTTCTTCTCGATATAATGGTAGTACACGCACGTTTCGTTGCTCAGAGGGCCTTGAAGCGGGGGGGCGCCTTCGGCGAATTCGGCGGTGCCTTTGATCTCGGCCAGCCCGTAAGCCACCCCCTTAATGGGGGAGGTCGGAACATTTTCGATGGTGCGTTTGATGGTGACCTTTTTGAGGCCGAACCACGTGGCCAGCGTCGCTCCGAGGCCGCCGGCCAAAATGGCGATCAGCGCATGGGTGAACTTCAGGCGCGTGGGTTGGTGGGTGTCCTCAAGGTCGGAGAGTTCGGCGCGGTCTGCGTCGGGAAGCGGGAGCGGGTCGAGCCGCTTGACGCCCCACATTGGCCCGAGCAGGGCCTCTGGAAAGCGCGACAGATTGTCGTTGGTGCGCTCGATGGATTGAGCGAGCCGCAGACGCACGTCTTTGAGCCGGTCGCGTACGTCGGGGTCGAGACCGGCGTAGCTTTTATCGGAGAAAGAGCCGAGACCGGCGAAGTCGCCCTCCCAACTTATGTCGTGATCGGAGAGGGTGGTTTCGATGACGTGGCGGCCCTCTTCGAGGGAGCGTTGAGCATAGGTGTCGGCGTCGACGAGGTCGGCCTTCATCATCTGTATTCCCTGGTAGAACAGCGCGACGACGATCACGGCCGAGACGGCCACAAGGTACATTGCCGAGTGGTGAACGCGAAAGAAACTCAACAAGAAGACGACGGCGTAGGCCAGCGCTCCCAGCCCGCCGACGATGCCCAGCCCGCTCCACATGGCCATCTTCTGGCGCTCGCCGAGTTCGGACTCCTCGGAGATGATTGGCTGGAAGCTGCCTTCATGGTTGAAGCCGACCTGATATTGGTCCTGGACCTGGTCGGCATAGCCGAATACGAAGATCTCCGAGCCGGGCTCGAGGCGATACTCGGTGTAGCGCCTTGAGCCGGAAGTGCGCTGGGCGTCCTTCTCGACGACGAAATCGACGTTCGAGGACGGCGTGACCGGGATCTTGCCTGTGTCATCGTACAGGAAAAAGTCGACCGAACGGGTTTTGTCGGTCACCGTCTTCCAGGTCGTGTCACCGTCGGAGTCTTTTTCTTTCCGCTCCACGACATAGCGATAATACACCGACTCGGTGCCGGTATCGGGCGATTCGAGTATCTGGCCGGCCGCCTCGATACGGCCCGACATATTGACCTCTCCGGAGATGACCGCCGAGATGGGCGTGGGCGGGACGCGCTCGAGCTGGCGCATGTGATGGACCTTGTCGAAGCTCCAGTTACCCAATAGCACCCCGACGACGATCAGTACGACGGCGCAGAGAAGCAGCCCGATTTTGGCGAGGATTTTTTTAAGACTATTCGGAATGGCCATCAGCATGCTCAGCAGGATTGTAGCGATGGCGTCACCTTAACGCCAAACCGGCCTCTGGGACAATGAACCCAATTGGAGTATGGGGAGACTTTTGTCCTTCGTGTCGATTGCGCCCAATCCGGCATCGGTTATTAAGAGAAAATTCAATTTCGGGGAGTCAGGTTGAAAGGTCAGGGTTGTGGCTGAATTTAGCCCTTTCAAGGTAAAAATATCCATTCTGCGGATTCAGGACCTGAGGGGTGGAAACGCCGGTTCAACTCCAGGATCGATCTCCTGTCTGTCAGGTCAGCCCTACAGCCACCGGTTCGGCCTCCTCGTCGCTGAACTTCGGTTTCGGGACCGGCCTTTAAATTTGTTTGGGTAAACGATCTCCGGGAATGTCCAGGTCTGAAAAAAAAGCCGCCATCACCGATTTCTCCAGAATGGCGGCGCAGACCTTTCACCAGCCTCGCGGCACCCCCGCTCGGGCCGATCCCTGGGACTACACCGTAAATTATCTTCGAGCATCTGGTCGAGGGCGGAGCCCGCTCAACTGAGCGGTGGATTGAGGCTCTATGCTGGCGAGGCTGCATGCTTCCTCGCGGGCCGGGGACTCAACTGGAGGCTTATCGGCTTTTCGCTGATTGCCGGGAATATTTCGACCGAGCCGTTCGGGGGCATGTCCGGTGGCGTCGCGGACCGCCAAGGTCTGGCCATCGCTTCCCGGGAATGGGTCGCGGCGAATACCCTGATCATCCTGGCCCCGGCGATGGGTCTTCCATGGCTCTCCTCCCGGCTTCACTGTTCGACTTCGTCGGCGTCGCTAATGTCGAGCGCCAGGCTGAACCGGTCACTGATCCAGAGCATCAGACGTCCGGGCGCATCAAGCGAAGCGCGGTAGTCGATCACCTCGCGCGCCAGCGCCGGCTCATCGGTGATCAGGCCGTCCACGCCCATGGAGATCATCCGCGACATTGTGACGGGATCGTTGACCGTCCAGGCATAGACACGCTTGCCGGCGGCCTCGGCGCGCGCTATGAGCCTCGGCGACACCTGGCCGAGGTTGATGGCGAGGAAGTCGGCCTCAAGTCCGCTGAGATCGCCGATCGAGGTCGCCGCCAGCACTCCCGTCCGCCAATCCGGGCGCAGGTCGCGCATCTTGCGAACGGCAGGGTATTTCAGCGACATCGTGGCGATTTGATCCGCCATCCCGGCCTTTTCCACCCGTTCGACCACGCGATTTTCCAGATCGACGTCGTGACCGTAGTACTTCAACTCGATGATGACTCCGGCCCGCCCTTTGGCGGCCGCCAGAACGTCACCCAGCAGCGGGGTACGCTGCTCGGCATAGGCGGCATCGAACCAGCTGCCGATGTCGATCCGGGCGAGATCCTCCATCGTGGCATCCCGGACCTTGAGGTTGACCCCGGCGGCTTTCATGAAATCGCTGTCGTGGACGACCGCCACGTGGCCGTCTGCCGTTTCCTGAACATCGATCTCGATCCAGTCGGCGCCGTCTTCGATGGCCTTTTCCACCGAGGCCATGGTGTTTTCCGGCCGGCTGCCGGCTGCGCCACGATGGGCGATGATCTCCACCTCGCTCTCCGCGTCGATATTGCCCAGAAGGACCCCGCCGCCGGCCAGACTGGCCAGCGAAAAGCCGGCGATCAGGGCCAATCCCGCCCCGGCACGCGACCGCCAGCTGATGGCCGCTCGGGGACGGGCATCGATGGAGGCCGGCCTTCCGGCAAGGGTCTGGTCAAAGGCATCGTTGAGAAGGTCCGCGAGGGCCCCGTTGGCGATGGCGCTGATCAGCAGATCGATCAGGCCCCAGAGCAGCATGACCATGATAAGAATGCCCGCGATGAGGCGCAGGTTGGTTCCGAATAGATCGGGCAGCGCCGCCAGGGCAAGCGCGGCAAGGAACGCCACAAAGGCGGACGCCCCGATGCGCACGGCCAGCCAAAGGCCGACCCGTCCGACCAGGCCGGCGCGCCGTCCACGCATTCGCTCGCTGCTTTCGGCAAAAGCGGCGCCATCGGGCCTGCCGTCGAACAGGACCAGATGCAGCGCGATGGCCCAGTCGGTCAAACGCCGGATCAGAAGGAAGGCCAGAATAGCCAGGGTCCCGGCGATCAATGCCGCGGCGACAAAGAAGTTCGGTGGCCTGTTGGCCAGATAATAGTTGATGTCGAATTCTCGCAGCATCAGCAATGCCACAGCCGCGGCAACCACCAGGAAAGGGATCGCGATCACCAATACGCGAATCAGCAGGCGGGCCGCGAACCTCGCCAGCGGGGCGGTGGCACGCAGGGTAAATCCGATGGCCGTCCTCAGCGCCGCCAGGGGATGGAGCACGCCACTGCGCAGAATAGCCGTCATCAAGGCCACGTCGAGAATCGCGCTGACGATCAGCAACGAAACTACCGCCAGACCGCCGATCGCACCGGTTGGGGTGGCGAGAAAACGGGCGATATCCTGGTCGGTCAGCGCGGTCTGGCCCGAGAACGAGATCGCCACGCCGGCCAGAAGACCGATCAACGGAACCAGGATGGCCGCGGAGACAAGCCGGAAGAAAACGTGAATCGAGACGAACGGCCCCACCAGCCGAAGCGCCTGCCTGTAGCTGCTCCAAACGTCCGCCAGCATTTATGTTTTATTGATAGGAAATTCAATTTCAGCGCTCTGGACCGGGTTTGATAAACGCCATTGAAATCAGTCTTTTCAAGGTAAAAATTATCTCCGGGGACCGGACCGGGGGCTTTTCGTGCCATCTTACGGAGCTGAACCGAGCCTTGTCATTTCTGCAAAGCGGCTTTCGAGACCTGTTTTTCAGCATTTGGAAAGCTTTCCTGACAGGAATTTCCTTTTGGTGGCGCAGGCCCTCATCCACGGCCACGGGATTGAGCTGACCCGGAAAATGTGAACCAGTTTGGCATCGGGGAAGATCTGGCTTGTTCGCTTGGGATGCACGAGGAGCCGGCAACCGGCTCATACTATTAGGAATGCAAGGGTTTGGCACCGTGCTCCGATTAAAGGAAACTGTTCGCATCGTTAAATACTTTGAGGGCACAAGACATGACCATCACGTACAGGAATCGACTCACAGGGGCGGTTGCCCTTTTAATGGGGCCCCTGGCCGGGTTGGCGGGCGAGCTCCCTGAGAGGGTGGATCATTTCGCGGACAATGGCTTTGGCAACCCCGTTGCGGTGGTGCAACAGCCGGCGGGCATCCATCACGAAGGGGTCACCTATGTCGCTTACCAGGGACCCCTCGAGGATCCCTACGTTGCCTCCTACAACCATGTCACGGGCATCTGGAAAGGCCCCCGCAAGGCGGGGGTGAGTGCGATGGGGAAGGATCCTGGTCGTCCACGGATCGATAACCACGGAAAGCCCACGATGATTATCGATGACGAGGGATACATTCACCTCTTCTTTGGAGGACATGGTGGAGTGCGGGAGAAACATGGGGAGAATCCGCTGGGGGATCACCACTATGGGGAAAACAAGCACGCTGTTTCCAAAGCCCCATTGGATATATCCGAGTGGGAAGAACTGGATACAATTCCGCCCTTTGGCACCTACAATCAGGCGGTCAAGATGGATAACGGGGACATCTACCTGTTTTACCGTCACGGGGCCCACCGCAGTGACTGGGTCTATCACAAGTCCACCGACAACGGGCGCACCTTCGGACCTCCGGTTTCCTTCCTCAAACACCAGCGGCGCGATGACCTTGAAGCAGTGGACAGCTGGTACGCCTGGGTCGGACGTGGTGAGGGTGACGACATTATTGTCACCTATGACTACCACCTTTGCTGGGACGGGCATGCCGGGATGGACAGTCGGGGACACACGACCCAGCGGCACGACGTCTATTACATGGTCTTCGACACTTCGGACAATACCTGGCGAAACGTCGAGGGCGATGAGCTGGTGATGCCCGTAACGCGCGAATACGCGGATGAGATGACGCTGGTGGCGCGGACGGGCGAGCTCTGGACGTTCAACGGGACGACTCACCTTGACGCCGAGGGAAACCCGCACATTGGAACAAACATGGGGGAGGACATCGGACAAAAGACCGGCGGGCCCAAGCAGACGAGTCACTACCGCTGGACAGGCGAGGCCTGGGTTGGCGGGGCATCCGTCGCGGGACGCGAATCACGTGGAGACTTTGTCGTATCAACACCTGAAGACATCCGCTTCCTCCTCGCTTACCGTGAGGAGGAAGCCGACGGCGTCGTCGCCTGGTGGCGTAGTACGGACGGGGGATCCAGCTTTGCCAAAGGGGATGAACTGCTGCGGCGTCCGCAGGCCAGCTTTGCGATATCCTCGCTCATCAGGAACGCCCATCCTGATGCGCGGGTGATCGTGGCTGAAAGAACAAGCGGGACGGACTGGCGGCGCGTCTACCTCCTCGGGGAGAACGGCCCGGTTCAACGTGCGCGGGATGAAGCGGAAGGCCTCACCGAGTAGGGTTGCCGAATTCGGACCTGCAAGCCGGTTTATGCCGGTGGCGGGATGTCTGAGAAACGGGGCAGAGGTTGTGGATTCACGTTTCCTCCGGCAGAATCCTGGAGGGCGCTGATTTCGTTTTTGGCGCTTTCGACTGCCTCTGGTGTATCCAGAATTTCAACAACGAGGCTGGTTTTCCGCGCTTCGCCTCCGGAAAGGACGGGAACGCGCCCCTTCGACCGTTCAAAGCGGCGGGGGTTGGGGTAACTTGTCGCGGGCTCGAGGCCGGTGACATAGCCGTCGGCCGAGCCGGCAGTGTTCTTCCAGAGGGTGAAGCAGGGAAAATCATCAAGCGAGAAACGTACCAGAGACGCCCTGCTGCCATCGGGGTTGCTGAGCATGGCGAGGGTTTCATGGCTGTCCGGCCTGCCGGCAAGTTCGAAGAAATACGCCTGCTCGATAAAGCCGGGAGAAGGCCCGTCGTAGCGGGCGTAGTCAGCTATTCCCTCAGCTGCGCGCGCATCGCGGGGGGCCATTTGTTGAAGGGGCGCGAGAAAGCGGGAGTCCTTGCCAAGCAGGGGAGCCCCGTAATTGACGTGATAGAGCAGCTGGTGTTCCGCAGGGTTATCGCCGAGATTGGTAACGGTGTCATTGATCGTGAGGGTGGGGGAGCCGAGGGCGGTACGCATTTCCGTGTTGAGGCGGAGGGCCGGGCCGAACATCATCGTTTCATCCACTTCACCACGCACAATGATTTCCTCCCCGCTGATTTCGATGGAAGCCGAACGTGCGGGGGTGTTGGCGATGTTGCCGTGGAGGGGAAGGGAAACCTCAATCGTGTTGCCATTGTTGTCGACCATGGCGTCGAGACCGGGGGCGCCCATGCTGCTGAGCCCGCAGCGCACGATCCATTCATTGAAACCTTTCAGCCATCCGATGCCGCCATTCTCGAAGGGCTGGATGTAGGCGGGGTGGACGGGATCCCTGACGGGAGAGTTCCAGCCGAGGCTGATGTCCCCAAGTTGACCTTTCCAGATACCCATTCCCCGGGTAAGGAGTACCGAAAAGGAGAGTTTGCCGTTGTTGATTTCAACTACGTCGACACCGTCCTGCCTGCCCCCGCGGAGGGTGCGGGTCTGTACCGACCATGAATGCTCGCCGCCGATGGGAAGGTTTTCCCGGTCAAGCCGCAAAAGAGGCATTGGCCCGGCATTGTCCGGATGGAGGAGGATATGGGTCCTTTTCATTGAGCGAGACCCTTTTCAATCTGCGCGATCAATTCCTCCTTGGTCGGCGCGGTGGCGTGGGTGACGAAAAAGGCCGTTGCGGCGTTGGCGATCACGAGCCGGTCCTCGACCGGCAAGTCCCCGAGGGAAGCGCAAAGGTAGCCACCATTGAAGGTGTCCCCGGCGCCGGCGGTCCGGATGACGTTTTTCTGGTGATCCTGCCGGGCGTATCCTTCGCCATCCTCCTCGCAGGAGGCTGCGGCATACTGCGGGGTATGAAGGACCAGCTCGTTTATGCCCATCTGCCTGCGAAGGGCCGTCAATGAGGAAGCCACTTGATCCGGCTCCTGGCCGCATTCGAGACCGTACCGGCTGAACAGTTCAGCACCCTCATGCTCGTTCAGGCTCATCGTCATGGGAATCCTGCTGTTGAGTTCCCTCATCAGCTCCATGCTCTCTGAGAATGAGGTCCCGGACTTCTTGTTTATGTCGGCGAAGTCGAAAAACATGCGGCGGGGAGGCACTGTTGTCTCGAACTGGGAAACGAAGCCTTTCAGGAAATTATTGAAGTCCGGAGTCAGGGACCAGTAGCCGAGACCGAGGATATCCGTTCCCGCAAAAAGCTCCTTGAGCTTATCCTCGCCGAAGAAAGCGATAAAGTCATTCCATGTAAGGTTGGCGACCGTTTTGAGGGCACTCATCAGGATCTTGCCGTCAGAGAATTCGAAGACGAGGGTTACGGCAGGATCTCCCAGTGAGATCAGGTTACTCGTGTCCAGGAGTTCCTCGAATGCGGGGTCGACAGCCTGTTTTCCGTAAAGCCCCACCAAGGTTGGCTTGAGACCGAGGAATGCGGGAACCCTGCCCGTATTGGGGGTGAATCCGCCCGAGCAGCGGCGTTTTGGCACGATCTCAAGACCGACTCCCCCGTCCGATCGTTTGACAAGCAGTTCTCCGAATGCCCGCAGGTTGTCCATGGGGGTGAATTCGGTCAGGCTCTGCCTGACATCGACAATCTGATATACCTCGTCAACGAAGCCGTCGCAACCGAGCAACACGTTCCCGCTGATGCTGTCTAAAAAATCTTTGTACGTTTTCATATTCCTTCCGGAGTTATAAGGAAGCCGGATCCTCTTCTGCCTTGCACCAGATTTCAATTATTTTCGCTGCAATCTGCCCTTGCCGGGAACCTGTTCCTTTATGAACCGAGACTGCTGTCTTCGGGCCGATTGTCAGGCCTGTCCCGGTTGCCATCGCTTTTGTTGCCGTCAGCTTCCTGATCCACGATTAGCGCGGACAGGGCCCCGGGGATCCGCTTTCCGGACCTAACCGGGGAACCGGCCCCATGGTACCGATGGGCGGGCCTGCGGACCGGTTCTCTGCCGACTGACCTCGCCGGACTCCTGATCGTCGCGGCCGGGGTGCTCCTGGTCCAGGCAGGCGGCAGAGTGAGCCGTCAGTCATAACCCCCCGGCCCCGCCACAGCCATAAGGGATGCTAAAGGAAAAGGTGCTGCCTTCACCCACCGTGCTCTCCACCCGGATATCACCGCCATGCATGGTAACAAACTCCTTGCAGAGGAGGAGGCCAAGACCGGTCCCGGCCTCTTTCCTGGTACCCTCGGTTGAGTGGTTCTGCTCCGGGAGGAACAGTTTCGTGGCGGCATCCCGGGAGATGCCGACCCCGGAATCCTCGACAAAGATAGTTGTTTCATCAGGACCTTCCCTTGCCCCAATGCTCACGGTTCCGTTGTCGGGGGTGAATTTGATGCCGTTGGAAACGAGATTCCGGAGAACCAGTTCGATCATGACCGGATCCGCCCGGACTTCAGTTCCTGCCGGAATCCGGTTCCTGAGGGTGATGGCCTTTTGCCCGGCTTCACTGCCGAGGAGATCGATCGTCCTTGTCGCGAGCGATCCGAGGTCAAGCGGCTTGGGCTGATAGCGAAGGCTTTCCGTTTGTGAGCGTGCCCACGTCAAGAGATTGGACAGGAGATCCATCGTCTTGTTCGAGGAGTGATGAATCATCTTCGCGTAGCGCTCAAGGCCGTCATAATCCCCGATCCTGAGTTGCTCCAGCATCAGTTCGCTCAGTCCGAGGATGTTGCCGACCGGATTCCGGAGATCATGCCCAATGATGGAGAAAAGACGGTCTTTGTTGGCATTGAGATCCTTGAGGCGCCGTCGGCTTTCCTGAAGTTCCTCTTCCGTTTTCTTCCTCTCCGTGATGTCGCGGACATTGAGGACCACGGATCGCAGCGAGGGATTGCCCAGTTGGTTGGTGCCAAAAGCCTCGAGGTAGACCCAACCGCCGCTTTTGTGCCTGTGCCGGTATTGGGTTCCGCCGTTTAGCCCCTTGTTGATGATGTTCCACAGGCCTTTCCGCGTCGCTTCCCGGTCCTCCGGGTGGATGAATTCATCGATAACGGAAACCCCGAGCAATTCATCGGGTCTGTAGCCAAGGATGGTTTCGCAGGAACCGCTCACATAGTGCTGGCAGCCGTTTCCATCAATCAGAACGAGGATGTCGAAAAAGTTGCTGATCAGCTGATGAAACTGGTCCTCGCCGTCAATTGAAACAACGGTGACGCCGCACTCAGGCTCGCATTTCTTCTTCATACCCCAAAGGGTTCAATACGTTAAGGTTCCTGTTCCCAGCAATCCCAAATGCCCCTCCAGGTCCCGATTTACCGCTTATTCACACCCTTCAAGGTTGTCATGCGTGATCACCGGAAACCCCCTTCGCTTCGATTAGGGGACCTTCGTTTGCGTTCAGGGAGGGTCCCGGGGCGCTGCGTCGTTTTTTTATGATTTGTAGCCTATTCCACATCAATACCTTGCAACCTTAAAGGCCTTTTTGAGACCCGGAGGGTCGATTAGACTTGCACGGGTTAATAATTATTAACAGAAGGGAAAAGGAACTCGGGACCGGTGGACCGGGGCAGGCTGAAATAACCGGATAAAAGCCAGGGTAGAGAAATGGAAACGAGCGTGGAGATACTGGAAGTGGCGGACCGGTTTGGCCGTTTTGACTGGCTAACGGTGATCTTCTACCTCGTCTTCATGGTGGCGATCGGGGTGGCCTCGAAGTACCTTGTCCAGGGGACGAGCGACTACTTCCGGGGCGGGGGGAAGATGCTCTGGTGGATGGCGGGGGCGTCGGCCTTCATGCAGCAATTCAGTGCGTGGAGTTTCACGGGGGCGGCGAGCGAGGCCTTTTTAAACGGGCCGATCGTCCTGACGATATTCATTGCGAACGGGGTGGGGTACCTTGGAAATTACTTTTACTTTGCGCCGAAGCTGAGGCAATTGCGGGTGATCACGCCGATCCAGGCGGTCCGGCAGCGTTATGGCCGGGTGGGGGAACAATTTTTCACCTGGGTCTTTTTCCCGGTGGGCATTTTATATGCGGGGATCTGGCTGAACGCGTTGTCGATATTTATCTCCTCGGTCTTCGGGTTGCCGATGATCCCGACGATCCTTGTCGTGGGGGGCGTGGTGGTCTTCAGCGCGACCGTCTCGGGATCGTGGGCGGTGGTCTCGTCGGACTTCATGCAGACGATGATCCTGATGATCATCGCCGTCACGACGGCGGTCCTGTGCCTCATTGACATCGGCGGACCGATGGAAATCGTGCGGCAGTTTCCGGCGGAATCTGTCCTCGGAAGCAACTACAATTACCCCCTGATCATCATCGCCTGGATTATTTTCATGTTCTTCAACCAGTTTTTCAAACTGAATCACATGATAGACGCCTCGCGCTACCTGAACGTGAAGACGAGCAAACAGGCAAAGCACGCGGCCCTCCTGGCGGCGACGCTGATGTTTCTGGGGCCGGTGTTGTGGTTCATTCCCCCGATGGTGGCGCGGATAAAGTACCCGGGGATCGGGGATATCTTTCCGCAGCTGACGCGGCCCTCGGAGGCCTCGTACATTGCCTCGGCCATAGATGTGCTCCCGGCAGGCATGCTGGGACTGCTGCTGGCGGCCATTCTCTCGGCGACGATGTCCTCGATGGACAGCGGTTTGAACAAGAATGCGGGGTTTTTCGTGAAGAACTTCTACATCGTGATCCTGAAGCCCGAAGCGACAGAGAAGCATCAGATGCTGGTCTCGCGCATCACGACCCTTGTCCTTGGGGGGTTGGTCATCGGGGCGGCGATGTACTATACGACCCTGCGGGATCTCGGCTTATTTGACCTCATGATCCAGTTCGGGGCCCTGATCGGGGTCCCGACGGCGGTGCCGCTGCTGTGGGGACTCTTCGTGAAGAAGGCGCCGGACTGGGCGGGCTGGTCGACGGTCCTCGTCGGGCTGACGTGCTCGTACTTCCTCAAGTTCCATTTCAACGGGGCCTGGGCGGCGGCCTTCTTCGATCTCGAGATGACCACCCGTGAAGTGCGCTATTACGATGCCAGCGTGGGGGCGATCATCAACATCATCATTCCGAGTATCTGGTATTTCACGACGCGGATCTGGTACCGGGAACCCGTGAATCCGGAAAGAAAGGAAGAGTTGGCAATCTACTGGCGCAATCTCGCAACCCCGGTCCTGGGGATTGAGGATGGATCAGCGGACCAGGACCGCAGCCAGGGCAAGCTGATGAGCATCCTGACGCTGACCTACGGAGTCTTTATCATCCTCCTGGCCCTGATTCCCAATGAACCCGGGGGCCGCCTGGCCTTTCTCCTTGGCGGGTTGGTGGTCCTCCTGATGGCCTGGGGGATCTATCGATCGACCCATCCACGAGGGCAAGGCGCGGCAGGTGTGCCCTGAGCGTTTTTCAGTCCAGCAGGGTCACTTTCCCGTCATCGAGGGAATAGATAGCGCCGACGATCTTGATTTCGCCGCTGGCTTCCATCCCGGCGAGGACCTCACTGCGGCTGCGAAGATCGTCGATGGTCTGGACAACGTTGGCGGAGATGACCGCATCAAGGAATTCCGTGTTCTCGGCCGTGCGCTCGCCCTCGAATCCATCGACAGCCTCAATGGCCGGTTCAATCTCCTCGAGCAGACCGGTGAGGTTGCCCAGTTCGACGTCGGCGATGGCTCCCTTGACGGCTCCGCAGGCTTCGTGGCCGAGAACCATGACCAGTTTGGAACCGGCGACCCTGGTTGCGAACTCGAGGCTGCCGATCATGTGGTCATCCTCGACATTGCCGGCAACCCGACCGACAAAAACATCCCCGATTCCCTGATCGAAGACAATTTCCACGGGCACGCGGGAGTCGAGGCAGGAGACGATGACCGCGAGGGGGTACTGGCCGGAGGCCGTTTCCGTGGCTTCACCGAGAAAATCCCGGTTGGTTGCGACACCGGCGACAAAGCGCTCGTTCCCCTCCATCAACTGGTCGAGGACCTCCTCCGGCGCCAGGGAGGTTTGGAGGGCCTGGGTGCGGGCGGAAAGGGGTGAGACGGAGGCCAGAGCGGCGATAAGGGAACAGGTGATGATGATGGATTTCATGGTTTGATAGGAGGTTAGAGGTTCATGTAAAACGGTATCTTAGGCTAAAAAGGTGTTTCATCAACCCGGAATCGCCTCCTTTTGGGTCGTTTCCCGTTGATTCCCCGCACAAAACAGCGAGGCGTGGCTGCGGCCTTCGAATTTCCTTGTTTTCTCCCTCACGGAGGGGGCAAGGTTGGGAGATGCCCTTCCCGCACCAGTCCCTGAGACAACTGGCGGCCCTGGCCGCCGCCAGCGTCACCTTTATCGTTTCTGGTGCCATGGAGACCGTTTACGAACTCGAACCGCTCCCGGTGGAATCGACGCGACTGGACCAGGACTGGCTGGAAGTGCCGTACGCGGTCAGCGTGGTCGGGAAAGAGAAGATCCAGCGGGCGGAGCGGCAACTGACCCTGGACGAGTCCCTTGCCGGGGTCCCGGGAGTCTTCATCCTGAACCGGAACAACTTTGCCCAGGACACGCGGATAGCCATCCGGGGATTCGGCGCCCGGGCCGACTTCGGGATCCGGGGAATCCGCCTTGTTGTTGACGGCATTCCCGCGACGACACCGGACGGGCAGGGTGAAGTCGATGGCCTTGACCTGGGATCGGCGGCGAGGATCGAGGTCCTGCGTGGTCCGAGCGCGGTCTTTTACGGGGCCTCTTCGGGAGGCGTCATCCGGATCGAGACGGAGGCCCCGCCGGAGGTGCCCTTTGCGGAGACACGCTTGATGGCGGGCGAGGACAACCTTCTCTCCCTGCAGGTCAAGGCCGGCGGGACACGCGCTGATGTGGGCGCCCTTGTCAGCGGGACATGGCTGCAACTGGACGGATACCGGCGGCACAGCGCGACCCGCAACCGCAAGTTGAACGGGAAGGTGGACTACCGGATGGAAGGAGAGCGCCGCCTGCGACTGGTTTTCAATGTCATCGACTTTCCGCTACAGGATGATCCCGGGGGCCTGACGCGGGCCGAGGCGTTGGCGGATCCCCGCCAGGCCCGGGACCGCAACCTCCTGTTCGATGCCGGGGAATCGGTCAGCCAGGAACGGATGGGCCTGCAATTCGAGACGCCGCTCGGGCGGGGAGGCTCCCTTGACCTTGCCGTGTATGGCCTCGAACGGGATTTTGCGAACCGCCTGCCCTTTGTCGATGGCGGGCAGGTTTCCTTTCGGCGGCATGCCTATGGAGGGAGGCTCCAGTACCGCCTCACGGGGGAGCGTTTCCGCTTCAGTGCGGGGACCGACCTGGACGCGCAGGACGATGCGCGCCGCAATCACGAAAACCTCAATGGATCCCGGGGAAGCCTCGTCCTTCGGCAGGACGAGGAAGTGGAAAGCCTTGGTGTGTATGGGCTGATGCACTACAGTCTCTCGGAGGAGATTTCCCTTTCCGCCGGACTGCGGCATGACCGGGTGGACTTTGACGTCAGGGACTCGCTCCTGAGCGATGGTGATGATTCCGGCTCGATTGCCTTCACGGAGCTCAGCCCCAGCGCCGGGTTGAGCTGGACCCTTGCTCCCGGCATGGCCCTGTACACCAACGCCTCACAGTCCTTTGAGACCCCGACCACAACCGAATTCGACAATCCCGACGGGGGCGGCTTCAACACCGACCTCGAGGCCCAGCGGGCGCGCAGCCTTGAAGCCGGCCTGCGGGGCAACCGGCTCCTCAACGGGCAGCGCCTTTCCTTCAACCTGGCCGTCTTTTCGATCGATATTGAGGACGCCCTCGTTCCCTTCGAGCTGCCTGAATTTCCGGACCGCGAGTTTTACCGCAATGCCGGCCGGAGCACCCGCGACGGCCTTGAGGCCGAGATCATGATGGCCTTTGAAAACGGTTTCAGGATCGGCATCGACTACACCTACTCGGACTTTCGCTACGATCGCTTTGTTGTCGGCGAAAGCGACTTCTCCGGCAACCGTATCCCCGGTATTCCGCGCCATTATGGCGGCCTTGACATCACCTACGATCGCGGCACCGGCCTCTTTGCCGTTCTCCGTACCCGCTTTGTGGGGAGCTACCATGCCGAGGACGCCAACATGGAAACCATTGACGCCTATTCGGTCACGGACCTTCGCCTTGGCTATCGCTGGAGAGCGGGGGCCTGGAGCATGGAACCCTTTCTCGGCATCGACAACCTCTTCGACCGTACCTATTTCGACAACGTCCGCCTCAACGCCTTCGGAGGCCGCCACTTCGAACCGGCCCCCGGAATGCGGGCCTACGCCGGCCTCCTCGTCCGGTACGCCTTTGAGTAGGAACGGATTTCAGGGGGAGGG
>JAWLGH010000096.1:0-7674 GCA_041685165.1 Oceanipulchritudo sp. | reverse complement strand
CGGAACTTGACTTCGTCGATACCGACCGAACGGTCCCATCCGTCAAACATCTGCCCGGGAGCATGGTTTTCCATCGTGTGCGTGTGTCCGGAAAGCGAGAGGGCCTTGCGGTCATTCACGAGGCTGTAGATATCAAGGAGGTTGTCTGTCTGGTGCTTGGTCGAGTCGGGATCGACAAAGCTGACGAAGGGAATGTGGTGGGCAAAGACGACAAGCCGGTCCTTCGGCGTCTTTTCAAGGATGTTCTCCAGCCACTGCATCTGTTCCCCGGGAACACGTCCATTGTAGGCGGGCCGTTCCCCTTCGGCACAGAAGTCACGCCCGGGCATCGCCATGTCCTCCTCCCCGCAGGGATAGACGACATTGTCAAGGACGACAAAGAGGGCCCCTCCCTCTTCAAAGGCGTAGTAGTTGGGTCCATACACCCGTCGCCAGGTATCGGAGGAGTCGGCATCGCTGACGGCGTCAAAATCAAGGTCATGGTTTCCATGCACCAGCCACTGGGGCTTCCCGGCCACGGCGCCCACGCGCAGGATCCGGTCCAGCAGCCCGAGGTCGTCACCCACCACATCGCCGACAAAGAGGAGAAAATCCGGTTCCTGGCCCGGAGTCGAGAGCATGTCGACGACGGCGCTGTCGCGGAAGTAGCCGATCTCCGCGTTCGAATAGGTCTGGCTGTCCCCAATGACCGCGGCCCGGAACGTCTTCGAGGCCTCTTTCCGCCGCAGGGGAAAGTTCACTTCAGCCGGGGCCGGCCCGGTGTCCTCAAGTCCGCCAAAGCGGAGCGGGTTCGGGGATCCGCCTTCCTTGTGAATATAGGAAAACTGGGGGACCATGCGCTCGTCAACCGGCACCTCCCAGCCCGAGGGCTGGACCACCATCAGGTTCATGTCCGGGCGGACGGGGAGTTCGTAGAAGCCGGACGCATCGGTGAGAACCACCGCGAGCCCGTTCGAGACCTTGACCGAGGCCACACCGGCCTCGTCCGCCTGGCGGCGCCCGTCGCCATTGCTGTCCTCGAAGACGTAACCGCGGACGGTTTCCACCGATGTGTCCGGATTTCCCGGGAGAATTTCAGGAGAGGCCAGCCAGGCCTCGCCCGCGTTCAGGGCGTTGAGGGTCAACAGGCCGAGAACGGCCGGAATGAATGTTCTCTGTTTCATGGTTGATCTGGATAAAATGGGAAAGGGAAAGGTTCAAGCAAAGGGTAATAAGGGATGGGAGTAAGGGCACTTCATATCGGTACAAAGGGAAGCCTGTCCGGTTCGGACGGACAGGCATTCCGAGAGTCAGGCGATCAACGGACTCAGCTTCCGCCGACCCGCTTCCAGTCCTGAATGTTCAGGGAATAGACCCAGGGATAGAAGCCGGGATTGATCCAGAGATAGTCATCCTGGTCGTAGTCGTAGTACCACTTGTTTCCAAGGTCCGTGGTCAGAAGGTAGGCCCACCAGCCAGCATCAGCATAGTTGAAGACCGCCGGCCAGGATTCCATGAACAACCAGCCCATGGATTCGCTGTAGCCGAGGACGCCTTCCGGAGAGCTGGCTGTCCGGGTAATGTCCCCAAGGACACCCTGCGGTGCCCAGGGTCCGTTCCCCGGGTAGGGCGTACCGTCCGGTTGCGTCCCGGGAGAGAAGAGGTTGAAACCGCCCGCCGCTTCAAGGTGCAGTACCGGTGTGCCATCGACGACCGCCACCGACATGCCCTGTCCCGTCAGTTCAGCCGGGATCTCCAGCTGGGTCACCGGGAATCCGAATTCATTCACGAGGTCAATGAAGACCGACCGGCCGGCTTCCGCATGAAGGCCGCCGTTGCTGTCATCGTTGGAGGCGTCGTCGACAAGCGCCCCCGCGAAAACGGGATCACTTTTCTCGGAATTAAAGATCTCACCAAAAATGACGGCAGAACCGGAATCCTGCAGCACGGTCCCATCGCCAAAAGTGTGGCCCCGCTGCTTGAGGGCAAACTGACCACCCACCCGGAAGATCAGGCTCCAGCCATCCACTACCACCGGGAAACCGGAACGGTTCACCACTTCGATGAACTGGTCGGCCACCGACTGCTCGAGATTTCCGTCAAGGTTCGGATCCTCGCCGGTTCCGGTAAGGTCAATCAGGAATTCCGAGATCTCAAAGCTGTAGGGATTGGTCTCGTTGTCCTCGATCGTAATCGTTGCCAGGCCGCCAAGGACATCGCTCCCCTCTTCGCCATTGACCACCACGGAGCTGGTGATCGGACCGTCGAGAAAATCATCGTCAATCGGGGTCACTGTGAAGCTTGCCGTCGACTGTCCCTCGGGAACGGTAATTGTCTTCTCACTCAGGGCAACCTGCTCCCCTTCGCCCGTTGCCGAGATCACGAGGGGAAGGCCACCCGAAGGAGCCGGACTGGAAAGGCTGATTGTCCCATCAACCCCGGCATCCCCTTCCATTGCTGTATCCGCTCCCAGTTGGACCGTGACTTCGGATGAGGGGGTGAAATATGGCGTCCCGTCCGGGCGCGCACCGGGGGAAAAGTAGAGGCTGTCCTCTGAGGACCGGGCCCCGTCAATGAGGGAATGGAAGGTGAACTCGCTTCCGACTTCATCGCTTTCGCGGTGAATGGAGGCCGTTTCCCCGAAGGCCGGATCCGATTCCGGAAGGGCAAGGGTCGTTTCCAGCATCTGCGAGCGGAAGGGCAGGTCGACAATCTCCATCTCCCCGCCGAAGGGGGCGAACATGCCCGCAATCTCCGCACGGGTTGTGTTGAAGGCGAATCCGTTCGACGTCCCAACCGTGAGGACATCAGCCCCGCCAAAGACGCCCAGCGGCTCGCCCCCTCCGAAAATCACAATGGAACGACCGGCATCAATCGTCGTCCCTTCCGGGAACTCAAAGCGCGGGCCGAGGTCGTCTTCGATGGTCCATTCCGTCAGGTCGACCGGGAAGTCCTCAAAATTCACGACTTCGACAAAGAGATCCCCCGGATAGGTCCGGGCCCCGTCGCCGTTGGCATCCCCAATGATATCACTTTCAATCGTGCCGGGAAAAAGATTGAGGACCTCCATGATGAGGACTTTCGGCTTCGGGGTCGTGTTTTCCACTTTGAAGCGCAGAACCTCGCGGGAAACACCATCTCCGGTAAAGAGGGCTTCAATCACCTTCGTTCCGGTAAAGCGACCATCGGCAAGGTGCTCGAGATCCACCGTGAGGGAGCTTTCACCTTCCGGAATTGTCACCGTTTCCGGCATCGGCAGGGTGGCGTCCACCCAGACGTCGGAAAGGACATCCAGGGTCAGGCCACCAGACGGCGCAGGCTCATTTGAGGTGAAGGTGACGGGAATGGTTTCCGAGGATTCAGGCTCGACGAGCTCGGTGTCGGGAATGGAGACATCGACAAGGACAACGCTGTCGTCACCAATGATGCGGACGTTGTCGACGTAGTAATCCTCGTCGCGCCAGTTCGAGTTCATGACAATCCTCACGTCCATCGTGGAGCCAAACCCCCAGATATCCCAGGACCATTCCTGGAACTCGCTCGTGAGGCGCGGATCCGCGTCCGTGGTCAGGCGGAGGGGCCCGCTGAAGTAGCGGCCCGGGGTGTTCGTCGAGACGGACCGGAAGCCGCCGATGGTGACCCATTCGCCGCTGCCGAAGGTCGGGCTGCCCGGCTCAACATCATCAAAGCGGACCTGGATCTGGAAATGGTTGTCCGGTTCGAAGGTTCCCTGGCCCTGGGCAACCGCCATATCGATACGCAGGTCCCCGAGCCCGGAGACGTCAATGTCGTCGAAGAGAAGGACCCCGTCACGGGCCCCGAGGTCCGGGAACAGGTCGCTCGGCAGGTCCTCGTTGATATTGTCAATGTCGCTGGCACCCCAGAACCAGTCTCCGTCGATGGTCCCCCCGCTGGCGTCCGTGCCGGCGGAAAACTGTTCCCTGCGGGCAAAGAAGTCGGTTTCACCGTTGTCCCCGCCCCCAATGGCAAAGTAACGGGTTCCAAGACCGTCGGTCTCAAAACTTTCCTGAAGGACGGTGACCTCGGCCGCTTGCAGCCCGGCCGCAGCCAGCCCCCACAAGGCGCCGGCGGCAAGTCCGGTGATTATGTGTCGTGATTGTTTTTTCATGTTTGTTTTCTGTATTTGATTAGTTGGTACAAAAATTAAATGGCAAGCTTGACCCCGATGGTGTAGATGGGATCGGTGTAACGGATCGAATGGGGCCGCTCCGGGGAACCGAGGAACTGGACCTGGGGTTCGTTGGTAAAATTGATGATTTCAAGGAAGACCTGCAGCCACGGGGTCGGGTTGACCCGCAGGGTGAAGTCCCAGCGCTCGGTTTCATCGACGTAGCGGTCGAGGACCGCCGGGGTCTCCTCAAAACGGAGAAGGGCCCCGACGTCGTCGCCGACAAAGACGTTGTCAAGGTACTTGCCCCGCAGGTTGTAGCTGACACGGGCAAAGACTCCCCACCGCTCAAAGAGCAGGGAGGCGTTGGCCGTCCTTTCAGGCTGCTTGAAGAGCGGCACCGTGGGATCGACCTCGACGACCTCGCCTGTCCGCGAAACAGGGCGGATACGTTCCTCGGCGAGGAGTTCGACCTCCGATTCGAAGGCGGCATAGTTGGCCTCGATGCTGAAACCCCGGAAGGCGTCGGGAAGGAGGTCGTCCAACCGGCGCGAAAAAGCCAGCTCGACCCCGTAAAGCTCGGAATCCCCGGCATTAGTATCGCGTGTGAAGGTCCAGGGTGAGGAATTGATCACGGTCGGATCGTCGACACCCGTCCGGTTCCCGTTGCGGCTGTCGTAGCGGAAGGCGAATTCCCGCGTTTCCTCATCCGGGCCAACGTCGATCCGTCGCTCCGTGTAGATGGGTCCGTCAAGGTCCTTGTAGAAGACGGCCACTTCCACCTTTCCAACGGGTGCAAAGTATTTCTCGAGCGAAATGTCGTAGTTGACCGATTCCATCGGCCGGATCGTATCGAAATTCGGAAGACGGGCCGAGCTACCGAAATTGGAACCGGCAAGGCTGGGGATCTCCCGCGCGTCGATCTGGTCAAAGCGCGGCCGGGCGATCGTCTTGCTCACGCTCGTCCGCAGGACCATGTCCTCCCCGATATTGCGCCGGAGGTGGATGGCCGGGAGGAAGTTATCATATTTCCGTTCGCTCGTGACTTCATCAGAGTAGACATCCTCGTCAAAGAAGCGCCAGAAGGCGGGACGGATAAACTGGCCTGTTTCCTTGTCCCGGGTGAGAATGGTCAGGTTCGTGAAAGAGTTTTCCGTCTCCTCCCAGCGGAATCCGAAGATCAGGCTCCACTTTCTCCATTGCACGGACTGCTGCCAGTAGATCCCGAGGATGTCCTCCGCGGATTCGTAGTTTCCGACTACGCGGTCAAAGAACTGCCTCGAAAGAATGTTCGCCTCCACCGAGTCGGATACGGTCACCCCGAAGGCAGCCGGGTCGGCGACAAAGGTCCGCAAACCCTCCGCGTCAATAATCGGCCCGAACTGGAAGAAGCTCCCGAAATTGTCGATAAACCCGTCCGATTCACCGCCGAAAAAGGGCTCGTCCGAAAGGCGGATCCGGTTGCTCCGGTAGAGGTCGTCGTCAAGGGCCCCGTTCTCAATCTGGGTGGTCAGGAAATCACGGCCAAAGGTCTTTTCCCGTGCATCATAAGCCATGCCGATACGGGTTTTCCACGGCAGGCCCATGAGCTCGAATTCGGTTTCAAGATCGAGGGTAAAGCCGGATCGCTCATCCTCGGAAAGGGAGGTGGATTCATTGAAAAGGGTGTTCGGGTTGGAACTGCTGTTGGCGGGTTCATTGATATCGTACTGATCCGGGTTGAGGGATACCTCCAGAAAGTCGGTCGGGTCGATCACCGGTAATCCTGAACCGGTGACCGTGTCCAGGACCCCACCCGGGCCGCCGAGGCCGAACTGGAGCCGCTCCGTGTTCCGGTCCGCGGTGGACTGGTAGGCTTTCCAGTCGACCGTTACGCCTCCCCCAAGGAGTCGGTGGCTGCCTCCAATCTGGTAGGTCAGGAGCTCGTCCGAGGTGATCTCGTTGTCGTAGTTGCGGGAGAAACCGCCTGTCCAGGTTCCAAAGGTGAACTGCTTCGTCTCCGGGTCGTAACTCAATTGGCCGAGAGAGAGGCTCTCGTCAAAAGTCAGGCGTCTTGTCGTGCTTGTCGGGGGCGCCCCGAGCCGGGCCCGGATCTCCGGGCTGTCGAGGTCATACCCGAGTTCAAGGGCGTTTCCCTCGGTCAGGAACTCGTCCCCGTCCCAGCTGAAGTCGTTCCCCGTGGAGGCGGAACGGCGGAAGAACTGCTGGATTTCGTCATCGTCAAATTCGTTGTAGGATGCCGAGAGAAAGAATCGGTGATCGTCATTGAGGCGGAACTCAATCTTGGAGGAGACGGCCAGGCGCTCGCGCTTGATCGTGTAATCCCTCCAGCGGTTGTCCACGAGGGTGTATCCAAAAAGGGAATCCCCGCCAAAGGGATAGGAGGCGTCGAGATCCCAGCCGAAACTGAGGGTCTCGGATCCCCGGTTGTCCTCCGAGAAACTGGCCGAGATCTGGATGCCGATGGCCTTGTCCCCCAGCCATTCCCAGTCCTCCGCGTCGATGGTGTCGCCAAAGGTGACCTGTCCGCGGTAACTGTCCTCGTCGTTGATGCTGTAATCGGTGTAGGCCACCTCCGCGGATGCAAAACGTTCCCCCCGGTCAAGGGCGCTCCGGGTGACGAGGTTGACCGTGCCCCCGATGGTGTTCCCCTTCTGGCTCGGAAGCCATGTCTTGGATACTTCGATACGCTCCAACTGGTCCACCGTGATGGAGTTCAGGTTGACCCGCCTCCCGTCCGGTTGCGGGGTCGCAAGCTCGATCCCGTCAATCTGCACGTTGCTGAGGTCCGGACTGGCGCCGCGGATGATGACAAAGGCCCCTTCCCCCTGGTCGTCCTCAACCGTCACCCCGGAGACCCGCTGCAGGGCCTCGGCCGGATTGCGGTCGACAAACTGACCGAAGATGTCGGAGGCCACCACTTCCCTGAGGTCGGCGGATGAGCGCTCGATGTTGAGTGCCTTCACGGTCGCACTCACTGTCCCCACGACCTCAAAGGCCTCCAGTTCAAAGACATCGCGGTCCCCGCCAACCCGCAGGGTGAGGGATACCTCGGCATCGTCCGCGGCCAGGGTCGCCGTCTCCGAGACAATGCCATAGCCGATGCTCCGCGTCGTCAGGGTGTAGGTCCCCGCGTCCAGGCCGGAAATGCTGAACCGGCCCGACTCCCCGGTATACACGGCCCGGTTGGTCCCCTCAACAAGGACCTCCACGCCTTCCACATAAAGGGCGTTCGCTTCATCGTAGACCTGCCCGCGGATGGTTCCCGCTTCCACCCCGGAAACGGAAAGCCCCGCAAGGCAGGCAGTTACTCCCTGAAGGCGCCTTTTGCGGAAGGCGGCCAGTGCATGGGAAAGGCCGGTAGTCAATCGGTTTGTATTCATTTTGTTAGAGCAAAGCACGGTCTGCAAAGTATAGGTGCTTTGTGACAAAACCGGAAAGCCAGGGTTACATTCAGGCCAAGATCATATGTCTTTTGTGTTGAGGTTTTGTTACATTATGGCTTAAGTACATGATACGGATCGGGTTGGGAACAGGAACGCCTGTTTTTACCCTGTGTATTTGTT
>JAWLGH010000037.1:0-30059 GCA_041685165.1 Oceanipulchritudo sp. | reverse complement strand
CGGCCCCAATGATCAAGATTTTCATGTTACGCTGAGAATGGGAAGATGGGTGGGCGTGTCCTGGTGTGGCGTTGCCTGAGTATCACATAAGGTATCCCTCAAAGGCTTTTCAACGGTTAACCGGGTCTTTTTATGCGGGCAAAACCTGTTTTAGCTTCTAAAAAGAGCATATTTTCGCTACCAAGCCACTGGGCAGGCATTAGTTAACCCGGCCTGTTCCTTCCGAGCATCATGAGCAAATCGATCTTCATCGCCACCAATCGTGATTTCCGCAGTATCCGGGGCACCGGTTACTATGAGCTGCGGGACCAGCCGAACCGTAAAGGGCCGAAGGAGCTGAGGCTCTTTGAAGCCACAAGGGAGGCCGGGGCGCCGGGCGGTTGGAACCTCCGTATTGTTCCCGACAAGGTGGTCCTGAGTGATCTGCGCAAGGCCGAAATGGGGCATGCCTGGTTGAAGGCCCGCAAGTATGGGGGAGCCAGCTCGTGGCCGGTGAACTTATCCGGCGCCTTCGGATGAACGGCTCAAATTTCCTTTTCTTCATCCATGGCTACAACAACAACGTCTACGACGCCCTCAACCGGGCGGAGAGCATTTCCGCGCGGTACAATGTGGAGGTTCTCCTGTTCTCCTGGCCCGCTAACGGGGGAGGGGACCGCTTTTTTGAGGACCTTCATGGCAAGGCCAGCTATCTCTCGGACAAGTCCGACGCCCGCGCCTCGACGGAGGCCCTCGACCGGGCCCTTTCGCGCATGTACGACCTGCTCAGTGAGTTGAATCAGGGGGTCTTTGAGGAAATCCGGAAAGAGGTTGAGGAACGTTATCCCGACGACCTGGCGGCCCGTCGGGAGGAAATATCCCGGCTCCTGCAGGAACGGGCCTGTCCCTTCAAGGTGAGCCTGCTGGCCCACAGCATGGGGAATTATCTCTTCAAGAAAATGCTCCTCACCTCATCGGAACGCCTGAGCAGGAATGTTGTTTTTGACAACGTGATCCTCAAGGCGGCCGATACCAACCACGCCAATCATGCCGAATGGGTTGGCCGGATCCGGGCCCGCAAGCGCGTCTACATCACGATTAATCAGGACGATAGCGCCCTTGCCCTTTCCAACCTCAAGATAGGTGAGCAGCAGAAAAGCCGCCTCGGGAGCACCCTCCGCGAACAGGATGCCCCTTTCGCCACCTATATTGATCTCACGCATTTCCTTGAGAATGAGCATTCCTATTTTGTCGAGAAAGACTTGAAAGCCGGGCGGCCTTCTGAAGACCTGGTCCGCTTTACCGGATTCTTGGAAAAAGCCGTCAATGGGGAAATTGCCGAGACCGGACTCCCGTACCATGCGGATTCCCATACCTACCGGATGTAGGACGGGCCGAGATTTTGGTTGAGCCCGTTGACCGGCCATTTCGATGCGAACAAACGAAACGTCTCCGTGCGGAGACAGACGGAGACAAATGGCGCGGATATTTGCGTTCCCGCTGAAAGTGCTTTTGGAATAGAGAGCTGACGATCTCCTCCAATATGCCCATGATCAGGATTCCGCAGATGACGAAATGGCTGTTTTCAGCCTTCCTCCTTATGGTGGCGGTGACCCTCCTCGAGTCCCGCCCGATTTCCTACGCCGGCGGCTGGACAGTGATGCAGAAAAACAACTGGGAGCGGAACCGGCTGCATCTGCATTACTCCCCAACGGTACGGAATTCTCTCGGGGTCACGGGAGAACTTTACCGGCGTTCCGACCGGGAAGACTACGGGCTGCAATGGAACCACCTGCTCTACCGGCGCAATACGCGCCTCTCCCAGGCCAACCTCTACTTCAAGCTGAACGGAGGGCTTGCCCGGCTCGACGCCCACGAAGAGCCTTTTCTGAAGGCCGAAGTGGCCGGTGACTGGGAAACGCGGCGCTGGTTTGTCGCCTACTCGGCCACGGGAAAGTATGCAGATGCCCTTGATGACGGATCCTTTCACCAGACCGGTCGTCTCGGCGTTGCTCCCTATGTGGCCGGATTCGGGAGCCTCCATACCTGGTTCATGCTCGAGGCGGGCCACCATCCCGAGGAAGCGGACAGGGACGACCAGTTGATCCTCACGCCACTGGTCCGTTTCTTCAAGGGACCTTATCTGCTCGAACTTGGCTGGAGCAGCAACGACGAGGTCCTTTTTAACTGGATTGTGCGTTTTTGAGCGGAATAATTTCCAAAACAGTGTTTCTTAGGGGCATGAAATCAATCCTGACCATGAAATTAGTCATCCTTGCCGCCTTTCTTGGCCTAAGCCTCCCGCTGCAGGCGCAGGCAGAAGCTGAGGAAGGGAACCGTGTTGTGGCTCACGTCGAGGGCATGGTGTGTGACTTCTGTGCCCAGGGCCTTCTGAAGGCGCTGGGAGGAGAGGACTCGGTGGACGATGTCATCGTCGACCTTGACGCCTCGACCCTCACCGTGGTCCTCAAGGACGGGGCATCCCTCCCCAATGAGGAGCTGGACCGGATCATCAGCGACAACGGCTTCACGGTTTCCAGTATCGACCGTAAAGGTGCCTGAACACCATCCCGAGACGCGGGCCCCTTCGAAACCCTCCTCCTTTAGCGGTGGCCCCCGCATCGCTGACCGGGAGGCCCTGACCCGCCGTCCGGAGGGCCGCGCGAAGGTGATGTTCCAGCGCTGGTCCAACCTGCTCTTCCTGCATTGGGCGGTTCCGCCGGAGACCATTCAGGCCACCCTCCCGCCGGGATTGCATGTCGACACCTGGGACCGGCGCGGCTGGCTCGGTGTGGTCCCGTTTTTCATGGAGGGCCTGAGGCCGCGCTTCTGCCCACCGGTTCACGGAATTTCCAATTTTCTAGAGCTCAACCTGAGGACCTACGTCCACGATGAGGCGGGTCGTCCCGGCGTCTGGTTCTATTCGCTCGATGCCAACCAGCGTCTCGGGGTCCGGATCGCCCAGACGGTGTTTTCCCTTCCCTATGTCTATGCGGATATTCAGGCGGGGAGCGGTCCGGACCGGTGGATCGATTTCCAGTCTGAACGCAAGGGGCAGCCCCGACAGCATTTTCGCTACCGGTCCGGAGCCGGCCTCGGAACCGCGGAACCGGGATCCCTGGAATTTTTTCTCGTTGAGCGCTACCTTCTCTTTGCCCACCGCCAAAAGAGCGGATCCCTGTTCGCCGGCCGGATCCATCATGCTCCCTATCCCCTTGCCCAGCCGGAGGTCTCCGCCTGGAGCACAGACCTCTTTCGCCTGAACGGGTTTGCCGATCCGGGACGCTGCTTTGATCACGCCCTCATGTCCCCGGGCGTCTCGGTCACCGTCTATGGATTGGAACGGGTCCGCTGACTCCGCCTTCTGCACCCTCTAAATCCAAATCTGGATCAGCCACCAGTAGACGGGGATACCGAAGACAATATTGAGGGGGAAGGTGATTCCGAGGCTCATGGTGAGGAACCGGGCCGGGTCGGCTTCGGGGAGGGCGTCCTTGAGGATGGCGGGGGCGACGATGTAGGAGGCGGAGGCGCAGAGGATGACGAGGAGGAGGGTGTCGCCGGGTTGGAAGCCGAAGAGCTTGGCAAGGCTGAGGGCGATGAGGCCGTTGGCCATGGGAGCAAGGATGGCAAAGGCGATGAGGCTGAGGGGGAAGGCATTGAGGTTACGGAAGCGGCGCCCGACGACCGTTCCCATATAGAGGAGGAAGAAGACGAGCATGCCGGTGAAAAAGTCACCCCCGATGAAGGCGGAGAGGGGCGAATCCTGGGCTCCGAGGACGGTGAGGAGGTAGCCGATGCCCATGCTGCCGACAAGAAGGAGCAGGGTCCCGTCGGTGAGGGCCTCGCGGATAATGACGGCGGTGGACTTGCCGTCCTTGCCGGCATGGGCGCCAAGGCGTGCCAGAAGAACGGCGAAGACGATGGCGGGGGTTTCCATGACGACGAGGGCCACCGTCATGTAGCCCTCGTAAGCGATCCCGGCGGAGGTCAGGAAGCCGGCGGCCGTGATGTAGGTGAGGGTACTGTTGGAGCCGTAGGTGGCCCCGATGGCGGCGGCGTCAGCAGCCCCGAGACGGCGCCGGAAGAGGAAATAGGCATAGATGGGGACGAGCCCACTCATGATCATGATGATGCCGATGATGAGGATCCCATCCCCGAAAAGCTCCGAGTGGTGGAGGCTCACGCCGCCCTTGAACCCGATTGAGAGCATCAGGTAGAGGCTGATGAATTTGACGACGGAATCAGGTATGTGGAGGTTTGATTTGGCCAGGGTGGCGGCGAAACCAAGGATAAAGAAAAGCACTCCCGGGTTCAGGATTGTGGTAAGGGCGTCCATCTTGAGCTCAGGTGTAAAGGGGATTAAGGAGACGCTGCCAAGACCATAGTCGGGGAATGTGTCGTTGTCCGGAAGCGTTTCCTGCGGGGGCTTTCCGGGAACCTTTGCGGAGCTGGCATCGGTTGCTCACTGGGGATCGAATCCTCAAAAAGGTGGTTACCCTCGGGACGACTCAATTTAGCATATCCATAAATTTTTCTAATAGGGTACTTTGGGATGGATTTTAAATAAGCATTACTGATGGCATATCCTTTCTTGTATAAGATTTGCTGGTAGCATTGATGGAGCAAGGGAAAGAAAAAGACAAGGACACCGAGATGAGCATGGGAACAGAACTGGACTACCTGCTGGAGTGGGTTGAAAGCCTGCAGGACAAAGTGCGGGAAGTGGTCGCGGAGTGGGAGGGCCGGGAAGGCAACCTGATCATGATCCTGCATGCCATTCAGAACGAATTCGGGTACCTGCCGCGGGGGGTGGCCAACGAGCTGGCGAAGGAAATGGGGATCAGTCTGGCCCGCATTTACGAAGTCATCACCTTCTACAATTATTTTCGTCTGGAGCCGCCCGGGGAACACAGGATCCAGGTGTGCACGGGAACGGCCTGTTACCTGAAGGGCTCGGCGGAGCTTTACGAGGAGATTGAGCGCCACCTGAGTGTGCGGGGTGGGGCCGAGGGCGACTTCCAAGTGGAGACGGTGCGTTGTATCGGCTGCTGCGGGATGGCCCCGGCGATTGTCGTGGACGGGGAAACGCATGGGCGGCTTATCCGGCAGGAAGTCGCGGGCGTCCTGAGGGAGAAACGGAAAGGAGGCCAGTTGTGAGCCGGCTTTCCCTGAAGGAGATAAAGGCCTTTACGGAGCGCCCTCCGTCATCGGGATCCTGGATCCGGGTGGGCATGGACACGGGCGGGATCGCCGCCGGGGCCCGGAAGGTTTACGAGGCCCTGCTGGAAGCCCGTGACGAAGCGCGTTTACCCTTGAAGGTGGAGAAAGTGGGATCGCTTGGGTATGCCTTTGCCGATCCCGTGGTGGTCTTCAAATGTGAATCCAAGCCACCGGTGGTCTTTGGCGCCATGGATGCCGCGTCGGCGCGTGAACTGGTGGAAAAACACTGCCGTGCCGGGACGCTGCTGGAGGACCGGGTCATGGCCACGCGCGAGCGCGCCACGGAACTGGACGGACAGAAGCAGGTGTCCATCCTTGTCAAGGATACGGGACGAAGCGGGAGCGGGGACCGGACAACGTTTTTCCAGGAGACGATCCGTGAGGAACTTGAATACCACGGGATGGGCAGCCGCATCCAGGTCTGCCGGGCTCTTGACATGGGACTCTACCAGCAGGGGGTCTGCGTGCAGCTGTTGCCCTCGCGGGTGACCTACGCGAACTTGAGTGCGCCGGACGTCCGCCGCATTATCACGGAGACTTTGCAGGGAGGTCGGATCCTTGAGGACCGGCTCGTCGCGGGTGGGGATCCCCAGGAGCGGATAGTCCTGCGCAACTGTGGCCATATTGATCCCGATGAACTGGAATCGAGCCTGCGGGGTGGCGGCTACCGCGGCCTGGTGCGCGCCCTTTCGGAAATGAGCCCCGCGGAGGTCATTGAGGAATTGAAAACGAGTGGCCTGCGCGGACGCGGCGGGGCCGGATTCCCCACCTGGTTGAAGTGGCTCAAGACGCGTGAGCCGGACGCGGACCGGAAATACGTCATCTGTAACGCCGATGAAGGGGATCCGGGGGCTTTCATGGACCGCAGTGTCCTGGAAGGCGACCCGCACGCCGTCCTCGAGGGGCTGCTGATCGCAGCTTACGCCATCGGCGCCGAAAAGGGCTTTTTCTATATCCGGGCGGAGTACCCGCTGGCGGTGGAGCGGGTCCAGCGGGCCCTTGAGCAGGCCCGGGAACAGGGCTTGCTGGGGGACGATATCCTGGGGACGGGATTCTGTTTTGAGGCCGAAGTGCGCCTCGGGGCGGGAGCCTTTGTCTGCGGCGAGGAAACGGCCCTGATTGCCTCAATTGAAGGTCGCCGGGGAAGCCCTGAACCCCGGCCGCCGTACCCCTCGGTGAGTGGATTATGGGGCCGGCCGACCTCGATCAACAACGTCGAGACCCTCGCGGCCGTGCCGGCCATTCTCGACAAGGGGGGAAGCTGGTATGCCGGTTTCGGGACGGAACAGTCGCGCGGGACGAAGGTTTTCGCGGTCACCGGAAAAGTGCGCAATTCGCAACTCGTGGAGGTGCCGATGGGCCTTCCCATCCGGACGATCATCGAGGATATCTGCGGAGGCGCCGGGGGAGATGTCCGCATCAAGGCGGTGCAGACGGGCGGGCCGTCCGGCGGCATGATAGCGCGTGAGCATATGGATACACCGGTGACCTACGAAAGCCTCCAGGCCCTTGGATCGATCATGGGTTCCGGCGGGATGCTGGTGATGGATGAAGAGGACTGCATGGTCGATGTGGCCAAGTTCTACCTTAATTTCTGCGTGGACGAGTCCTGCGGGAAGTGTGCCCCCTGTCGCGTGGGGGGATTCCAGATGCTCCGCCTGCTGGAAAAGATCCATGCCGGAAAGGGGGAGGGCGGGGACCTTGAGGCGATCCGCCGGATCTGCCGCTGCATGCAGACGGCATCGCTCTGCGGACTCGGCCAGACGGCTCCGAACCCGGTGCTCTCGACCCTCCGGTATTTTGAAAACGAATACACCGCCCTGATTGACCCGGAAACGGAGCGGGCGGGAGTGGCCCTTGCCTCCGGCGAGGACGACAACCCCGAAAGTTGGGAAAGGTTTTAGAATGATCCAGAACATGGTCCATGCCACGATCAACGGCCATCCGGTGGAGGCCCCGGTCGGAACCAGCATCCTTGACGCGGCCCGGGGCACGGGCATCCGCATTCCCTCCCTCTGCAAGCACGCCGACCTTCCACCCTCGGCGGCCTGCGGGCTCTGCATTGTCAAGATTGCCGGCAACCCGCGGATGCCGCGCGCCTGCGCCATGCCCCTTCAGGACGGCATGGAGATCACGACCCATGACGGCGAGTTGACGGAAATCCGGCGCACCACGCTGGAACTGATCCTCTCCAACCACCCGAATTCCTGTCTCACCTGTGGACGGAACGGGGACTGCGAGCTGCAGACCCTCGCCGCTGAATTCGGGGTCCGGGAGGACCGTTTTCCGAAGTATGTTCCGGAACTCCCGCGGGATTGTTCCAACGGCTCGATCACCATTGATTTCAAGAAGTGCATCAAGTGCGGGCGCTGCGTGCAGGTCTGCCAGGAAGTCCAGAACGTCTGGGCGCTCTCCTTCCTTGAACGGGGCATCCATACCCGCATGGCTCCCGCGGGGGACATTTCCCTCGCGGAATCCCCCTGTATCAAATGCGGGCAGTGCGCGGCGCATTGTCCCACCGGGGCCATTGTCGAGGAGGACGAGACGTCGACCGTCTGGGCCGCCCTGCAGGATCCGGAAAAATACTGTTCGGTGCAGATTGCACCCAGCGTACGGGTGGCCCTCGGGGAGGAGTTCGGCTATCCCGCGGGGACCAATCTCAACCTCAGGATCTACGCGGCCCTGCGCCGGCTGGGTTTTGAGGCTGTCTTCGACACCAACTTTGCCGCTGACCTGACGATCATGGAGGAAGCGACCGAGTTCGTGGAACGGCTTGTCCATGGAAAGGGCGAGCTCCCCCTGATCACCTCCTGTTGTCCGGCATGGACCGATTACATGGAGAAGTTCCACCACGACTTCATCGACAACTTCTCCACCGCCAAGAGTCCCCAGCAGATGCTTGGGGTCATGGCCAAGACCTACTACTCGGAAAAAGCCGGGGTCGATCCGGCGCGGCACTTCCAAGTCTCAATCATGCCCTGCACGGCGAAGAAATTCGAGCTGGAACGAACCGATGAAATGTTTGCCTCCGGGTATCAGGACGTCGATGTGACCCTTACCACGCGGGAACTGGCCCGCCTCATCAAGCAGTCGGGGATTGTCTTCGGCGAACTGCCGGATGAAAAGGCCGACTCGCTTCTTGGGGAATACTCGGGAGCCGGGACCATCTTCGGGACCACCGGTGGCGTCATGGAGGCCGCCCTTCGCACGGGTTACCACCTTGTTACGGGCGAAAACCTGCCCGCCGACGGGATTGAAATTCTGCCCGTGCGCGGGCTGGAAGGAGTCAAGGAGGCCGAAGTGGATGTCGCGGGCACCCCTGTCCGCGTTGCCGTGGCGCACGGGATGGCGAATGTCGACAAGGTACTCGAGAAGGTCCGCGAGGCCCGCAAGCGCGGGGAGGAGGTCCCCTACCATTTCATCGAGGTGATGGCCTGTCCGGGTGGTTGCATTGGTGGAGGCGGCCAGCCCTACGGCATCAGCAACGAGCTCAGGCGCCTGCGCATGGAAGGTTTGTATCAGGAGGATCATGATAAAGCCCTGCGCTGTTCGCATGACAACCCCGGGATCCGGCAAATCTACAGTGACTTTCTCGAGGCGCCGGGCAGCGAAAGGGCGGAGCAGCTCCTGCACACGAAATACAAGGCCCGCAAAGCCTACCTCAGGTAAGGACACCCGTGGTCCCCGCCCTGCTGACCACCGTCCTCTTTGCCTTTACGGCGGTCTGTGCCACGCAGTCGGCGCTTGTCTTCGGTCCGGAACGGGCCAACATGGGACGTCTCCTGATCGCCGTTGTCCTGCTCGGACTCTGGTCCCATCTTTTCGGGGAGGGATTCGGGGGCGGGCAAATGCCGCTCCTTTTCCTTGCCGGAATGATCGGGTTCGGGGCGGGTGGCTGGTGCATGTTCCAGGCCTTTCCCCGGATCGGTTCAACCCTCGCCCTCCTCGTGGTCGAATGCGCCGCCGCGCTTGTGGCCCTGCTCCTGGGCTGGCTCATTCTCGGGGCGGGCATTTCCCTTTCCCAGGGGATCTTGACCCTCCTGATCCTGTCGGGTGTCGTCTGGGCCCTGGCACCTTTCCGGTTACCCGGGGGGACGGCGAAGGACCTCCTTATCGGAGTGGGTTTTACTGCCCTCGGGGCCCTTGGACAGGGAATCAGCTGGGTGATCACGAAAGCAGCCTTCCTCAACATACACGCCACCGGGGAAGAACTGGGACACCTGACAGCGGCGTACCAGCGGCTGGCGGGTGGCTTCTTTCTTGCCGGGCTCATTTTCCTCCTGCGCCCGGCCCGGCCCATTGCTTCCGGGGCGGCCCGAACCTTGACCCGCAAAGGGGGCCTCGGACAGGGACGGAAAAGCGGACCGCTCTGGATGCTGGGAAACGCCCTTGCCGGCCCGGTTCTTGGCGTGAGTTGCATGATGTGGGCCATCCGTTCGGTGGGGAATCCCGGTCTCGTGCAGGCGGTGGTTGCGACCGCGACCCTCTTCAGTGTTCCCCTTGCCCGGCTGACCGAGAAGCGGCGTTTCCGGCCCAACTACTTTATCGGTAGCGCCCTCGCTCTTGGCGGGGTGGCGGGCCTGCTGCTTCTCAGTCCCTCTCCAGCGAGCGGGGAGGCTCTCTACGACCTCGAGGCCTTTCCGGTCGAAGCGACGGCCCGGGAGCCCTTTGATCCGGTCCTTGAACGCTTGCTTCACGCGGAAGAAAAGATGGTCGCGACGCCCACCCCGGCCCGCCTTCTTGAACGGATGCCCGGAATCACCCTGCAAAGCCGGGGGCTGCACGCCGTCGAGCCGGTGCTACATGGGTTTTCCCTTGACCGGGTGGCAACCGTGCTGGACGGCATTCACCTGCCGCTTGGCGCGCCTACCCGGACAGCTTCACCAGTCAACTTCTTCGGCCCTGACCCGCTGCTCCGGATCGACCCGAAGGCCGGGCTCCCCTCGGTTTCCCTTGGTCCGGTTACCACCGGCGGCCGTCTTGAGCTGACCACTGAAGCGCCGCCGCCCGGAACCTCCGGTGGCCGCGCCGCGGCAACCCTGAATCCGGACGGCCTGTCGCTTTCCCTGAACGCCTCGCCATCCCTGCCGGAGGATACCTTCCTGCACAGCGCGGCCCACTACACCCGTCACGGGGACTACCGCGCCGGAGGGGACGGCGCCATGGTCGATGCCGATTATGAGGCCCGGGGCCTTGCCTTTGCCGGTGAGACCGCCATCGGGGACCGTGGCCGCCTGAAGGGATCGGTCCGCTATTTCCGGCAGGACCTCGCGCGCAACGCCTCCCTTCCCCTTGACACGCGGGATGCCGATGCCCTTTTCCTGACCTCGGGGTATTCCGTCAAGATCGGGGAAACCCTCGTTTCCTACAAGCTTGGGTTCGCGGAAATCCGGCCCTCCCTGACCAGCCGGGACCGGAACATCGCCCCCGGGGTCCCCGTTGTCCGGGTCGAGGCCCGGGGAGAGGCCCGGAGTCTCACGACCGGAGCTGCCTTTCAACGGCCCCTCGGGGAAACGGTCCTTCTTCACGGGGGCGTTGACCTCGTCAGTCAGCGGCGCAGCGCTGTCCGCCAGCGTCGCTTTTCCGGGGGAGGCTCCCTTTCAGAGTCCATCTGGCCCGATATCCGGGCTGAACAGCCTGGTGTTTTCCTTGAGGCCCGCTCGTTCGGCACCCGTGCCGGGTGGCGCCTTGGCGGGCGCCTGGAACGGGCCCGGATGTCTGCCTCGGACCAGCCATGGCGAACCGACTGGACCGGTTCGGCCAACGCTGTCGCCGGGTGGACCCTCGGCGAGGCGTGGAGCCTTCAGGGAGGGATGGGTTTCCTGCGGGCCGCACCAGGCCTTGGGGAGCGGTATCGCACCCTTGTGGACGCCCTCGGCGGGGGCAAGGAATCGGGGAATCCCGAACTCGACCCGGAAACACGCACCTCGGCCTCCTTCGGATTGCGCTACGACCGACCGGGAATCCGTTTCACGGCCAACGGATGGATTGCCCGCATTGATGATTATATCCAACGCCAGGTCATCACCCCGGACCCCTTGCTGTACAGTTTCCGCAACCGCGATGCACGCTTATACGGCTGGGATCTTCAGGCCAGATGGATTCCTTTTCCCGGAAGAATGGAGAGCCTGTCCCTTGCCGCATCCCTCTCTTCCGTCCGGGGCGAAAACCGGCCGACGGGAAGGGGGCTGCCGGACCTGCCCCCGTGGGAGGCGCGGATCAGCCTTTTTCTCAGGGAATCCCTTTCCTGGGGGGAGGTGCGGTTCCGGTTGGAGGGCGTGGCCATCGGGGAGGGGAGCAACCCGCAACCGGACCTTGAACCGATCTATATGCGCACGCCTTCCTATGTTATCGGCAACCTGCACCTTGAGTTCACCCTGGGCCGGCAATGGGTCCTGTACCTGGCTGCGGACAACCTTTTCGACAAGCTGGCCTACCGCTACCTGCAGCCTCCGGTGGCGCCCGGACCGGTTGCTCCATCGGGCGGCAGCCTGACGGGAGGCGACCGGATACCCGTGCCGGGACGATCCTTTCGCTTCGGCCTCAACTGGTCCTACTGACTTCCCGGACGGAGGCCCTCTTCGGGATAAAGGAATTGCCTGCGCGGGCAGCTTTGCTGAACTCAGCAGCATGCAGGAAACCGACCAACCCAACATCATCCTCATCAATTGTGACGACCTTGGCTACGGTGACCTCGGTTGTTATGGATCCGGGCGCAATGCGACCCCGAACCTTGACCGCATGGCGGCAGAAGGGCTGCGCCTGACCGACTTTTACATGGCCAGTCCGGTCTGCTCCCCCTCCAGAGGGGCCATGATGACGGGTTGCTATCCACCCCGGATCGGCTTCGACGCCTTTGGGGAACGCGGGGGTGCAGTCCTCTTTCCCGGTGACGGGGAGGGAATCCATGAGGATGAAAGAACCCTTCCCCAACTTCTCCGGGAGCGGGGTTACCGGACCCAGCTGGTCGGCAAATGGCATTGCGGGGACCAACCGGAATTCCTTCCCTGCCAGCGGGGATTTGACGGGTATTATGGCCTTCCCTACAGCAACGACATGGGCCGGCAGGAAGGCCGGGAGGACGCACCCCCGCTGCCGCTGATTCGCGGGGACGCGGTCATGCAGGAGCAGCCTGACCAGCGCGGCCTGACGGAGCGCTACACTGAGGAGTGCCTTCGTTTCATGCGGGAAAACGCCGAAGGACCCTTTTTCCTTTATCTCGCCCACATGTATGTCCACGTGCCCTTGTTTGTTCCCCCGCGGTTCATGCGGGCATCGCGCAACGGTGCCTACGGTGGGGCCGTGGAGCATATTGACTGGACCATGGGGGTGCTCATGGCGGAATTGAAGCGTCTCGGGATCGACGAGAAGACCCTTGTCATCTTCACCAGCGACAACGGGTCCCGGGCCCGCGACGAAGGCGGGAGTAACGCACCTTGCCGAGGTACCAAGGCAACCACCTGGGAAGGTGGTCAGCGCGTGCCCTGCATCCTGCGCTGGCCGGGCCGGATTGCCCCGGGCCGGACCAGTTCCCACATCACCTCGGCGATCGACTTCCTGCCCACCCTTGCGGGCCTTGTCGGTGCTTCCCTCCCGGACAACCGCCCGATTGACGGGATCCCTTTCGAGGGGATGCTCTTTGATGAGGCCGCCGCACCGGCACGCGACTCTTTCGTTTATTACTTCCGTGACCAGCTGGAGGCCGTCCGCCGCGGTGACTGGAAACTTCATTTTCCCTCACCGGGGAAGGACCTTGAAAGCCCCTGCCTCTTCAACCTTGCCAACGACGTGGGAGAACGCACCAACCTCGCGGAGGCGCAACCGGAGATCGTCGAGGAGCTCGAAACCTTTGCCTGGACCGTGCGCCACGATCTCGGTGACGCCCTCACGGGCACAGCCGGGAAGGGGCGCCGCCCCTGCGGAACGGTGCCGGATCCGCAGCCGCTTACCGGCTATGATCCCGATCATCCCTACATGATCGCCCTCTATGACCTCGCCGATGCCGATGGTACGGTGATGATGGGATAGGGTGGATTCCGCCATTGCCCGGGAGCGGGATACTCTCGAAAAATACCGCGGATTTATCCGGATTGATTTGCCCCCATTTACTGAGGCCCCAACGGTTGAAATGAACGCAAAACGTTATTCGATATAATCAGTATGAAAGACGACGAAACGAAAAGTGCCGGGAAGTGCCCGGTTCCCCATGAAAGCAATGCCTCCGCCGGAAAATGCCCGGTGGTTCACGGTGCGAACACCTCGATGGAGACGGCCGCCATGGAATGGTGGCCGAACGCCCTCAACCTTGAGATCCTTCATCAGCACGACACCAAGACTGATCCGATGGGGAGCGGCTTTGATTACCACGAGGAATTGAAGAAGCTGGACGTGGAGGCTCTCAAGAAGGACCTCCATGCGCTGATGACGGAGAGCCAGGACTGGTGGCCGGCAGACTGGGGCCACTATGGCGGCCTGATGATCCGCATGGCCTGGCATGCCGCGGGTTCCTACCGGACAACGGACGGCCGCGGCGGAGCCGGCACCGGCAACCAGCGCTTTGCGCCGCTCAATTCCTGGCCGGACAATGCCAACCTGGACAAGGCCCGCCGCCTGCTCTGGCCAATCAAGAAGAAGTACGGCAACAAGGTCAGCTGGGCCGACCTGATCGTCCTTGCCGGGAACATTGCCTACGATTCCATGGGACTGAAAACCTTCGGGTTCGCCTTTGGACGCGAGGACATCTGGCATCCGGAAAAGGATATTTACTGGGGTGCCGAGAAGGAATGGCTTGCCAGCAGCTCCGAGCGCTACGAAAGCGAGGACCGGTCGACACTCGAAAATCCGCTCGCGGCCGTCCAGATGGGCCTCATTTACGTCAACCCCGAGGGCCCCGACGGCAATCCCGACCCCTTGCGCACGGCCCATGATGTCCGCGTGACCTTTGAGCGCATGGCGATGAACGACGAGGAAACCGTTGCCCTGACAGCCGGTGGCCACACCGTGGGCAAATGCCACGGCAACGGCGATGCCGGCCTCCTCGGTCCGGCCCCCGAGGCGGCCGATGTCGAGGAACAGGGACTTGGCTGGAACAACAAGACAACCCGCGGGATCGGGCGCGACACCGTCACGAGCGGCCTTGAAGGGGCCTGGACGACGCACCCGACGAAATGGGACAACGGTTATTTCCATCTCCTCCTGAACCATGAATGGGAACTCAAGAAAAGTCCGGCCGGTGCCTGGCAGTGGGAACCCGTCGACATCAAGGAGGAAGACAAGCCCGTGGACGTGGAGGATCCGTCGATTCGCTACAACCCGATCATGACCGATGCGGATATGGCCATGAAAGTGGACCCCGAGTACCGCAGGATTTCCGAACGCTTCCACAAGGATCCGGACTACTTTTCGGAGACCTTTGCCCGGGCCTGGTTCAAGCTCATCCATCGTGACATGGGTCCAAAGGACCGTTATTTCGGACCTGACGTGCCGGAGGAAGACCTCATCTGGCAGGATCCGGTGCCGAAAGGCCCGACGGAGTACGATCTCAACGCTGTCAAGAAGCGGATTGCCGCGAGCGGCCTGACGGGGACCGAGATGATTGCCACCGCCTGGGACAGTGCGCGCACCTTCCGGGGTTCCGATTTGCGTGGAGGTGCCAACGGTGCCCGGATCCGGCTTGCCCCGCAGAAGGACTGGGCCGGCAATGAACCCGAAAGGCTGGAAAAAGTTCTTGGGGTGCTCGAGCCCATCGCGGCCGAGTCGGGCGCCAGCCTTGCGGATGTGATCGTCCTTGCCGGAAACGTTGGGATTGAACAGGCCGCCAAGGCGGCCGGCTTCGATATCGAGGTCCCCTTCGCTCCCGGCCGCGGCGATGCCACCGAGGAGATGACAGACGCTGATGCCTTCGACGTCCTTGAACCGATCCATGACGGCTACCGGAACTGGCTCAAGAAGGATTACGCCGTCAAGGCGGAGGAGCTGATGCTGGACCGTACGCAGCTCATGGGCCTTACTGCCCCGGAGATGACCGTCCTCGTCGGCGGCATGCGCGTCCTCGACACAAACCATGGCGGTACCCGGCACGGAGTCTTCACCGGGCGTCCGGGAACGCTCAGCCAGGACTTCTTCGTCAACCTTACCGACATGGGCAACACCTGGGAACCCACGGGGGACAACCTCTACGAGATCCGGGACCGCAATTCCGGAAAGACCAAATGGACCGCAACCCGTGTTGACCTTGTTTTCGGATCAAACGCCATTCTCCGGGCCTACGCGGAAGTCTATGCCCAGGATGACAACCGGGAGAAGTTCGTGAATGATTTCGTCGCTGCATGGACGAAAGTCATGAACGCTGACCGTTTCGATCTCGTCTCCTGATCCCCGAGGAAGCAGACCTTTCCGGGTCTTTCCATTTCAGGGCCGCGGCGTGGGTCTCCTTAAAGGGATTCTCCATGCCGTGGCCTTTTTATGGGATCACTCCTCCGGGGAGAATTTTTCGATGAAGCGCAGGTATTCCTCGAGGGGATCCCCGCCGGACTCCATGCCCTCCTCGAGGTAACGGCTTTCATAGGCCTCAAGAAGACCGCGGATGGCCGATTCAAGGGACTCCCGGGCGATCCGGAGGCTTTCCGAATCCTCCGCATTGCGATAGGTGAGCGAAGCCTGGTCGAACGCCTCCCATGCCTCGCGCAAATCCTCGCTCAACGCTTCCCGGGGGACGCGGTCCTCCAATCCTGAACCGGTCTCGAGGTCGATCTCCTCCAGAGTGCCGGTCAGTCCACGGATCGCCTCCAGGCTGCCCTCGACCTCCCGCAGTTTATCGACCTGTTCCTGAAGGTCGGCACGGATTGTCTCGTTCCTCCGGGAGAGTGTCTCGATGTTGGCGATCTGTTTATCGAGCTTTTCGGGCAGGCCCCGTTCGCCCAGCATGTCGCCGGCCGTCTTTGGAATCGGGACACGGAGGCTTTCATTGGCGACAACGCGGTAGGGCGGGCGCCGGCCCCCGGGGGAGACCAGCCGGTATTCGATCTCATTGAAGCGGTTGAGCAGGTAGGTCAGGTCGCTGGCGGGCAGGTCGTGCTTTTCCTGGAGATGGGATACCACCTCGGAGAGGGTCTCGCTGGACCCGACTGGATATGTCTGGAAATCGTAATTCCCGGCATCAAGGCGCTCAGAGGACAGCGAAGTGATGGCAGTCACCTCCTCGAAGAGCTCAGACCAGCCGTTCCGGGCATTTTCGAGGGTGCCCTCAATTTCCGTGGCTTCGTTCTCCATGGCGGAGATGAGGGCAAAGATATCGGAAATCTCTCCCCCTGAGCGCTCGCTTTCCTCCCGGTAGCCATCGATGGCCTCAGCGATGATGGAATTGACCGATTCAATCTGTTGTTCCTGTTCACTGAATTGTTCCTCAAGGTTCTGTTCCGCTGACTCAAGATGCCTTTGCATGACCCGGGTAAGGAGGATGTAGGTTTCGTCAAACTGCTGCTCGACTGATTCCCTGACCGATTCCACAACTTCCGGAGTGACCTCGGGCTCGGCTTGTGAAGCTGTATCCGCTTCCGGGGGTTCCCCGGAAACAGGCCGGGCGGGTTCAGGACCGGCCTCCCCGGTTTCCGGAGCCGGTTCCTGTTCTACGGCTTCCTCCGTCGGGCCGAAGTCAAGAAGCAACGGATCCGACCATTCACGGTATCCAAAATAAGCGCCGAAGAGGAGCAGGAGAAAAAGGAGGATGGCGGATAGGGAACGGTGCTTCATGGCTGTCTCGGGATGCGGGTTTGGGTGCTTGCAATGGAGATAAACTTAATCCGGTCGGGTATCGGAACCGACCCCGGAACCGTAGGGAATGAGGTTGCTGTGCCGGCGTTCCCGGTACCACGGGTCGTCGCTTTGCCTGAGTTTATCGGCAAGGGTCCGGAGAAGAACGGCGGTGGTCCCGGGGTCTCGATCAAGGGGGAGTTTATTCATCTGGTAGGGATCATTGAGATTGTCGAAAATGTAGGTCTCGACGAGGGATCCGGAGGACGGATCCTCCCAGAGGACGAGGGTATGCCTCTTGCTGAGAAGACCGCGGGCGTGGATATGGAGGTAAAGGGCTGATCCGGACTCCAAGGGGAGGAAGGCAGTGGGATCGCGGAAGCGGTGTTCATAGTTTGTGCCCTGGACACTTTCGGGGATCTGTTTGCCAAGGCCGGCAAGCCCCATGAGCGTCGGCATGATGTCGGGGGCCCCGAGCATCAGGTCGTCCTCGACACGGGGCTTGATTTTGTCCGGCCAATGGACGATGAAGGGGACGCCCGCTGATTCAAGATAGGGGACGTTCTTGGAGACGAGGCCGTGGCTGCCGAGCATTTCCCCGTGATCGGAGGTGAAAACGAGGAGGGTGTTGTCCAGTTCGCCGAGAGCCTTGAGCGTCTCGACAACTTTCCCGACATAATGGTCGACACTGCTGACGGCGGCAAAATAATGACGGGCGTGCCCGGCCGCCTCCGGGTCGACATTGTCCCGGACGAGAAGATCCGACCGGTCCGGAAAGGAGTCAGTGTCGTAGTAACGTCGATACATATCCATGTCGGTATGTTCATCAACCCAGGGATTGTGCGGCGGATTCAGGGACCAGATGGCGAAAAACGGCTTCTCGGGATCCCGTTGACCGCGCGTGTTCCCCAGATAGTCGATGAGGGCCTCCGCCTCCAGCTTGACATTGTACTCCCGGGGTTCGTGGGCCTCCCCGTCGGCCTTCCCATCCACGAGGCGGGGATCGTTTGAATAGGTGATGGGATCGAAGTGGTCATCGCGCAGAAGGTGATAGAAGTATTCGATACCAATGCGGTCCGGCCCGGGGGGGACATAGGTATCGAAACGGTTTGGCAGGTGTCCGCCCGGCGGGTCCGTTGTCCCGACATAGTTGTTGTCACTGTCAAAGTGGGGTTCGGGTTTGATCCAATGGCATTTCCCGAAGTAAGCGGTCGTATAGCCGGCATCGCGAAAGGCCTCCGGGAGGTTGGTAATGTCCGTGTTGAGGCTGTCCTCGCGGCCTGTGCGGCAGTTGTTGGTGATTCCGTTGCGGGCGGGGTAGGCTCCTGTAAGCAGCATTCCGCGGTAGGGACTGCAGAGTGGATGATTGGCCACGGCCTGCGTGAAGACAAGGCCGTCTTCCGCAAGGCGGTCGATGTTGGGCGTGATGACCGGATCGGGCTGGCCCGTCACATGCCGGGACCAGGGGTCCCGGGTCCAGTAGCCGGCACTGTAGCGGCGAAGCTGGTCGGGAAAGATAAAAAGAACGTTGGGTCGCCGGGCGGTTCCCTTGAGGGCCCGCTGGGCGGCTTCCGCGGTGCCTCCTGCGAGTGCCATGCCGGCTCCGAGGCCGAGGCGCTTGAGAGCCTCCCGACGCGTCAGGCCTTTCTGGTTGATGCCTTCGATTGCAAAAGGCGTGTCGCTTGATGGTGTCATATCACTGGCCTTTCCATACTACAGGTTAGTCGCATCATCGGGATTGAGGCAAGTTCAGTATTATACGCTGCAGGTAGCGTGTTACCGGTAGGGCCTCCAGCCCCTCCACCTCGGCTTCAGCCGGTTAAACCATTGGCGGAAAGGCCCTCTGTTCAGGCGGGTGAGCGGGTTTGACAAGGGGGAAGGAGGGGGGGAGGATCGCGGCATGGCGGAAACGAGGACACGGTGGATGTATAACGGGGTGGTTTTCAGGGGAATCCGGGACAAACGGGTGGTGGTCGAGAACCCGGTTGCAGGGGCGTCAGCCTTCACCGTGGAGGCCTGTTTCCGGCCGGATGCGGGAGGGGAGGCGGAACAACGTTTCCTTCACATCCAGGGGAATGAGGGATGCCGGGCCCTGCTTGAGCTGCGGTCGGGTGAGGCGGGCTGGTACGGGGATGTGTTTGTGCAGCTTGAGGCCGGAAACCGATTCCTCAACGATCCCGCTCTGGTGCATCCCTTTGGAAACTGGTATACAATGGCGCTGGTTTACACGGGCGAGGAACTGCGCCAGTACGTGAACGGGGTCTTCGAACTGGCGGGACCGGCCCCGCGGGGCGTGATCGGTCCCGGTCGGACCTCGATCGGGGCCCGCTTGAATGATATTTCCCCATTTACGGGAGAAATCGCGGAAATCCGTTTCACCCGGGAGGCGCTGGAGGCGGCGGACCTGATGACGCCGGCCGGTTGAGGCGCGGTTCAGGCAAACTCGCGGGCCACCCTGTGGAGCCAGGCATGACGCTGAACAAGGGCCGTGAGGTCCTGATCGTAACCGCCCCCGATGACGCCTGCGAGGGGAATGCCGCGGGAGCGGACCGCTTCCATCACGAGGCGCTCGCGTTGCTCGAGGCCCCTGTCGGTGAGGGAGAAGCGCCCGATTCGGTCATCGCGATGGACATCGACCCCCGCGTCGTAAAAGACGAGGTCTGGAGAGGTACGATCGAGGAGATCGGGCAGGACCTCGTTGAGGCAGGCAAGGTAGTCGTTGTCCCGGGTGCTTTCCGGCAACTCAAGGTCGTGATCGCCGGGCTCGCGTTTGACGGGAAAATTCTTTTCGCAGTGGATGGAAAAGGTGAAAACGGAAGGATCCTCCCTGAAAATGAAGTGGGTTCCGTCGCCCTGGTGGACATCAAGATCGATGATGAGCATTTTTCCGACAAGGCCCTCGTGCCGCAACTGGCGTGCGGCGACGGCGATGTCGTTGTAGATGCAGAATCCCGAACCGTGTCCGGGGAAAGCGTGATGGGTCCCGCCGGCGGTGTTACAGCAAAGACCGTGGCGGAGGGCGAGGCGGGCCGTGAGGAGGGTTCCACTGACGGCGATGTGCGTCCGCCGGACAAGGTCCGCGGACCAGGGCAAGCCGATGCGGCGGAAGGCCCTGGGCTCGATCTGGTTGTTGCGGAAGGCCTGCACATAAGGCGGCTGGTGGGTTCGCAGGAGGACCTCGTTCTCGAGGGGGCCGGGCCGGCAGAAATCGTCCCTGCCGGCGATTCCTTTCCGCAGGAGGTATGCGTGCAAGGCCTTGAACTTTCCCATTGGGAAGCGGTGTCCCGGCGGCAGCCGGCAATGGTAATCGGGATGATGGACAAAGGGGATCCGCATTCCCGCAGTCAAGCGAGGCGACCGTCTATTGCAAATCGCGGTGGGGATTCGCCGTGGGCGGCAATTCAACCGGATATCCGCCGGGGCAACCGATCAGGCGGCGGGTGTTTGAAATTTTCCCGGAACAAGGCAGGTTACTTTTTCAGACCAATCATGAGCACACACCCAGTCAACACCTCCCTGCGTCCCCGTCGCATGTATGATCCAGCCTTCAAGGTCGACCCCGTCTACCGTTCCGGGATTCCCGACATCCAGAACGAGGGCGCGGCCGCCATCATGGGTGCCAACGTACCGATCATCCAGGTCGGCATTTCCGATTTCCGCATTCCGCTCACCTTCCAGGGAGCGAATGGCGAGCGCCAGCGCCTTGAGGCCCGTGTTTCCGGGACCGTCGGCCTCCAGGAAAATTTCAAGGGTATCAACATGTCCCGCATCATGCGCGTGTTCTATGAATTCAAGGAACGTTGCTTTGATGTGAACACCCTTGCGGACGTGCTGGACGCCTACCAGGTCCGTCTCAACAGCGCGACGGCAAACCTCAATATCGCCTTTGCCTATCCGATGATCAAGCGCAGCCTGCGGTCCGGGCTTGAAGGCTACCAGTACTATGATTCCGGTTACGAGGGCAGAATCGGTGTGGACGGACTGTACCGGAAATTTATCCACTTTGATTTTGTCTACTCATCGGCTTGTCCCTGTTCATCCGAACTATCCGAGCATGCCCGGGAGACGCGGGACATCTATGCGATACCGCATTCGCAAAGAAGCAAGGCCCGGGTCTCGGTGGAGCTGGCTCCGGATGCCCTCCTTCACATCGAGGACATGCAGGCCCTCTGCGAAGCGGCCCTGGAGACGGAGACCCAGGTCATGGTCAAGCGCGAGGACGAACAGGCATTTGCCGAGATGAACGGGGCCCATGTCAAGTTTGTCGAGGACGCGGCCCGGCTCGTCCACGAGCAACTGGACGCGGATTCCCGGATCCAGGATTTCCAGGTGGTCCTCAATCACCTCGAGTCGCTTCATTCCCACGATGCGGTGGCTGTCATCTGCAAGGGGATCCCGGGTGGGTTTGACGGATCGTATCGTGACTTTTCGTCGCTCAAGTGCTAGGGTCCCTTCATGGAGGACGCAACCATCAAGACACCTCTTCGGCTGCCGGACGGACCGGTGCTGGTGACCCGGCGCCTGCATTTCTGTGCCGCGCACCGGCTACACAATCCTGAGGAGACCGAGGCATGGAATGAGCGGACCTTTGGCCTCTGCAACAACGAGCAGTGGCACGGGCACAATTACGAGATTGAGGTAAGTGTCCTCGGCGAACCCGATCCACGAACCGGGTATCTCATTGATTTAAAAGAATTAAAAGACCTTGTTGAGGACAAAATCCTCAAGCCCTGTGACCATCGGAACCTGAATGAACAAGTCCCCTTCCTCGCCGGCATCAACCCGACGGCGGAAAATCTCGTGAAGGCCTTCTGGGCCGTTCTGGAGCCCGTCGTAAACAACGACCGGCGCCGGCTTTACCAGATCCGGCTTTACGAAACCCCGCGCAACATTGCCGAATACCGGGGCCCGAACGGATATCCGGGGTGAAGGCGGCCTGATGGGGGGAGCATTGCGAAGAAAAAGTCCCGCTTAAACGGCCCTCAAAAGCCATTTCCTGAACCTCAGGACCGGGTATCGGGAAACGTCAGTGATTCGCCGCTCTTGCGGGGATCAAGGTTGAGGATAAACGGTACCGCTGCCTCGGCCCAGGCATCGGCCTTCTGGTAGCCTCCTGCCTCCTCCCCGAAATTGGTCCGGAGCATATCCGTATCGACCATCCCCGGACTGACCGGAAAAGCGGCCATTCCCTCCGGAAGTTCCTCCGCAAGGGATTTCGTGAGGCCCTCGACGGCCCACTTCGAGGCGCAGTAGCCGGAAATCCGGGCAATCCCAAAGCGCCCCGCACCGGAGCTCAAGGTGATGATGGTGCCCTGTCCGGCCTCAAGCATCCCGGGGAGGAAGGCCTGAAGGACGTTGAAGGTTCCCATGACATTGACATCGAGGACGGCATTGAGTTGCTCGCGATCAATTTCCCAGAGGAGCGCGTTTTCATGGATGACGGCGGCATTGTGAACAAGAAAATCAACCGGAGGACCCACCTTCCCGACGGACGCCGCCCAGTCGCGGGCGGCCTCGAAATCCATGATGTCGAGTTGCCGGTAGCTGTAGCGTTCCCCGTATTGACGGACTTCGCCATCCGGGAGGGGATTTTTCCGCCGTCCACAGCCCTCAACGCGATGACCCGCCTTGAGAAGGTTCCGGGTGAGGGCAAGCCCGAGGCCGCTGCTTATTCCTGTAATGACAAAGTGCTTCCGTGTTTCCATTCTGCGATGGAAGCTATGGACGGACCGGTTTGGCGGTCAACTGTTTCTCCCGCCTCCCGACGTCGCGACCTTCACGGTTGACCCGCGGGGGCCCGCTTCCTGAGATCGTCCCATGCGCATGCTGGAGGAATTGACAAGGGAAGTGGAGCGCCTGGACGGGCGGGGCTACCCCGCTTACAAAGCCATCAAAGGGGTCTGCGAAGGGGAGGGATTCGAGCTTGACGTGCTTTACGTGCAGGGGGATCCCTTTGCCAGCCCGAGCCGGGTGGAGATCCGGCTGTCGGCGTCGGAAGCGGGTTATCCGGAATGGGCCTTTGCGACCCGCTTGCGGGCGGTGGCTTCCTGCGACTGGATCAACCGGCGCCTCGAGCGTGCCTGCCGGCGGGCCTCAAGCCGGATGGGAACCGGAAAGGGGGGACTGATCGCGGTGGCCGCCCCCTCCGAGAAAGTTCTCGGCCGGACCTCCGTTCAATGGGACCATGGGGAGCTGCGGGTGCGGCTGGCCATCGGCCTGCCGGCCTTCGGTCGGCGAATAGCGGGCCGCTTGGCGGCCGAGTTGCTGGGCCGGAAACTCCCGGGCCTGATTACCGGGACGCTCGTCCATGATCCGGCGGATGAAGCAGCCCTGCGTCGGCATGTGGAATGTATCGAGGATGCTGAGGCGCTGCGGGACCAGCTGAAGGAACGCGGACTGGTGGCCTTTGTCGCGGACGGATCGATACTTCCCCGGGCCAGCGGGGTCGACGACCGGTCCATGGACGCTTCCCGGGCGATCCCTTTTGCGGCCCCGGAAACCCTCCGGGTGACCCTTTCGCGGCCGAACGGTCGGGACCTTTCCGGGATGGGACTGGCCGAAGGCGTGAGCCTGGTCGTGGGAGGCGGATTCCACGGGAAATCAACCCTTCTTGAGGCCCTTCAGGCCGGCGTCTACAATCATCCTCCCGGGGATGGACGGGAATACGTCGTCACCCGGGCCGACGCGGTCAAGATCCGCGCCGAGGACGGCCGGGCGGTGGCTGGTACGGACATCAGCGCCTTTATCGGCAAGCTTCCGGATGGAACGGACACGGCGGCCTTCACGACCTCGGATGCCAGTGGGAGCACCTCCCAGGCGGCGGCCATCGCGGAAGCCCTCGAGGCGGGCTCGCGCTTGCTCCTGATCGACGAGGACACCTCGGCAACCAACTTCATGATCCGGGACCGGCGCATGCAGGCCCTGATCAACCGGGAAGGCGAGCCCATCACCCCCCTGGTTGAGCGGATCCGCTCCCTTTTCGAATCCGCTGGGGTATCGACAATCCTCGTGATGGGGGGCAGCGGGGATTACTTTGAAGTGGCCGACACCGTCATCGGGCTCCGCGATTACCGCGTCGAGGACCTGACCGGGGCGGCCCGCCGGATTGCCGAGGCCGATCCGACCGGCATGGAGAAAGCGGCCGGAGCGGCTTTCGTGCATCCCCTGGCGCGCCGCCCGGATCCGGAGAGCATCCAACCGGGAAAGGGAAAGCGGGAGGTGAAAACCCGTTCCCGGGCCCTGCGGGCGATAGCCTTCGGGTACGAGGAAATCGAGCTGGACGCGGTGGAGCAACTGGTGGAGACCGGACAGTTGAATGCCATCGCGGCGGCGCTGGTGGAGGCCCGAAGCTACTTCCGGGAGCAGGGTGAAGCCACACTCGCGAACTGGCTGGAATCGATTGCCGGACGCCTCGACGAGGCCGGTCCGGAAACCCTTGCCCAGCGCAGCGAAGGCGATTTTGCTACCTTCCGCTCCCATGAACTGGCAGCCGCCCTTGGCCGCCTCCGCTCGTTGCAGATGCGTGGGGAGCCGGCTAAGGACGGCGGGCAATAACCAGCAACTCAGTCGTGCGCACGGTCTGTTTGCCCATCCGGCTGCTGACGAGGACACGCTTTTCAACAAGGGCTTGGTCCTCTTTCACGTCGACCCGTGCAAGGAGGATACCGGACTCACCGGGATAGTAAACTGATCGGTCCATGTTGGGAACAAGGCAGTCACAGTCGCTCTGAACATCGACGATGCGGATCGCCTCCCCGGTCTCATTGGAAAAGGTAAACCATGCCTCGGCCGAGGTTTCCGACGGCTCAAGGGGGAGCTGAATGACCTGCTTGTCCCAGCTGAGGCCTTCCGCCTTGCCTTCTCCGGAAGCTGGAATGGGGGACAGGCAGGTCAGAAAGGCAAGGACCGGGAAGGTGATTCGGGCAAGGACGGTCATGGTGAAGAAGATTTGACAGGCTAATGAACTTCTTAAGCGTGGCTTACAGGCCTTCAAGACAAATACGTTCCCGGCGGGCAGGTGCCCGAGCGGAACAGAAGCTCTGGAGAGGCATGGCAAAAATGGTGTTACCGTTACGAGTCTACGGGCTGTTGGGGGCTCTTTTGGCGGGCGTATTCGCGATGCCCGAGAGCAACGCCAGAAGCAACCCGCGCGGCTTCGATGGGCCGCCAGGGGGAATTGCCGCGGACGCGCGCCTGCGGGATTACCGCACGGTTGAGACGCAGCCCGGGGAGCGCGTGGAAGTGAGCCACTGGGAGGAGCGCGGGGGGAAGCGGTTTCCGTACCTCCGGGTCGAAACCCGCTTCAGCCCGGGCAGGGGAGGGGCGGAGAAGCGCACCGTCCGCCTGATGCTGGCAGACCGCTTTCTCATTGAAGTGACGGATCAGGAGAGCCCCTGGCTGGAACCTGTCCTCGAGGCCCTTGAACTGGAGAGCGAGGGGAGGGTGCCCTTTTCCTCCGTTTTCCGGGTGCGCCTGCCGGATGCCTCCATCGAGGCCTTTGAGGAAATGCGGGAACGCCTGGGCAACCTGGGAGCCCTTGCCGGCTTCCGGATCAGTCCGGATTACCTTGCCCAGTCGACGGTCCTGCCCGATGACCCGGACTACGGATCCGAACAGGACGACCTCGACCTGATCGGGGCCCCGGCGGCGTGGGATATTGCCACCGGGTCGGAGGACGTTGTTGTCGCCGTCATCGACAGCGGGATTGACTTCACCCATCCCGATCTCGCCCCGAATCGCTTCATCAATCCCCGGGAAATTCCTGACAACGGGCTCGATGATGACGGTAACGGTCTTGTGGACGACATTTCCGGATGGGACTTTTTTGAGGGCGACAATGATCCCTCTCCGGAGAATTTCCACGGAACCTTCATGGCGGGCATCATCGGGGCGGCCGGAAACAACGGTATCGGCCTTGCCGGGATGACCTGGCAATGCCAGCTTCTCGCCCTGCGCACAGGTGATGATAAGCTGCCCTGGTCGGCGATCATCCAGGCCATGGACTATGTGACCGCGATGCGGGAAAACGGCACCCCGGTAACCGTGGTCAACAACTCCTATGGCGGCCCCATTGACGATCCACTGGCCGTAGCCGTCCTCTCCGATGCCGTATCCCGGGCCATGGAAGCGGGCCTGCTCCTCGTGGTTGCCGCCGGCAATGAAGGCCTCGACAACGATTCCGGGACGACGGCCTTTTATCCTTCCAGCCTGCCCCATGCGAACATCCTTTCCGTGGCCGCGACCAACAATGCCGACGAACTCTGGGGCAACTCCAATTTCGGGGAGGAATCGGTCGACCTCGCGGCTCCGGGGGTGGGCATCTATTCAACGATACCCGGCGATCTTTATGGGACTGCCAATGGCACCTCCAACAGCACAGCCCGGGTTTCCGGGCTGGCCGCTCTTCTTCTCGCCTTGAACCCGGATCTCAGTTATTCCCAGTTGCGGCAGGTCCTTATCGGAAGTGCGGACACGGTTTCGGAACTGATCGGGAAACTGGCCAGCCCGGTCCGCATCAACGCGGCTGCCGCCCTCCTGGAGGGGGAAGTCTTCCCGCAAATAGCCTGGGCGGATGGTGACGGCCTCCTCGCCGTCCGGAAAGGGGAAGCGGTCACCCTCTCGGCCCTCGCCTCGGATGCCGATGGAACCGTCGACTCGGTGGAATTCTTCGCGGAGGAGGCCCTTCTCGGAACGGATACCGACGGCTCGGACGGCTGGACCCTTTTCTGGGATTCCCCGCTTGACGGCGTCACCCTCCAACTCCGGATCACCGATTTGGACGGGCGCGTCGTGAGCACCTTTCCGCGGCCCTTCCGGAGCCTTGTGCCCTTCGATTACTGGCGCTATGAGGAATGGGGCGATTATTTTGAGATCATCCCCGGTTCCTCGAGGGAGGCCGATCCGGACCGTGACGGCCTCGTCAACCTCTGGGAATATGCCATCAGGGGCTCCCCGCAGGCCGGTTTTACCGCCGCTGAACTCAATGGACGTCCCCGACCGGTACGCTTTTCCAGTGACACCGGCACCTTCTTTGGCTTCGACCTGCACCTGCGGTCCGATGATCCGGACCTTGAGCTCTACCTTGAAAACGGCCAAGATTCCCTCTCACCGGATTCCTGGATCGAGCAGGCTCCTGATTTTTTTGAAGCGCCCCTCGATCCCCTGGTTCCCGGAGTCAGGGCCGTTCGCCTCGGGCTTGCCTTTCCGGGGCAATCCGACCCCACCTTTCTCCGTTTAGGGGTCCGCTTTGCCGGGGAACCTTGAGTCGGTCATTATAAAAACGAACCGGTTATTTCCCCGGTGATTTCCGTTTTCAGGCTGCTTACCCGGGATGGGATGCATGGGAAAAATCTTGACCTTACCGGATCCAGGGTAATAAGCATTATTAACTCTCCTTATTCCAAATCGAACAGTCTGTCACGCCAGTGTACGCCCGATATTTTGATCATTTTCTGAAAGGCGGCTTCCTTTCCAAGTCCGTCTCACTCGTTTTCATTTATTTCCTGGCCACCTTTTCAGCCCCGGCCCTTACCAGTCCAGCTGGAGACCTTTATCTCCAGGCGGATCTCAAGCTGGTTCCGGTTGCTGAAGAGGAGTGGAATGCGGAGGCCCTGCTCCTGCGCTCAGGCGAAAGGGAGAGCCGGATCCCGCTTGATTTCACGCCCCGAAGCACTGGCGAGGCTGATGCAGAACCTGCTTTCATCTACCGCGATCTGCTTGGAAGCATCCCATCCGATGGCGCGCTTGAGTTTGACCTTCGGGGAAAGGGCATTGCCTCCTGGGATCTTGAAAATGTCGTGACCCTCGCCCCGGAAGACCTCGGAACCGGGAGGCTCCTCGACATTCAAGCGCTCCATGAGGAGGAAAGCGGAGGGATTGCTCTCGAGCTCTCTTTTTCCCGGTCTGTCGATGTTGCCTTTACCCCTTCGGACTTCCAGCTCTATTCACTCGATTCTGCAACAGGAGCGGAGCAGACGATCCATCTTGCCGTTGAGCGGATTGATTCCCGCCGGATCCGGCTCCATCCGCAGAGTGGGGGAGTCCTTGAGGGGCCCCATGCCTTGCTCTTTTCCGGATCGGTGGCAGACCGATTCGGGAAACCCCTTGAACCCTTCCAGCGCCAGATCGACCTTGATCCTCCGGAAGAGGGTACTCCCGGCGCCGAAATTGCTGACATCGGGCCGGAGGGCTCCATATCCCTTCCCCTAGTGGAAAGTCCGTCAGGGACCGGACTCCTGACGGCCTTTACCAGCGGGACCTTCGACAACGTTGGACGGGATTACCGGAAGACCTTTGAAGTTGAACTGGAAGGCGGGGACCAGCTGAGCGTCTACATCGACTTCATCAATCCCTCGGCGACCCACCGCCTCCGGGTCGAGGATTCCTCGGGCAATGAACTCGCGGGAGGCTACTGGGGAACCTACGGGCCCATTCAGCGCCTTGAAATCCCGGTTGCCGGGACTTACCGCGTCCAGGCCTACTCCTCGTCTCAGACAACCGACTTTGACCTCCGCATCGATGTCGGACGCAACCTCTTCCTCGAGGCCGAGAACAACGATTCCCAAGGTGCCTCCAACCATGTGACCTTCCGCCCCGCAAGCGGTGGATACCAGGAACAGGCCGCGGGGGCGCTTTCCGATCTTGAAAGCAACAGCAGCTGGGGCGGCTCCAATGATGTCAATGGTGACATCTTTGACCTCGGGTACCTCAGCACCGGTAACAGCATGGACGTGACCTACCAGCTGCCAGCCGATTCTACCCTTGGGAGCGGCGACCTCGAGCTGGCCCTCTTTGCCGCTGGCGGTGAGACCCCGGTCGCCATTTCCACCGCCCCGGCCGGGCTGAGCACGACGATTCCGGCGGACGGGCAGTACTTTCTCCGCATTGCCCCCGACGACAACCTCGACGGGACCTCGCTTGAGTTTGCCGGGGGAACCGACCGCGTTGACCTGCCGGCGGCCGCCCTTGACGGCCTGAACACCTTCACCCTTGAATTCTGGGCCCGCGGGCGGACCGATGGACGCGGCCTTATAAGTGCCGCCAACAGCTCTGAATATAACGAAATCCTTGTTTACTTCCTCAACGCGACCGAGATCCGCCTGCACGACAGGGGTCCGAGCTACGACTGGACGGTCCCGCGCATGGATGCCCAGACATGGCGCCATTTTGCCTTTGTCCGCGATGGAACGAGCGGGACGGTGGAGCTTTTTGTCGATGGCGTTTCCCAGGGATCCCAGGCCGGGCAGAGCTCACCCCTGAGCGTCACCAGCTTCCTCCTCGGGCAGGATCAGGATGCCGAAGGGGGAGGTTTTGACACGCGCCAGGCTCACATTGGCCACCTCGACGACCTGCGCATCTGGAGCAGCCTCAGAACCCCCACGGAGATCGATGCCAACCAGAAAACGGTCCTCACGGGCTCGGAATCCGGACTTGAGGCCTACTACCGCTTCAATGAAGGCTCGGGAACAACCGTCCTTGACGAGACTGCGAACAATCATGATGGAACGCTCGTGGGGCCTGTCTTTGACGGGGACGTGAACGCCGCCGGATTCAACCCGGCCCGCCTTGGGATCCGGGCCCAATACCATGCCAGCATCACGGTTATCGACAGCGTGAATCCCTCCGTTGTGGAAACCTCCTTTCCGGAAACCTCCGGGGACGGGTATTTCACATCCTTCTCGGTGACCTTTTCCGAGGACCTCAATCCGGAGACAGCCCAGATTGGGGCCAACTACGAACTGCGTTCCAGCGGTCCGGACGGGATCATGGACACCCCCGATGACAGCCTCTACACGATTGAGCCACAGCCTTACATCGGGGGGAACACACTCACCTTTTTCCTTCCGGACGGTCCGATGCAACCGGGAGACTACCGCTTCCGGGCCGGAAGCGCGATCGAGGACCGGGGGGGCAACCCCCTCGTCGCCTATGAGGAAACCTTCACCCTTCTCCCGCTGGGTGACTTCATCATTGAAAATCGCGACAATGATTCTCCCTGGACCGCGACCAACATCGGCCCCCTTGACGCCGACGACCACAACGGATCCTTCAATCTGGCCGGTTCCACGGCGGCCACAGACCCGGTCTGGTCCGCCTCCGTCATGCTC
>JAWLGH010000036.1:0-30205 GCA_041685165.1 Oceanipulchritudo sp. | reverse complement strand
GGTCGGGATAGCCATGGTTGTCAAGGGGATCCAGGCACAAAGGGAGGCATAACTACCATTGTAACCAGCAAGCCCTATGTCATCGGGAATCTTCAATCCTCGGCGGTAGAGAAGCTTGGCGACACTGTTTGCAAGATCATCGTCGTAGCAGAAAATAGCTTCAGGAGCAGGCTCGCCTTCCGGCAACCATTCTTCCGGCATGCGCTCGGTGACTTCCATGATATCCTGCATCTGTACGGTCCTGACATCGGGCTGAAGGCCGGAGGCGCGCATGGCCTGTCGGTAACCCTGGATGCGTTCCCGGGCGCTGTGATGCAGGTGCTTCAGGGGTGGATTCATGCGGGACTTCCGCAGGAGAAAGACGATGCGCCGGTAGCCGCTAGCAATCAGGTGGTGGGTCATCTTCCGCGCACCGGCGATTTCATTAACATAGACGGAGTTGTATGGATGGCGGTCATTGAGGAAGACGATGGGAAGGCCCTCTCCTTTCATTTCGGCGTGGATCTCCGCGGTCACGGCGTGGTGACTGGCAATTACCAGGCCATCGAGGTGTTTTTCCTGCAAAATGGTTGGAATCTTTTCACGGAACCGGCCAGCATCGGTAGACAGTGCCGTGAAAATTACCCGATAGTCCCGTCGCATGGCTTCTTCGACAACCCCATACAGGTACCCCTCGGGGGCGCGGGTTCGAGGACCCATTTTGGCGACAAAAAAACCGATATTATGAAATCTGGCCGAACGAATGGAGCCCGCGCCGGAATGCCTTCGGTACCCCAATCTGCGGGCCACCTCGGCAACCCGTTCCCGGGTCTTCTCACTCACTTTTGCGGTTGAACCTTGGGTCGGACGCAAGGCCTGAGAAACCGCGGCCAGACTCAGTCCGGCTTCTTTGGCTACATCCTTAATAGTTATTTGCTTATATGTTTTCACTGCACTGCGGAATAATCATTTCCATGTCATTTCATTTTTTATAGGCAACCAGATACGCAACAAGGATGCGATTCGGAATCATTACCCCTGTCAAGGGACACGAAGTTTTACGCAGTTAGTGGACGCGAAGTTTTACGCCCTGCACCGGCACTTGGGCCTCCCCGGGTGATAGCAAACATTTTACCCGGGAAAAAAGCGGAAAACGGGGAAGGGCTGCCTATCATATACGCCTATGTTTAATCGGAAGGGAGAAGGTCCTTGGCGCCGCCAGGGCAGCAAAGCGGATTTCCCGGCCGGTCGGCAGCGTTCTTTGCAAGTGGTAACTGGTCTTGACATTTGAACCCGTGCTACGCCCCCGCTTCACTTCGTTTCGCAGGGCTACGCAGGGCACTCCATTTTGCAGCCAAGCGGAGCTTGGGCAAAATGGGTGGAGGCGCGGGCCGGAATCGAACCGGCGATAGAGGTTTTGCAGACCTCGGCCTTACCACTTGGCTACCGCGCCGCAGAGAAAAGGAAAAAATCGGCGATCCTGAGGAAAGGTCAACGGGAAATTGCAGATTGGGACGGGATTCGGGGAAATGGGAACTCCGGAGCCGGCTGGTCGCCCGGAGCGGCGGAGCATCCGGATTGGCCGTTTTTCGCATTTACTTGCCCGCCAACGGTGACGAATATCGGGTCCCATGGCGGCAACCGTATTCACAATAGCAAACCAGAAGGGGGGCGTGGGGAAGACCACGACCGCGATCAACCTTGCAGCGGGGCTGGCAAAGCGCGGCATCCCGACCCTCTTGATCGATCTCGATCCCCAGGCCAACGCGACCAGCGGGCTGGGTTTTGAGAAGGTACCGGGAGGAAGTGTCTACGGGCCCCTTCACGGGGAAGGTTCGCTCGCGGAAATGGTCATCGAAACGGGAACCCCGAAGCTCTCCCTGATCCCCTCGGAGGTGGACCTTGCAGCCCTTGAAATTGAGCTCAGCCAGCAGGAAAACTACCTCGTCCGCCTTAAATCCCTCCTTGATCCTCTCCGCAAGGAGGAGGATTTCAAGGCGATCATCCTCGATTGCCCGCCTGCCCTCGGGCTTATTTCCATGAATGGCCTTGCCGCGGCCAACTACCTCCTGATCGCCCTCCAGTGCGAATACCTCGCCCTCGAGGGACTCGGCCAGATCCTCAAGGTGGTGGACCAGTTGCGGGAAGCGGGCGTCAATTCCAAGCTCGAAGTCGGGGGTATCCTGATGACGATGTTCGACGTCCGGACCAATCTCAGCCGGCAGGTCGTGAACGAAGTGAAAGAGCATTTCCCGAAAAAGATTTTCGATACCGTGATTCCCCGCTCAATCCGCCTTGGTGAGGCCCCGAGTCATGGCCTGACCATCTACGACTACGATGCCCTCTCCGCCAGTGCGGCCGCCTACACACAACTCTCGAAGGAAGTAGCCAAGCGGTTTGACCTGAAACGGAAATAGGTGAAACTCGCCCCAATGGCCGGTGAACTTCGCGACAAGGCTGCTCTTGAAGAGCGGATCGGATACCAGTTCAATGACAAGGGGCTCCTGCAACAGGCCCTGACCCATCCTTCCTGTAACCTGGACAACCGGAACGAGGCCCACAATCAGCGCCTTGAATTCCTGGGCGACGCCGTGCTCGGGCTTGTCCTTGCGGAAGCCCTTTTCACGGAATTGCCGGATGAGCGGGAGGGCGTCCTCACGCGATACCGCTCCATGCTCGTCAAGGGATATCAGCTCAGCCTCCTGGCGCGGGAAATCGGGCTTGGGCAATACCTTGACATGGGGGAATCCGAGGAGGCCTGCGGGGGTCGTGAACGCTCCTCGATCCTTGAGGATGCCTTTGAGGCCGTCATCGGGGCCGTATACCTCGACTCCTGTCTTGAGACCACCAGGAAGGTCGCCCTCCATCTGTATGGTCCCCTCGTTAAGCGTCTTGATACCCTCACCGATGCACACAATCCAAAGGGCCGCCTCCAGGAGTTGTTGCAACCGAAGCTGGGCAATAAGGCGATCGAGTACCGGCTCATCGAGGAATCCGGTCCCGACCACCGGAAGCATTTCACCATCGAGGTCTGGATCGACGGCGCCCGCCGCGGTTCCGGCACCGGGCCCTCGAAAAAACTCGCCGAGGAAGCCGCCGCCATCGAGGCCCTCCAGAACACCGGATCCTGATCCGTCACAGAGGACTCCACCGCGCAGCTTGGAACGGCCAATTGCCCAGGATGAAACGCTTCCGCATTCCAGCCGGCCCGCAGGTTGAACGCTTCAGCGGGATCATTCCCGCAGCCCGGCCGCTTGTCCTCGCCGACCGCATCCGGCGGGCGACAACCCCCGTTTCCGTCATCTTCTTCCCCCGCATCGACTGGGCCCGCGATGCCCTTGCCACCGTTCCCGCCTTCGGCCAACTGGCCCCCGTCGGGGAAACCCGTTTTCAATGGGCCCTGCTTCCCCCGCCCCCACCGGAGGATACCGAGGAGGATCCTGTTCCCGAGCGCCTCCGTGAGGAACTCGAATGCGACCGCCTCGCCGCCCTGACCCAGCTTTCCAACTTTGCCGCTTCCCCACCATCAGGGGAACACCTCGTGGTCCTCACCACCCCCGAGGGCTGCTTTGCCCCCGCTCCCGCGCGCGAATCTCTCGCCAGCCGCGAGATCCGTCTCCGGGCCGGGGAAACCGTCGCCTTCAACCGCCTCCGCGAGCAACTGGCCCGGGACCTCGATTACGATGCCGAGGCGGTCTGTGAACGTCCCGGGCAATTCGCCCTCCGCGGCGGCCTCATCGACATCTATCCCCTCAACGGCAATGCCCCCTGCCGGCTCGACTTTTTCGGGGACGAGCTTGAATCGATCCGCTGGTTTGATCCGACCACCCAGCGTTCCCTCGGCCCGGTCCGGGAGATCACCCTTGCCGCCCGCAACGCCGGTGAAACGAAGGCCGACCCCGCGGCCATTGGCGGCTATTTCGGGGAGGCCGTCTCCTGGATTCTCGTTGAACCCACCGAACTGGCCGAATCCTTCCCCAAGGCCTTTACCAGCTTTGAGAAAATCAAGGACCAGCGGCCAACCCTTCAGTCCCTCCACGCCGGTCGCAACGGTCGGTCAGACACCTGGACCGGTCTCCAGGAACTGGAAGAGGATCCCCTCTGCCTCGATTCCGCCATCCTACCCCAGCCCCTTCCCTTCGAGTCTCTCGAACCCTATCGCCGCCAGCCCCTCGAGTCCACCGTCGGCCTGGAGCGCCTCGAGGAGGAGACCGAGGCCCGCCGGGGCTTTTTCCGGCACCTCCAGGAATGGTCCGGCTCCGGCTCCACCGAGGTCATCGGCATGGCCTCCTCGGACGGAAAAGTTAAGGAGATCGAGGCCCTCCTCGACGAACACGGTGCCGGAACCCTCCAGCCCCGCTTTCTCACCGCCGATGTTCCGGAAGGCTTTCTCCTCACCGCAAAGCCCCCCGGCTGGCTTGACTGGATGGAGCCGGCACCCGCGACCCGGCTCGTCATCGTCTCCGAGCGCGAATGGCTCGGGAGACACGCCGCAAGGCGCCCCGAAAGCCGTCGACGCCTCCTTCCCCACCGCACCCGGGTCGATTCCCTCCTCGACTTTGCCGACCTCGCCGACGGTGATTACCTCGTCCACCTCTCCCACGGCATCTGCCGCTACCGTGGCCTCAGCCGGATGGAAGTGCGCGGGCGCGAAGAGGAAGTGATTTCAGTCGAGTTTGCCGAAAACGTCACCCTCCACGTTCCCCTTCCCGATGCCCACCTCCTCACCCGCTACGTCGGCCTGACCCGCCTCTCCCCGAGGCTCGGAAAACTCGGGAGCAACCAGTGGGATAAAACCCGTGCCGCCGCCGAGAAAGCCACGATCGATTACGCCGCCGAGATGCTCCAGCTCCAGGCCCAGCGTGCTCACGGTCCCGGGTTTGCCTTCGGGCACGACACCGCATGGCAGAGCGCCTTTGAAAATGCCTTTCCCTTCACCGAGACACCCGACCAGGCCGAGGCCATCGAGGATGCAAAACGCGACATGGAACAGCCCCGGCCCATGGACCGCCTCCTTTGCGGCGATGTCGGTTTCGGCAAGACCGAAGTCGCCATCCGGGCCGCCTTCAAGGCCGTCATGGACGGCTACCAGGTCGCCCTCATGGTGCCAACCACAGTGCTTGCCCAACAGCATTTCGAAACCTTCCGGGAACGTTTTGCCCCCTATCCCGTCACCGTCGAGATGCTCAGCCGGTTCCGCAACCCCGCCCAGCAGAAGCAGATTGTCGCCGAGCTCGCCGGGGGTAAAATCGACCTCGTCATCGGGACCCACCGCCTCCTCAGTCAGGATGTCCGCTTTGCCCGCCTCGGTCTTCTCGTCATCGACGAGGAACACCGCTTCGGGGTACGCCACAAGGAACGCCTGAAAACTTTCAAGGCGGAGGTTGACGTCCTCTCCATGAGCGCAACCCCGATTCCCCGGACCCTCTACCTCGCCCTAATGGGAGCACGCGATCTCAGCGTCATCGAAACCCCTCCCGCCGATCGCCTCCCCATCGAGACCCTTGTGCGCTCCTACGATGAAAACCTTGTCAAACGGGCCGTAACGCGCGAACTCGACCGCGGCGGGCAGGTCTTCTACCTCCATAATCGTGTCCAGTCGATTGACTCCGTGGCCACACGCCTGCGCGAGCTTGTCCCCTCGGCCCGCGTTGAAGTCGGCCATGGTCAGATGTCCGAAGGCCAACTGGAGCGGATCATGACGCGCTTTGTCGCCCACAAGGTGGATATTCTTGTCTGCACCACCATCATCGAAAACGGCCTCGATATCCCCAACTGCAACACCATCCTCATCGAGGGGGCCGACCGCTTCGGGCTCTCCCAACTCTACCAGCTGCGTGGCCGTGTCGGCCGCTTCAAGCGCCAGGCCTACGCCTACCTCCTCCTGCACCGCCACGGACGCATGCTCGATCTTGCCCGCAAGCGCCTCAGTGCCATGCGCCAGCACAACCAGCTCGGAGCTGGCTTCCGTATCGCGATGCGCGACCTCGAGCTGCGCGGAGCCGGCAATCTCCTGGGCCACCAGCAGAGTGGCCACATCGCCGGGGTCGGTTTCGACCTCTATTGCCAGCTTCTGCGCCAGAGCATTCAACGCCTCAAGGGTCAACCGGAGGCGGCCCGCATCCGGGCTTCCGTCGCCCTCGACTTCATTGTCGAGGGTCGCGCCGGCGAGGCTTCCGCCCGCCGCGACGAAACCGGCTTTGGTGCCCTTCTCGACGAGGAAATCGCCACCACGCGGATCGAGCCTGTCCCCGCCTATATCCCCGGTGACTACATCGCCGAGACCCGCCTGCGTATTGAGTTCTACCGCCAACTCGCCATGGCCGCCTCCCTCAAGGAGATCAAGACGATCGCCGAGGCCCTTCAGGACCGCTTCGGCAAACGCCCCAAACCCGTCGACCGCCTCCTCGCCGTCACCCGCATCCGGGTCCGCGCGGAGATGGCTGGAATCCGCTCTGTCGAGACCGAGGGCAACCGTCTCAAATGCCTCCCGGCCCAAGCCAAAAAGGGGGAATTCCTCAAATTATCCGGGAGATTTCCCCGCTTGACCGGCAAAACCGCGCACCTAAGGTTACGCGATATTGAACACTTCCTGACACGTCAGGGTCCCAGAAAATCGAAATGAGATTTTATTTCCCCAGAAGCCTTTCCCTCCTCATCCTTGCCTCCCTTGCGGGCAACCTGTCAATCGCCCAGACGGCCCACAATATCTGGGATCCCCCCTACCGGCAGGGCCTTGCCGCCGAGGTTGAAAACACCATTATCACTTTCGAGGAAATGCGCCGGGAAATGAGCCCCCTCATTCCCCGGATTCGCGAATCCTCGCGTTCGCGCGCCGACTTCACCCGTCGCATGGAGGAACTTTATTTCGAGGTCCTCCAGAACCTCATCGACCGGGTCCTCATCGTCGAGGAATTCAGGGACAAGGAATTCAACATTCCCCAGACCTACGTCGAGAACGAGTTTGACCGCATCCTCATTGAAGACTTTGAAAATGACCGTGCCCGCTTCCTCGAATACCTCGAAAGCCAGGGGAAAAACGTCCGCGAATTCCGGAGCGAACTCCGGGAGCGCATTGTCGTTTCCATCATGCGCGGGGAGAAGCGCAGGTCCCAGTCGCAGATTTCACCCGAACGGATCGAGCAGTTCTACAACGAGAACAAAATCAATTTCTACGAGGAGGAGGCTGTCAGGTTGCGCATCATCATGCTGAGGCCCCTCGCTGATGAAAACCCTGACCAGATGCGCCAGACCATCGAGCGCATCTACGAGGACCTCGAAGCCGGCGAGAGCTTCGAGGAGGTCGCCCGGGAATACAGTCAGGACTCACGGCGCGATCGCGGTGGCGACTGGGGATGGATCCAGCGACCGGACCTCAAGGACGAACTCAGCGCCGTGGCCTTTAACCTCGACAAGGAGGAATACAGCGATCCTGTCGAGCTGGGAGAACAGATCTTCATCCTCTACGCTGAGGATAAGCGCGATGAGGGTATCCAGCCCATCAACGAGGTCCGTGACCGGATTGAGGAAATCCTCGCCAGCCAACTCGCCCGCCAGGCGCAACAGCAGTGGCTCGAACGTCTCCGCCGCGAGGCCTATATCCGCTATTATTAAGGGCCTGCGGCAGCTTTGAAGCTGCAGGATCACGGGAGGCCTCCTCTTCAGGCGGCGCGGTGGATGGGTGACCCGGTTAGCCGCCGAAGGGAAAGATATCTTTCAGGCTGTCGCCGGCCTTGTCCTTGATCAGGTCCTCGACCTTTTTCTTGCCCCCCGACTTGACCGCCTCTTCCAGAGCATCCTTCGGAATCGACAGCAGGGGACTGTCAAGCGGTCCGTAAATCCGTACCTGGAGGGGTAATTCGTCAAGGGGCAACGAGGACCCAAAGGCCTTCAAGGTGGTTTCGCGAAGCGTCACCGTAAGGGGAAGTTCCAGAATGCCACCGTCAATTGTCCCCTTTCCGGCAATGTCAATGCGCCCTCCCTCCATGGGAAGGTCCCGACCCGTTTCCTCCTCAAGCTCGCTCACCGCCAGGTCGCTGTAACGAATTTCAATGACGCTCCTTGAGGGGTTTTCGGAGGATGGCAGTTCAAGACCCACCTCCATCGTGTCATCCTCGCTCAGGATCTCAAGGTGGCCCGACTCCTCGAGAAGGGCCGGCTGGCTCGCCAGGTTGCTGCCGGAAATGGAAAACCTCCGGTCGTCGCCTCCGACTTCAAGATTTTCCGCCATGAGGTCACGAATCCAGAGCCGCGGGGTTCCCCGAATGAGCGAATCCGACTTCAAGGCACCGTAGCCGGCTTCCTCGGCACGCGCTTCGAGCCGCTCACGCCAGCCCGGTCTATCCTCCTCAGGCGCCTCCTCCTCGTCTTTCTTCAAGTGAGGGGCAATCCGGTCATAGACACGCTTCGCCATTGCCAGTCGCTCGCGCCACTTCTGGGCCTGCCCGAGGTAATCCTCCAGGGAAACAATCTCCTCCTCCGGTTCCTCGTCCGGTTCCTCGACCGGTTCCGGTTCCTCCGTGGCGGGTCCCGTCAAACGGCCTCTCAAACGGCGCTCGGTTCCACTCTCGGGTTCGATGACGCGAATGGAGTCGATGACCATTTTCTTCGCAAGCAGGTTCATCCCGCTGATGTCGGTGACAATTTCCTTCGCGGCGAAACGGTTTGTCTGCAAGGCCTCCGGATCCGCCATCGCCAACCCCGAGAGAACAATACGGTTCTGCGCTGCCTCGATCGCCACCCCGTCAATGTCAACGGTCGCTCCGTTAACCGATTCGAGGGCATCCCGGGTGTAACTGGTTATGATGGTCTCATCGAGAAACTGCAGCCCGATGTAGACCAGGACCCCGAGGGAAAGGATGAAGACAATGCCCAGAGGGCGGACCGGCAGACCCCGGCGCTTGCCGCCCAGCTCAGCCCAGCTCTTTTTGCCCTTGAGGCCCCCGACAAAGATCCATGCCAGGGCCTTTACCCAGACCTTCGAGGTGTAGGCCTGGTAACGTTCCGATCCGGTCTCAAGGGAGGCCATCTTCGTCCGGAAAGAACCAAGGGCGCGGCTGATCAATACCCCGATAATGATTCCCAGGGCCCCGCCGCCCAGAAGCGAGGGCAGCATCACGTAGGTTTCCAGCCCGAACCAGGCCGTAACCGGCGCGTTCACAAGGGCCGCCACAGGCCCGTTCAAGGGCCCCTCAAGAAGATAGACCCCCACCTTGAAATAAACCGGAAGGAGGAGCAGCGTCACCAGTTTGACAAAGAGCAGCGTCAAGGCCGCGAGGAAAAGGTTCGCGTTGAGGACAATGAGGAGAAAGAGAAGCAGCACCAGCAGCAGGGGTCCCTGCCCGAAACCGGGAAGGCTTCCCAGCAGCGCCCCAAGCACCGTCGCACTCAGGATTTGAAAAGGGGTGGCCTTGCCCCTCAGGAATTTGCCGATCTTGCGGAAAAACATGGGAAACCCGTTGCAACACGAAAGGCGGAAAATTGCAACAACCATCAACCGGCCTAATAGGCGGTATAACCCAATCTTGACAGAAAAACACCCAAGCCTATCGTACGATCACATGGTCAGCAGAAAATCATCAATCACCTTCGCCCTCGTCCTTTCCATGGCCAGTCTCGAAGCCTGGGATGCCCGTTTCAGTCCCGAGGAAGCAAACGTCAACTGGCTGCCGCCCGAGGATGCCTTCGAACAGAACGTCTTCATCCTGCCTCGGCCCGACCTTGAGCAAATCAACCTCCTTACCGGTCTCCTCCAGGTTGACGGAGCGGATGCGGGAACGCCCTTTATTGCCAGGATCGACGGCAACGGAATGGTCGAATGGAGCAAACGGCTCCCGTCCTCGACCCTCGTTGAATCACTTGATGAGACGACCTTGATCAAGGAAGACACCCTCCTGACCAATGCCACCGTCGGTGATCCGGGATCGGAAAGGGAACTCATTGGCAACTTTGACCCCACAAACAATTTTGCCCCCCGTTACCAGTTCAGTCTTCCAGTCCCGGCCATGGACCCACTCGACTTCTCTGATGAGGGTCTCCGATCCTATCAACCCCAGCCTTCCGGGAATCTGGCCATCGTCGAAATTGAGGAAAACGAGGTGAAGGTCCTCATGCTCGATCCACAGGGAAACGACCGCTTTGCGCGCGTCTACACAATGCCCTCGGGAGAGGATGATTCTCCCTTCCCCATCCCGGGTTTCGGGGATGCCAGCTATGATTTCGCCAGCGTGACCGAGACGGATAACGGGGATTACTTCCTCTCCACCAGCAGCAGCGACTTCGCAACGCAAAGTGGCAAGGCCTATGCCCTTCGCCTTGATTCCTCAGGCTCCATCATCTGGCAGGCCGAGGTCGAAGTGCCCGGTTCGATGAGCTTTTTCGCTGCCAATGAAAACGATCGGCTGATTCTTTCCTCAAGCACGTTTACAGAGGAAGCGGTCTCTTCGAGCATCGTTGTCCTCTCCCCCGACGGGGGACTCGATTTTGCCCGCTCAGTGGATGGAGCCCTTGTCAGCAACACCTCATTTTACCAACGCACCCTCTCCGGGGATTTCCTGTTCACGGCCACCATCCCGGATCCCGGCCTTGATATCCCCGCTGCCGACGGAGCCATTTTCATGCTCTCCGCGGAGGGAGAGATGCTTTCCCAGGTGGGATTCGATATCGATGACAGCGATTTGGCCTTTCATATCGGACCCAGAGATGACAGCCTCTACTTCGAGCTTATCGGACAGGATATGGATGAGGATGAAGGCATGTCCACTGGATATCTCGCTCGATCAGACCGCAATCTCGAGAACTGGATCTTCACAACCCATTCCGAAACCTCCAATGCAAGGCCACTGGCCTCCCTTTTCTTTTCCGAAAACAACGATGCCCTCATGGTCACCCAGGACCCCTCTGGTGATTGGGTCTCCGCCAATGAGATCGGTCCCGATCTCCGGGACCTTGGAGAATGTAACCTCCTCGTGGAGGCGGATCTCCCCCTCTTCGACCCCAACCTGACCATCCAACCCCTTGACCTCACCGTCAACCGGAATGCCGTGACTGCCGCCGACTGGACCGATCCCCCGGTCCGTACCCCGGAATCCTTTGATCTCGTCGATACCCCGCTTGTCCGGGAAGCCACCTGTGGAGACGACGGCGGTGGTGGTGACGATGGTGGCGATGACAACGGCGACGATCCCACCAGCCTCTGGGCCGACGTCTCCACCGCCAATGCAGAGGGGGACAAGCTCGCCGGTATCGGGTGGATCAACGACACCAATTTTCCCTTCGTCTGGATCTATGCCATCAATGGCTGGGCCTACATCCTGGAAGAAGTGTCCACCCTCAACGGCATCTTCGGATGGGACTACGTCAACGGATTCTGGTTCTGGACAAATGACAGCTGGGGCGGATGGTACGTCAACCTCGACGACCCGGAATGGGGCGTCGACGGCTGGGACCAGTGGGAATAACCTCCCTCACCAACCCTCCCGGATCCAGTCCAGCACCGGATGACGGGCCGTGTAGCGAAGCTCCCGCCCGGCCCGGGCGGGCGAATACCACGCCGAGCCGGTGAGTTTCCGGAGGGTCTCGAGGTCAAAGGGAAGACGCCTTCCCAGGAGCGCTCCGGCGAGGGACCCCGCTCCGGCCGCGCCAGTGAGGATCCAGGAAGGCACACTGTACGGCTGGACCGGCATCCCGAGGGAAAGACGGATGGCGTCATAGAGCTGGCGCGTGGAAACCGGAACCGGATGACACAATATATAGGTGCGCCCACAAGCGCGTGGAAACTGCCCCGCCCTCAGGGTGAATTCCACGACATCGTCGACATGGATCATGGAACGCTTGTTCCCGCATTCCGGAATGGGCGGGAAGCGTCCCCTCCGAACGGCCTCCACCATACGGGGAAGGTTGCCCTTCTCACCCGACCCGAATACCATTGTCGGCCGAAGGACCACCGTGTGCTCGATGTCACTTTCAAGGACCATGCTTTCGGCCTCCACCTTGGCCCGTCCGTATGGTCCCTGCGGGGTGTGCGGACTCGTCTCATCAAGGGGGAACAACGGGATTCCGGAGGGATTCCCCTCGCCCATGGCCTTGACGCTGCTGACAAAGATGAATTGCCGCGCCCCCAAGGCACTTGCCGCCCGCAGCATCCGCCGGGTTCCTCCAACGATGATGGGACGGTAGTCCTCAGCCTCATCGGCGCTTTCGGCCACCGCATGGGCCTTGCTCGCGAGGTGGAAGACGGTCCCTACTTCCCGCAACCCTTCCCGGGGAAGTTCCTCCCGTGCAAGGTCCACCTCGACAAAGGCCTCCCAGGGCCCGTCCACCTCCCGGCGGCCAAGGGCAATGACCTCTTCGCCCTCCCGCCTCAACCGCTCACAGAGCCTTCGGCCAAGAAAGCCCGTGGCACCGCTTACAAGGACTGCCCTCGGTTTTTCCACCATACGCAACCGGATAAAGGCAGATTGGCGCCGTTATTAAAGGAAAAAACCTCCTCATGCCCTGCCGGAGGCACGACCATAGAGAAGGGGTGTGCAAACGCCGGGACGCCCGCGACCAAACTGTCGCCCCCGACCATTGCTGGCTTGTGCATGGTCAGGGAGCGGTCCTAATGTCCCGCACGTGAAAGCACGCCCGGCAGACAGGTGGGGACCGCTCGACACTGCCAATGCAGTGGCCTTCCTCAGTTATTCGAGCACAACGACGGTGACACCGATCTGCCTCGTGCTCCTGGCACGGGAACTGCAGTTCTCGCTCACGCAGGCCGGCCTCCTTGAGGTGATGCGCAGCCTGTTCCTTCTCGTCCTCCTTCTGGCGAGCGCCTTCCTTGCCGGACGTTGGGGAAAGGTGCGCTGCCTCGGGACCGGGGCCCTTCTCATCGGGGCGGGGATGGCCCTGTACGCGGTCGCGCCCAGCTACGGGTTCGTTGCTCTCGCCCTCGCCCTCGTCGGCATCGGGGGCGGACTGAAGGAGGCGCTCATCAACCCGCTCATCCAGGAACTGCACCCGGGCAATTCGGGCAAGTACCTCAACACCCTCAATGGTTTCTGGTCGATCGGGGTCCTGCTGACCATGCTCCTTGGTGGAGACCTGCTGACCCGGGGCATATCCTGGCGCTTTCTCGTCGGTTCGCTGGGTCTGGTCAGCATGGCCTCCGGTGCGCTTTACCTCTTCAACCGCCGCGGGCGCGGCGGCCACACCGTGCGGCTCGCCGGGGCTGTCCTGCGCGACAAGATCGCCATCCTCCGCAGTGGCCGCTTCTGGCTCTTCTGGTCGATGATGTTCCTCGCCGGGGGTATCGAGGGCGCCTATACCTTCTGGAGCGCAAGCTACTTCCAACTCGAACTCGGTACCCTCCCGCGGGCCGGGGGCATCGGCACGGCCTGCTTCGCCGCCGGCATGATCGCCGGCCGCTTTGCCTCCGGTTACTGGATCCGGCAGCAACACCTCTTCCACCTCCTCCTCGGATCGGCCGTCCTCGGGTTCTTTACAAGCCTCCTCATCCCGCTCCTTGACTCTGTCGGGTGGCTCTTCGCGACCATGGTCCTGATGGGCCTGGCCGTGGCCTGCTTCTGGCCAAGTATCCAGTCCTATTCAGTCGACCGGGTCCCCTTCGATCCCACCGCCCTCTTCATCCTCCTCTCCTGCGGCGGCATCCCGGGATTTGCCCTCCTCTCCTGGCTCGTCGGCTGGATCGGCGATACCCATGGCCTCCGCGCCGCCCTCTTCGTTCTGCCAGCCACTTTCCTTGTCCTCATCACCGCCTTCCTCTGCGAGCGGCGCCTGAGGCCCCGCGCCCAGCCCTCCGGCCAAGCGGACAGAATCGCCTCACCCCTACCCCGGGGACAGGGGGAGGATCGGATTCCCGGGCTGAAACAACCATAAAAAGCTCGTCGGGAGGGCACTGCAACGCGCTCTTGCATGCCCGGCCTTCCCCATCATGATACCTTCATGGACACTATCAAAGCGATCAACGAACGCCGGGCGATCAAGAACTTCGACCCGGACCACCGCATGTCGGAGACCGAGATTGAGCGACTCCTTAATCTCGGTATGCAGGCCCCGACCGCTTTCAACATCCAGCACTGGCGTTTCGTCCTTGTGCGCGATCCGGAAATCCGGCGCCAGATCCGCGCCGCTGCCTGGGACCAGGCCCAGGTCACCGACGCCTCGCTCCTTATCGTCCTCTGCGGAAAGCTTTCCGCCTGGTCCGATTCTCCCGACCAGTACTGGGTCAATGCCCCGCAACCCGTTCAGGATTTCCTCGTGCCTGCCATCTCCCAATACTACACCGGACGGGAACAGGTCCAGCGCGACGAGGTCATGCGCTCCTGCGGTCTCGCGGGCCAGACCATCATGCTTGCCGCCAAAGCCATGGGTTATGACTCCTGCCCCATGGACGGTTTCGATTTCGATGAGGTGGGCCGCCTCATCCATCTGCCCGGGGATCACCTCATCAGTTTCATGATCGCTGTCGGCAAGGCAACCCAGCCCCCCTGGCCCAAGCCCGGACAACTCCCCCACAAGGACGTCGTTCTCACCGATTCCTTCTGAGTCGCAGTAAAACACCCCGCCGTATTCAACCGCACGGGGTCTCATGGCGCAAAGGTATCGACTGGCGTCCTCCGTCGGGAAATCACCCGTCCCTCCTTGTCTTTCTCCCAACCCGGCTTGCCATCGAACCGCTCTGCTATTTGGCTTTCCCTATGGACAAAGAGTCCCGATCCCCCATAAACCTTCGCATCGGATGGACCACCCTGGATACGCTCGAGGGAGCACGAAAGCTGGCCTCCAGCCTTGTCAATTCCGGCCTTGCCGCCTGTGTCCAGATAGATCCTCCCATTCATTCCGTCTACCTGTGGAAAGGAAGCGTGGAATCGGAACCGGAATTCAGGATCTGGGTCAAGTATGCCGCCCCCAACGAGGATGCTCTGCAGGAACGCCTGCGCTCCGATCATCCGTATGAGACCCCTCAGTGGATCGCCGTGCCAGCCGCAGCAGCCCTCCCCGCCTATGCGGACTGGATTCACCGTTCCACCTCCTGAAAACAACCTGGACCCTGTTCCCCGATGACCGATCTCCACGCCAAAACCTGTGTCGACACATCCTGCCTTCTAGGGGAAGGTCCTGTCTGGTTTGAAGACGCCCTCTGGTGGGTGGATATCGAGGGCAAACGCCTCCTGCGCCGCGGCGGCAACGGAGATAAGCCGGAGCGATTCGCCGTCTCCGAACGAATCGGGTTTGCCGTCCCGACCGGGCACGGTGACTGGCTTCTCGGCCTCCAGAGTGGTATCCATTCCTGGACTCCAGGCCGGGGTGTTCCGCATCTCCTCGCCGCCCCGGAAGCCGATAGGGCACAGAATCGCTTCAACGACGGCAAATGCGATCCACAGGGCCGCCTCTGGGCCGGCACCCTTTCCATGGATGGCTCTCCTGGCGAAGCGGCCCTCTATCGAATGGATCGCCGGGAGTCAGTCCGCAAGATCCTCAGCGGTATCACCCTCTCAAACGGCCTCGCCTGGGATTCCGCCGGATCCACGATGTACTACATCGATACCCCCACCCGCGTTGTCAGCGGATTCCGCTTTGATCCAGAATCCGGGGAAATCCGTGACCGCCGCACCGTCTTCGAGGTACCGGAGGGTATTGGCGTCCCCGATGGCATGACGATTGATTCCGAAGGCACCTTATGGATCGCCCTCTGGGGTGGAGGCAGCGTTCTCAATGTGGATCCACCTTCCGGCACCGTCCTGCATACAGTCAGGGTTCCCGCCCGCAATGTCACTTCCTGCACCTTCGGGGGTGAGGACCTCGAAACCCTTTTCATCACCTCCGCAAGCATCGGCCTCAACGACGCCGACAGACGGGCCTTCCCTGATTCAGGAAAGGTCTTCTCCCTTCAACCGGGGGCCCGAGGCCTCCCCACAGTACCTTTCCGGGGCTGAACGCTCTCAGTCCCCGAAAAGGGTCCAGGCCTGGACCTTCGAGGATTCGACCACGGTCCGGACAAAGCGCATCCCTTCAACGCCTTCCTCGACCCCGGGAAAGTCATAAGGGCCCCCATCAACTCCGGTCATGGCATCGCGGATGGCCCGCCCGGCTTCAAGGTAGATGTTCGCAAAGGCCTCGATAAAGGCCTCCGGATGTCCGAAGGGAAGCCGCGTAAAGGCCTGCGCCTGCTTGCTCAGGTAATCATTGCCCCGCCGGTGGATGCGCCGTGGCTCATTGAAAGCCTTGAGGACAAGGTCGTTCGGGTCCTCCTGCCGCCACTCAAGGGAAGCACGGGTACCGTAGAGGCGGATATTGAGGTTGTTCTCGTCCCCATTGGAGATCTGCGAGGCGTAAAGGATGCCCTTGGCCCCGTCCTTGAAACGAAGAAGGACATTGCCGTCATCATCAAGTTCACGACCCGGGATGAAGGTCGTCAGGTCCGAACAGAGAGCCTCAAGTTCAAGCCCGGATATGTACCGGGCAAGGTTGTAGGCATGGGTCCCAATGTCGCCCATGCAATTGGAAATCCCCGCCACGGAGGGATCCGCCCTCCAGTTCGAGATCTTCGGCTCCCCTTCGGAAACCGCCCCCGCCGCATACCCCTGGGGATATTCGACCACCACCTTGAGCAGCTTCCCGAGATTGCCGGAACGCACCTGCTCGCGCGCCTCCTTGACCATGGGGTAACCCGTGTAGTTATGTGTCAGCACATACACTTTTCCGGAAGAGCGGATGATCTCCCGGAGTTCCAGTGCCTCCTCTAGATTGCGGGTCATGGGCTTGTCGGAAATGACATGGAAGCCCGCCTCAAGGAAGGTTTTCGCAACCGCGAAATGAAGATCGTTCCGGACCACGATGGAAACAAAGTCGATCCGCTCCCCCTCCGGCAGGGCGGCCTCCTTTTCCGCCATCTCGGAATAGGTTGCATACACCCTTCCCGGATCCAGGTATAGCGCCTCCCCGGACCGTTGCGACTTCTCCGCATCGGAGGAGAAACAACCAGCCACCAGTTCCATCTGGCCGTCGAGGTTGGCCGCCATCCGGTGGACGCCCCCTATGAAGGCGCCCTCGCCTCCTCCGACCATTCCCATTCTCAGTTTTCTCTTCATAAGGCTGTTTCCCTTTTATAGCAGGGTGGTATCCCGTCTCAAAGGAGACTGACCGGCTTGCCCGCTGCGGCCGAGGCATAGGCGGCGTCAATCAGGCGCATCAGCTTGAGGGCCTCCTCCATGGTGTTCAGCGGCGCTTCGCTTCCCTCCAGGCTGCGGATGAAATTACTTGCAGCGCGCACCCGGCCCATCGTCGGATCCTCCCCGGATAGGATTTCCCGGTTCACCGAATGTCCGTTCTCCTGCACATAGAGCTCCGCGGTGTCGGTAGACGTGTCGTCGACGCCGTCGACGCCAAAGAGCCGCTGCACCCGTCCCCCGGCTCCCTGCCCCTGGAAGGTCACCGAGACCTCTTCCCGCTTCACCATTTCGGCCCAGCTTACCTGAAAGGAGAGGACCTGGCCACTTGTGAATCGCACAAATCCATGACAGGCACTTTCGACATCGCAGACTCCTCCTTCGACATCCGGAATCCCCCAGGGCCCCTTGAAGGCCTTGTCACCGATAAAATCGGAAAAGGTCTGGGCAAGGACATGTTCCGGCTCGGGATACCCCATGTAGTGAAGTGCCAGGTCGATCATGTGAAGCAGATCGATCAGGGGCCCGCCACCTGACATTTGCCGGTTCGTGAACCAGCCGCCGAATCCCGGAATCCCGGTCCGCCGGATCCACTTGGCCTGGGCGGAATTAATGGGCCCCACCAGCCCGTCGTCAATGTAGCCTTTGATCGCCATCGTGTCCGGTCGGGCCCGGTTGTTGAAATCGAACATGAGCCGCTTGCCACTTGTTTTCGCGGCTGCGATCATCGCTTCCACTTCCCCCGCATGCATCGCGGGTGGCTTTTCGCAAAAGACATGTTTTCCCGCTTCAAGGGCCTGGATCGTCAGGGGGGCGTGAAACTTGTTCGGGACAATGATACTCACCGCGTCCAGGCCCTCCGCTTCCTTCAGCATGTCGGCAACGTTGCCGAATGCGCGCGGTATGCCGTGGGCCTCCGCAACCGCCTGCGCCGCGGCCTGATTGAGATCGGCAATGGCGGCAATTTCCGCCCCGGCCGCCTTGAAACCCTCCACGTGGTAGGCGACCATCCCGCCTGCTCCGATAATACCGACTTTTGTGCTCATTCCCTTTCCCTCCTACTGGTTTTCCTTGTCGAAGGCCGCGTCAAAGGCGACCCGGTTGGGTGGAAAATCCACGCTCCGGACAAAAGTACAGGCTTCTTCCGCCCCGTGAATGCGGTCCATCCGGCCATCCTCCCACTCGACCGAGAGCGGACCCGTGTAACCAATGTCGTTCAGGGCGACGATGATTTCCTCAAAATCAATATCCCCGTGCCCAAGGGACCGGAAATCCCAGTACCGGCGTGGATCCGTGAAATCCGTATGCCCGCCGAAGACCCCGACCGAGCCGTCCCCGTGACCCCACCAGACGTCCTTCATGTGGACATGGAAAATGCGGTCATAGAATTTCCGGATGAACGTCACGTAATCGACCCCCTGGTAGCCAAGGTGGCTGGGATCGTAGTTAAAGCCGAAGCGCCGGTGCCCGTTAAGGGCCTCAAGGGCCCTTTCGGAGCTCGCGAGGTCGAAGGCGATCTCCGTCGGATGCACCTCAAGGGCAAAGTTCACATCCTCCTGCTCGAAAACTTCCAGAATGGGCAGCCAGCGCTGAGCAAAATCCTCAAATCCTTTGTCGATATAAGCCTGGCTGGTCGGGGGAAAGGCATAAAGGGCATGCCAGATCGAGGAACCGGTGAATCCGTTCACCACCGGCGGCAGCACCTGCTCGTCGGGCCGGGCATCAAAAAAACGCCGCGCCGCCCGGGCCGCTGCCTTGACCTCCTCGGCCGCCCGCTGCCGCACCCCTTCCGGTTCGCCGTCACCCCAGACGTGCTCGGGAAGGATGGCCTGGTGCCGTTCATCGATACGGTCGCAGACCGCCTGGCCCACCAGATGGGCGGAAATGGAATGGCAGGTCAGCCCGTGTTTCTGCAGCAGGGCCCACTTCTCTTCTATATACTGGTCCTCACGGGCTGCGCGGGACACATCGAAATGGTCCCCCCAGCAGGCCAGCTCCACCCCGTCGTAGCCCATGTCTGCAACGAGGGGAAGCAGTTCCGTTAATGGCAGATCGGCCCATTGGCCCGTGAATAAGGTAACATCTCGTGACATAGGGTCCCAGATTGAGTGCCTTCATCGTTCATTTCAAGAGAATCCACCCGGTAAACAGCTTGAGTTTTCCCTGAAGTGGCCTCCAGTAAGGGTCAGATGCCTGATAAAATCCTTCTTACCAATGACGACGGGATCCAATCCGGATTCCTGCACGCCATCGCCGCCGCCCTCGACGAGCATGTGGAGGTCGTCGTTGCCGCCCCGGCCCGCGAACAAAGCTGGATTGGCCGGGCCGTGTCCCGCCGCCGCCCCGTCAGCGTCGAACCCCATCCGGAACTTCCCTGGCCGGCATGGACCATCGATGGCACCCCCACAGACTGCGTCAACATCGCCCTTGAGAGCCTTCTCAACGCGCCTCCCATAGCTGTCGTTTCCGGGATCAATATCGGTTACAACACTTCCATCCCCCTCATCTACTCCTCCGGGACCGTTGCCGGGGCCCTTGAGGGAGCCTTCTGGGGCCTGCCCGCCTTCGCCATCTCACAACAGATTCCCGACACCCTCTTCGCCTCCGTCACCGATTCCAAGGGCCAGCTCCCGCCGGAATGGCAACCGCTCCTCCAGCAAAACGCCGGCCATGCCGCAAGCCTCATTCTCCGCCTTATCCGGGAGCGCCCATCCCCCGGGGAAGCCCCCGACGCCATCGTCCACAACCTTAATTACCCGTCCCGTCCACGACAACCCTACGAAACGGTTCTCACCGTCCCCGCCCCCCTGCGTGACCTGCCCTTTTACCGGAAATCCTCGGAAACAGTCTACAAATTCCACTTCCAGCACGGTGAACCGCTTCATTCCCATGAAAAAACCGACCGCGATGCCCTCGCCCTCGGAGAAATCAGTCATTCCGTTTTGAACTTTTCCGCTCTCGGGAGAGACCTAAACAATTGACCCTGCTCCCGCCTGGAGCAAACTTCAGCCAACACCTTTGTTGATATATTGTTACCCATGCTGCTAAACATTCGCTTTCCGGCCATTCTCTGGCTTCTGGCTATCCTCCCTGTTTCCGTTCTCTCCGGTCAGGAGGGAGCCTCCGCATCCCTTGAAACCCTCGACCCGGGGCCGTTCTACGGCTACTGGGAATTCCAGGAACCGGCAGGTGACACCTGCATCGTCATCATCAAGCGCGGCGGGCGTCTCTCCTGTTTCTGGTCCGGGACCCGTAGTCATGACATCGACAAGGGGGACTGGCACCGCCTCGATGGGACCCTTACCGCCCGTTGGGAAAGCGGCCACGTCGAGGTCTTTGAAAAAATCGGTGAAAACGCCATTGAGCGCAGCAGCTACAATCCCGGGATGTCCCTTGATGAGGAACCGGTTCTGCAGGTCCGTGGCATACGTGTCGATCCCCGCGTACCCGGCAGCCTGACCACCGACCGCGAAACCGACCGCTCCGCGCCTGAAGAGGCGCCCGATCCGCAGGCCGCCCCCGCCATTCCCATGCGCAATGCCTACATCGGCTACTGGAAGATTGAGCAGTCTTCCGGCCTCCTCGGTTTTGGTGGAGGCGAGCCCCATTTCTACCTCCACCTCGCCCGCAACGGGGATGCCTCCGTGGCCCTGCGCAAATGGGAGGGTGACCAGGCCGTCCGTGGACAGTGGCGCATCCAGGATGACCGTGTCGTCATCACCTGGCCCAGCAACCGCCGCGATGTCCTCATGCCGGATTCAAACGAGGGCTACCTCCTCGGTACCTACCGCCAAAAGGATGATCTCTCCCGCGAACCACGGCGCCCGACTCCCGCTGTCAAGGTCGCCTCCTCCGAGGCTGAACGCTACTTTGAAGCGGGTAACCTGAAACGCCTCACCGTTGTCGATATCCGTGGAACCTGGATCCCCGAGGATTCAAGCGGCCGGAGCGAATACATCTCCATAGAGGGCTGGGGCAATGCCTTCCGCTATCCCTCAGCCACCGGGGGAAGCGGTACCGATCCCGGGAAGTGGCGCCTCCTCAACGACCGCGTCATTGTCACCTGGGTGGACGGCAGCAAGGATGTCCTCCGGATCGCCAACCCCGGTATGATCCGGGAATCCTACCACTCCGGAGAGCCGGTAACCGGAACCCCCCACCGCACCATCCCCGTCACCCGGACCGATTGACCGCCAGTCTCAGGGCAGCCAGGGATATTTCCCGAAATCCGGGGGACGCTTCTCCACGTAGGCCCGGTGCCCTTCCTCGCCTTCTTCCGTGAGATAATAGAGCAAGGTGGCATTGCCGGAGAGCTCCTGCAGCCCGGCCTGCCCGTCCACATCCGCATTGAAGGCGCTCTTCAGGCAACGGATCGCCAACGGACTCTTCTCAAGGATGTCAAGGGCCCAGGCAATGCCTTCCTCCTCCAATTGCTCCACCGGCACCACCTTGTTCACCAGGCCCATCCGCTCCGCCTCCCCGGCAGTGTACTGCCGGCACAGATACCAGATTTCACGGGCCTTCTTCTGGCCCACGATGCGCGCAAGGTAGCTGCTCCCGAAGCCGCCGTCGAAGCTGCCCACACGCGGACCGGTCTGTCCAAAGACGGCGTTGTCCGCCGCTATCGTGAGGTCACAGACGACGTGCAGCACATGGCCGCCCCCGATCGCATAGCCGGCCACAAGGGCGATCACCGGCTTCGGCATTGTCCGGATAAGTCGCTGAAGCTCAAGCACATTGAGGCGCGGAACCCCATCCCGCCCGACATATCCGCCTTTTTTCTCGCCCCGGATCTTCTGGTCTCCCCCCGAACAGAAGGCATACTTTCCATCCGTGTGCGGGCCCGCTCCAGTAAGCAGGACCACCCCGGTCTCCGTGTCCGAGGCAGCATCACGGAAAGCGTCCAGCATCTCATCGACGGTATCCGGCGTGAAGGCGTTTCGCCGATGCGGCCGGTCGATCGTCACCTTCGCGATGCCGTTCCATTTCTCGTAACGAATATCCGAGTACTCTTTGATTGTCTTCCAGTCTGTAGTCATAAATCATCCCTCCAGCGCGGGTTTCCTCATCCTTCAAGATACCGCCGGTGCAGCTTTTGGCTGACCTCCCGGTCAATACGGACTTCAAGCACGGTCAAGCCGGGCCCGCGCCAGCCAGCAACCAGTGATTGCAGGTGCGCCACACTTTCCACCAGGGCATACTGTCCCCCATGGGCTTCCACAAGTCCCTTGAAATCAACCGCCTGGGGTGTCGCGAAAAGGGCTTCATAGGTCTCCGCCTTTCCCGCCACCGGCAGGAAATCAAAAATTCCGCCCCCTTGGTTGTTCAACAGGATCACGAGCAGCCCGTACCGGTCGGCACCTGCTCCAAGGAGCCCGTTAGTGTCATGAAGAAAGGCCAGATCGCCGGTCACGAGGACACTTCCCCGGCTGCCTCCCGCGGCCACGCCGCGGGCCAGCGAAAGGGTCCCGTCAATCCCGTTGGCACCTCTCTGGCTGAAAGGGATCAGGGGCTCTTCCCGGCGGGGCATGAACCAGTCCGCGTCCCGCACGGCAAGGCTGCTGGCAAAGACCACCGGGGTCCCCGCCGGCAGCACGCTCCCCAGCAGGCGATGGACATCCCCCTCAAAGAGTCCATGGGGTTGCCGCAGGTCCTCGGCCAGCCGCTGTTCAAAATAACGGTCCCGGCCAGCCCAGGAAACCGCGAAAGCCCCGGCCCCGGAAGGAATGGTCACCGTCTTCAGGAAGGGCTCCAGCGAGGAATCCACTCGTTCGATTCCACCCTGAAAGGGATTCAGACCACCAATTCCGTGCCCGGACTGATACCCGCGCAGGTCAACCTCCCCAAGACGCTTCCGCAGGACTTTGCTCGTCGGGGGCTCACCCCAGAGAATGACCGCTTCCGGTTTCAGGTCCTCCCAGGCTCGGTCATCACGCAACATGCGGTCGTAATGTATGATCACAGGCACCGTCCCGCCGGCCCGGTAACGAAGCGGATTGGCACCGTCGGCCAGAAGGGGGATCCCATGTTCGCGACAGAAGTCCAGAAGGGCCTCCTCTTCCGTCAAGGGGTCCCTCCACGGTCGTGGTCCTGCCAGCACAAGGGTCCTTTCCGGAAGAACCCGCGTTCCCGCAACAACGCTTGTGGCAGGGCCAACCGGCTCAAGGGACGCGAGCAATGCCTCGATCCTTTCCCTCGAGGGGTTCTCCACATCGCCCTCGAGGGGAAAAAAAGGCTCGCGAAAGGGGCAATTCAGGTGGACCGGGCCGTGTGGCTGCCCCAGCGCGGTCTCAAGGGCGGTCCGACAGATTTCCCGCACCTGGCGGGCAAGGAAGGAATCCGGTTCAGGAAGGGGCAGCTCGGCGTAAAGACGGGCCGTGCTTCCGAAGAGCTTTGTCTGGTCGATCGTCTGCCCGGCATGGCAGTGCCTGAGTTCCGGCGGACGATCGGCGGAGAGAATCAACAGCGGCAGGGCCGTCTCCCGGGCCTCGATGACGGCCGGATAATAATGCGCCGCCGCCGTACCCGAGGTACAGACAAGGGCCACCGGCCGCCGGGTCGCCTTGATCCGCCCGAGGGCATGGAAGGCTGCCGAACGCTCATCGAGACAGACCGTGTGACCCGCATCACCGAGTTCGCCCGCGGCAAGGGCCAGCGGTGTCGAGCGCGATCCCGGCGAAACCACGAAATGGTCCACCCCCAGCCGCCTCAGGGTCTGGACAACAAGGACGCCGAAGGGAAGGTTTGCCGCTCCGGCCTGTCGCGCGATTCGGGATGCCATTGACGGGCAATGGTAGCTCCTTGCCCACGCTTGGCAACCTCCGAGACAACTTCGCCGCCGCCGGTTTCCGCTTAATAGTTGCATCACAGGATTTCGTCCTGCAAAACTTCCCCGCTTCCGAATAAGGCCCCTTTCCCACGCCGATGCAATGACATGAACGAGCGCATAGAAAACTGGAACCGCAAGGACCTGATCTCCATCGAATCCCTCGAGAGGGGGGAAATCGAGGCCATCCATGAGCTTGCCGCGCTCTTTAAGGAACAACTCCAGTCCGCCCCCGAAAGCCTTCCCTCCCTTCCCGGGAAAACGATTGTCAATCTCTTCATCGAACCCAGTACGCGGACTCGGATAGCCTTCGAAATCGCTGCCAAGCGCCTTGGCGCGGATGTTACCCTTGTCGAGAAAACCGCCTCCAGCCTGACCAAGGGGGAAACCCTCCGCGACACCGCCCAGGTCGTTGAGGCCCTCCAGGCCGATGTTGTCATCCTCCGCCACAGCGCCGCCGGATCCCCCCTTTACCTCAGTCGGATCCTCAAGGTTCCCGTCATCAACGCCGGCGACGGGGCCCACGAGCATCCCACCCAGGCTCTTCTGGACACCTTCACGATGCGCGAGAAGCTGGGGCCTTCCCTCAAGGGGCGGAAGGTCACCATCCTTGGCGATATTCTCTTCAGCCGCGTTGCCCGCTCCAACATTTTCGCCCTCCAGAAGCTCGGGGCCGCAGTCACCCTCTCCGGTCCGGCCACCCTCGTCCCGCAACAGTTCGGCGAGCTTGGGGTCGAGGTTCAGTACGACCTCAAGGCCGCCCTCGCCGACGCCGATGTCGTCATGCTCCTGCGTATCCAGCATGAACGCCAGACCTCCACTCACTTCCCCAGCCTCGCCGAGTACAAGAGCCTCTACGGCCTTAACCAGGAACGGGCCGCCTGGCTCAAGCCGGACGCCATCATCATGCATCCCGGGCCGGTCAACCGGGGTGTCGAGCTTGATTCCACCCTCGCTGACAGCGGGCGCTCCGTCATCCTGCAACAGGTCGCCAACGGCATCGTCAACCGCATGGCCGTCATTTACCTCTGTCTTAAAGCCGTCGCAGGAAAGGAGGTTTCCTCATGAACGCGTGCCTCTGGATCAGAAATGGACGCGTCATCGATCCTGCAAATGGACGGGATGCCATCGGCGATGTCCTTGCCCGTGACGGGGTTCTTGTCGACCAGCTCGATCCCGAAGAGCAGTCCCGGGCGGAGGTCATTGAGGCCCGTGGATGTGTTGTCTGCCCCGGCCTTGTGGATATCCATGTCCATCTGCGCGACCCCGGCCAGACCCACAAGGAGGATATTGCCAGTGGCTCCCGGGCCGCTGCTGCAGGGGGGTTCACGAGCATCGTCTGCATGCCCAACACGAGCCCTGTCGGGGATAACCCCGGGACCATCCGCCGCATCCGGGATTCGGTCAGGCGCACCGCCGTTGTCCGTGTCTACCCGACCGGATGCCTCACGGTCGGCATGGAGGGAACCCAGCTCGCCCCGATCGGCTCCCTTCACAAGGAGGGTGTTGTCGCCGTCACCGACGACGGCCGCTGCGTCCAGAGCAACGAGATCATGCGCCGGGCCGTCGAGTACGCGAGGATGTTCAACCTCCCGGTCATGGATCACTGCCAGGACACCAGCATGACCGAGGGCTCGGTCATGAACGAAGGCTACTGGTCCCTTCGTCTCGGGCTCAAGGGATGGCCCAGTGCCGCTGAGGACGCCATCATCTCCCGCAATGTCATTCTCTCGCGCCTCCTTGATGCACCCATCCACATGCAGCATGTCAGCTCCGCCTACGGGGTCGACATCATCCGGCGCGCCAAAAAACGCGGTATCCGCGTCAGCGGGGAAGCCACCCCCCACCACCTTTACTTCACCGACGCCGATTGTCGCGACTACAACACCCTCTTCAAGATGAACCCGCCCCTGCGCTCGGAATCGGATCGGGAGGCCATCATCGAAGGGTTCCTTGACGGCAGTATCGACATTATTGCGACCGACCACGCGCCCCACACCGAAGATGAAAAGGACTGCGAGTTCGATACCGCCCCTTTCGGCATCATCGGCATGGAAACGGCCCTCCCGGCCTGCCTCGAGGCCCTTGTCCATGCCGGGCGCTGCGACCTTCCCTTCCTGATTGCCCGGATGACCCACAAACCGGCCGAGATCCTTGGTCTTCCCGCAGGCACCCTCTCGCCCGGGACCGCTGCCGACATCACCCTTTTTGATCCGGACCAGTCCCATCGTGTGGATCCCTCGGCCTTTGTCGGAAAATCCACCAACTGTCCCTGGAACGGCCTTTCCCTCCGGGGCCGGATCCTCCGTACCATCGTTGGGGGACGCACTGTCTGGGATGGCCGGCAAATCCTCGATTCATGACACCTGAAGAATTTGAACAATGGCTCCTCGGCCAGCCCTGGCTCCTCACGTACCTCAGCTTCCTTTTTATCGGCAGCCTCCTCTCCCTCCTTCTCCTCGGTCTCCGGGTACGCCGATCGTCCGGTCTCAGCGACTGTCCCATTCCGCCATGGCGACTCTCCAACATCAATTTCGGGCTTTTCCTTGTTTCCCTGACCCTCTGGTTTCTCCTCTCCGGGGCCCTTCTCATCCAGATCTACCACTGGATAGCCGGTCCCACCGCCCAACCCGGAGCGGGTCTCATGGTTCTCGGAGGCTTTCTCCTCCAGGCCGGCATGCTCTATCTCTTCCTCCGCTTCCGGTACTATTACCGGTCCTCCGACCAGGGCCCCATCAGTCCGCGCCGCCTTTCCCTGCCCCGCAGCCTCGCTCTCGGGCTTTTCGCCTTTCTGGCCTCCCTTCCTTTCATCTACGGCGTGGGTCTTGTCTGGAACGGTGTCCTGCAGTTCCTCCGCGAACGCGGTTTTGAGGTCAATCTTCCCCTCCAGGATGCTGTCATCCTCTTTAAGGAAACCAGTAACCCGTTTGTTTTAACCGGCCTCATCCTCCTTGCCGTCGTTGTCGCGCCTCTGGTTGAGGAGACCGTTTTCCGCGCCGGTATCTACCGCTTCCTCAAGGGCAGAACCTCCCTTCCCCTGTCCCTTCTCCTCAGTGGTCTCCTCTTCGGTCTCGTGCATGGCAATGTCCAGAGCCTCCCGGGCCTTGTCACCGTCGGCATCTGCCTCGGCCTCTCCTATGAGTTCTCGGGCAACCTGCGCGTGCCCGTCTTTTTCCATGCCTTTTTCAACCTCAATTCCGTTATCTGGATCCTCATCACCCCCGAATCCGTCCTCGCCTGAAGGCTTTACTGATGTCCCCTTTCACGCCTGATCACGCCGAGTCCATCGCCCATCACGGGGAAAAAAGTCTTCTTCTCTTGATCCGTGACTGGCTCGGGGAATCCACACCTCCGTCACCCGGCGGCATGGGCGATGACTGTGCCGTTCTCCCCCCGTCCGCCTCCCCTGCACGCCTCATCACCACCGACAGTGTTGTTCTGGATCGTCACTTTACGGCCGAAACGCCGCCGCGCCTTGTCGGTCGCAAACTTCTTGCCCGCAGCCTCAGCGACATTGCCGCCATGGGCGGGATCCCAACCCAGGCCGTTATCGCCGGCCTGCTTCCCGCAGGTACCCGCGTCAGCTGGCTCCGGGAATGCCTCGGGGGAATTGCCGAAACCGCATCCCCCGCCGGCGTCCATATCGTCGGCGGCGACCTTGCAGAATCCTCCAGCGATCTCGCCCTCAACCTCACCCTCCTCGGGACAGGCAACACCTTTCTCCTGCGTACCGGCGGCCTTCCCGGGGATGTCATTGGCGTCACCGGCCCCCTCGGCGGGTCCCTCCTCCAAGGAAGGCACCTTTCCTTTATCCCCCGCCTCGGGGAAGGCCGCCTCCTTGCCTCCATTCCCGGCGTTCATGCCTGTATCGACATTTCGGATGGGCTTGCCACGGACCTTCTTAACCTCCTTCCCGCTGAGTGCTCCGCCTTCCTCCAGCCGCAGGCCCTGCCCCTGCATCCCGATGCCGATGCGGCTGCCTCCCGCTCGGGCCGGTCTCCCCTTGCTCACGCCCTCAATGACGGCGAGGATCACGAACTCCTTTTCCTCGCCTCAGCGGATGCCTGGAATCCCATAGTGGAGGCCTTCCTCAAAGCGGGTTTCGCCGCCCCTCACGCCATCGGGTCACTTGGTCGACGCGGCGCTCATCCCCTCCTCAATGGCCCCACCGGGGAACCCTTCCCCCATACCTCCGGATATGACCATTTTGCATGAGCTCCGGCACGGTCTCCTCTCCGATTCCCCCGAACGCACCCGCGCCGTCGGCCGTGAGCTCGCTACAGCCCTGCCCGAGAACAGCGTCCTCGCCCTCAGCGGGGACCTCGGCAGCGGCAAAACGACCCTCGTCAAGGGCCTTGCTGAAGGTCTCGGCATCAGCAGTTCCATCACCAGCCCCACCTTCACCATCTACTGCCTCTATTCCGGCACCCGCCAGCTCCTCCACATGGATGCCTACCGTCTACAGGGGGGGTTCCAGCTGGAGGCCCTCGCCCTCGACGACTTTCTGCAATCCCCGTTCCTCATCGCGGTCGAATGGCCGGAAAATATCCCCGGTTTCTTTGATGACCTCCCCTCCTTCGGGCTGCAGCTGAAAATCCTCCCCGACCTCAAGCACCACCTCCTCCTGCAACCACCGCCGGTGGCCTAGAGCAGCGGGACAAAGCGCACCGGAAAGAGGCGCTCGCTCGTCAAGCGGTCACCCGCCTCACGGGTGTAAACCTTCAGTTCCTGTTCGGGATGACCCACCGGGATCACCATCCGACCCCCCTCACGCAACTGTCGGGCAAGGTCCTCCGGCAACTCCCTGGCCGCCGCTGTCACCAGGATTCCGTCAAAGGGCGCTTCCGCCGGCCAGCCGTCCCGCCCGTTGCCTACGTGATAATGCACCTTGCGGTAGCCTGTTTCTTCGAGCTGGCCTCGCGCCCGCTCGGCGAGGGCCTCATGGAATTCCACCGTGTAGACCTCCGCTCCGGTCTCCGCCAGAACCGCGGTCTGGTATCCCGAGCCCGTCCCGATCTCCAGGATCCGCTTCCCGTCTCCCGGCTGCACGGCTTCCGTCATCGCCGCCACCACATAGGGTTGGGATATCGTCTGATCCTCCCCGATCGGCAGCGGGCCGTCCGCATAGGCCAGATGACGCATTTCCTCCGGGACAAAAGCCTCCCGCTTTACACGCCCCATCGCCGCCAGAACGGTCTCGTCGCTGATCCCGCGCGCACGCAGCTGCTCCTCGACCATCCGTTTCCGCAGTGTCGCGTAGTCAATTCCGTCATTTCCTTCTGTGCTTCTTGATGTCATGATATTTCCTCCTGGAGGGGAAAGGTGACGACACGCAACCATGCTCCATGCGTCGCCGATCCACAGTTGTGAAAGGTGTATCCGCGGTAACGGAAATCCTCAAAGGCATTGTGCGTGTGCCCGAAATACACGTGCCGGATCCCGCTCCCGTTGAGCCGGTTCTCGTTCTTTAAATAGGCGAGCAAACGCGCCGCCAGAAGGCGCTTCGGGACCATCCTCAAGGCAAACCCCGGTACATGCGACCGGTGTACCGCCAGATGCGCAACCCTGTTCAACCGGCGGCCATTCGCAGGCTGAATCAGCCGGCTCCTGAAGGTCCGCAGGGCCTCGTTGCTGCTGCCGGCGTGGATCACGTCGCCATGGAGGAAAATCCGGTCCTCAATCGAACATGAAAATTCGTGCCAGAAGAAATTCTCATGACGCGTCGAGAGCTCCTCGAGGCACTCCTTGTAAGGCAAGACGGCATCGTGGTTACCCAGGATCACGTGGAAGCGGCAATTCGGGGCCGCTTCCAGGAGCAACTCCAGAAACTTCCTCGCGGCAATCACCGATTGTTTGAAGATCCCGTGTTCCGACCACTTGAAATCGAAAATGTCCCCATTGAGTACGAATACCCGAGCCCCCGCCGCTGTCTCCCGTATATGTTCAAGATACCGGTGTGGTCGTGAGTGGTGGCTGAACAAATGCAGGTCGGACACGGTGGCTCCGTAAAGCATACCCAAGCTAATCAAATCTTTCCAAAAATGGCAACCGCGGGGGCACGGTCCGTACACCTCAGGGCCATATCCGAAAAAGGTAGCCGAAACCGTCAGGTTTTGGTCCTCCCGTAGCCGAAACCGTCAGGTTTTGGTCCCCCCGTAGCCGAAACCGTCAGGTTTTGGTCCCCCCGTAGCCGAAACCGTCAGGTTTTGGTCCTCCCGTAGCCGAAACC
>JAWLGH010000095.1:4559-7737 GCA_041685165.1 Oceanipulchritudo sp. | reverse complement strand
GTCCGCGTGGATGGAGGACAAAACTTCGATGATGCCGATGTTGGTTTGGACACCCTCTTCTCCGTTTCGGTGTTAATGAACCCGGCTGAGGCTGGCGGCAGCAGCCTCGACTATGAAAAGCATGGAACCACGGGCACTCTGGACCCCCAGCAATTCTCCGTTTTTGTGAACGAATCGCTTCTCGGCACTTACCAGATGCAGAATCCGTCGGCGAATATCGGGGGCTTTTTCCTGGCAACGGGTACGGGGGCCAATCAAACCGTGCCCACCATGCAGCTCGACAACATATCCATCAAAACCGGGGAGGACATCAATTCCGGGCAGACCGATCCTGACACGTATGCGGGGTATCCCATCCTCGAAGGAGGATTTGTCGATACGGGCAATTGGCTTGGCTTTCTCTACATTGGTGATGCGCCGTGGGTCTGGTCCTACAGCCTCAACAGCTGGGTGTTTATGGAAGAGCCGGAAGCGGATACCCCGGGTGCCTGGGTTTACCTGTTGGACTAAACGTCGACCTTTCCCGGCTGATTCCAGTTTGTTGTCGAAGGGTTCCCACGGCAGAATGTAGCGAACATCCGTGTCGGTCGGCATGGCCGACCGGGCAACTGTCAAGAGCCTTTACGTCGCTCTGAAGGGGGACCGTTAATCCTGGCGGGAGTGCCGGGGGCGCGTGGATAATCTCCTCGAGCGGTTGGAGCGTCTCCCCGTCGATCACGAGGTGGCCTTTACCGCAGTCACGGGGCCGGCCGGCCATGGTCAGCTGGCATGGTTTACGGTTATCCTGGAAAGGGGGTTGCGCTCCCCGTGAAGCTGGAAATAGCGTTGTCTCAAACGTTAACGCTAGAGTTAAGAAGGGATTTAAAATGGGAAAAGGGCACACGGCTTCGGAAATGACGGCGAGAGGCCAGCAAACGGCAGCCAGGGATCGCACGGGACCGGTCATCACCGAGTATTCGGATATCTACGAGCTTGATGGCGCCTGGCATTGCCCGCTCTGCAATGAGGTTGTGCAAAACGGCGATCGTTCCGGGATAGATCCCGCTCTATACCTCTCGGAGTGGCATGATATCTACCTGGATGAAGCCTGGTTCAGGGAGAAAGTCAGCCGTCTATCCGATGAAGCCTTACTCGCTTCCCTGCACCGCGGTGCTGAACTCCAGGATGGGTCGGGCCACCTCGACCCGGAAAAGGTCAGGATAGCCCTTACTTCCCGCGAGGACAGCGGGCGGCTTTATCATTATGACAGCGAGGCGCACATCCCTTTCATCCGGATCGGGGAATTCACAGAGGCCGTGCGCAAGGATCCGGACCGGCTGGCGGCGATCAAGGAAGCGGCGTCCGCGATTGTCGATCCGGAACGGGGCTACACTCTCGGTGGCCACTTCTTCGGCTGGGAAGTGGACTATAACCACAACTGGAAGGACTTCTCGAAATTCGGGATGAATTACCTGCGCTTTGTCAGCGATCTTGTCCCGGCCTACCTGGTGACCGGGGATCCCCTGTACGCGCAGGCCGTTGAATCCCTCTTCAACCAGTGGTACGCGCAGCGCAACCGGATTGAGATGCCCGAAACGAGGCCCGGGGCCAAGCGGCGCGACGTCGTCTGGTATGAGCTTGGCCTCGGCAACCGGACACCGCGCCTCATCGATGCCCTCCGGGTCATGGGGAACACCTTCTCACCGGAGACCCATGTCCGGATGCTCAAGTACTTTCTCGGTGCCGGTCGCTGGCTTCACGCCTGTCTCGACCGAACCCCTTTCCATCCCTACAACTGGCAGACCCAGACCGCGATGACGCTCACGTATCTCGGCCTCATCTTTCCGGATTTCAAGGAGTCCGGCCAGTGGCTTGAAAAGGGACGGGAAAACATGATCCTGCATTTCAAAAACGACATTCTCGACGATGGGGGATACGTTGAGCGAACGGGAAGCTACACCAACTACGTCTTCGGGATGTTTTACCGCTACATGCTGATGTTTCATCATCTGCGGAGCGATTCCAGCCTGCTCGATGGCTATCTTCCGAGGCTGGAGAAGCTGATGGAATTCACCTCGCGTACCCTGACTCCCTCCGGGGTGAACACGCCTTTCAATGACAGCCGCCGGGGCCTGTACCTTGCCCGGCTCCTGGTGGATATGGCGCGATTCTTTGAGCGGGGCGATTTCCTCGGCCCGCTTCAGGACGTTTTTGAGGAGAAAACCCTTTCCCGGGCGGAGATTCAGCCGGCCATTCCGGAATCCACCTCGCAGCTGTTTCCGGACAGCCGCTTCGCGGTCATGCGCGACAGCTGGTCCCGGGATGCCTGCTACATGATCGTCAACTACGGTCCCTTTGAAAACCACGGCCATTACGATATCCTCGACTTCGAGTGCCACGCCAATGGGGTTCCCATCGCGGTCGACGCCGGCATCGGGGACACCAGCTACGTTGATCCCATTCACGTTTCCTGGTACAAGCAGTCCCGGGCGCACAACATGCTCATGGTGGACGAAGCCAATACCATGAAGCGGCGGATTGAAGGGAAGGATGTCCATTGGTCGACCCAGGAACGGATGGATTACTTTGCCGCTACCCATGACGGGTATGAGCGCTTCCATGAGACCCTTCACCGCCGTCATTTTGCCTTTCGTCGCGGGTCCTACTGGCTGGTGGTGGATACGGTGCAGACCCCGCATGCCGGCAAGAAACTGGACTGGCATTTCCATTCACCGCTTGACCTGCGTGAGACCCCCTGCGGCTTTGCCTCAAGCGGGACTCCCGGGGTTCGCCTGGTGCTTCCCGAGGGGGAGGGCGAATCCATCCAACGGCTGCACCGTATGGGGCCGGCCAGCCTCAGGGACCTCCCTGGAGAGCCCTCGAACCGGGAAATAGACTGGATCACGTTCCGCAAGACAAGCACCGCCGGTCCCCTTGCGGATCGTTTTGCGGTACTCATTTATCCGACAAACGGGGATTCCGGTGACGCCGCCCCGGTGCTTTACTGGAACCGCGATGCGCGCGATCCCGGCCTGCTCAGGTGCCGTGTGGTCACCGGTGAAGGGGAGGATGTCCATTACTTTTCCGACGGCAGCCAGCGGGAACTGGATCCGTTGGCAGGAGATTTTCACTACGCCTGCGTACATCTGCGGAACGGTGTTCCCCAATGGGCCAGTGTCACCGGGGCGACGCGGCTCGC
>JAWLGH010000095.1:0-4459 GCA_041685165.1 Oceanipulchritudo sp. | reverse complement strand
ATAGGATATTTTCGCGGTTTTCTCGCAGGAGGTTTTACCTAACATGGCATAAATCCTCCTCAAAAAATGCTAGAAAGACCGAAATCCATAGTGCTCATGAACCCCGAACGTCTCCACGAGGTGTATGGGCCGAGGGAGCTTGAACAGATCAATGAAATCAGTGAGCTGGTATCCGCACCAGCCTCCAAGGGAGATACGCTGACCCTGCCCGAGCGGCTTGAAGAAGTGGAGATCATTTTTGGTGGCTGGGGAATGCCTGAATTGACGCAATCGTTCCTGGAGAAAGTCCCCAACCTGCGGGGCGTCTTTTATTCTGCCGGGACGGTCAAGCCGTATGTCACGGAGGCCTTCTGGTCGCGGAATGTCGCGATCACGAATGCCCACATGGCGAATGCGGTACCGGTTGCTGAATACTGCCTGGCAACGATTCTCTTTTCCCTCAAGCTCGGATGGCACCGTATCCGCCAATGCCGGGAAAAACAGGTCTGGAGGCAGGAACGCTCGCAAATCCCCGGCTGTTACGATGCCACTGTGGGGCTGATTTCCCTGGGGGCCATCGGTTACAAGACCCTTGAACTGCTGAAACCCTTTCAGATCAAGCCGCTCATCTACAGCACGAGCTTGTCAAAGGAAAGGGCCGATCAATGGGGTGCTGAAATCGTGGGATTGGATGAGCTCTTCGCGCAAAGCGACGTGGTCTCCCTGCACACCCCTTTGCTTCCATCGACGAAAGGGATGATCCGGGGCGAGCATTTCAGAAAAATGCGGCCCTATACCACCTTTATCAATACGGCCCGCGGCGCGGTGGTCAGGCAGGACGAAATGATCGAGGTGATGCGTGAGCGCCCGGATCTCACGGCCTTGCTCGATGTCGTGAACCCGGAACCTCCTGAGGACGGTTCGGAGGTTTTCAATGTGGAAAACATCCATTTGACGACCCACATTGCCGGCTCCCTCGGGCGGGAATGCCGGCGGCTTGGGCAGACCGCCATCGACGAGTGCCGGCGGTTCCTTGCCGGTCAGGATTTATGGTATGAAGTGGCCGAAAGCGACCTTGTCAAAATGGCCTGATTCTCATAAGCTCCCTGAATCAGATTAACCCACGTCCAGAACCCATGAAACCAGCTGTCAACACCGTCACCCTGCGATCCTTCGCGCCCGAGGAAATTGTAACCATATTAAAGGACAACAGGATCGATGCTGTCGAATGGGCCGGAGACGTCCATGTGCCACCAGGCGAGACCGGAAAGGCTGAATCCGTGAAGGCCCTCTGTGAGGCAAAACAGATCACGGCCACCAGTTACGGGAGCTATTACCAATGTGACCGGGGGGGGCAGGGGAACGGCCCCTTTCAATACGACCTCGGGGCGGAACCCGCGCTGGAGACGGCAAAGGCCCTCGGCGTAAACGCCCTCCGCGTCTGGGGGGGGCGCAGGGGCAGCGAAGCCGCCTCGGCAGCTTACCGGGATGAAGTGGCCGACTGCCTGAGGGAGTTGTGCGATCAAGCCCACTCCCACGGCATGACGGTGCACCTGGAGTTTCATCGGAACACGCTCACGGACTCGGCCGAAAGTGCCGTCGCCCTGATGGAAGCCGTGGCCAGGGACAACCTTTATTCCTACTGGCAGCCGCGCCATGGAGTCAGCGTTGCGGAGAACATCGCTGACATTGAGACGCTGGGAGTCCGTCTATCGCATGTCCACGTCTTCCACTGGAACCTCCTCGAGGACGGCACGATCGAGCGCCGTCCCCTGAGTGAAGGCCGCCATCGCTGGCAGGCTTATTTCAAGGCGATGGATCCATTGCCGGGAGAGCGCTACGCGATGCTTGAATTTGTCCGGAATGATGAACTCGGCCAGTTAAGCGAGGACGCTGCTGCCCTGCACGCGATGCTTGGCACGTGAGCAAATGCTTGTCCGCCTTCGGCCAACGCTGAGCCGGAGATGACGCCAGGGTTGACGCCGTCAAAGCGGAGGTGACGGTTCCCGGCGGCCTTCGGTCGCCACCTTATCCAATTGACCTTGCAAGGTCAGGATTCGACTTCAAGGCTCACTGGAATCTTACCTTCAGGAATCCGCCGAACCCTTTCTTGCCGCTCTCCATGCTCACCCGCCGCGACTTTCTCCGCCTCTCCGGGAGCGCCGCTTCGCTGGCATTGCTGCCGTTTCCCGCGCTTGCGCTGCCGAACCCACGGGCCGGGGGAGGGTCGCGGCTTTTCTTCAGCCCGTCGGAGCTGCCTCGCATCCGCACCGCCGCCGCCAGTCCGATGCTGGCGCCCGTGGTCGATGGCTGGGCGGCTGGCGGTGTCGCCGCAACGCGGAAGGCGCTGAATGAGGCTGAGCGGACGGGCATCCTGTACGCCGATTTCCGTGTGGCCCTCAAGCATCTCCGTCAGCAGGGCATCGTCCAGCTCGTCGATCCCCATCCACAACGGGAGGCCGTGCTCCTGGAGGGTATCGACCAGATTCTCGCGATGGAGGTTTGGGACTACATGCTTGATGGTGACATCGCCATTGGTCTGCTGGTCGCCTCGGTGACGACCGACACTGTCGTGTTTCTTCGCGAGGTACTCGGCGATGCCCTCGGGGCCGACCGCGAGGCACGCCTTCTGGCCGATATCGCTGAAAAAGGCTGCGCCCCATGCGCGCGAATCCTCGACGGCATGGAGGACCCGGGCACTGTCACGGGCTGGCGCTTCGACGACCGCCACGCGGACCTCCTGGATATCAGCCTCGAGAACTGGCCGGTCATTCTCGCGACCACGAACCTGCGCGCCGTCCCGGCGGCATCGCTTGGCATCGGCGCGCTGGCAATCCGGGGGCTGGACGACCGAGCGGATGCCTGGCTTGAGCAAGCCGTCCGCAATACACGGGCCATTCTGGATCTGTTCAACCCTGACGGGAGCTACCACGAAGGTTTCGGATACGCGACAGGGACCCTGCTCCACATCTTCGGCTTCCTCGAAGCTCACCAGCGCGGCGATGGCTCGATCCGCTGGGCGGAGGAGATGGATCTCGAAGGTATGGTCCAGTACTACCTCGCCATGCAAGCCGGTCGCAAACCTGACGGGACACCGGACATCGTCAACTTCAGCGACGCCTGGAACACGGGATCGTATTGTGTTCCGGCCTGGCTTGCTCGCCAGCTCGAGGGCAGGCCTGCTGGGAAGGTGGCCCAGTTCGCTGTTGAAAAGGCGTCTTACTCCAAATCATACCTTGACGTCCTCTGGGTGGACCCCGATCGCCCTTTGAGTCATCCGCCCGCCTCCTACATGAACGTCCGGCTGGAGAGCGACTGGATCGTGTCCCGAACCGGCTGGGGGGCCGAGGACGCTGTGCTGGCCTTTCGCAGTGGCGGCCCCGGCAACCACGAACATGCTGACCGCAACCACCTCTTCTTCAAGGTCTATGGCGAGCGCCTCCTCACGGACCCGCTCAAAACCGCCTACGACTGGCGAGACCCGATGTGGGTGCTTCGCCTGACAGAGGCGCACAATACGATCCTGATCGACGGAAGAGGGCACCAGTATCACGACGGTGAAGAGGGCACCAACCCCAGCCAGGCGCAGGCTCGCATAACCCGGTATGTGGACGAGGGCGACCGCATGTGGTGGACGAGCGACGCCACCCCGGCCTACGCGCTGGTGAACGACGCCGTGCAGCGGGTCCGGCGGACGATCCTCTTCCACAAACCCGGCGTGGTTGTGGTCTTTGACGAGATCGACGCCAGCACGCCTGTTACTCCGTCGGCACGGTTTCATCCCGAAAACCGGGATGGCGCGGCGCAGCTGTCATCCGGGAAGGCCCACTTCCAGCTCGAACGTCCTCATGCCTCGCTTGCCGGGCACGTTTTTTCGCGCAGCGAGCTGACGATCCGTACCCACCAACTCGACCTCGCTCCCGAGCTGGGCGTCTATCCGTTTGCCGAGGTCACGTCGCCTCAGGCGCGATCCCACCAACTCGTGACCGTGCTCAGTGCCACACCGACCGGAGCAGAACGGAGGAGCGTATCCGTCCTCTCCGACGCTGGCGGTTGGACTGTTGATGCCGGGCCGCTCCAGGCCCGAATCACGCTGGTAAAGGCCGCCGATCTGGATCTGATCCCCGAGATCACCTGGATTTAGCGCGGGACCGGGCGGGCTGATTTCTCCGGGTATACATTTCCCTGCGCCGATCCGTTTATGGTTCTAGACCCGGAGGGCGCAGCGTGCGCGTTCCTCTTTGGTCAGGGCATTGGCGGGCGTTGGTCGCACCGCGGTGGGGCGTCTGTCGGCATCCTCCTCGCCCTGGTCGCACCAACGCCGGTATGTACGCGCACAGATGCCGGCTTCCCGGCAGGCCTTTTCCTGGGTGGCTTCCTCCTTCATGGCTTCGCTGACAAGCTTCAGTGTTCTTCGGCGATCCGGGGCGCTTGTCAGGCGTCCTCGCTGTCCCCCCAGATCGCCTCCATTTTTTTTCGC
>JAWLGH010000094.1:0-7845 GCA_041685165.1 Oceanipulchritudo sp. | reverse complement strand
CGGTCGTGGTTTCAGTCATCATTAAGCGTCAATCGAAGAACATCGCCTCCCCAAGGGTTTCAACGGGGGAAAGCGGCTCGATATGGAGGGGGTGTTCAAAGCTCCCGGAAGGGAGGGAGGCCCGGACCCGTCCCGATTTCCGCGAACGACTGTAGTCCATCCTCAGGAAACGCCGGGGTTCGTCATAGGTCCAGGTCACACAGAGGCAATGCTCCGTTTCGTCCTCCCCCATCGGTTTGAGCGAACAGCTCACGGCGTCCGCATCAGCGGGCTTTGCAAAACAGCGCCGGATCGATTGACGCTGCCAGCGCATGAGGTGCCAGGCCAGACGCTCAACCCCGGGGCAGTAGCGGCATTCGAGGGCCTTCAGGCCATCGGCGAGCTCGGAGGGGGAAAAGCGGCTGATAAACTGCCCCAGGTGCTGCCGCAGGGGAAGGGTCCGGGCATGGGAAAGGTCCGCCACACGCTCCGAATCAGGCCATTCGATCGACTTGTAAACCTCGCCCTCCACTGCCCCGTCGAAAAGAACCTTTCGGCAGCGTTTCAGGAAACCGAGATAGAAACCGGAAATCCGGTCAGCTGGAACACGGTGCAACCAGTGGTAGATCGGGAGGTCCGCCTCCAGCCAGAGGGAGACCTGGTTTTCAAGGAAATCAGACTGCTCGGGGGAGTAGCCAAGGATAAGGGCCTCACAGCAACAGACGTCGCGCAGGTGCTGTCCAATGTAGCACTGGCTGAAGAGTTTCCCTTCAAACTCATCCTCACCGACCGTCTCCTTTGCCGGGCAGAGGACAATGATGCGGCTGGGATAGGTTTGCGCGAAGGCGATCGCGGTCTGGAAATGGGCCTGCGCCTCCCCGACCGTGGTCTCGAGGCCAAAATGCAGGATAAGGTTCATCTGGGAGGCGCGGAAATCCATCCGGTGGTCATCTCCCCCGCCCTCCACGTCCCACATGTGGCGGAGGGTCCGGGTCACGTCCCCGACTGACATTGAGACGCCGGGCAATTCATCAATGAGGCGTTTCATATGCGTTCAGATTCCTGTTTGGCGCCATTCGTGGCCGTGGCTCCAGAGGAGGCGCTCCGCGTCGAGGGGTCCCCATGAACCGGAGGCGTACTCGGTCAATCCAAATTCTCCCTGTTCCTGCCAGTGTTCGAGGATGGGTGAGATCAGCTTCCATGAGGTCTCCGTCTCGTCCCCACGGATAAAAAGGGTGCTGTCCCCGATGATGGCGTCGAGGAGGAGGCGCTCGTAGGCCTCCGGGGTATTCGAACCGAAGGTGGCCGCATAACGGAAATGCATCTTCACGGGCTGGGTCCGGGTCTCAAGGCCGGGCACCTTGGAGTTGGTCAGGAGGGTCATCCCCTCGTCCGGCTGGACCTGGACCACGAGGGTGTTCTGGGCCACGTCGTACTTGCGGGCCTCGGAGAAGAGGATGCCGGGGGGCCGCTTAAATTGTATTGAAATTTCAGATACCCTTCGGGCCATGCGCTTGCCTGAACGCAGGTAGAAGGGAACCCCCTTCCAACGCCAGTTGTTGATCATCAGGCGAAGGGCGGCATAGGTCTCGGTCGTCGAATCGTGCGGAATATCCTCCTCCTGCAGGTAGCCTGGGACGCGCTTGCCGGAAACGAGGCCTTCGGTATAGCGGGCGCGGACGACATCCGAATGCTCATAGGGATCGAGGACAAGGGGCTGCAGGGCCTTGAGGACCTTTACTTTCTCATCGCGGATGGACTCCGGGTCGAGGGAGACCGGCGGCTCCATCGCGATGAGGGAAAGAAGCTGCATGGTGTGGTTCTGGATCATGTCCCGGAGAGCACCGCTGCCGTCGTAATAGCCGGCCCGGCTTCCGACACCCCCGGCCTCGGCGACCGTGATCTGGACGCAGTCGACAAACTCCCGGTTCCAGATCGGCTCGAAGATGGCATTGGCAAAGCGGGCCACAAGGAGGTTCTGCACGGTCTCCTTGCCGAGGTAATGGTCGATGCGGTAGATCTGCGACTCGTCAAAGTTGCGGCCAAGGAGGTCATTGAGGTTCCTTGCCGATGCGAGGTCGTGTCCGAAGGGCTTCTCGATGATGACCTTGGCCGCCAGGGAACCTCCTCCGCGGTGAGCGGCAAGGCCGCTGGTCCCGAGGTTTTCAATGATGGCCTCAAAGACACTCGGTGGGGTGGAAATGTAGAAGACGAGTTGCAGGTCCCGTCCGGAGCTTTTTTCAATATCACGAATGCGATGGGCCAGTTCGCTGAAGGCCTCCGGGTCGTCGTATTCCCCCTGATGATAATGGATGCTTTTCTCAACATCGTTCCAGAGCCCCGTATCCATCGGACGCCGGGAATGGCCCTCGAGGGCTTCCCTGGAATCCTGGCGGAAGTCCTCGTCCGGGATGGGTTTACGTCCGAATCCGACAAGATGGAAATCGGAAGGGAGAAGGCTGTCCAACGCGAGATTGAAGAGCGCGGGAATCAATTTGCGTGCAGTCAGGTCACCGGAGGCCCCGAAAATGACCAGCAGGGTCGGAGGGGCACCGCGGTGACGGCTGAGGCCTTCAAGAAAGGGGTGTCGTTCTTCGCTCTGTTGCATATGCTGACCTTAAAGGGCACAGTTTCTCGGAGATTGTCGCCCGCAGGCAAGAACTTCTCCGGAAAATACCTATCTGTCACCGGGCCAGCGCTTTTCACCGTCCTCCCAGAATTCCCGGTTGAGTACGGAACCTTTCTCCATTTCCACAACCGCCTGCAGATAGCCACTGGGATAAAAGGCCCTCGAGGGCCCGTGGGCCTGCCCCTCCACCATGTGAATCTCCTGGTGAAGGCTTCCATTGTCATGCCAGCGTTCAAAGAGGCCGTGGAGCTCGCCGTCGACAATACGGGCCCGGGAGGCCATCGTTCCGTTGGGATGCCAACGCACGCGGGTCCCGTGAGAGCGCCCCTTCCGGAAGGGTTCACGGATTTCCGGGGTTCCATCGGGATACCATCCCTCGGAGAGGCCGTGCAGGAGACCGTCGCGGACCTCCGTGCGCGCCTTCAGCTCTCCGTCTTCATAGTAGGTGACGAGTATCCCGGTGAAGGGCTCCTGGGTGCCCTTCAGGTGAAGGCGTTCCCCGACCCGCTCGAGTGCGGTGCGCTCAACCTCGGGGAGGGACGCGTCGGGAAAAAGGATCCAGAGAAAACCAATGACCCCGAGGCCAAGAAGGAGGATCAGGACATGGACGGAACGACCCCGTTTTCCGGGACGGGCTTTCTCTTTTGCAGGGGATTCGTTGCCTTCCCTTTTCCACATGGCGACGCCATTCAGCGGACAGAGAGACGGAAGCTTTTGGGCTCGGAAAGGTCGGCCTGTACCTCGACATTGATGAGGCGGACAGTGGCCGAGTAGTAAGAGGCCCGTTCAATGCCGGGAGCGTCGCTGGCGGGCAGCCTGAAGGGGATGGGTTCCCAGGTCCGGAGGTCGCTGGAGACTTCGAGGGAATAGGTTCGACCGTCAATGGCGAGAAACTCGAGGAGGGCCCTGCCGTCGGGCCTGGCTTCGACGATATCGAGGATAAAGCGGTCGTTTCCATCCCAGGCGTAGGTCCCGGCGATATACTCCTCCATGTTGGTAAGCCCGTCCGCGTCAAGGTCACCGTCCGGGGTAATGTCGCTGTATTGAAGATCAGGATTACCCGACATCGCGATGACGGTGTCCTTCCAGGCGTCGGGCAGGCCGTCCCCGTCGCTGTCGAGGCCGAGGGTGAGGTCGATACGGGTGCTCTCGCCCGATTCGCCCAGCTGGCGCAGATCCCCGCTCATTTCAAGGGGGACAAAGGTCTCGCCTCCCATGAGGACAGTGATCAGGAACGGGACTCCCGGGGACATTGCATCGGAGCGGTAGGTATCGTCGGAAATGCCGGCATCCATGGGAACGGCAATCTCGTAGTTGACCCCGGGAGCGAGGCCGGGCATGAGCCGGGTCTCAATGACCGTGCCATTGTCGGATTCAAAGATGATGCGGGCATCTTCACTAGTCAGGGGTGAACCGACCTCATCCCGCAACTGGCCGAAAATGATGTGTGGCGGAGCGGGAGGGAACGCCTGCAGGGGGAAAACGCCGAGAAGGCTGATGATTACCGCCAGCAGGACACCGCGGGAAGGTCTTGATTGAGTGAAGCGGAAAAGCATGGCACGGATCTCCATGACTCAGTTACCCGAGTAGGAATAGGTGATAAGGTGGAGTTGAATATCCTCGACGGTCCGGATAAAGCGACGCAGTCCCTCGTTGGGATTGTTGAGAAGGGCCGATCCGGGAATGACCAGTTTCCATCCACTGTTCCAGACAGACCGGCCAATGAGGCGGTTGTTGGTGAAGGGGGAAGGCTCGAGAAAGCCGCTGGTCCCGTAAATGTTGAGACTGAAGACCTCGGCCGAGGAAACCGGGCGGAAGGCCTGATGCTTGCGGATCCCGAAGATTTTCTCGGTCAGGAACTCCGAGGAACGCCACCACTGGAGGGTGGAAAACTCGGAGGCACCCACGTTGAAGGGCAAGGGCACCGTGACATCCTGAACGCTCCACGAGCGCACATCCTGGCTGTCCCCGAGTGGCGGGCTGCGCATTGAGTCCTGTCCGGTCGGAATCAGGTAGATGAAAGGGGTTGCCGCAAGGGCGTCCGGATGGAGCCAGGGGGCATCGGGATCATCCGGGGAATCGGCCCCGGAATCATCGATGTCGGTGGTGTTTGTCGCGGGATCGGTCATCCCGATGTAACCGGGAAGGGCCACCCCGACAGCGAAAATCTTCGTGGCGAAGGAACTTGAACTGAAGGCACTGTCGCCCGCGAGGAGGTCGCGACCAAAGAAGTTGCGTCCGGAGTCAATCGTCGTGCTGAACGGGATGACGAGGCCGGGCTGGGCACTACCACCGGAACTGGATTGGAGCGCGTGCCGGCGGACGTCGGGATCATTGCGGATGTCCTCCACCCAGTGGGCCTCGAGGATCTGTTTCCAGCTCGATTCGCCGCGTTCACCCGGGCGGATGCGGAATTTTTCGCCGCGGAGGGAAAAGGTGCTGCCATAGGCATCGGGATTGTTGAAGCCGAGGCGTCCCTCGAGGACACTCCAGTCGGCCTGCATTTCGGCAAGGACACTGGAGAGTCCCGGATCGCCGGTATTGCTGCCGGCAAACTGGGGCTCACCGGCACTGACGACTCCGAGGGCACGGGCGGCGATGATGCGCTCGACAAAGTCCCGTCCGGTATCGGTATCGAGAAGGCCGGTTTCGTAGTCGTAGGCCTGGGCGGCAAGGTAGGTATAGCGGGCAGCAAGATCAAAGAGGGTCTTGTAGCGTTCCAGTTTTTCATTACGGAAAATCCGGAAGGCGGCATCGCGGGTCCGGAAGCCCTGGATGATGGAGGCCGAACGGCGGCGGAAAATCTCCCGTTCCTCCCGGATGCGGTCGCCACGGGCAAGGAGGGCGCGGTACTTGCGGTCGGCGTCGTCGAGGGCACGCAGGCGCTGATTGATGGTGCGCAAAGCACCCGAGAGGTTGCCGATCTGTCCGCCAATGGCCGCCACCTGTTCGCGCAGTTGCTGGTTGTACTGGAGGGTATTCTCAATCCGCTCAAAGCGGACCCAGCCTGCGGTGATTTCCTCGGCCACGGTAAGGCTTTTGGATACGGCCAGGTTTGTGATCTGGCCGGACTTGATCCCCGCCTTGGTGGCGGTCTTGGCGGCATCCACAGCGGCCCGCGCCGCCGAGGTCACGTCGCCGCCGGAGGCCAGCCCGGCGATAAAGGAGGTGGGAATCCCGGCCTTTACGGCTGAGGCCGCATCACTGGCGGCTTCAGAGGAGGCCTCCAGGACCATGTCAAGGATTTCGCTGGCAAGGCTGACAGATTTGACGATGTCCTCCGAGATGCGCAACCCGCGCTCGATGGAGGTGATCTCATCATCCGTGTCGACCCGGGAATTAAAGACGTTGATGGACTTCTCAAGATCGCCCTGGGCCGTTTCCGCCGCCGCAAGGGAGGTGGAAAGGGCCTGGTGGGCCGCGATCCGTTCCGAAATGGCCTGTTGGATTTCGCCCGGGGACCGGCGACTCCCGACCCAGGTATCCGGCTTGTCGAAGAAGCCGTGGGGTCCGAGTTCGTATTCGATGAAATGCTCCCCGAGGGTGTAGTCTTCCCCGTAGGTCTGGTAGAAGTCGAGGTCGGTGAAGAGCTGGTTGCGCCAGGTCGCGGGAAATCCCTGGATATCGAGGCGATAGGTCCGTTTTTCCGTTGTCTGGGAGAGCCCGAGGCCGTCGGGAAGTTCCGGCAGGTCGACATACATGTAATGGAGAAAATCGGGTCCGCTGTATCCGGTCGAATAGGTCCGGCCGGGACCAATCGAATCCGGATAGGGGCTGCCGTAGATTTCCAGGAGGGCATTGCGGTAGGCATGCTCCTGCTGGGCGATCTGCGACTGCAGCTCAGCGAGTGAATCCTCCTCGGAGCGCATGATCCGCGTCACGTCCTTGGCATCATCAAAGGCGGAGACGGCATTGTTGAGGGCGACAAGGGCCCGTTCGTAGATCTGCTCGAAGTGGGTTTCCCCCTCCGCCACGGCATCCGGTGAAATATCGAAGGCAATGGCGTCATCGGCAAGCCCGAGGGGCGTGAGGCCACCCTCGGCGTTACTGAGGCTGGTCTGGAGGTCCTCCATGATGGCCGGCATTTCGGCCAGCTCGGTGACGGTCGTCCGGTCAATTTTCTGGATCCCTTCATTGACGGTGTCCTCGTCGGGGACGATGGCGTTGCCGATGACCCAGTTGATGTAGGCACCCTGACCGGTCCGCGAGGCCCAGTGGTCCATTCCCCAGTAGCGGGTGCGTCCGGTCTGGCTGTTGGAACGCTTCTCCTGGAAATGCTCCCAGCCGATCGTGTCCCCGCCCTTGTAGTCGCGGCGCCAGGTAAGATCGAAGGTCTGCTGGCCGGTCCGGGCAAGGGCGTTGGCGGCGGCGGCAAACTTCCGTTCGTCGAGGTAATCAACACTCACCGGCTGATTAAGGACCAGGACGGCCTCGATACGCGGGACCCAGTCGAAATTGTTGTTCATGAAAAGGGAATAATATCCCTTCAGTGCGGTGAGGTAATGGCCGTAGGCGTCGCCATGGCCCTGGGGAAACATCCGGGCGGCATCCGAGGCGTCAATGGTGCCGGTCGGCTCGCCGTCGGGCTTTTCCTGGATGTTGTAGTTGGTGGCGTATATGACTTCACCGGCATCGATGCCGCGGGTGTAGTTCCAGATGAGGCGGTTGTAGACCGGGGAGACCTCCGTTCCGGGCAGGAGGAAATCGTCGCGTCCCCGCAGGAGGGCGAGTTCCTCCTCAAGGAGGTTCGGAACTTGTCCGCGGAAGGCGAAGAGGGAGGTCGCGATTTCCCCGTAGGTCTGATCGGCCGTCCCTATGCCAATCGTCGGATTGGCGGCATCGGCCCAGGCCTCGTTACCGACAAGCATGTAGAGGTCGTTCAGGTAGCCGGCGGCGAGGAGAAGGGCGTCATTGGCCGGGCCGTAATTGATCCCGGCATCAATGGAGAGGTCGCGTCCCCGGCGGAGAACGGTCTCGTAGATTTCGATCAGTCCGAAGTCATCGATATTCTCAAGGTTGAGGGCAATGTCACCTTCCCAGCGGCTGCCCGCCTGCGTGAGGAGGCTGACGTCGGTGGATACCTCATTGTTGAAGAGGTCCGTAATCCGCTGGTTGAAGGGATTGATCCCGGCGAGGACACGCTTGATCCAGCCCTCGGCAAGCATGGGTGAGGTCCATTCCGACCAGTCGTCCTCTGTCGGGCTGTCGACATGGAGTGGATGATCCGGGTTCAAGGG
>JAWLGH010000035.1:0-30751 GCA_041685165.1 Oceanipulchritudo sp. | reverse complement strand
TGCCTGACAAAGAACAACCCGCACCCCCCAAGGTAGCCCGTTTTCGACCGTTGCGGAGGATGGGCTGAGTGTCGAAGAGCCGCAGGACACTCAAGATGACTTTGATTCTGCGTTTGATGAGTACGCCGACAAATCGCCCGCCGCAGAAGAGCGCGACGAGTACCACCGCGACGAGCCGCCAGAACCGCAAGGTGAGCAGGAGAGGTGGAAAAAGGCGCTCAGGCCTGTCCGAGAATCCCGCATTCAAGGCCAAAAGCCCCGTAGAAGGGATCCATCCCGGGGTTTATAGTAAAGCCATCCGCTTTCACTTTTCGGGTCGCTCAAATGATTGACCGTAAACCAGTTTTTGAAATGACCGCGCTCCCGGTCGACCGTTTACTGAAAAACTGAACGTAAATCGCTCCTTCAAACAACCCATGAGAAAAACGATTCGAATCTTACTGTCCGCAGCTGCCGGACTTTCCCTCCTACTGGCTCTCTCCGGCTGCGAAGCCGAAGCGAGCAACTCCTCGGAGCGCATCCAGGCCAATCCCGGTTTTGCCGGGAAGTGGCAACTGCGCTCCGACCTGAGTACTGCAGTGGACCCCTGGCGGACCATTCGTTTGGATATCGATGTCGACGGCAGCGTCATTGACATCGAAAAAACGGTGTCCTCCGGCCGACGCAACACGACCGAGAACTACCGCCTCGATACGGCCGTAGAAGAATCCTTCGTCCCGATGGAGGTCTGGCTCGACAATCGCCACATCGGTGCCTATCTGCCGCACGACAGCGGCAAGACCATCCGCGCCGATTGGCTCGATGGTGGCCAGACCTTGAAAATGGACTCCAGCTATGTGCTGGAGACCCACCAGGGTGACACACCCGTGCGGGCCACCACCGAATACCGCCTTTCACGCGGTGGCGACCGACTCACCATGCTGGAAATACGCTCATCCCGCAACCGTCCCATCCTGCACGTTTACGAACGCCAGCAGTAACACCCACTCAACTTCCAGAAAAACATGAAATCCATTCTAAGCTTTTCTCTCAGCCTGCTGTTGCTGACCACCGTCAGCGCCATGGCAGGCAACAACCGCTCTTACGCCTACGGGCACACGCCTGAAGACTTCGACTATACGATGTACTCGATGGAAATTGGCGAAGGCTGGTACATCGACGAGGACATCGGCGAGATCTCCATGCTCCTTAGCCTGCAAGGGATCGCCAACAAAGAACGACCACAACTGTACTTTGTCTACCCTGAGGATTGGGTCTGGAAGATTACGCGCACCCTCAAGAACTTCTACGAAAACCGCTGGGGTTTTGATTTCCAGGAACTCAGCTCCCCGGAGGAAGCGCTCGAAGCTCTGGGCCACCACGCCACCGGTTATGTGGTCTGGGACAAAGAGGAGCGCCTGACCCTAATGCTGGCCTTCACCCGCGCCGGCCTCGACAACGTGCTGGTTGTGGATGAAGAGAACATCCCGCGTGCCGAGGCTATCGGCCTCGAAATGGTCGAAGATTACCGCGGCGAGTTCGTCGGCATGACAGACGCCGAAATCTTCGAAATCGCCATGGACCGCTACTGGGACCGTTCCAGCAAGGACATCGCCGTCTGGCAAGGGGGCTTTTTCCACAGCCGCCGCATGGAGCCGGCAGTGGCCGACTACGGCATCTTCCGCGGAGCCTTCCAGACCGACCTGTCTGCCAATCCGGAAGATGTTGAAGAAATGATCCTTCACCGCCGGATTCTCGATGAATTGAATCCCCGCAGCCTTGTCATGGGCTGGCACTCCTATTCCAAGGATACAGAAGGCCAGCACGTTTCCCTGACCTCCAGCTACGGTCACATGATGGAGGGACTCAACAGCCTCCCGAACATCAGCTTCAATACACAGATTCCGTTCACCGAAGACTTTGAATTCCGCAACAACCACAATGTTGAGCCGGACGAAGTCCTGATCCCGGAAGACAAGGTCTATATTTCCCTGATCCAAACGGACAGCATGGGCATCGGCGCCTGGGAGTTGGAAGGCCGCGGCGAAATTCCCTATGCCTGGCAACCCACCGGGGGCTGGGTCTGGCTGTCTCCAGCTGCAATCCAGTATTTCAATGAGAGCTCGACGCCGAACGACTACTTCATCGCCGGCGGACTCTCAGGTCCGGCTTACATGTATCCAAAACCGATTCCGGAAGAGCATTTCTGGCCCTTGATGGAAATGTCCAACGAGCGCCACGAACTTCTCGATTTGCGGGTCATGGAAATCATGGACTACTCGGAGGGCAATCGCCACGTCGGCAATCAGGACCTGCCCAAAGAATTGGTCGACCGCTACTACCAGGCATTCCCGGACGTCATTGGGTTCATCAACGGCTACGGGGCCGCCCGCACCTTTGACAACCGCGATGGCGTTCCCTTCATCTCCTACGACTACTACCTCGGCCTGGGTCGTCCAGCCGAAGAAGCCGTTGCAGACCTGGAGGAATTGATGCGCCTCAATCAGAAGCGCCCCTACTTTCTGCTGATCCACGTACGTGAATCCCAAAGCGTTGGACACGTGGCGGGCATCCTGAACGCACTGCCCGATGCCGCCGAAGTGGTTCCCCTGGACATCTTTCTGAAGAAAGCCGGGCAAGCCGACACAATCGAGCAACGCTTTTTGTCCGAGGACGATCCCGTCGACTACAACGCCTACTGAGCGACTGTCCTCTGCAATACAAACACCTGAAAAAACCGGAAGGGGCCCTCCTTCCGGTTTTTTGTGTCCGAAGCGCGTGCTGCCCAAAAAAGCCAAAAGGCTGCGCTCTTCCGGCCAAGACAACCGGGGGCTCGACTGCTAGAATGCTGGAAAAGCTCAACTATTGGCTTCCCGTGCCCATGCATACCGCATCCCACCAACCCGCAACACGCACCGAAGTTGAATCCGTCCTTCGCTGCAAGGCCTCCCGCAAGGTCCCGCTTTTCCTGCCCGCCATCTACGAACACAAGGCCTGGTTCATCGGTTCCACACCGTCTGCGATTTGGAAGTGAACTGATTTTCTCGCTCTGCAAGCACCTCCGGGTCGAGGTCGTGTTCCTGGAAACACCGCAGAAGAAATCCATTGAGGCATTATCCACTATGGACAGGTTTGGTCAGGAGACATGCAGCGGCACGCCTTTTCCTCCTCCCTTCCCCTCAATTTAACTCGACACCCCCTCCCGGTTAATAATTATGAACGGAAGATGTTCTTGAATCAAAAAGTGCGCTTAACGGGTTTTCTGGGGCTTCTCATCGGACTGGTGGGAAGCGCCCATGGAATGGAGATCAAAGTTGGGACAATGGCGGAGCTGGAGACGGCCCTCGCGGGGGTTGAGCCGGGCACGGTTATCCGGATGGCCCCGGGCGAGTGGACCGGGCTTGACCTTCTCATCCGGGCGGACGGGACGCCGGAGGCCCCGGTGGTACTGGAAGCGGCAACGCCGGGCACGGTACGGCTGACGGGGGAGACCAGTCTCCGCCTGGAGGGATCCCACATTGAAATCCGCGGGCTCCATTTCCATGAAGCGGTCGTGCCCGAAGGCCGCGAGGCCCTCATCACCCTGCGCGGCGAGGACGGAAAAGTGGCCCGGAACAGCCGCCTGACGGAGCTCTACTTTGAGCGCTGTAACCCGGAGGATCCCCTTCGCAAATACCCCTGGATCCGGATGTACGGGAAGGCCAGCCGGGTTGATCACTCCCGATTCGAGGGACAGGCCCACCGGGGACTGGCCATCCAGATCCGTGTCCACGAGCCCGCTCCGGGACACCGGATCGACCACAATCACTTTGTCGACCGCCTCCCCGGAGCCATGAGCAACGGTTACGAGATCATCCAGATCGGCCTCAGCCAGGACAGTCTCAAGCCCGGAGAGGTCATCATCGAACGGAACATCTTTGAGCGCTGCGACGGGGAGACCGAGATCATCTCGAGCAAGAGTTTCTCGAACCTGATCCGGAACAATCTCTTCCTCCACAGCAGCGGATCGGTCACCCTCCGACACGGGGACAAGGGATCCGTCATCGACAACGCCTTCATTGGCGGGAACAAGGCTCAAACGGGCGGCGTCCGTGTTGTCGGCGAAGGCAACCGAGTCCGCGGGAACAGCTTTCAGGGCCTCACCGGGCGGACCGGCGGCGTTGTTGTCTTCTACTGCGGCATCCCGGATTCTCCCCTGAACGGCTATTTCCCCGCCGACAATGCCATCCTCGAAGAAAACATTTTCTACAACAACAGCGGTAACGCCGTTTACCTCACGGGCGGGTACGGCCAGCGCAACCGCGTCCTTCTCCCGGAGAACCTCCACCTTGCGGGCAATGTCTTCGGTCCCCCGCCTCCCGGCGGCGCCGTAGCCATTGCCGGCCACCTTGAGGATGCCCGCTTTGAAGACAACCTCCACGCCCGCTGGATGGAGACCGGGATCACGGACGAAAGCGGATTCTCGCTCCAGGACCTTCGCTTCAAGCCCAATCCCGAAGGCCTCTACGAACCCTACGCGGTCGACCCCGAGGGAAACGTCGCCTCCAAGCCCCTCCTTGCTGCCCCGGAGATTCCCCGCCGGAAGGAAGTCGGCCCACGGTGGGCCCTCGACCTGCCCGAGCTCCTCCTGGTCGACCCGGTCCGGTTACGCCGCCTGAGGGACGGCGATGAGCCCGGGACAGCGCGTCTACATGAGGAAATCATCTCCCGCGCGGAGGCTGTCCTCGAGAACCGGCAGACGTATTCCGTGACCTTCAACGACCGCCTGCCACCGAGCGGGGAGCGCCGCGATTACTACAGCACGGGCCCTTACTGGTGGCCCAATCCGGAAACCGACGATGGCCTTCCCTACGTCCAGCGCGACGGGGAATTCAATCCTGAACGGGACCGTGTCTCCGACCGACAGCCGCTTCACGACATGATCCGCGATGTCCGTCTCCTTGCCACCGCTGAAGTCCTCACCGGTGACCGGAAATTCGGCACATGGGGAGCGGAGCTTCTCCGCGTCTGGTTTCTCGACCCGGAGACCGGGATGCGTCCCAACCTCAACCACGCCCAGGCTATTCCCGGGCGCACCGAAGGCCGCGGGACGGGCATCATTGATACGCATCCCTTCACCGAGCTCGTCGACGCCCTCCTTCTCCTCGAGCACTCGCGGGCCCTGAACGAGGAACAGGCGACCCGCCTCCGGGCATGGTTCGCCAGCTTCACCGAATGGCTTGGAACCTCCCCCAACGCCCACGAAGAAAGGAATTCCCTCAACAACCATGGCACGGCCTTTGACATGCAGTATGCGGCCCTCCTCTGGTACACTGGCCAGCCGGAAATCCTCCGCCCCTACCTCCAGGTCGTCTCCATCCCGAGAATCGGCGCGCAGATTGAACCCGATGGGCGGCAGCCCCGGGAGCTCGCACGGACCCGTACCTGGAGCTATTCGACCGAGAACCTGGAGCATTTCTTCAAACTCGGCCTCATTGCCCGCAAGGTCGGTATCGACCTCTTCTCTGTCGGGAGCGCCGATGGGGCCAGCCTCATGACCGCCCTCGCCTATCTCCTCCCGGCCGTCTGTCAGCCTGAAGCCTGGCCCCATCCCCAGGAAACCGCATGGCAGGAGCACTTTATCCGCAACGTCCTTTCGATCGCCACCGGTATCAGCACGGATCCCGCCCTCCGCACGGCCCTCGACTGCCTTGAGGATGAGGATTCCCTCCATCCCTTCGCCTTCCTCCTTCATCCCGTCCGCGAGGATTATTGAGATCGGGTCGCCCCGTCAGGATTGCGCCTGACGGGGCTCCCACACCACCGGACATGCGGTTTTCCGCATCCGGCGGTTGAACCGGCCAAGGTCAGCGTCCGCCAAATACCGCGAGAAAAACAGCCCTCCGTTTCACCGTTTTGGGTGACAAATAACACCCCCACGGGCGCCTCGCGACGCCGCAGTTGCCCTTCGGCTAATCCTTCCCCTTGCCGGGTGGATAACAGACTTTCATTCTCTTTACTCATGTTCACTGTCCAGCAGGTGCGCCCTGCCGGGCGCACGAAAAAAGGCCCCGCCTCCCAAACGGGGAAACGGGGCCTGAAAGATGAAGGCGGATGGCCTTCCGGATACGGCTTTTTTTCTAGTCGCGCGTCGCTTCGTCGAGGATATCGCCGAGGCTCGTCAGTTCGTTGTTCCCGAGGTTGTCGAAGGCCGCTGTCTCGGCAGCCAACTGGCTGTCGTCGTAGTGGGCAGCCTTGATGCTCAGGCCGATGCGTCGCTCATCGCGGTCGATCTTGATCACGCGGGCCGTGATCTCGTCGTCGACATTGAGCACATCCTTGACCTTTTCAACCCGCTCCTCGCTGAGCTGGCTGATGTGGACGAGGCCGTCAATGCCCTCGTTCAGTTCCACAAAGGCCCCGTAGCTGGTGATCTTGCTCACCTTGCCCTGGACGAGGTCGCCGATCTTGAAGTGGGTGTCAATTTCGTCCCACGGGTCGTTGCTCAGCTGCTTCATGCCAAGGCTGATCCGCTGCTGGCCGGGATCGACATCGAGCACGATGGCGTCGATCTCGTCGCCCTTCTTCACCATTTCCGAAGGATGGTTGATCTTGCGCGTCCAGGACATGTCCGAAACGTGGACCATCCCGTCGATGCCTTCCTCGAGTTCGACAAAGGCCCCATAGCTGGTAAGGTTGCGGACCTTCCCGCGCACCCGCGCCCCGACAGGGTAGTTGTGCCGGACCATGTCCCACGGATTGGGATCGAGTTGGCGCACCGAGAGGCTGATCTTCTGGTCGTCCTTCTGGATGCCAAGGACCACGGCCTCGATTTCGTCGCCCACCTTGAGGACTTCGCTCGGCTTGTTGATCCGCTTCACCCAGGACAGCTCGGTCACGTGAACAAGGCCTTCGACCCCTTCCTCGAGTTCGACAAAAGCCCCGTAGGGAACAAGGTTGACCACCTTGCCGCGGACCCGCGCATTGACCGGATAACGGTTTTCGATGCCCTCCCACGGGTTTTCCGTGGTTTGCTTCAGGCCGAGGGAAACGCGTTCCCGGTCACGGTCCACCTCGATGATCATGACATCGATTTCTTCCCCGATTTTCAGCATTTCACTCGGGTGGCTGATCCGTCCCCAGCTCATGTCGGTGATGTGCAGGAGGCCGTCGAGGCCGTCGAGATCGATGAAGGCACCATAATCGGTGATGTTTTTCACCGTGCCGCGGCAGATGTCGCCCGGCTTGATGCTTTCAAGGAGGCTGCGGCGCTTTTCAAGGCGCTGCTCCTCAATCAGTTCACGGCGCGAAATAACAATGTTCTTTCGCTCCGTGTTGATCTTGAGGACTTTGAAATCGTAGGTCTGCCCGACGTACTGGTCGAGGTTCTTTGGTGGCTGGATATCGATCTGCGAAGCCGGCAGGAAGGCGTCAACCCCCACATTCACGACCAGGCCGCCCTTGACTTTCGTCTTCACGCGGCCGCTGATGACCGATCCCTCGTCGCACTGCGAGAGGATGTTTTCCCAGTTCTTCTTCTGTTGGGCCTTGTCGAAGGAAACAACGGGATTGCCGTCACGGTCTTCAAGGCGTTCGAGAAAGACTTCGATTTCCTCCCCGACCTGCAGGTCGCCAACGTCCATGAATTCATAGGCGGGGACAACACCTTCGGCTTTGGCCCCAATGTCCAGAATAACTTCGTTGTCGCGGATTTCGGTGATGATACCGGTGATGATCGAGCCCTCTATCAGGCTCTCAAACTGGCTCTGCGCCAGCAGTTCTTCCATTACGGATGACATAGGATATGTGATCTCCTTTTTTAGGTAAGTCCGCCGGGCTGGAGATTCCCGGGAGACGGGTTGAGGTTTAGCGTTGTCGCACTGCCTGAGGCCCTCAGTGGCAATCAGGCAAAAGAGCCCGCGAAGCTCGCAAAGCTGTTTTTTATTGGCAAGCGTTTTTTATCGCCCCGGCTGGGAGAAACGCACCTTCAATCTTCAGGAACCTTCTGCAGGGTGATGTTCCCCGAGTCATTGCCCGGTCGCGTATCGTCGACGGTGTCGGGAAGAACCACCCGGGCCGAAATCCTGTACGGATCCCCGTTTTCAAGGGATATCTCGGACATCGGGATCTGGATACTTTCGACGGCACCTTCATTGAGACCGGAAAAACGGTAGTGATAAGGGGTTCCATTAACGGAGATCTCCACCGTGCTTTCCGCTATGTACTCCGTACCCCGGTTTTCAAGGGTCACGTACAGCGGAAATGTCCCCCCCTCACTTTCCTCAATCGCCGGGTAGATGTCCGCCAGGGCCATGTCGTAGATGCCGGATTCACCGCTGGCTTCTATCCGCTCGGCATTGAGGATGCCCTCCCCATATTGTGAATCGTAGCCCGGCGGCCCTGTCTCGTTGGCGGTATCACGGATGAAATGCCGGACGTCTTCGGGGGTTCCGGCATGCCCGGATTCAAGGATCCGCGACGCCATGCCGGCCACAAGGGGAGAGGAGGCGGATGTCCCGTCGAAATAGACAAAATCGTCATTCTCCCAGAGGGCGTGAATCTGGTAGCCGGGAGCCGCCACGTCCACCCCTGCGCCAAAATTGGAAAAGGGGGCCCGGTTTCCGCCCGCATCCACCGCCGTTACCCCGACAACCTCCTCATAGGCAGCAGGATAGGTCAACCTCGCTGCGCCGTCATTGCCGGAGGCCGCCACCAGGAGAACCCCCCGCTCGCTCGCGTAGGCGACTGCTTCCTCCAGCACCTGCGAGTTTCCATGGCCCCCGAGGCTCATGTTGATGATGTCGGCCCCATTGTCGACGGCCGCGATAATGCCGCTTGCAAGGGTGAAGGAATTTCCGCTTCCCTCCCCGTCGAGGACCCGTACCGCAAGCAGGTCACTTCCCGGGGCGACGCCCGGCGCGAAAGGGTTGGTGCTTCCAATCAATCCCGCAACCGCGGTCCCGTGAGCGGAATACTCGCCCTCCCGCGGTCCCTCGACAAGGTCCAGTTCCCGCACCGTCTTGTCCCCGAACGCGGCATGGTCAATCCATCCCGTGTCAAGGATGGCGATGGTCATCCCGGTTCCCCAGGAAAGCCGCTCCTCCGAGGCGGGAACCCCGAGGAAATCAAGGACGCCGCCGTTGAAAGCAGCCAGGTTCAATTCCTCCCACAGGTCCGGATCCGGCAGGGCCGGGGCATCCATCCTGTAATTCAGCCCCACTTCCATACCCTCCTTCAACAGCGGGGAAAGCGCGCTCCCGGCACCTTGGACACGAATCACCCCGAGTTCCGGAATGCTTCCCAGAATCCTCAGTCCCCTCGCCTCCGCTTCCTCTATAAAGGCCTCCATGCTCCCGGAATCCGGAAAGGAAACAGTGTACTCTCCGGAAAGGGCGTGGCTGTCCGGCTTCGGAATCACGGGTCCCGTCGGCCCGGCCACCTCCTCCGTCGCTTCATCGGGACGGTAGTCCAGAAAAGCCTTTTCCTCCGGAACGGACGCGGCTTCATCGACTTCGGGACCGGCCTCCTCGAGGAAGGTCCCTTGTCTGAGATAAAAAGCCCCGCCGATCACCAGTAGCGCCAGGAGAAGGACCAGACTCGTTTGTCGATGTTTCATCAAACCCGGAAGATAGCCCCGAGTTTCTTCCCTAGCAAGCCGCTAGCTGCAAGAATCGTCACCGCAAGAAAGGCCATTGCCCAGACGCCCAGGGCGCTCGCGATGTAACGTCCGTCCCCGAGAAACTGCATCAGTTCGTAGATCGCCTTCGTGATGGGGTAGAATTCCGCCTTCTGGGCGAGGATCAGGGAATCCGAAACCTCCAGCATGGACTGCGAAAAGGCCAGCAGGCCTCCGGCAAGGAGGTTCGCGAGGATGAGGGGAATCGTGATCTTAAAGGCTGTCTTCAACGGGGGGGCTCCAAGGTTCTGGGCCGCCTCCTCGTAGGTTTCACTGGTCGTCTGCAGCCCGGCGACCGCCGAGCGCACGACAAAGGGCAGCTTGCGCACCGCGTAGGCTATGATAAGGAGGGCGACGGGGTTCTCCACCGCGTTCATGAAATCAAAGAATTTACCCTCCTGGCTCATCGCCAGATAGCCGAAGGCCATCACCAGACCCGGCACCGCCAGTGGCAGCATCGCCATCGTGTCCAGAAAATGGCGCCCGGGCAATCGTGTCCGCACCACCACATAGGCGATACAGACCCCGATGGCAATGTTCAGCATCGTCGCCGCGGACGCGTAAAAAAGGCTGTTGCGGATTGAGTTGACCGTCAGGTTGTGCCCCAGCGCGAGTTCAAAGTTGCGCAGGGTCCAGGTTTCCGGAAGAAGGCTGTTGTACCAGTCTCCGGCAAAAGAAATAAGGACCACCCCGAGATGGGGCAGGAGGGCGGTGAAGGTGATCAAAAAAAAGAATCCTGTGCAGAAAGCCTGCCCGATCCACCCGGGCCGCCTGGCCTCCCCCGCGTGACTGGCCTTGGCCATCATCGAAAAGGTCTTCCTCCCGAAAAGTCCTTTTCCAAAAGCATAGAAAAGGATCGAGAATAACAGCATCACCGAGACCAGCGCATAGGGAAAGGGGTTTCCCCCTATGTCCTTGATCCCGTAGAAAATCTGCACCGAGGTGATGCGCGAATAGTCGAAAATGAGCGGCACCCCCAGTTCCGTGAAGGACCAGATGAAGACAATCGTGCAGCCCGCGAATAGGCCCGGCCGCATCAATGGCAGGGTGATCTTGAAAAAGCGCTTCCAGCCCCGGCAGCCAAGGTTTTCCGCCGCTTCTTCCATCGCCGGATCAATGTTCGAGAGGGAGGCGACGGCATTGAGGTAGAGTATCGGGTAGAGGCTGAAGGCACTCACAAAGACCACCCCCCAGAATTGTCCCCGCCCGATCCAGTCTATCACCTGTCCGCTTTCCAGAAGTCCGATCTGCTGCAGAAGCGCATTGAAGGCCCCGAACTGCCCGAAAATCTGCTTGACCCCGATCGCTCCGACAAAGGGTGGAAGCATGATCGGCAGCAGCGCCGCCCCCATGAAGACTTTTTTCAGCGGAAAGGTGTAACGGTCCGCCATGAAGGCAAGGGGCAGGGCGATCAGAAGGGCTCCCGCAGTGGAAAAGATGGCCACCCCGAAGGCGTTCCGCAGTCCCTCAAGGTATATCGGGTTGCGGAAGACTTCGATGACGTAGTCCAGCGTGAATCCGCTTGCATCCCGGAAGCCTCCCTGAAGCACCTGCCATATCGGCCAGATGAAAAATGCCCCGAAAAAAACGAGCATGAAGGCGTAGAGAAGAATGGCTACTGGCTTCGACATGAGGGCAGATTTTCACGGAGTGTCGGAAGCTCGTTCCGGAGCGTCAAGGATTCCGTTCCAAAGCCTGTCCCTCCGTACACTTGTCCCTCGATTCCTGGAGCCTGTCCCTCGATTCCTGGAGCCTGTCCCTCCGTACGCGATTCCTGGAGCCTGTCCCCCGCACCTGATGGAAACTCGGGAAACTTCGATTTGATTTTCAAGGAGCCCTGCCCCAGCCTTGGGGGAGTGAAAACATCTATTCAGCTTATACGGTTTATCGTCGGCCTCGGCTGCTGCCTTGCACCGGCCCTGCACGCCCGCGGGGAACTTCAGTTACTCGGCGGCTTCGAGGGAGCCTTCCGGGAACCGGACGGAAACAAGGACCAGGCCTGGCTCGGCATCGGTTACATGTGGGAGCATCGCTTCTTTGATCTCTTCCAGCCCTATGGGAAGGTTCTCTTCGGCGATGACTATGGGGATTACCTCGCGACAGCCGGTCTGGCTTTTGTCTTTCAGCCGTTCAAGGAGGTCGAGGACGTCCGCGTCGGCATCCAGAGTGGTCCCGCTTATACCGATGTGGGACGTCCCCACAGCGGCTCAAAATGGAATTGGACGACGGATGTCTGGGTGCGCTACAAGGTTTTCCAGGTCGGGTATTCCCACACCTCCAATGGCGGCCTTGATTCCCCGAACAGTGGCCTCGATCTGATCACTCTCGGGATCGTCCTTCCTTTTGAATTCTAATTGGCCGAGGGGAGGCGCCGAACTACTGGCTGAAAGCCAGCCTGAGGTGCTCCCACTCCTCATCCAAACTGCATTCCGGTACCGGTTTGTTGGCCCGTCCGTACCAGTAGGCGGCGTTTCCGGTATCGCCTTCCTTCCGGTGCAGGTAGGCGTGAAGCCAGCAGGCTTCCGGGGTGTTTGCACTCTGGGAGAGGGCATGGGCCCCTTCCCAGTCGCCGGCTTTATCGAGTTCGAGGGCCTTTAACAGGTTTTCGGGTTTCATATTTTCCTTCCACAAGGGGGTTTCAATGGGTCTGCTTCTTATAAGCGTGTTTGAAACTCTTCCCGCAAGCAAGGCAATCCACCTTGACCGAATGATGCGGTATGACAAATCCCAGAAATCCGAGGACTGCGGCCGTCAGGAGGCTCAACTCGCGCACGCGGGTTTTCTCGGATCCACAGTGCGGACAGGCCGGGAGCACCCCGTGCTCCTTCGGGAGTGAGAGGACTTCCTGGGCCGCCTCCAGGTCCTCGTCAAAGACCTCCACTTTGATACCTCCGATGGCGTTCGCATAAAACCAGTTCAGGGTCGCGGTGTTCTCGTCCGCGACAACGGCCCTGATGCCGTTGGCATCGAGCAGGGAGGCAACCAGATGGGCTTCCTCGGCCTTCGTGTAGCTCCCAATCACCTTCATTGGGCCAACTTTACACCGGTTTCGCGGCTCACGCAACTCCGGACGTCGGCCTCAATCCCCGACAACATCTCCCGTGGCCACGGATATTCCCCTCACCTCCGTGGTTTCCACGTCCCCCCGCTGCGGGCCCGTCAACGGCGCCACCGCACAGTAAAAGTGGTAAAGGCGGCCGTCCCGGCTGATCATTCCCGGCTTGTGCGCATAACGGCTGTCAATGCTGCCTTCAGGTCCAACGTCAATGAGGACCTCTCCGGACTTTTCCCAGCTGCGCAGGTCGTTCGAGAAAGCCACCCCGTCGCGCGCGTGTCCGTCCGTGCCGTTGCCGAAGTAGAACATCACCCACAGATTCCCTTGTGCGAAAACCGCCGGATCCGAGGCGAAGCGATCGTCAAAGTCACCCGCCGGTCCAACCCGCAGGACGGGATTTCCGGAATAGCGTTCCCAGTGCTCAAGGTCGTCCGAGACCGCAAATCCTGTCTGTTCAATCCAGCGCGTGCCCGGCTCCGGGGCATCCTTGGCATTGTAGAAGAGGTAATAGAGGCCCCCGGCCTCAAGGATCCATGACTTGTAGAGGCCTCCAGCCTCCCACGGGCAGGATGGATCCGGTTCAAGGACCGGCGGTCCCGCCTCCCAGTTCCTCAGGTCATCCGAATAACAGAGCCCGATGACCGCCGGGCCGGCTTCATACCCCGGGTCAGGATAGGCATGGTAGGTGCCGACAAACCGACCCCCGACCTGCTTCAAGGTTCCCGGGCCAAAGAGCGCGCTATCCCGGAGTATGCCCGTCATGGCCGCATTGTAGGCCGTCACGGAACCAGCTTTCCCCCGTCCGAGGACACAGCCCTCCTTTGTCCAGTCGAAGAGGTTCTCCGACCGGGCCAGCCCGGTCTGGTAACCGATTCCGTCAAAGCCGACATAGGTCATCCAGTAGGAGCCGTCATGGTAAAAGGGAAAGGGGCAATCGACACCGTGACTGTCAAAGGTGCCCTTGCTCCAGGAGGGTTCGATGACCAGACGGCCCAGTTTCTCGGGGGTTCGCAGGGTTTTCAAAAGGTCCGTGCGGGAAGCATGAGGGTTCAACATCATTATGTAAAGGGTCAGTCTCCACGGAAACGGAAGGAATAGAGGTCGCCTTCCCGCATCACAAAACGCAGCCGCACCGGCGTTCCGGAATGGGCTTCCAGATCCGGGTTCCCCTCCCACGAGACCGCCATCTCGATTTTGTCCCCGACAAGTTCCTCTGAATCGGCAAGCGAAAAGCCGGGCATGGGCCGGCCCTCCGCGTCAAGCAGTTCCGTCCGCAGGCCTCCGGCCGCCGAGGTACTCAGGTTGACCATCAGCTCCCGGCCCGCAAAGACAAAGGGCTTGCTTATCCACTCGCCTGCTTCCCAACCGGCGTGGAGGGAAATGAATCCATCCGTGCGGAGGGTGTAGCGATGCCCGCTGCGATGGTAGAGGGAGATCTCCCCGGGACCCGTCGGGACCGCGTTCAGGGCAAGGTAATTGGAGCGGTTTCCCCAGCGCTCGGGATCCTCTCCCGGGCGGATAAAGGCCTCCCGGAAAAGACGTGTGTAGGTCGCACTGCCGGCCCGCGAGGCCATGAAAAGGATATCCGTCGAATTTCCCCGGTCCGGGAAAAAGCGCGTGGGGAAGGCCAGATAGATGTGCGGGGCCCGGAAATAGGGCTGGGTCTGGTTCGTGTAAAGGTGCTCGCCCGCCTCGTTCGGATGCATCGCTACCGGTTCGCTCCAGTTGAGGAAATCCGGCGAGGTCGTGCGACTGATCGTCCGAAGCCTTCCGTGGGGCGTTTTCCAGGTCCGGAAAAAGCAGACGTACCGGGCTTCGGCCTCCGACCAGAAGGCCACGTTCTGCGAGTCAAAGGCAAAGGCCTCCGAGGTCATGACCGGGTCCTCCTGGATCCGTTTCCAGTGGATCCCGTCAGGCGATTGAAAGGCGTAAAGGCCACCTCCCGGGTGCGTCCCGCCCAGCGCCTTGAACCGGGCTTCCTCCGGCACCCCCGGACGGTCGTCCAGAAACGGGGTGAAGTTATGGCTCGCGGGGGAGGCTCCGGCAAGGATCACGTTCCCTCCACGGGAACTCCTCACGTCGTGGATCCCCAGCTCCGGGAACCGCCATTCGTGTCCATCGACACTTTCCGCATAGCAGGTGATTTCACCGGGATGCCCGTCTCCCCGTTCCCCGGCATAGCCCGGGACAACGTCCCGGTACCAGGCCCGGTATAGCTCGCCGTCTCGGATCACCGTGGTGTAGGGTACCGGGAGGGGATTCTCCGGGAGGGGCATCCGCCGCGGAGGGTGCAGACGGAAGGCAAGGCCCTCCATCCGGTCCGTCAGGTCCCGGTCGACAAAAAGTTCCAGCCGGCCGCCGAGATCCTCAATCACCTCCGCCGCCGTCACCGGCCCCGTCAGGGACAGCACCAACGCAAGTCCGGCCAGGCCCGTCCGCGCTCCCGCTTTAACAAAATCCCGCAGAGGGCATGTCCCCCCGCCCAGCCGATTACATACGGTACCATCCATGTCCCCAATCTAGGGAATCGTCTCTCCCCGTCCACTTAATCCTTACCACTCAAGCACAGTCCCGCGGCCCGCAGAACGGCTTCCTCCAGAATCCTGAAAAAATCGTCTTTGCGGCTTGGCGTATCTTTGCCCGCGGGCTTACCGTTTCCTCCATGGCGTCAACCTCCGAAAAACCCTTCGTCCACCTCCACTGCCATACCGATTATTCCCTCCTCGACGGCTGTGCCCGCATCGACCGCTACATGCAGCGCTGCCGCGAGCTCAACATGCCCGCCCTCGCCATGACCGACCACGGGAACCTCTTCGGGGCCATTAATTTCTACCGGGCCTGCGAAAAAGCCGGCATCAAGCCGCTCATCGGATGCGAGATCTACCTCGTCCACGATCATACCCAGGCGGAACGCCCCAGGCGCGACCGGCAACGTTCCGATGACATCAATGACGTTCCCGAGGAAGCTCTCGGCCCGGAAAATTATCCCGCCAACCAGATTCACCACAAGACCCTCATCGCGAAGGATTTCACCGGGTACCAGAACCTCGTCAAGCTGGTCTCCGATGCCCACCTAAACGGGATGTACTACCGCCCCCGCACGGACATGGAGAAGCTGGCCGCCCATTCCGAGGGTATCCTCGCCCTCAGCGGCTGCATCAACGGCGTCGCCTCCCAGCACCTCATCTATAATGACGTCAAGGGCGCCCGCGAGGCCACCGCCCGGTTCATCGACATCTTCGGCCGCGAAAATTACTTTATCGAGCTCCAGAACCACGGCATGCCGGCCCAGAAACGGATCCTGCCCGGCCTCGTCAAGCTGGCCCGCGAATTCGACCTCCCCATCGTCTGCGCCAATGATGTCCACTATGTCTACAAGGAGGACTGGAAACCCCACGACGCCCTCCTCTGTATCCAGACCGGCAAGCGCCTCAGCGACACCGACCGCATGCGCTACCCCAACCGCGAGTTCTATCTCAAAAGCCATGCCGAAATGGCCGCCTTCTTCGGGGAACTCCCCGAAGCGATGGAGAATACCCTCCGGGTGGCCGAAAGGGTCGACCTCCAAATCACCTTCGAGGAAGACCATTACCCGGTCTATGAACAGCCCGCGGATCTCCGGATAAAGGTCGATCCCGACCACTTCAACCGTATCCTCGACATCTTCGTCCGGGAAAAAAACAAGGTCCTCCAGCGTGAGGAGAAGGACCCGGTCTCCCTCGATGAGACCGAGCGCACCGCCTTCCGCCGCAATGGGCTCTTTCTCTTCGACCTCTGCAAAAGCGGTCTCCGTGAACGCTACGGCGTCGATTACGACGCCGTCCGGGGCGAGCATCCCGACTTTCTCCGCCCCGGGGCACTCGGACAGGGCGACTTCAATCCGGAAAGCCCCGCTTTTGCCCGCGAGCTCTGCGACAAGCTCGATTACGAGCTCGCCATCATCACCGGCACCGGCTTTGTCGATTATTTCCTCATTACATGGGATTTCATCGACTGGGCCCGGCGGAGGAAAATCCCCGTCGGCCCGGGCCGCGGTTCCGGGGCCGGCAGCCTCATCGCCTATGTCCTCAAGATAACGGATATCGACCCCCTCCGCTTCGGTCTCCTCTTCGAGCGCATGCTCTCCCTTGAGCGTGTCTCCCCGCCGGATTTTGATGTCGATTTCTGCATGCGCCGGCGCGACGAGGTCGTCGATTACGTCCGCGGAAAATACGGCGAGGACCGGGTCGCCAACATCATCACCTACGGCAAGTTCGGGGCCAAGATGGTCGTCCGCGACCTTGCCCGTGTCATGGATATTCCCTACACGGATGCCAACCGGATCGCCAAGATGGTCCCCGACGATCTCAACATCTCCCTTGAGGACGCCCTCGCCAAATCAGATGAGCTGCGCCAGGCTTCCCAGGGCGACCCGCGCGTCGCCGAGGTCATCAACCAGGGCAAGGTTATCGAGGGAATGGTCCGCAACACCGGCAAACACGCCTGCGGCATTATTGTCGGCGACCAGCCCCTGACCAACCTCGTTCCGGTCACCCTTCAGGAGGGAGACCTCACCACCCAGTACGCCAAGGGTCCCGTGGAAGACCTCGGCATGCTCAAGTGCGACTTCCTTGGGCTCAAGACCCTCACCGTCATCGCCGATGCCGAGGCGCACATCCGCCGCATCCCCGGCAGGGAATCCTTCGATATCGAGAAGGTTCCCCTCGACGACGAACGGACCTACGCCCTCCTCAATTCCGGCCAGACCACCGGTGTCTTCCAGCTTGAGTCCAGCGGAATGCAGTCCCTCTGCCGCCAGATCGGGCTTTCCCGCTTCGAGGAGATCATTGCCCTCATTGCCCTTTACCGGCCCGGGCCAATGAAGTTCATTCCCCAGTTTATCGAGGGCAAAAAGGACGCCTCAAAGGTCGTTGTCCCCCATCCCCTCCTCAAGGAACTTGTCGAGGAAACCTATGGTGTCCTCGTCTATCAGGAACAGGTCATGGAGGCCGCCCGCATCATCGCCGGATACAGCCTCGGCGATGCCGACCTCCTACGGCGCGCCATGGGCAAGAAAATCGCCGAGATCATGGCCGCCCAACGGGAAATTTTTATCCAGGGTGCCCGGGATACCAACGGAATCGACAAGAAGACCGCCTCCGGGATCTTCGACCTCCTCGAGAAGTTTGCCGAGTACGGCTTCAACAAGTCCCATTCGGCCGCCTACGCGATGCTCTCCTACCGCACCGCCTACCTCAAGGCCAATTACCCGGTCGAGTTCATGGCCGCGGTTCTCGGTTGCGAACTCGGCAACGCCGACAAGGTCTCCCACTTCATCGAGGAGGCTGTCGCCATGGAAATCCCCGTCCTCGGGCCGGATGTCAATGCCTCCCTCGAGTCCTTCTCACCCGCCAGTAATGAAGGACGGACCTGCATCCGCTTCGGCCTCGGCGCCATCAAGGGCGTCGGCGGCGGCCCCTCCCAGAGTATCCTCGAGGCCCGCAACGCGGGGGGGCCCTTCGCCAGCTTCAGCGACTTTGCCCGCCGCATCGATTCCCGTACCGCCAACCGCCGGGTCATGGAAAATCTCATCAAGGCCGGGGCCTTCGATTCCCTCGGGGACGACCGCGGAACCATCCTCGCCCGCCTCGATTCAACCTTGAACGAGATCCAGGACCTCCGTCGGGACGAGGCCGTCGGACAGGCCAACATGTTCGACCTGCTCGGGAGCGAGCCCCCCCCCACGGGGGCCGCTGAGGATGCCCCCGGGCCCTCACCGGCCCCCGTCATGCCCGTCGGCGAGAAGCTCCAGTATGAACGCGAACTTCTCGGCTTCTATGTCAGCGGTCACCCCATGAATCCCTTCAAGCCCTTTGCCGCCGCCATCGACACCTTCAGCGGCGACGACTGGCAGAAGATGGAGAACCGCGAACCGTACCGTATCTGCGGCGTCATTACTGGCGTGACGAGGAAGATCGCCCGTCGCGACAACCGTCCCTACGCCATCATCAGCCTCGCCACCACCCGCGACACCTACACCATCAACGCCTTTGCCGACTGCTTCGCGGCCCACCAGGCCTCCATTGAGGAAGGCCGCCTTGTCCTTGTCGAGGGCCAGGTCATCCGGCGCCAGGACGATGAGGTTCAGCTCGCGGCCAATTCCGTCCGGCCCCTGGAGGTGGCCGTCTCCGAGCTTGTCCGCCGTGTCACTTTCATCATCGAGGGGAACGGACAGGCCAGCTCCTTTGTCAAGCTGCTCCGCGAGGAACTCGACCGTCATACCGGCGACACCCCCGTGTGTCTCGGGGTTCTTCTCGCCAACGGACAGGTCGCCCTGGCCGACCTCGCCTCCTCCCTCGAATGGCAACTCACAAGGGAGCATTTCCAGAGCCTTTACCGTCATCCGGCCGTCCGCGATGTCCGCCTCTCCGTTCCCGAACCCAAAGCCCCCGAGCCCAGATGGTCACGCCGCCGCTGAGGAAGGTTCTCCAGCCATGAAGGATTTCCCGAGGCGCATTCGAGAACAGGCCCTTCCCCTGTTCGTTTTCGGGATGACCGGGCTTGTCTTTTTCCCCGTCATTGGCTGGCTCACCGCCCGCACGGTCGCCAATGAACAGCTGCTCCATGCCTTCCTTGTCTTCCTCCTTACAGGCGCCCTCCTGATCCATGAGCGGCGCATCTCCATCCGGCCGGCCCTTTCCTTCAACACAACCTCGCAGAATGTCCTCATTTCCTCCTACATCGTTCTTGCCCTCGCCATCGTTTTCCGGCTCAACCTGATCATTCTCGCCGCTCTCTGCCTCAGCCTTGTCGCTTTCCTCATCTTTGTCTTCGGAGAGGAGAGGAAACGCCTCGTCTACTCCAGTGTCGGGGCCTTTGCCCTCTTTACGGCCCTCGCCGTGACGATGCCCTTCCTCGACTGGCCCCTCCGCTCAGTCGCCGGACAATGCGCCGTCCACGGGCTTGACCTCATCGGCCAGAGCGCAGGGCTCAGCCTTTACAAGGGGGCCGCGGAACCGATGCTCATGCTCTTTTACGACGACCGTCCCTTCCACGTCGCCGCCGAGTGCAACGGCTTCGGGATGCTCACCTCAAGCCTCCTCATGGCCTCCATCCTCCTCCTCTACCGGAAGCTTTCCTGGCCGGGGCGCCTCGTCCGGCTGGCCGGCGCCTTCGGTTTCGGGCTGCTCGCCAACACCGTCCGGATAGTCGTCATCGTCCTCATCGCCCCGCATATCGCCGATGACCACTATACCCTCATGCATGAAGGCGTGGGGCTGGCCACGACATACGGGGGCCTCGCCATCCTCTACTTCTTCCTTATGCCCCGCCGGGCCTGATCGATCAGACCCGGCCAAGGAGAAGGGAGGCATTGGTCCCCCCGAATCCGAAACTGTTGCTCAGGACGGTGTTGATCGTCGCTTCCCGGGTCTCCCGGATGATCGGAAAGCCTTCAGCCTCAGGATCAAGGTTCTCGATATTGGCGGTTCCCGAGATAAAGCCGTCCTGCATCATGATGAGCGAGTAAATGGCCTCCTGGGCACCCGTCGCCCCAAGGCTGTGTCCGGTGAGGCTCTTCGTCGAGCTGATGGGGGGCACACGCTCCCCGAAGACGTCGCGGATCGCCTTCAGTTCCGTAATGTCGCCCGCCGGGGTACTCGTTCCATGGGCGTTGATGTAATCCACCGGATGGTCGGCTTTTTCAAGGGCCATGCGCATGCAGCGGACGGCTCCTTCCCCGCTCGGCGCCACCATGTCGGCCCCGTCACTCGTTGCCCCGTAACCAATCACTTCCCCGTAGATCTTTGCCCCCCGGGCCTTCGCGTGCTCATATGACTCAAGGACGAGCATCCCGCCGCCGCCGGCGGCGATAAAGCCGTCACGAGCCACATCGAAGGGGCGGCTTGCCGTCTCCGGGGCATCGTTGTAATTGCTCGACAACGCCCCCATGGCGTCGAAGAAAACCGTCAGTTCGGCACTTTCCTCCTCGCCGCCACCGGCAAACATCACATCCTGCCGCCCCCAGGCAATCTGTTCCGCGGCCGCCCCGATCCCGTGCGCGCTGGTTGCACAGGCCGAGGTGATGCTGTAGTTCAATCCCTTGATGGAGAAGGCCGTGCAGAGGTTCGCCGAAACCGTGCTCGACATGATGCGCGGTATCCGGAAGGCCCCCACTCGACGGATTCCCCGTTCTTCAAGGATTTTCATGCCCTCCACCTGGTTGAACGGCGAACCGCCGCCGCTGCCGGCTATCAGTCCGGTCCGCGGATGGGAGACAACCGAGGCCTCCAGCCCGCTGTCAGCGATTGCCTCCTCCATTGAAAGGTAGGCGTAGAGGGCCGCGTCACCCATGAAACGGGTCAGCTTGCGGTCCACTTTTTTCAGCAGCCCCTCCTTGTCGGGAACACTCCCCGATATCTGGCTCCGTAGGCCCAGTTCAGCGTAACGGGGATTGCCCCCGATTCCGGACGTCATGTCCCGGAGCGATTGCCTTACTCCCGCGAGGTCGTTCCCGATACAGGAAACGATCCCGATTCCAGTGATCACTACTCGTCGTTCTGCCATGAAATGAAATAGATTCTGCTCCGATTAAAAGGCCGCATCCTGGCCAAAAAGTCCAACCCGCAGTCCCGCGGCCGTGTAGATGATTTTTCCGTCAACGTCGACTTCCCCGTCAGCAATGGCCAGCTTCAACTTTCCCGTGATGAGCCGCTTGATCGAGAGACGGTAAGTGACACGTTCGTTCTCCGGCAATATCTGGCCCGTGAATTTCACCTCGTTCACCCCGAGAGCCCTTCCTTTACCCAGATGGCCGCTCCAGGTGAGATAGAATCCGACCAGTTGCCAGAGGGCATCCAATCCGAGGCAGCCCGGCATCACCGGATCCCCGTCGAAATGACAGCCGAAAAACCAGAGGTCTTCCCGCACATCCAGCTCCGCGATGACTTCCCCTTTTCCGTAGGTTCCCCCGTCCGCCTGGATGCGGGTGATCCGGTCTATCATCAGCATCTGCGGCAAGGGCAACTGTGCGTGCCCCTCCTCGAAAAGCTCGCCTTTTCCGCACCGGATCAGGTCATCTCGTTCGTAACTCGACTTACGCTCTATCACGTGTTCTTTCTAATAAGGGTTTGAGGTGGAAAGAGGTCGCTTCGGGCGGTCAGAACCGGATCCCGACACCGGCATGCACATAAATCTGCGAGCTGAGGTCGACATTCGCGTGCCGGTCCTCGTTCTCCTGCGAGTAATTGCTGCCGCTTTGTACCTGCATCCCGCTGAAGAGGCTCACCCGTTCCGTGAAAAGGTACTGTGCGTTCGCATCAAGGTAACCACCCACCTGCCACTCCGCGGAGTCCGTCGTGACGAGTCCCCGGCTCGGGTTTTCCCCGCCCCCGGGATTCTGGAGAATCTCGTAGGCCGAAAACTGTCCCGAGAAATAGACAGCGCTCAGGCCGGCTCCGACCTGGAAGGCGAAGTCCTGCCCGAGGGCAAGGTTGTAGGTCGGTCCAGCCCGGAAATTATACATGCTGGTGCGCAGGTCCGCCGTTGTGTCCACGGTCGCCCCGTCCTCCAGCAGGGATTCACTCTCCTCACTGGCCAGCCACTCCAGAAGGTCACCGGATTCGACGTCCTCCCGCACCACATCGCCCCGGAAGGGCTCCTGCACGGTGTTTCCGTCCGCATCCTCCGTTGTCGGGAGTTCCGGTACCTCCGCCCCGTCCGCCATTTCGTGCCGGAATTCCTGTACATACAGATCCGCCGATATGGAGTCGTTGAATCGCGAATCAAACCCGTTGAAACTGAAACCAACCTGGATCCCGAGGTTGCGGCGCGGATTGATGAACTTGGTGTAGTTGACCTCCCAGCCAAGCGAGCCGTCCGTGCTCCCGCTCAACTCGGCGGCGGGGTCGCTCATGGAGGCGTAATTGTGAAAGACAAGCGCCCCGGATTCGGCCTGGGCATCGTTGATATAGCCAAAGTTGGACGTGGCCTCGCCGTCGGGCGAGGGAATGGCCTGCTCGCCCTCAGCCTGACCCTCCACAAGGGCCGCCTGAATATAGTCCTGTGAAAGGAATCCGTCGTCGTATTCAATCGACCGTTCCGTTCCAAGGATCAGGTTGCCTTCCGTCTTGAAGTTCTCACGGAGGGGAATCGATCCCAGTCCCTGAAAGGTGACGTCCGGCTTCAGCAGGTAGCGCGCGCGAAGCTCCCAGGTGACGTGCTTCGTTGGAGGCGGGGGCGGAACATACTCGGGAGATTGTCCTGAAAGAAGCGGGGCCGCCAGCGACAGGCCCAGTACCCGGACGAAAAGGCGAAGACTGGATGAGGGGAAATTCACAAAGGTTCCTGAAGAGTTGAGATTCGGTCAGCATACCATTAGCCGCTCTTCAGCCTGTCAAACACATTGCCGGGAGCATTCCCGGGGGATTTTATTTTTACCTTTGCCCCTGCAGCGAATTCAACAAGATGATAGACAGCTCATGTTTCCCTGGGAACTCATCTTTGTCTCGCTCGTTCTCCTTGCGGCCCTCGCCAGTTTCATCTGGGAGCGAATTCCCACGGACATGACCGCCATCATCGTCTTCGCGGTCCTCATTGTCGCCGGGTTTCTTCCTTTCAGCGAGACCCTCCCTTCCACTGACCGGCTGCTCTCCGTCTTCGCCAACCCCGCTCCCCTTGCCATTGCCGCCCTGTTCATTCTCAGCGCGGCCCTGGAACGTTGCGGCCTCATTGATCACCTTGCCGCCCTCCTCGAGCGCCTCACCCGGCTGGGCTACCACGGTCTCATGATCATCATGATCCTTCTCGTCGCCGGCATTTCGGCCTTTATCAACAACACGCCCGTGGTCGTCATCTTCCTGCCCGTCATCCTGACCCTTTCACGCAAGATCAAGACTCCCGCCTCAAAGCTCCTCATTCCCCTCAGCTACGCCTCCATTTTCGGCGGCACCTGCACCCTCGTCGGCACCAGCACCAACATCCTCGCCAGCGGTCTCCTTGACAAAGCGGGCAAGGCACCGCTCTCCATGTTCGAACTCAGCAAGGTCGGTCTCCCCCTCATGGCCGTGGGCACGCTCTACCTTCTCTTTTTTGCCTATCGCCGGCTCCCGGTTCGCGAATCCCTCACCTCCATCCTTTCCGAGGAGGAACGGAAGGAATACTTCACCGAGGCCTTCATCCGCCATAACAGCCCCCTTATCGGGAAGTCCTTCAAAAGCAGCGAGCTCCAGAAGGCCCGCGGGATCCGTCTTCTCGAAATCATCCGCAACGGGGTCGCCCTTCCAGGCAGCATCAGGGAAAAAACCCTTGAGGCTGGCGACCGGCTCGTGCTCGCCTGCCGGCCCAGCGGGTTTGTTCAGGCCCGCTCGGTCGAGGGGCTTCGCCTCGCCGTCGAGGAACGGGAGGGCCTTGAGACCATTTCCGCACACGAGGGCTCCATCGTCGAGGGCGTCATCGGCCCGCGCTCCACCATTACGGGAAGAACGATCCGGGAACTCAATTTTCGGCAACGCTTCCGCATGATCATTCTCGCCATTCACCGGCGAGGCATCAACATGCGCGACCGCATCGATACCCTTCCCCTCGAGCAGGGGGACACCATCCTGATGATGGGACCCGACGAGGCCCGTGAACAGATCCGCCGGGGCGACGACATCCTCCTTCTCGACCGGCCGCACACGCCAACCCAGGACCTGCGCAAGAAGGCTCCCGTCGTCCTCGCCACCATGATCGGGGTCGTTACCGTGGTCTCCCTCAATCTCATGCCCATAACGGGGGCCGCCATCGTCGGGGTCGCCATTGTCCTTCTCACCGGCGTCCTGCGGCCCAAGGAGGCCTACGATTCCATTGACTGGAGCATCCTTGTCCTCATCTACGGGATGCTCGGTCTCGGGATCGCCATGGAGAGTACCGGAGCCTCCAGCCGGGTGGCTGCCCTCATCGCCAACATTCCCCACATGGGGCTTTCCGACCACCTCCACATGGTGCTCATCCTCGCCTGTGTCTACCTGACGACTTCCATCTTCACGGAGATCCTCTCCAACAACGCGACCATTGTCCTCATGGTCCCGATTGCCCTCCAGCTGGGAATCGCCCTCGACGTGGATCCCCGGCCCTTCGTCATCGCCGCCTGCATCGCCAGCTCAGCCAGCTTTTCCACCCCCATCGGGTACCAGACAAACACCTATGTCTATTCCGTCGGTGGCTACCGGTTTGCCGACTTTATCAAGATCGGTCTTCCCCTCAACCTGCTCTACCTCGCCGGGACCGTGGCCCTCGTACCCTTCCTCTGGTCCTTCTGATCAACCAACGTGCCCGAACTTGCCGAAGTCGAGTTTTACCGCAAGCAATGGCTTCCCGCCATCGGAGAGAGGGTCCGGAAGGTCCATCTCCATCCCGGGGCCCGTATCTTCCGCGAAACCGATCCCGCCCGTCTCGCTTCCACCCTTGAGGGTCGCCGGTTTCTCAAGGCCGAAGCCCACGGCAAGCAGCTCTGTTTCCGGTTCTCGGAAAATCTGTGGCTTGGTCTCCACCTCGGGATGTCCGGGAAGCTCGCATCCGCCGAGCCCGAGATGGTCCCCGCAAGGCATGATCACCTCGTGCTCGTCATGCCCCATGCCGCCCTCGTCTTTTCCGATTACCGAAAGTTCGGCCGGGTCCGTTTCCATGAGGGTGCGTCCCCACCCGACTGGTGGTCCGACCTGCCTCCACAACCCCATGAACCGGCCTTTGACCGCCCCCGCCTTGAGGCAATCATCCGGCACCATCCCCGCAAACGCCTCAAGGGCCTCCTCCTCGATCAGGATGCTTTCCCCGGGATAGGAAACTGGATGGCGGATGAAATCCTCTGGAGAGCCCGCATCCATCCCGCGACCAAGGCGGGTTCCCTTCCCGCGACGAAACGCCGTCGCCTTTTCGAGGAAACCCGGGCCGTCGCCCAACAGTCCCTTGAGCTCATCGGGAACGACTGGTCGACCCCACCCGATTCATGGCTTTTTCCCCATCGTTGGAAACGGGGGGACCTCTGTCCCGTCAGCGGGAAACCTCTTCAGCACGAAACCATCTGTGGTCGCACAACCTGCTTTTCGCCCGCGATCCAGAAGGAAATTCACTAGATATTGACTAGCCGGAGTCCTTGTCGCCCTTTGCCGGGTCCGCATCCTCAGGCCTACCATGAGGATTTTTCTCCGCCCCTGCGGCACCCTCCTGCTGGCCGTCCTTCCCCTTCCACTCATCGCCGTCATGCCGTTGAGAGAGCAGTGGCAGGCAGCCTGCCGGTCGTTCGCCCAGGGGAATCCCGTCAACGCCCTCGCCGCTTTCCGCACCTTTGACCAGTGGTACGGGAACGAGCCGGAGATCGCGGATCCGGTATTCAATGAGATCCGGATCCGGCTCTGGGGCCTCGCCGCCATGCAGGCCGGGGAGCTTGAGGAAGCTGCCCGCCTCCTCGAGCGCTGGTTCATCGAAAACCCGGAAAGCGAGCGCTTCCGCGCCTTCCTCCGCTTTCAGTTGGCCGGTATCTACCAGAACCTCGGCGACCGGGAAAATACCGCCCGTCATCGCCGGGCCTTCCTCGAATCCCATCCGGATCTCCCCGAAAGCGCCCTCATCCGCTGGGTCATGGCCGACGAAGCCTTTGCCGAAAAGGACTTTGCCACGGCGCGGGATCAGCTCCTGCAGGTCCGGGAGGCCGCCCATCTCCCGCCCTCCGGCCGCAGCCTCGCCGCCGCCGCCCTCGCCCTGGTCGAACTGGCCGACGGGAATGCCGGCGCCGCCCTTGGTTACCTCCGGTCAGAGACCGAGGGGACCGGCGCCCTCATTCTCGATTGCTGGCGTTCCCTTGTCGCCCCCGTCCTCACCCGCCGCCTTCTCGATGAGGACGACCCGGAAAGGGCCGCCTTCGTTTCCGGCTGGTTTGACCGCCTCCCCGATATCGGAGCCCGTCTGACCCGTTTCCAGCAGGCCCTCGACCGCCCCCTCCCCGGGCGGGGACGGCAAGGTCCGTCCGTCAGGAGCTCCATCTGGAATGCCCACTGGCGCGGCCAACTCGGGAAGCTCAGCCATTCCCTCAAGAAGAGCGACGATTCCCTCAATCAACCGGAAAAGCTCTACCGGCTCCGCCTCCGGACCCTTCTCCGGAGCAAGCGCCACGGGGCCTCCACCATCCTCGGAAGAGCCCTCTTCCAGTCCGGGGAATCGGTCAGTGCCGCCCTTCGCACGAGCGCCTGCAAGGCCGCCATTGAGGGCTACATGAACCTGCGTCAGTGGGATCGCGCCGAGGACCTCGCCCACAGCTTCCTCGAGCGCTTTCCGGAGGATCCCGACCTCCCGGATATCCTCCTCCTCCAGGCCCGTTCCTCAGCCGGAAGGGGCCAATGGAAAACGGCTCTCGACCTCGTTGACCGGCTTCTCGCCTCCTGGCCGGAACATCCTTCACGGCATTCCTGGAGGCTCTACCAGGCCGGATGGCTCCTCGACATGGGCCTGCCCGGGGAGGCCCGGCAGGCCTTTGCCGACCTCGCACAGTCATCCATCCCGGAAACCTGGAAGCCGTTCATTACCTTTCAGATGGCCCGTTGCCTCGAGGCCCTCCGGCACGTTGACGAGGCCGCCGAACACTACCGGGCCGTGACCGGCATCTCCGCAGCAGCCGCCATGCTCCGCGAATCCGCATGGTCCGGCCTCCTGAAAATCCATCTGCGCCAGGGTGCCGATGCCGCCTTCCATAAAGACCTTGCCGGCTACCGCAAACGCTTCCCGGAAGGCACGCTACAGGACACCATGACCAATCTCGAGGGCTCCAACCACCGGCTCCATGGCCGCCATGAAGCCGCAGTCGCCGCCTTCGGCAAGGTTGCCTCCGGTACCAGCGCCGCAAACGGCTTTGCCCGCGAACAGCTTTCCCTCCTTTTCCGGGAGGCCCGTGATCCGGTCGCCCTCCAGCGCCATGCCCTCGCCTGGATCAGCGCCCGCTCCAGCCTCTCGGGGACCCTTTCCGCGACGCCGTTCGAGGACTGCCGCCTCTATCAGCGGGAAACCGGAAAGGCGGCTCTTCCGACAGGACTCCTGCAGGCCCTTCTCGAGGACCTCGACCATGCCCCCGCCCGTCTTCCGGCAACCCCGTTCCTCTCCCTCCTCGGGGACTCGTGGCCGGTCTACCGGAACCGTGCCGGGCTTGAAGAAGGCTCGGTTCTCGAATTTGCCGAGGGACGCGCTGAGACGGCCTTCCGCGAGGGCAGGACCGGGACCGCCGCCGCCTGCCTCCTCTTCGCCGCACACCTCCTCGCCGCCCACGGACGTGATGATTCCGCCGATACGCGACGGATCCGTGTCCTTCACAGCGCGGACACCGGTTCCCTCGGCCGCGAGGCCCTCATCGAAGTCGCCGAAACCGCCGCCCGCTACGACTTTCCCGAGGCCACCCCCCTCCTCGAGGCTTTCCTTGAGCGCTTCCCGCAAGCCCCGGGACGCCCCCGGGCCCTCCTTTCCCTCGCCCGTATCCGTTGGGAAAACGACCGGGGCGGGGAGGCACGTTCCCTCCTCCAGCAGGTTTTCCGGCACTGGCCGGATGCCCTCGAATACGCGCCCGCGGCGCTTCTTCTCTCACACTGGCAGATTGAGGAAGGGCTTCCCGACCGGGCCCTCGCCGTCCTCGATACCCTCCTCCAGTCCGCCTCCCTTGCCGCCATCCAGACCGCGGAAGCCCTCCTCCTGCGGACCCGCGCCGACTTTCAGGTCGGCAATCCCGACCGCGCCTTTCTCACCGGTATCCGCCTCCTGGCCTTGTATCCGGATATTCATGAGGTTGCCGAACCGGCCCGCCGCCTCCTCGGGGAAAAAATCGCCGCCCTTCCCGATCCCGGCGAACGGGCCCGTCTCCAGCAACGCTTCGATGCCCTTCTTCAGGAAAATGATTCGTCTTCCCCGCCCGCCTGACCCTCCCTTCCTTGCCTCCATGGCCCTCTCCGTTCTGGCCCTCCCGGCCGGCGCGGATCTCAATGTCAGTGGTCACACCCGGGGGGGGATGGAGTTCACTGGCCGGCTCGCCGGAACCGGCGACCGGATGCTCCACATTCTCCCCCCGGAGAATCCGGAGATTTCCCTTCTCGGCATCCCCACTGAATCGCTCGAGTCCCTCACGGTTCCCTTTCCGGACTCACCTTCCGCCCGCTTTCAGGACGAACTTGAACGGCTCCTTCCCCTGCTTCCGTTCTGGGACCGGTCCTCCCGGGAATCCCTCCTCGCCTGGGCGGATTCGCTTCAGGCACTCGATGACTGGCCCCGTCTATACCTCTGGACCTCTCACCTCGCCGATTCCGCGCCCGAAGATGGCCTCAGGCACCGGGCCCTCCTGCTCAAGGCACGCGCGCTCTACGAACTCGGCCTTTTCATCCAGCTCGATAAGGAATTGGAGCGGATAAACAGGGCCTTTTCCCCGCTCGAGGCGCCCCTCCTCCTCTGCTGGCTAAACGCGCACCGGGCCCGCGACCATGGCGATGATCAACAGGCCCGTTTCTGGGCCCGTCTGCCCGCGCTCCGAATCCCCGTCGCCTCGGGACCCCTCGCAGAGCAGCTTCGCGAATTCGCCCCTTCCCCGGCCGCGCCCCCTGCCAGTCCCTCTCCTCAACCCTCCTCCATAAGGTCTGCTCCATGATTGCCCAAGTCACCCTTTTTGAACTTCTCAGCCAGGGCGGCTGGGCCATGTATCCCCTTGGCACCCTCTCCCTGACCCTCTTCGCCCTCATCCTCTTCACCTGGCTGCAGACAACCCGCGGGCATTTCGGACTCCTCCCTTCACGCTGGACCGACGTCCCCCTGACCCGGCAGCTTGAGGAAGTGCTCGCGGAGTTACCGGTGGCGGATACCTCGCCGGCCGACCGGCAGGCCCGCATTGATGACTTCCTTGAATCCATTGAGGGAACGACCCTGCGCTGGATCCAGTACCTCAATGTCGTCGCCACCATAGCCCCCATGGTCGGGCTTCTGGGCACCGTCAGCGGTATGATCGGGGCCTTCCAGACCATCGCCACCGGCGGCATGGGCAAACCGGAATTGCTCGCCGGCGATATTGGTGAAGCCCTCATCACCACCGCGACCGGCCTTACCATTGGCATACCCGCAATGATCTTTTACTTTGTCCTCCGCAACCGGCTCGAGGCCCGGCTCGAGGAACTCGCGCTCCAGGCGCGGAAGATCCCCTCAGTCAGCGGTGTCGCCAGCGACCTCGAGACTCTCTAGCTCAAGGCGTTCGCGCAGCGAGTTGGCCCGGAATTCCCAGAACGGCGTCTCCAGCTCGAGAATGATATCCGTCGCTTCCTCAACTTTCTCCACCTCCCCGGCTTCCCAGTGTGAAATGGCCTTGTGATAGGCGGCCTCTCCGCGGGTCTGGTCAAGCGCACTTGAGTTGAGGGCCACACTCTCCAGCACCGCCCGGCCCGCTTCCACGGAACCGGATCGCAGGAGGCTCATGCCATGGCCAAGCTGGGCCCGGGTCCGGAGGGTCGGATCCTCGAACGTCTCCGCCGCCGAATCATACAGGTCCACTGCCTCCGCAAAGGCTTCCTCACTGTAACGCTTGTCCGCAACCTGTAACCGCGCCAGCGCTCCCAGTTGATGTCCGGAATGCGCGCTCGCAAAGGAAAGCTTCTCCTCCATCGAGGCCGCCTCCGCAAAGGCCTCCCCGATCTGTTCTTCTTTCTTCTCCCCGAGATACTGGTAGACTTGTATTCCGATTACCAGCAGTGCCCCGATCGCAATCCCGCCAAAGATCCCCGGCCCGTTCTTTTTCCAGAAATCGTTGAAGCGTTCCTCCACATCGGCGTCGGGCGGGAGAGCACTCTCGGGATCGAGATTCTGGGGGTTTAACGGCTGTTCGGGTTCCTGCTTTTCCTTGCTCATGGTATGCGTTTAATTCTCGCGAAAGGGGGAGAAGAAGACGCTTCCCCGAAAAAGGTCAATTGCATTTCCTTCCCCCATTCTCCAAATCGAAATCGAAATCGCAGCCAAGGGCGCAGCCGCAACCGGGCACCCAATTGATTTCGATTTCGGTTATTGACCCATGCGCTCCTCGCAGGATCCCCTCTCCC
>JAWLGH010000093.1:0-7957 GCA_041685165.1 Oceanipulchritudo sp. | reverse complement strand
ATGAGGTCCCTCACTCGAGAGGGGCTTACCCACCCAGATTGGCGAGCAACCATTTTTATCACTGGCCTCTTCGAGGCTGGTCCGGATTTCCACAATATTGCGCGAAGCACCCTCGGCCGGGTTCGCATCTTCCTATGCCGGAAGGGCTTTAGCGGGTAATCAAGTCAGGCAATAACTGTTAATAAGCAGACTCAAGGTGATGCAGGAAGAGGGTGCTGGGTGGCGGAATCGCCTCCCTTGCCTGATCGCGGAAGGGCGCCTGGGCCTCCCATGTAATGTAGAAGACCTCGTCGGTGGAGCCATTGAATCCGCCCGTGGAACGGGTTCTGAAAGCCAGCTGGTCCCCGGTGACATTGCGCGGGTTGAGAGCGACCTCTTCGGAGGAGACAACCTCGGCGAGGAGGGGTGGAAAAGGCGGCGGGGCGTCCTGTGTCTCAAGTAGCTCGAGGGAGTGACCATCGAGGATGAAGAGCAACCGTGAGCCCTCTTTCTGGACCGGGAGCCGGATGTTTCCATCGGGGAGCCGCTCGGGTTTTCCGATTTTGACTTTTAAACCGGGGAGGGCGCCAAAGCCCCCGAAATCCCAGCGGAAGTCCTCCCAGTCGCTCACCTGGTACGGTACCCAGGCGGAGTCCTCGCGTCGGGAGACGTAGATCTGGGTGTTTCCTTGGGGATCGAATTTATGGTAGGCCACCACCGGTCGGTTGAGGGGATCAAAGCCGAGTTTGACATTATTGTTGATCGCGCCTCCGCCCGGGGGGACGGGATCGACGACATCGCTTCGCTCGAAGGTGATCGGGAGCTGGATAGGTTTGCCGGAGGAGTCCTCCCAGGTGAGGAGATCGGGGCTCCGGGCGTAACTGATGTCGTGATTTGTGGCGGCATCCCCGGTGTCCCGCCAGATCCAGACCATGTGAAAACGGCCGTCCGGCCCGGGATCGGGCCCCTCGACATAGGCGTTCATTCTGCCCTGACCGTCGATCAAGGCTCCGTTGTAGAGATTTCTCCAGGTCCGGCTTTCGGTATCGTAACCGAGATAGATGTCACTCCCGTCCCCACTGCCGCCGATTCTGTACTTGAAGATCAGGTCTCCCTCCTGGCTTTTGAGAAAACGCGGATACGTGACCCTCTGCTCCAGTTCCGGATCCGCCATGACCTCGACGCGCTTCAGGGAGCGGACGTCATGCGCATAGCGCGTGCGGAAATACTCGATCCGGTTGGCGTGCAGGTTTCCCGAGAGGTGCAGGTGGCCGTCCGCATCCAGGGCCATTCGGATGTAGTTGTGACTGTCCCATCCCAGCCAGCTGTCGACCTTGTAATAGACCCATGGACTGCGGGGTCCTTTCCGGTGGGCGACACTCATCTGCCGGTTGGCGTCATAGTAGGCGATGTACTGATGGTTTCCCTCGGTAAGGAAATCAAAGTTGGCGACATTTCCGGCCCAGACCCGGTCAATGGCCTGCCGGTTGACCAGTTCGTATTGCGGGGATTCGGCTGCGAGCGGACTGAGCGAAAGCAGGGAAATCGCCATCAATGACAAAATGCGACCCGTGGATATTTCAGGAAGGGATAAGCTCATGAGTCATTGTCCCTTGAGAAGCCCACCATGTCCAACCAGATGCGTTTCCTAATTGTAGAAAAACCGGGACCGTCTCCTGCCGGAATGAGGGCCGGCTGGAGACCTCTGGATTGGTAACCTGCCTGAGGTGTGGGGAGGAGGGGGCGATTTCGATTTCGATTTGGATTTGGGTGCGGATTTGGGTAGGCAAGTTGGATGAGCGATTCTTCAAGACCTGTTTCCTCCGCCTCCAATCCCCTTGCCCCGGCGGGAGTGTACCTTGCTGACCCGGCGGCCCGGGTCTGGAATGATGGCCGCCTGTGGGTCTACGGATCGCTGGACCGCGAATGCGGCCGTTTTTGTTCAACCCGGTGCGGGGCCCTTTCGACGGGGGACCTCCTGCACTGGACCTGGCACGAGGCCATTCTGGATTCGCGGGAGACCCACGCCGGGACCGGGGGGGAGCTTCCGCTGCTCTACGCGCCCGATGCCCTTTACCGGGACGGTCGCTATGCGCTTTATTACTGCCTGCCCGGTGGCGGGGAAGGGGTTGCCTTTTCGGAGCGCCCGGAGGGACCCTTCCGGGACGGAGAGGCGATCGACACCCTCGGTCACGAGGAAATTGATCCGGGGGTCTTTCTCGACGATGACGGGACGGTCTATTATTACTGGGGCCAGTTTACCCTCAAGATGGCCCGCATGGGCGACGACTTGAGGACCCTCGAAAGGAAGAGCCTGCGGAAAACCGTCCTCACGGAAGGGGAACACGCCTTTCACGAAGGGGCCTTCCTTGTGAAGCGGGCCGGAACCTACACCTTTGTCTACACCGGCATCAGCCGGGCCGACGGGGCCTCAACCCTCGAGTATGCGCAAAGCGATTCCCCCTTTGGTCCCTACCGGTATGGCGGTGTCATCCTCGACAACCGCGGTTGCAATCCCAACAACTGGAACAACCATGGCTCGCTGGTGGCTTTCAAGGAGCGTTGGTACCTGCTCTATCACCGGTCGACCCACGGTTGCCGGGAGATGCGTAAGACCTGCATCGAACCGGTCCACTTTGCCCCGGACGGGTCCATTCCCGAAGTGGAAATGACCTCCCAGGGGGCCGGGGGACCCCTCTCCGCCTTTGCCCCGATCGAGGCGGCCCGGGCCTGTCTGCTCTTCGGGACCGTCCATATCGGGACCGCAGGCGCGGGCCGGGAAGCCCTTCAGGCGATCACGCCCGGGAGCCGGGTGGCCTACAAGTATATCGATTTGGGGAGCGGGGCGAGGACGGTCTCGCTGCAGGCGCGCCGGGGGCTCAAGGCGGGACGCATCCATTTACGCCTCGGCAAGCCCTGGGGCCCGGAACTGGGAAGACTGGAAATCCCGGGTGGTACGCATCCGGGAGGGACCGAAGAGACCTTTACGGCCCCGGTTGAGGCGCCGGGCGGGATCCATGCGCTCTACCTCGTCTTTGAAGGGGACGGGGACGACCTTTTCGAAGTGGATTCATTCCGCTTCGGCACCTGAGGAAGGGCCCGGAGCGACAAGGCACCCTCAGCCGGGAAGGAGGGTGAAGGTGTGCTGCCCGGGACCGACTTTGAGGATGGGGTTGCCGCTGGAATCGGTTTCCGGAAGGTCGAGGCGGCGCCCGCCGCGGAGGATGGACGCGTTCGTGCTCGAGGGAAAATGGACCGTTGCCGAGGAGCCGTCAGGGACGAGGGCCTCAAGGACGAGGGCCTCGCCTTCCCGGTGCCAGCTTGAGGCGGCGGTGCCATGGGCCGTCTCGAGGCGGGCGCGGGCGGAGGTGAGACCGCCGCCGGGGCGAGGCTGGACATGGAAGTGCCGGTAACCGGGCTGGTCGGGATCGGGGGCAAGGCCGGCAACGGTTTCATAGAGCCACTGGCCGATGGCGCCATAGGCATAGTGGTTGAAGGAATTCAATTCGACATCGCCGAAGCCGGTTTCGTGCCGGTAGCAGTCCCAGCGTTCCCAGAGGGTGGTCGCCCCCTGGCGGATGGAAAAGAGCCAGCCGGGGTAGGTCTCCTTCAGGAGGACGGCGTAGGCCAGATCGAGGCGACCGAAACGGGTCAGGGTGGGGGCGAGAAGCGGGGTCCCGACAAAGCCGGTCCGGAGATGTCCATCGGCTTCCCCGATCAGCCGGATGAGGTGGGCAAAGGCGGTTTCCCGCATGGAGACCGGGAGGAGGTCGAAGGCGAGGGCGAGGAGGTAGGCGGTCTGGGTGTCGGAGCTGAGACGCCCCTCCCTGTCGAGGAAAGCCTTGATAAAGGCCTCCCGGATCGACCCGGCGAGGGCCTCCAGCCGGGAGGCCGTGTCCTCTTCTCCGAGAAGGCGGGCAATGCGGGCCGCGATATCGGTGGAACGGGCAAAATAAGCGGTACCGATGAGGGGCCGGGCGGTGTCGCCTCGGTGGTTCGTGCCGCCGCCGGGGTAGGGCTGGAGCCAGTCGCCAAAGCCGCGGTCCGCGCGGATGAGGCCGGGGGAATCGCTTTTCTGGTAAGCGATCCAGCGGAGAATGGCCGGAAAGCTGTCCTCGAGGATGGCTCGGTCCCCGAAACGGACATGGACCTCCCAGGGGACGATGGCGACGGCATCGCCCCAGGCGGGGCTTTCGGGATCCCTGTTGGAGGACCCGCTCGGGGCGACGTGCGGAATGGCCCCGTTGGGTTCCTGGGCATCGCGGACATCCTTCATCCATTTCCGGAAAAAGGCGAGGGTGTTGAAATTGAAACAGGCCGTGGGACAGAAGACCTGGGCATCGCCGGTCCAGCCCATACGTTCATCGCGCTGGGGACAATCTGTCGGAACGTCGAGGAAGTTGCCCTTCTGTCCCCAGACAATGTTGCTCTGCAGCTGGTTCAGGAGGGGGTGTGAGCAGGAAAAGGAGCCGGTCCGCTCCATGTCGTTGTGAAGGACAACGCCGGTGGCCCATCCGGAATCGGGACGCAGGGCGGGGTCGAGGCCATCCAGTTCCAGATAGCGGAAGCCATGGTAGGTAAAGACGGGCTCCCATTCCTCAAATCCACCGCTTCCCCGGCAGATATAGGTGTCCGTGGAACGGGCGGTACGGTAATTGGCCGTGTAGAGGGATCCGTCCGCGGCGAGCATTTCCGCGAAGCGAAGGGTGATGCGGTGCCCGCTTTCCCCGGGGACCCGGATCCGGGCCCGGCCGACGATATTTTGCCCGAAATCAAAGATCCAGCGTCCGGGCCCGGCCTCCCGCAGGCTGACGGGGCTGAGTTCCTCGATCGCCCGGACCGGTTCGTTCCGGGAGCAGTCGAGGATGACGCCGGGGTCGCGCGGACGGACTGTAACCGGCTCCCATCCGCTGTCGTCGAATCCGGCCCGGGTCCAGCCGGGCATTTCCCGTCGCGCATCGTAAACCTCCCCGTCATAGAGGTCGGATTCCCGTATCGGTCCTTCGGATACCCGCCATGAGCGGTCGCTGAGAATCTCCCTCGCCGGGCCGGTCCCGGAGAGAATTTCCAGCTGAAAGAGAAGTTCCGGGAAATCCCCGTAAAACTGCCTCCGGTGGTTGAAGACCCGTCCACAGTACCAGCCGTTGCCAAGCTTGATCCCGATGGCATTGCTCCCGGGAAGGAGGTACCCGCTGACATCCAGAAGCTGGTAGGGGACGCGCTTCCGGTATTCCGTCCAGCCAGGGGTCAGTTCGGCATCCCCGACCCGCCGCCCGTTGATCCAGAGCTCATACAACCCGAGGGCGGTTACCGCAACCCGGGCCTCTGCGAAGGGGCGATGGTGTTCAAAGGTCTTCCGGAAACAGGCCAGCGGTTCCGTATCCCGGTTCGCGGTCCCCTTCCGCGATATCCATTCCGCTCTCCAGATGACCCTGTCGCTTGTATTGACCATGATAGGGACAACTTAGCGCTGCCGGGTCCGGTCAGGCAAGGGCCGATCAAGGGCCCTCTGTTCTTCTGCCCGCGAAGAGAGCGGTCTGCCTCAGGGAGCCCGCCAGAGGGAGGTCTCCGGATAGAATGCCTGCCAGGCAAACCAGTAGGCCCGGGTGACCGGAAGGGGGCCTTCCCCGCTCTCCAGGCTCGCAACGAGGTGGTCTTTTTCCGGGTCGTAACGTATTTTCAGGACATCATCACCCGTCTTCGCCTTTACGGTCCCGAACGCTTCCAGTTCCTCTATCGGGAAGGCCACCGGCTGTCCGTCGATGATCAGCCCGGCAACCCAGTCCTTGTTCTTGAGGTCGTCACGGTATTTGCGGACCGGGAACATCAGGCGTTCCGTTCGCTCATATCCGCTGTAGGGACTGCTGCGGTAGTTGCGGGAATTCCCGGTGTCCCGGGAAAGGACTTTCCCCTCGGGAAATCTGGCTTTCCACGCCTTCCAGTTCATCTGTTCGCCGGTCAAAAGTTCCAGTTCCTCCCCCACGGCCGGGCCGCTCACCGCTTCCATCGCGAGCTGGGACCAGAGGCTCTCCGTCTCCCGGTCGTACATGAGGACATCGCTGTTGAAAAGGAGCCCCGAGACCCCGAAGGTCCGGGTAACCCCCTCCACCCGCGCATTGAAAACCATCGCTGTCCCGCAGAGCGGGCAATAGGTGACGGCCACCGGCCTGTCCCCAAAACGGTCATTGACTATTTCATGCCAGACGAGGATCCGCAATGGATAGGCCCGCGCCTGCCCCTCCAGTTCCACCGAGACCACTGGGTCCTTGGCACGCAGCCACTTGTCCGCAGCCTCCACCCCCTCGAACTTCGGCTCGTCAATCGAGGGAATCCCGTCCCGGGGTGGGCCCCCACTGTGGATTTCCTCCACCGGAATCGTCGCCTCCGTGAGGTCGAATCCGTTCATCTCCGGCCCGGCAACGGCCGGGATGGTCGCGGCAAGCACCGCCACCAGCAGGGAAAGGTCTTTCTTCAGCCTCGTCATGCCCGTGGGATTGTCCAGCGCCCGGATTATTCCCGGAATAAAAACAGACCAGTCTGTATCTCATGTGTTCAAGGAGCCCGTGTGGCGGGAAGGATTTGCACAAACCCCGGAAGAGAGACGATGAAGCTGATACGAGGAAAGAAGACATTGGGAACGGCGGCAATCGTGTGCGGCCTTGGGATGGGACTGCCGCTGGCCGGGCAGGTTCACCTGGAAGGGGACCTTTCGCCGAATTTCGCCTTGGCGGACCGGACGACGGGGGAGACCTTCACCCTGCACGGGCGGGAGAACCGGATCATCGTGCTTGATTTCTTCGCCTACTGGTGTGCTCCCTGCGCGTTTTCCTCCCCGGACCTGGAAGCGAACGTTAAGGACCACTACGAGGAGGCGGGCGGGAACCCGCAGGGGTTGCCGGTGGAGGTGGTCTCGATGAACCTTGAGGGGGAGGACCCGGGCCTGACGGACGCCTTTGTCGAGCAGGTGGGGATGGAGCTGGTGATCGACGATGTCAATTTCGAGGCCTTCAGCCTCTACAATGACACCGGTGGCATCCCACTTTTTGTCATTATCAATGGCTACAGGAACGCGGAAGGGCTGGAGCAGTGGGAGATCCTCCTGAACCAGGCCGGTTATCCGGGATCGGCGGCCATCCGGCAGATCATTGATGCCATTGAGCTGGAGCCGGAAGCGGTTGATATCCTTTTCGCGGACCTTCCGGACAAAGGGGAAGGCTGGCGGGAGAGCCCCTGGTTCGGGTGGGTGCATCCGGGGCAGGCCCCCTTTTACTTTCACCTCGAGCACGGGTGGACCTTTGTCGCTCAGGAGTCGACGGAGACGGATCTCTTCTATTTCGACATGGTTCTCGGGTGGCTCTACACGAGCCGGGATCTGTATCCGAATATCTATGCCTTCGCGGAGGAATCCTGGCTTCGCTATTCGACCGGGAGCGAGCGCTGGTTCTGGCATGACACCCGGGCCGAGTGGATCCAGTACCCCCTCAACTGAAACCCTGACCTGAAAAATGAATACGATGAAAAAACAGACATTGACCCAGTATCTCCTTGCCGCAGCACTCCTTGCACCGGTCGTTCCGGCGGTGGCGCAGGAAAACCCCTTTTCGGAAACACCCGCGACAGCGGGATCATGGAAACAGTCCGACTGGTATGGATGGGTTCATGACGGGGCCTTTCCCTGGATCTACAGCGTGGACCATTCCTGGCAGAAAGTCGGGCCGGCCGGACCGGGAGGCTTCTGGCTCTGGGACCGGGACCTTGGCTGGGCCTGGATGGATCCGGAGCGGTATCCGGAGCTCTTCACGAGCGCGCGCAACGCCTGGCTGGCCTTCGAGTCCAATGAGGGGGGCACGCGCAACTTCATCGACACGACCATCGGACGGGAACTGTCCTACGAGCAGAGCCCACCGAGCAGCACCCCGCGCAGGAACGGCTTCAGGCTCAGCAATGCCCAGATACCCTTCGCGGAGATCATCAGCGG
>JAWLGH010000092.1:0-7986 GCA_041685165.1 Oceanipulchritudo sp. | reverse complement strand
GAGCAACCATTTTTATCACTGGCCTCTTCGAGGCTGGTCCGGATTTCCACAATATTCCGCGAAGCACCTGTTTTATTATTCTGCTTAACGAGAGAGCTGAGGTGCTGAACGAGCTGTTGGCGAGTGCTGTCAGCACCATCGGCCTGGGGTGCGCCCAGCATGGGCGCGCTGTAATCGGGTTAAAGTCCCGTGTATCATGAACCCAAACAAACCAGCGGTACTCGACCAAGGCAACTGCTCAATCGCGAGGTATTCGTAACACGGACCGTTCGTCCGGACTTCGGCGAGCTGAGTCGAGTCGTGGTGTGGGAGCGGGAGGTCCAATCCCTCTCGTTGCCCGCTTGGCACATCTACTCATAATGTGTCCACATTCGTAGAACATGAACGATTTTCTCTTCTTCAAGCACCTCATAAACGAGTCGGTGCTGAATGTTTATCCTTCGTGAATAGCATCCCTTTAGTTCCCCTCCAAGGGCTTCATACCTTGGCGGATTCTGGAACGGCACGGGGGATGTCCCCTCCTGTGTTAAAATTTGAGGAGGCCTGTTTGGGTTGATGGTTGATCGGGCGGTTGTCGTGAGGCGCTGCGTTCTTGTTATGTTGACAGGATGGTGGCACAAAAACGGGAACCGGAAAAGCAGAGGGCGTGTCCAGCAATCTTCCGGATTCAAGTAGTATTCCGGCAACACCAGCAAACCCGGTCACCGACTTGGAAGCTCCCGCGGTATTTTCGCGCCTCCGGGCATTTTACCCTTTCCAACCCCTCCTAAATGACAATACCTTGCCATTAACATGGACAAGGCGAGACAGAGAGGAGGAACTGGGCGATTGCCGGCATGGCTGCTGGCGATGATGCTGGCAGCCTGTCCTGGAGCTGTGGCGGAGGAAGCGGAGGAGCGCGTCTATGAACTGAGCCCGTACGCGGTCACGGCGTGGGATTTCGGGAGGGACAACCTGGACGTACCGGGGGACGTGACGCGGATTGGGGAAGCGATGTTGGAGGAGGCGGTCGCGGGAAACCTTGTGGAGTTACTGGAGGAGGCGGCGAACCTTGATTTCCGGAGTGTGACGGGTCGTGGGAACGCCGGGCAGGTATCGATGCGGGGATTTGGTGAGAACAGCGGCCTGCGGGTTCTGGTTCTGGTGGACGGATTGAAGGTGAACCGGCCGGACATGGGTAACATTCAATGGCAACAACTCCCACTGGGGGAAATTGAAACGATAGAAGTGATCCGGGGGGGGCAGAATGTGCTGTACGGCAACCATGCGGTGGCCGGGGTTATTGACATCCGGACACGGAAAGGGGGTACGGAGCGACTGACCCTTGAAGGCGGCTACGGGACTGAGGGACGGGAGCGCGTGTCGGTGTCCCTGCGTGGGACGCGGGGAGCGGTGTACTACCGTCTGGCGGGGGTCCGGGAGCGTGACAGGGGGACACGGGAAAACAGCCTCAGCTGGTCGCGTTTCGGCCAGGGGACGATCGGGTACGCGGCGGGACCGCGTGATGACCTGAGCCTGCGGGTATCGGCGAGCCGGGAGCACCTTCAATTTCCGGGGCCCTTGAGCTACGGACAGTTCCTTGAGGATCCGGAAGCCTCCTTCAACAGTGGACGGGAATACAGTGATTCCCGGGGAAAGCGGATGACCGGTCGTTGGGAGGGGGCGCGGGACTGGGGGGCCTTTGAGGTTTACGGGGGCATCAGCCTTCGAGACCTTGACTGGAATCTTGACGGGACCCATGCCCGGAACGAGCAGAGCGGGACCTCCTTTGCCCCGCGGGTGCGGATGGGAACGCGGGAGCGTTTCCTGCTTGCGGGCGGTGAGCTTTTCCGGGATACCCTTGATTTCAACGACTACCTGGGTGTGGAGCGGGAGATCCTGCAGGCCCGGGCGGACCTTGAGCGCCTGACGGCTGGTGCCTACATCTTCGGTCAGCAGCCCCTTGCTGAAGGCCTTTTCCTGAGCGGAGGGATTCGGCATGAGGTTGCGGAGACGGATTACCTGTACGAAAAGTTCGATCCCGGGCAGATCAATCCCCTTGATCCGGTTATCTGGGATCCGGAGCGGCCCAACCCGAATTTCAAGGATCCGCCGGACATCCTCGAGGAGGCCTCAGTTGACGAGATCCTGACCCGCCGTGGCTGGGCCGGGGAACTCTCTGTAAACTGGAGGCCGGTGGACGGATGGCGTTTCTGGGCGGGATACGACAGGGTCTACCGGTATCCGGTTCTGGATGAAGTGGTGGCCTACCAGGGCTTTCCGCTGAGCAACCCGCTCAACCGCGACCTTGAAGCGGAGGAGGGTGATTCATTGGAGGTCGGACTGACCTACAGGACGGGAGGGATCGAGCTTTCTGGAACGGCCTATGAACTGCGGATGGAGAACGAGATCGCCTTTGATGAGGCGGTCAACCTGAACACGAATATCGGGAAAACGCGCCGGAGGGGGGGCGAAGCAGCCTTGGCGATGGAGGGAGAGCGTGCCGGGTGGAACCTGCGCTGGGCCGTCGTCGATGCCGAGTTGAGGGAGGGGATGAACCGGGGAAACACGGTGCCGCTGGTTGCGGGGCATCACGGCGTCGTCACGGCCTGGGTGATTCCCTTTGAACCGGTGCGCCTGTTCCTCAATTACGCCTACACGGGGGAGCGCTTCCAAGGGGGGGACTACGGGAACGAGCGCCGGAAACTTCCGGGACACGGGGTTTTCAATGCCCGTCTTTCCTGGGACTGGGGAGAGGACTCCGGGCTGGTCCTGCGGGTCCGGAACCTTTTTGACAAAGCCTATCTTTCGACGGCCTTCAATGGGGGGTATTATCCCGGAGAGGGCCGACGCTACGAACTTTCCCTGCGGATACGCCTATGAACCGATTGAGCCTCTTGATTCTCCTACCCTGCCTTGTGGGACATGGATACGTGACCCCGGCCGACTTTCCCTTCGCGCCCGCGGCCGGCCAGCCGGGAAGCACCGCGGTGGAAATGACGGACCCGGCCCTTCTGGGCTGGGCGGATGAAATGGTGCGGATCCGCTACGGGGAAGGGGTCGATGAAAGTTTCCGCACCCCGGAGCGTGCCCTCGGACCCGCGCAAGGCGGGAGCCAGGATGTCGTTTCCCTCGGCCGGGGGGGAGAGATTGTCGTCGGGTTTCCGGGGCTGATCCAAAACGGACCCGGACCGGACTTCGCCGTCTTTGAGAACGGCTTCAGCGATGATTTCCTCGAGCTTGCCTGGGTCGAGGTCTCCTCGGACGGGGAGACCTTTGTGCGCTTCCCGAACTACTCGGCGACAGCGGATCCGGTGGGGGCCTTTGGCGCCGTCGACCCGGGCAAGGTCCACGGTTATGCGGGGAAGTACCGTTCCGGCTTCGGGACCCCCTTCGATCTGGAGGACCTGGCCGAGGCCCATGCCGATGCGCTTGCCGGAAGGGATCCCTTCACGGCGGGCTACCGCGAACATCTTCTGGAAACCTTTCCCGGGGTGGATATTGGAAAAATCCGCTATATCCGCCTCGTTGATATTCCGGGGGACGGATCCGCGGAATCCGCGGCCGGGGATTCCTCCGGGAAAGGCTTTCCGATTTATGACCCCTATCCGACGCTGGGAAGCGCCGGTTTCGACCTCGACGCGGTGGGGGTCTTTCATCCCCTGGAGGAGGGGTCCCGGGAAGCCTACGCCGCCTATGCCAGCCGTCTGGGCCTGCCCCCTTCCCCGGTGGAGGACAGCGATGGCGACGGCGATCCGAACGGCCTTGAATTCCTCACCGGTACCGATCCCCTCGACGCGGCCTCGCGTCGGGCCTACGCGGTGGAACTCGCGGAAGCGGATGGGACCGTCCAGTTGCGCCTGTGTCGCGAACCGGACCGGGAGGTTGACTTTCGCATCCGCTCATCGGCGAACCTGGTCGACTGGGAAACGAGCCCGCATCAGATCCTTGAGACCCTTCCGGAAGGGGACGGGGAAGGATCCGGATGCCTCATGCTCACCTTTCCGGAGGGCCTTTCGGGACCCTTTCTGAGAATCGAAGTCACTTTTGATTCCGGGACCTGATTGCGCCTTTGGGAGAAGGGAGGCTCAATGGGGATCATCCCGGGGAGCCCGGACCCGGTTGCTCGATGGAGGCGACGGGATAGGAACAGTAGTCGGCGGCAAAAAAGGCGGAGGGTCGGAGGTTTCCGGAATCGCCGATTCCCCCGAAGGGAGCGGCACTGCTGGCCCCGGTGAGGGGAGCATTCCAATTGATGATGCCGGCGCGCAGACGTTCAAAGGCATGGTGCCAGCGGTCTTCGGACCCAGTGATGATACCCGCGGCAAGGCCGAACCGGGTGGCATTGGCGATCGCGATGGCGGCGTCGAGGTCGGGGGCCCGGTAGACCTGGAGAAGCGGCCCGAAAATCTCCTCGTCGGGCGGATCGGAAAGACCCGTGACATCGAGAATACCCGGCGAGAGAAAGGCCTTGCCGGAGGGAAGGCGTTCCGCCCTCAGGAGAGGCATGGCGCCGGCCTGGAGGAGTTCCTCCTGCTGCTCAAGGACACCCCGGGCCAGGCCTTCACTGGCAAGGGGCCCCATGAAGGGGGCCGGATCAGCGAAGGGATCCCCGACAGTGAGCCGGCCGGCCTCCCGGAGGAGAATGCCGAGAAAGCGCTCCGCGGATCCCTCTCCGACAAGGATGAGGCGCCGGGCACAGGTGCAGCGTTGACCCGTTGAGATAAAGGCGCTCCGGATCGCCGAGAAGGCGGCTGTATTCAAGTCGTCAATCCATTCCTGATCAACAATGAGCGGATTATTGCCCCCCATTTCGAGGGCGAGGATTTTTCCCGGAGTATCGGCGAACTGCCGGGCGAGAATCCGACCGGTGGTGGCGCTTCCGGTAAAGAAGAGCCCGTCGAGTCCGGGGTGGGCGGTGAGGAGGCGGCTGGTTTCGGGGCCGCCCTGGAGAACCTGGAGAACGGGAGCCGGGAGACCCGCCTCCCTCCAGCAGGCGAGGGTGGCCTCGGCTGTCGCAGGGGCGCGTTCACTTGGCTTGAAGACGACCGTGTTGCCAGCGAGAAGGGCCGGGACAATATGACCGTTGGGGAGGTGTCCGGGGAAATTATACGGGCCCAGGACGGCAACAAGCCCGTGGGGCCGGAAGCGGGTGAGGGCTGGTCCGCTTTTAAAGGTGGAACAGCGTTCCTCATGGGCGCGGATGCTGATATCAACCTTGGCGGCCATCGCGTCGACCTCCCCGAGGGCCTCCGGGAGGGGCTTTCCTATTTCCCCGGCGATGGTTTCCGCAAGGTGGGCGCGCCGGCTGGCAAGGACACCGGCAAACCCGCGCAGGAGGGCCCTCCGGTCCTTCTCCGAGCACCGGGACCAACCGTTGAAGGCCTCCCGGGCGCGCCGGACCGCATCATCGATTTCCGCATTCCCGGCGGCGGGGCCCCTCCAGACGACAGAACCGTCGCAGGGGTTGAGGGACGTGAAGTCGGATGGACGTGCTTTCATGGGACAGGGGGCCTACATTTTGAGGACAAGGGCATCGGTAGTCGGATCATCCGCACAAACGAGCCCCGCGACGTGCGGGGAGGTGATGACCTCGTTTTCCGGGGTCCACTCGACCCGGGCGATGAGGGCCCGGAAAGCGAGGGATTTGTTGGTGACAATGGCGGTCACGGCCCGGGAGGGATCGGGGTCTCCGGGGATAAGGCGGACCGGCCTTGCCGCCTTCCATGAAGCAAGGTCGCTGCGCCGGGCCTTGAGGAGGGGACCTGCATCGAATATGTCGACCTCGTCGGTCTCGCGGAAACCCTCGTTGAGGAGGATCCGGCGGGCCGCTTCGGTATGGGGGTGGACCTTTCCTATGACAGCCTGGGCATCTTCCGGAAGAAGATTGATGTAGATCGGGAACTTCGGCATGAGCGCCTCTATAAAGGCTTTTTCACCGAGCCCGCTGAGGATGTCGGCGGTGTAGTAGTCCTTTTCAAAGAAGCGCACCCCGACGGCCTCCCAGAAGGGCGACCGGTTGTTTTCGCCGATATAGCCGCGCAGTTCCGCGATGACCTCATTGTCAAAACGCTCCGGGAAGGCTTTCATGAAGCAGAAGCGGGAGAGGGAGAGGAGCCTGCCAAGCCCTCCGCTGCGGAATCTCCGGTCGAGAAAAAGGCTGCAGATCTCGGTCGGCCCTTTGTGGCTTTTGGTGAGGTGGAGGGATTTAAGGCGGCGACTGATCTGCAGCGGCGCGTATTCGTGCACGGATTCCCTCATGGTGTAGGTGTAGAAAGGATCAAAGCCCCCGACACGGGAGAGGATACCGCTTGTCCCGATGATCCTGCCGGAGTCGATCTCCTCGAGCACAAAAAGGTATATTTCCCCACCCGGCTTGTGGATGCGGGGATCAAAGGCCCGCAGGGAATCATCGATGCGGTGGCTCAGGAAATGAGGATCATTGGGAAGGGACGTAAGCCCGTGCCCGATCGAACCGACGAGATGAAAGAGAGCCTCCGAGTCCTCTTCACGAACAGGGCGCAGTATGCAGTCGGAGGGGATCATGTTGCCGGGGGTTGGCGAAGCGAACGAATGGCGACGGGGTCGGCCGCCACAGCGTGGAGGAAACAGACCGTTTTGCGGACCTGTTCGGGAATGCTTTCGAGAAAGGCGAATTCCTCTTCCGAATGGATATGGCCGCCTTTGATCCCGACACCGTCAAGAACGGGCAGGCCGGCGGCGCTGAGGAGATTACCGTCGGAACCGCCGCCCGTTGCCCGCTTCCCGGAGGAGGGCAGACCGAGGCTGCTCTCGGCCGCGTTCCAGATCTCGTGGAGACGGGCATCGGCTTTTGATTCCACCTTGGGTGGGCGGACAAATCCCCCCTCGAAGCGGAGGGCGATTCCCTCGCGGCCGGCCTCGACGCGCCGGACAATCTCCCTGAACATGCCCTCCAGTCGGGGAGCCGCTTCGGCTTCGTCGATCCGCACATTGATCCATGCCTCGGCCTGGTCCGGAACCACGTTGACCGGGCCGCCACCCCTCATCCGTCCGACATTGACGATGGCCTCGGGCAGGCGTTCGTTCAGTTGATGACAGGCAAGAACGGCCTCGGAGAGCGCCACGAGGGCGCTTCGGCCCTTCTCAAAATCGCGTCCCGTATGCGCGGCCAGCCCGGTTGCCTGAAGCCGGAAAAGACCGCTTCCCCGGCGCCGGCAGACCAGTTCCCCGCCAGGCAGGGCACTCTCGAAGACCAGACCGAGGTGATTGCGGCACGCCGCTTCGCGGAGGAGATCGTGGCTGAGCGGAGAGCCAATTTCCTCGTCCGCGGTTATGAGAAGCTCTCCGCCGAGCTGTCCGGTGCGGTCCTCTCCAAGGAAGGCTTCCAGGGCCTCGATCATGATAAAGAGGCCGCCCTTCATGTCGGCAACGCCGGGACCGCGGATGCGGGAGTGGTCGAGGTAATCGAGGGATTGGAAGGGATGTCCGGGACCATAGACGGTATCAAGATGCCCGCTGAGAAGCACCTGCAGGGGGGCTTCCGGGCGGAAGCGGAAGCGCAGGGCATCCCGGGGTTCGAGGGGCGTGCCGTCGAGGTCATGCTTTCCGGGAAGCGGGATCCGCTCAAGGGTTCCCGGGAGACTGGCAAGGCGGTCCCCGAGGACCCGGGTCATGTGCTCAAGGCCGGCGGGATTGTCACTCCCGGAATTGATATTGACCCAGCTCTCCAGCACTTTCAGATCCATCTCCTCCATCCTGACAGGGGACCGCTCACGGGCAATCCGATATTCCTTGAAAAAATCCTTTCCCTCTTTGGGAAATTACATTATAAGCCTCATATTCCCGTTCACTGACATTGGTCAGGCCGCTCCTGTGATCGATTCGCCCTTTACCGCCGCCGCCCGACCGCCTGCTCATTCCTTCCTATCTGCCGGGGCTCCCCGTACCGGCGCACACACTACTTTCGGAGTCAAATCCGAATGGGCCGGAAGCTGGATCCTCTATATCAGGGGGGCAATGGATCCC